>NZ_JAVLSX010000068.1:0-204 GCF_031583795.1 Paenibacillus sp. VCA1 | reverse complement strand
TTCCCCATTCGGACATCCCCGGATCAAAGCTTGCTTACAGCTCCCCGAGGCAGTATCGTTGTTCGCCACGTCCTTCATCGGCTCCTAGCGCCTAGGCATCCTCCGTGTGCTCTTAGTAGCTTAACCAATTCGCTCAAGTTTCGTGCTATGTGCTCTGTTGCTCGCCAGTTTCTTGATTGGAATAACCAAGGTCGAAACTGTCTC
>NZ_JAVLSX010000067.1:0-204 GCF_031583795.1 Paenibacillus sp. VCA1 | reverse complement strand
GAGACAGTTTCGACCTTGGTTATTCCAATCAAGAAACTGGCGAGCAACAGAGCACATAGCACGAAACTTGAGCGAATTGGTTAAGCTACTAAGAGCACACGGAGGATGCCTAGGCGCTAGGAGCCGAAGAAGGACGTGGCGAACAACGATACTGCCTCGGGGAGCTGTAAGCAAGCTTTGATCCGGGGATGTCCGAATGGGGAA
>NZ_JAVLSX010000066.1:0-208 GCF_031583795.1 Paenibacillus sp. VCA1 | reverse complement strand
CACAGACTAGGAGAAAAATCGAAAAACCGTTAATCTATAAGGTTTTATGCCCAAATTGAACACCACAGACTAGGGGCGGTACCAGCCTTCCAAGCTGGTAGCGTGGGTTCGATTCCCATCACCCGCTTTAGATACAAAAAGCTCTGAAACCCTTGACCCACAAGGGTTTTTTCTTTGTTCAATTTTCGACAAACGGTTGACGACTTTC
>NZ_JAVLSX010000065.1:0-223 GCF_031583795.1 Paenibacillus sp. VCA1 | reverse complement strand
AAACAGGATTTTTGCGCTGCCTTTGCTTCGATGATTATTCACCGGCAAAATATCCATCCTTAGAAGGGACATGCAGCTTTAAAAATCAGTTCAGATGTTTGATCACCTGAAAACTAGATACGAAACGTTTTGCGTTTTAAATACTCCGTAGCGTTACCCTTCACTTTTTGTTCCGGGCCCCGCCAAAGTACTCGAAATCAGCTACGAAGCTGCTCTTCACTTT
>NZ_JAVLSX010000064.1:0-224 GCF_031583795.1 Paenibacillus sp. VCA1 | reverse complement strand
AGTTGAAAGCTCTGTCGAAGCCCTCGAAGAACGTATCAAGCAGCTTGAAATGGAGAATGAGTATCTAAAAAAGTTGAATGCCTTAGTTCGAAACAAAGAAAAATCACCAAACAGGACAAAGCACAAGCCGTCTGGGAACTGAGGCATAAATATCCGGTGAAGGCACTCGTACAGCTGTCTGGTATCCCGCGCAGCACCTATTACAACCTTATAAAGCGTATAAA
>NZ_JAVLSX010000063.1:0-229 GCF_031583795.1 Paenibacillus sp. VCA1 | reverse complement strand
CTTTTAGGATAAGCCCTCGACCGATTAGTATTGGTCAGCTCCATGCATTGCTGCACTTCCACCTCCAACCTATCTACCTCGTCGTCTTCAAGGGGTCTTACGAATTGGGAAATCTCATCTTGAGGGGGGCTTCACGCTTAGATGCTTTCAGCGCTTATCCCGTCCGTACGTAGCTACCCAGCCATGCTCCTGGCGGAACAACTGGTGCACCAGCGGTACGTCCATCCCG
>NZ_JAVLSX010000062.1:0-230 GCF_031583795.1 Paenibacillus sp. VCA1 | reverse complement strand
GACCGGGATGGACGTACCGCTGGTGCACCAGTTGTTCCGCCAGGAGCATGGCTGGGTAGCTACGTACGGACGGGATAAGCGCTGAAAGCATCTAAGCGTGAAGCCCCCCTCAAGATGAGATTTCCCAGTATGTAAGACCCCTTGAAGACGACGAGGTAGATAGGTTGGAGGTGGAAGTGCAGCAATGCATGGAGCTGACCAATACTAATCGGTCGAGGGCTTATCCTAAA
>NZ_JAVLSX010000061.1:0-233 GCF_031583795.1 Paenibacillus sp. VCA1 | reverse complement strand
GGGTGATGGCGTGCCTTTTGTAGAATGAACCGGCGAGTTACGTTCCCGTGCAAGGTTAAGGTGAGAAGCCGTAGCCGCAGCGAAAGCGAGTCTGAATAGGGCGAATAAGTACGTGGGCGTAGACCCGAAACCGTGTGATCTACCCCTGTCCAGGGTGAAGGTGCGGTAACACGCACTGGAGGCCCGAACCCACGAATGTTGAAAAATTCGGGGATGAGGTGGGGGTAGCGGAG
>NZ_JAVLSX010000060.1:0-236 GCF_031583795.1 Paenibacillus sp. VCA1 | reverse complement strand
CTCCGCTACCCCCACCTCATCCCCGAATTTTTCAACATTCGTGGGTTCGGGCCTCCAGTGCGTGTTACCGCACCTTCACCCTGGACAGGGGTAGATCACACGGTTTCGGGTCTACGCCCACGTACTTCGTCGCCCTATTCAGACTCGCTTTCGCTGCGGCTACGGCTTCTCACCTTAACCTTGCACGGGAACGTAACTCGCCGGTTCATTCTACAAAAGGCACGCCATCACCCCTA
>NZ_JAVLSX010000059.1:0-238 GCF_031583795.1 Paenibacillus sp. VCA1 | reverse complement strand
TCGCCCTATTCAGACTCGCTTTCGCTGCGGCTACGGCTTCTCACCTTAACCTTGCACGGGAACGTAACTCGCCGGTTCATTCTACAAAAGGCACGCCATCACCCCTAAAATGGGCTCTGACTTCTTGTAAGCACACGGTTTCAGGTTCTATTTCACTCCCCTTCCGGGGTGCTTTTCACCTTTCCCTCACGGTACTGTTTCACTATCGGTCGCTAGGGAGTATTTAGCCTTACCAGAT
>NZ_JAVLSX010000058.1:0-243 GCF_031583795.1 Paenibacillus sp. VCA1 | reverse complement strand
CGTAGAAAAGCGCCTTGTCATGCGCCGCGTAATGCGCGCCAAGCCCCGCAGCCTTCAGTTCCTCGACGGAAGCGTCTTTCGTCAGTTTATACACCATGGTGGCAATCATTTCCAGATGCGCGAATTCTTCTGCACATCATAGTTGTCGTTCATAATTCTCGCGAGAAACTTCCTTATTATATGTTAGGCTACATGCAATCAAAAATCGATTCATCATGGTTATATTATCCCAACCTCTGTTAA
>NZ_JAVLSX010000057.1:0-243 GCF_031583795.1 Paenibacillus sp. VCA1 | reverse complement strand
CGTAGAAAAGCGCCTTGTCATGCGCCGCGTAATGCGCGCCAAGCCCCGCAGCCTTCAGTTCCTCGACGGAAGCGTCTTTCGTCAGTTTATACACCATGGTGGCAATCATTTCCAGATGCGCGAATTCCTCCGTGCCGATGTCGTTCAACAAACCGATGACTTTGTCGGGAATCGTGTAACGCTGGTTTAAATAACGCAAGGCCGCCGCCAATTCGCCGTCAGCGCCTCCGTACTGCTCCATCA
>NZ_JAVLSX010000056.1:0-243 GCF_031583795.1 Paenibacillus sp. VCA1 | reverse complement strand
GTAAGACCCCTTGAAGACGACGAGGTAGATAGGTTGGAGGTGGAAGTGCAGCAATGCATGGAGCTGACCAATACTAATCGGTCGAGGGCTTATCCTAAAAGTATAAAATGCAGATTCGTTTCGTATCTAGTTTTCAGGTGATCAAACATCTGAACTGATTTTTAAAGCTGCATGTCCCTTCTAAGGATGGATATTTTGCCGGTGAATAATCATCGAAGCAAAGGCAGCGCAAAAATCCTGTTT
>NZ_JAVLSX010000055.1:0-251 GCF_031583795.1 Paenibacillus sp. VCA1 | reverse complement strand
CAACCCCGGCCAGCAAGCTGACCGGTTTAGGCTAATCCGCATTCGCTCGCCGCTACTAACGGAATCACTTTTGTTTTCTCTTCCTCAGGGTACTTAGATGTTTCAGTTCCCCTGGTATGCCTCTTCATAACCTATGTATTCAGTTATGAGTGACTGGCTATTACACCAGCCGGGTTTCCCCATTCGGACATCCCCGGATCAAAGCTTGCTTACAGCTCCCCGAGGCAGTATCGTTGTTCGCCACGTCCTTC
>NZ_JAVLSX010000054.1:0-252 GCF_031583795.1 Paenibacillus sp. VCA1 | reverse complement strand
GTCTACGCCCACGTACTTCGTCGCCCTATTCAGACTCGCTTTCGCTGCGGCTACGGCTTCTCACCTTAACCTTGCACGGGAACGTAACTCGCCGGTTCATTCTACAAAAGGCACGCCATCACCCCTAGATCGGGCTCTGACTTCTTGTAAGCACACGGTTTCAGGTTCTATTTCACTCCCCTTCCGGGGTGCTTTTCACCTTTCCCTCACGGTACTGTTTCACTATCGGTCGCTAGGGAGTATTTAGCCTTA
>NZ_JAVLSX010000053.1:0-252 GCF_031583795.1 Paenibacillus sp. VCA1 | reverse complement strand
TCGGCTCCTAGCGCCTAGGCATCCTCCGTGTGCTCTTAGTAGCTTAACCAATTCGCTCAAGTTTCGTGCTATGTGCTCTGTTGCTCGCCAGTTTCTTGATTGGAATAACCAAGGTCGAAACTGTCTCACAAAGGATCACCCATCACGAATCTTTCGCTGCTACTTTTACTTAAACTTGTTGACACAAGTTCAGCTAAAAGGATATTTCTAAAACGCAAATTCGTTTCGGTATCTAGTTTTCAAGGATCAAAT
>NZ_JAVLSX010000052.1:0-255 GCF_031583795.1 Paenibacillus sp. VCA1 | reverse complement strand
AGCTCCCAAATCCGCATCCGGATCTGGTTGGTTTATACGCTTTATAAGGTTGTAATAGGTGCTGCGCGGGATACCAGACAGCTGTACGAGTGCCTTCACCGGATATTTATGCCTCAGTTCCCAGACGACTTGTGCTTTGTCCTGTTTGGTGATTTTTCTTTGTTTCGAACTAAGGCATTCAACTTTTTTAGATACTCATTCTCCATTTCAAGCTGCTTGATACGTTCTTCGAGGGCTTCGACAGAGCTTTCAACT
>NZ_JAVLSX010000051.1:0-255 GCF_031583795.1 Paenibacillus sp. VCA1 | reverse complement strand
TAAGGCTAAATACTCCCTAGCGACCGATAGTGAAACAGTACCGTGAGGGAAAGGTGAAAAGCACCCCGGAAGGGGAGTGAAATAGAACCTGAAACCGTGTGCTTACAAGAAGTCAGAGCCCGATCTATGGGTGATGGCGTGCCTTTTGTAGAATGAACCGGCGAGTTACGTTCCCGTGCAAGGTTAAGGTGAGAAGCCGTAGCCGCAGCGAAAGCGAGTCTGAATAGGGCGAATAAGTACGTGGGCGTAGACCCG
>NZ_JAVLSX010000050.1:0-255 GCF_031583795.1 Paenibacillus sp. VCA1 | reverse complement strand
TCACCAACTAGCTAATGCGCCGCAGGCCCATCTGCAAGTGACAGATTGCTCCGTCTTTCATTACCGCTCCATGCGAAGCGATAAATTATCCGGTATTAGCTACCGTTTCCGGTAGTTATCCCAGTCTCGCAGGCAGGTTGCCTACGTGTTACTCACCCGTCCGCCGCTAACCAAGAGCGATCCGAAGATCGCTAAGGTCCGCTCGACTTGCATGTATTAGGCACGCCGCCAGCGTTCGTCCTGAGCCAGGATCAA
>NZ_JAVLSX010000049.1:0-255 GCF_031583795.1 Paenibacillus sp. VCA1 | reverse complement strand
AAAACTCCAATTCGTCTACTAAACGATCCGTAGTTGAAAGCTCTGTCGAAGCCCTCGAAGAACGTATCAAGCAGCTTGAAATGGAGAATGAGTATCTAAAAAAGTTGAATGCCTTAGTTCGAAACAAGGAAAAATCACCAAACAGGACAAAGCACAAGCCGTCTGGGAACTGAGGCATAAATATCCGGTGAAGGCACTCGTACAGCTGTCTGGTATCCCGCGCAGCACCTATTACAACCTTATAAAGCGTATAAA
>NZ_JAVLSX010000048.1:0-263 GCF_031583795.1 Paenibacillus sp. VCA1 | reverse complement strand
GTTTGATCACCTGAAAACTAGATACGAAACGTTTTGCGTTTTAAATACTCCGTAGCGTTACCCTTCACTTTTTGTTCCGGGCCCCGCCAAAGTACTCGAAATCAGCTACGAAGCTGCTCTTCACTTTGGTGGGTTATTTAGGATAAGCCCTCGACCGATTAGTATTGGTCAGCTCCATGCATTGCTGCACTTCCACCTCCAACCTATCTACCTCGTCGTCTTCAAGGGGTCTTACATACTGGGAAATCTCATCTTGAGGGGGG
>NZ_JAVLSX010000047.1:0-383 GCF_031583795.1 Paenibacillus sp. VCA1 | reverse complement strand
CAGCCGCCGAAGGTGGGGTAGATGATTGGGGTGAAGTCGTAACAAGGTAGCCGTATCGGAAGGTGCGGCTGGATCACCTCCTTTCTATGGAGAATCGCTTCCTGTAACGGAAGCATTCAAATATGCCGCAAGGCAAAATGATCTCACTCGTTGGTCAGTTTTGAGAGTTCAAACTCTCGCATGCGATTTCCAGAACTTGCTTGGTGACAAGCGGTGCTGAGGATGGTATGATATAAGTCCGGTTGAAAAACCGGGTTTTGATCCTTGAAAACTAGATACCGAAACGAATTTGCGTTTTAGAAATATCCTTTTAGCTGCTTGTGTCTTCATTGTAAGACCAAGTAATGAAAGAGTAGCATGGTTAAGCTACTAAGAGCACACGG
>NZ_JAVLSX010000046.1:0-397 GCF_031583795.1 Paenibacillus sp. VCA1 | reverse complement strand
CCCATCACGAATCTTTCGCTGCTACTTTTACTTAAACTTGTTGACACAAGTTCAGCTAAAAGGATATTTCTAAAACGCAAATTCGTTTCGGTATCTAGTTTTCAAGGATCAAATCATCCGGTTTTTTTCAACCGGACTTATATCATACCATCCTCAGCACGCTTGTCACCAAGCAAGTTCTGGAAATCGTATGCGAGAGTTTGAACTCTCAAAACTGACCAACGAGTGAGATGAAAGCTTTACGAAGTAAAGCTCGCTTCGTAAGCTTGAGGCATATTTGAATGCTTCCGTTACAGGAAGCGATTCTCCATAGAAAGGAGGTGATCCAGCCGCACCTTCCGATACGGCTACCTTGTTACGACTTCACCCCAATCATCTACCCCACCTTCGGCGGCTG
>NZ_JAVLSX010000045.1:0-459 GCF_031583795.1 Paenibacillus sp. VCA1 | reverse complement strand
CCCGACCCTCTGCTTGTAAGGCAGATGCTCTCCCAGCTGAGCTAAGTCTCCATGGTGACCCGTAGGGGATTCGAACCCCTGTTACCTCCGTGAAAGGGAGGTGTCTTAACCCCTTGACCAACGGGCCATGATAACATTTATAAGTATTATGGCGGAGAGAGAGGGATTCGAACCCTCGAGACGCTTTTGACGCCTACACGATTTCCAATCGTGCTCCTTCGGCCAACTCGGACACCTCTCCATAATGGCTCCCCGAACAGGACTCGAACCTGTGACAACTCGATTAACAGTCGAGTGCTCTACCGACTGAGCTATCAGGGAACAATATTTAATTCAGATGTTTGATCACCTGAAAACTAGATACGAAACGTTTTGCGTTTTAAATACTCCGTAGCGTTACCCTTCACTTTTTGTTCCGGGCCCCGCCAAAGTACTCGGAATCAGCTACGAAGCTGCTCT
>NZ_JAVLSX010000044.1:0-517 GCF_031583795.1 Paenibacillus sp. VCA1 | reverse complement strand
ACGTCGTTTTCTTCGTCTTTTCATCTACAACGATCGGGAAAGCCACTGTATTTTCGGATACCGTGTAGTTTTGATTGTTAACGAAATATACAGGTTTTTTAAGAATGGGACGAACACCAAGTTTCTTGATTTTACTGAAAACACTTTTGGCATCACGGATCGCTTGATTACAAACGGCAGACGGAAGAATGGTTTCTACATCTTTTGTCGTCATTTTCGGGAATGCCCCCAGTTGTTCAGCCCGTTCGGTTAGTTGATTGACGACCCGAATGTACTCCTTTCCCAATTGAACTAGAATGGCTGGCTGATCAGGAAATATGCGTATCTTCACGGTTAAAACTTGCATGTGTTCACCCCCTTTTCTTTTGTTCTTCAACATAACGCTTTACCGTTTCGCTTGATACGTTTCCAGCTGTACTCACGAAAAAAGAACGTGTCCACAGACTAGGCAAATGAGCAAGATGCTCAAACTCCTGCCTTAATATTCGAGAGGTCACTCCTTTCACTTTTGCCATAA
>NZ_JAVLSX010000043.1:0-540 GCF_031583795.1 Paenibacillus sp. VCA1 | reverse complement strand
TGAACTGCACCCCAATTGTTAGACACACTCTAACAGTTGGAGGTGCAGTTTTTTTATGACCAAATTTACGAAGGATAGGAAATTGGCGATAATTCAAGGGTATAACTCTGATCTTCTGTCGCTAACGGAATACGCAAACGAAATGGGCGTTAACAAGTCCCAGTTTCAATATTGGTTAAAGCTTTATGAGATGCATGGTGAGCGTGCCTTTACTAACGGCTATACAAATTATCCGGCAAGCTTTAAACTGGACGTACTTAATCATATGGCTCAATCAAAAGCTTCTCTCATGGATACTGCTGCTCTGTTCAACCTTTCGAACTTCTCCATCTTGCATTCCTGGCAGAAAAAGATGGAGACAGGCGGTTTAGAAGCCCTTGAGCCAAAAAAGAAGGGGCGTTCATCCATGAAAAAAAACTCCAATTCGTCTACTAAACGATCCGTAGTTGAAAGCTCTGTCGAAGCCCTCGAAGAACGTATCAAGCAGCTTGAAATGGAGAATGAGTATCTAAAAAAGTTGAATGCCTTAGTTCGAAACAA
>NZ_JAVLSX010000042.1:0-559 GCF_031583795.1 Paenibacillus sp. VCA1 | reverse complement strand
TTCGGACATCCCCGGATCAAAGCTTGCTTACAGCTCCCCGAGGCAGTATCGTTGTTCGCCACGTCCTTCATCGGCTCCTAGCGCCTAGGCATCCTCCGTGTGCTCTTAGTAGCTTAACCATGCTACTTTTTGTTACTTGGTCTTACAATGAAGACACAAGCAGCTAAAAGGATATTTCTAAAACGCAAATTCGTTTCGGTATCTAGTTTTCAAGGATCAAAAATCAACTTTTCGGTTCATCACGAATGTGTGAATGAAAATTTGATTCAAATCATCCGGTTTTTTCAACCGGACTTATATCATACCATCCTCAGCACCGCTTGTCACCAAGCAAGTTCTGGAAATTGTATGCGAGAGTTTGAACTCTCAAAACTGACCAACGAGTGAGATCATTTTGCCTTACGGCATATTTGAATGTTTCCTCGCAGGAAACGATTCTCCATAGAAAGGAGGTGATCCAGCCGCACCTTCCGATACGGCTACCTTGTTACGACTTCACCCCAATCATCTACCCCACCTTCGGCGGCTGGCTCCTTGCGGTTACCCCACCGACTTCGGG
>NZ_JAVLSX010000041.1:0-577 GCF_031583795.1 Paenibacillus sp. VCA1 | reverse complement strand
GTATCTTAACGGTTAAAACTTGCATGTGTTCACCCCCTTTTCTTTTGTTCTTCAACATAACGCTTTACCGTTTCGCTTGATACGTTTCCAGCTGTACTCACGAAAAAAGAACGTGTCCACAGACTAGGCAAATGGGCAAGATGCTCAAACTCCTGCCTTAATATTCGAGAGGTCACTCCTTTCACTTTTGCCATAACATCTGATGGAGAATCGGTGGGAAGACCGTTCAGGAACAGATGGACATGATCGGGCATAACTTTCATCGCCACAATAATCCAGTTATTCTGATGGCATATTTCAGCTAATAGCTCCTTGAATCGAATTTCCACTTGATTTACTAACACTTTTCTTCGATAACGAGGGCAGAAAACAAAATGATAATTAATGAGAGATACTGTTATAGCTGTACGTCTATATTCTTGTCCCATAAAACAATGGTATCAGTTTAATCATACAGCTACAACAATTAAACAAAAAGAAAAGCACACACGCACACGTGCTATGTGTTTGCCCTTCCCATCCCATAAAGGGATGTTCTGGCAAAGCCGTCTTTCATCCCACGATTAAAACCGTGGGC
>NZ_JAVLSX010000040.1:0-603 GCF_031583795.1 Paenibacillus sp. VCA1 | reverse complement strand
GAGCCAGCCGCCGAAGGTGGGGTAGATGATTGGGGTGAAGTCGTAACAAGGTAGCCGTATCGGAAGGTGCGGCTGGATCACCTCCTTTCTATGGAGTACCTCGCTTCTGAGTGAAGCGGTACAAATACGGAACTTAAGTTCCGACAAAACATCATTCTATTTGTTCGGTTTTGATGGAATTTGTTATGGGGCCATAGCTCAGCTGGGAGAGCGCCTGCCTTGCAAGCAGGAGGTCAGCGGTTCGATCCCGCTTGGCTCCACCAATATTTCATCGATTTGATCCTTGAAAACTAGATACCGAAACGAATTTGCGTTTTAGAAATATCCTTTTAGCTGAACTTGTGTCAACAAGTTTAAGTAAAAGTAGCAGCGAAAGATTCGTGATGGGTGATCCTTTGCGAGACAGTTTCGACCTTGGTTATTCCAATCAAGAAACTGGCGAGCAACAGAGCACATAGCACGAAACTTGAGCGACATGGTTAAGCTACTAAGAGCACACGGAGGATGCCTAGGCGCTAGGAGCCGAAGAAGGACGTGGCGAACAACGATACTGCCTCGGGGAGCTGTAAGCAAGCTTTGATCCGGGGATGTCCGAATGGGGAA
>NZ_JAVLSX010000039.1:0-672 GCF_031583795.1 Paenibacillus sp. VCA1 | reverse complement strand
ATCATGGGGATTGATCTGGGTTTAAAAGTTCCTGCTGTTTCTGTAACTTCTACAGGTAAAACCCGATTCTTTGGAAACGGCAGACAAAACAAGTACATACGAAGAAAGCATGAGCAACGTAGGCGTAAATTAGGAAAACTGAAAAAATTGTCTGCCATTCGCAAGCTAGGTAATAAAGAGCAACGTTGGATGAAAGATCAAAACCATAAGATGAGTCGGCAAATTGTCGATACAGCCATTCAGGAAGGTGTGTCCATCATCAAGCTTGAACGACTAGAGAATATTCGCAAGACGGCAAGAACAAGCCGCAAAAACGCAAAGAACCTGCATAACTGGACATTCTATCAGCTTGGGCAATTCATCTCCTACAAAGCAAACCTTGTCGGCATTAAGGTTGTGGAGGTAGATCCTGCCTACACTTCGCAATCTTGTCCTGCCTGTGGGGAGAAGAACAAGGCAAAAGACAGAAGGTACGAATGCTCATGCGGATTCCACGCTCATCGTGATCGGGTTGGAGCGATCAATATCATGAATCAACCTGTGGCAGATGGTAACAGTCTGTCAGCCTAAGATGCTATATGCACTGTCTTAGGACGGGCTGATGAGACAGCCCTGAACTTGGGGGAACTACGGTTAGCAGAAATGCACGACCGACTACCACCCAAGAATCCC
>NZ_JAVLSX010000038.1:0-707 GCF_031583795.1 Paenibacillus sp. VCA1 | reverse complement strand
TCACAAAGGATCACCCATCACGAATCTTTCGCTGCTACTTTTACTTAAACTTGTTGACACAAGTTCAGCTAAAAGGATATTTCTAAAACGCAAATTCGTTTCGGTATCTAGTTTTCAAGGATCAAATGTAAAACATGATTGGTGGAGCCAAGCGGGATCGAACCGCTGACCTCCTGCTTGCAAGGCAGGCGCTCTCCCAGCTGAGCTATGGCCCCAAATTTTACCCCAAAAAGTGACGACATGCTACGAAGTTGATTCCGATTACTTTCCGGGGACCCCGTATAAAGCATGAAGTTCAGTTATGGGATTTATATGGTGGGCCCTAGTGGACTCGAACCACCGACCTCACCCTTATCAGGGGTGCGCTCTAACCAACTGAGCTAAGGGCCCATATTATATTCTCTAAAACCAAACCCATAAGGGCTTGCGCTTGGCGGCGTCCTACTCTCCCAGGACCCTTCGGTCCAAGTACCATCGGCGCTGGAGGGCTTAACGGTCGTGTTCGGGATGGGTACGCGTGGAACCCCTCCGCCATCGCCACCAAACGCATTTCGAAAGAGGTTTGCTCTTTCAAAACTGACAACGAGTGAGATTTCGCAACTTCCGTTGCTTATTTGTACCGCTTCACTCAGAAGCGAGGTACTCCATAGAAAGGAGGTGATCCAGCCGCACCTTCCGATACGGCTACCTTGTTACGACTTCACCCC
>NZ_JAVLSX010000037.1:0-784 GCF_031583795.1 Paenibacillus sp. VCA1 | reverse complement strand
TTATGGCAAAAGTGAAAGGAGTGACCTCTCGAATATTAAGGCAGGAGTTTGAGCATCTTGCTCATTTGCCTAGTCTGTGGACACGTTCTTTTTTCGTGAGTACAGCTGGAAACGTATCAAGCGAAACCGTAAAGCGTTATGTTGAAGAACAAAAGAAAAGGGGGTGAACACATGCAAGTTTTAACCGTTAAGATACGTATATTCCCTGACCAACCAGCCATTTTAGTTCAATTGGGAAAGGAGTACATTCGGGTAGTCAATCAACTAACCGCACAGGCTGAACAACTGGGGGCATTCCCGAAAATGACTACAAAAGATGTAGAAACCATTCTTCCGTCTGCCGTTTGTAATCAAGCGATTCGTGATGCCAAAAGTGTTTTCAGTAAAATCAAGAAACTTGGTGTTCGTCCCATTCTTAAAAAACCTGTATATTTCGTTAACAATCAAAACTACACGGTATCCGAAAATACAGTTGCTTTCCCGATCGTTGTAGATGAAAAGACGAAGAAAACAACGTTTCGTGCTACAGCGACGAGTAGAGATATGGAGCTGTTGAGAAAAGCCAAACTTGGATTGATGCGTATCATTGAAAAGTCAGGGAAATGGTACGCTCAGATTTCGGTAGAAGTGCCTACAAGTGTAACAAACAACGAAAATATCATGGGGATTGATCTGGGTTTAAAAGTTCCTGCTGTTTCTGTAACTTCTACAGGTAAAACCCGATTCTTTGGAAACGGCAGACAAAACAAGTACATACGAAGAAAGCATGAGCAACGTAGGCGTA
>NZ_JAVLSX010000036.1:0-846 GCF_031583795.1 Paenibacillus sp. VCA1 | reverse complement strand
TTATTTCATCAAGCAGCTTTCTCAAAATGAGTTCGGTACTGTACCGGACTCATTTTGATTTTTGCTTTTAACCGTTTGGTATTGTAGTATTCAATATATTTTTCCAATTCTTCTTTGAAATGTTCCACATTTTTAAACTCTTTGTAGTACAGAAACTCTGATTTGAGAATGCCGAAGAAATTCTCTATGACGGCGTTGTCGTAACAATTCCCTTTCCGCGACATGCTTTGGAGAATGCCTCTCGACTTAAGCGCATAGCGATATTGCTTCATTTGATAATGCCAACCTTGATCTGAATGAAAGAGAAGATGGTGACCTTCCGGCAGACGCTCCAGTCCTGCATCCAGCATCTCAGATACCAGAGAATATGTTGGTCTTGAACCAATGGTATAGGTGATAATTTCCCCATTGAATAGGTCTAAAATAGGCGACAGATACAGCTTTTCTCCAAATAACTTAAACTCCGTGATGTCTGTTACCCACTTCTCATTTGGCGCCTCCGCCGTGAACTGGCGATCCAAATGATTCGGTGCAGTCTTGCCGACTGTCCCTTTGTATGACTTATACTTTTTCATGCGGACTAGGCATTTAAGGCCCATCTCCTTCATGATCCGCTGAACCTTCTTGTGGTTCACTTTCCGCCCACGGATTGCCAATTCATCACGAATACGACGATATCCGTAACGTCCATCGTGTTCCACGTAAATTGACTGGATCTCAGCTCCCAAATCCGCATCCGGATCTGGTTGGTTTATACGCTTTATAAGGTTGTAATAGGTGCTGCGCGGGATACCAGACAGCTGTACGAGTGCCTTCACCGGATATTTATGCCTCAGTTCCCAGACG
>NZ_JAVLSX010000035.1:0-987 GCF_031583795.1 Paenibacillus sp. VCA1 | reverse complement strand
CAACACCCGAAGTCGGTGGGGTAACCGCAAGGAGCCAGCCGCCGAAGGTGGGGTAGATGATTGGGGTGAAGTCGTAACAAGGTAGCCGTATCGGAAGGTGCGGCTGGATCACCTCCTTTCTATGGAGTACCTCGCTTCTGAGTGAAGCGGTACAAATAAGCAACGGAAGTTGCGAAATCTCACTCGTTGGTCAGTTTTGAGAGTTCAAACTCTCGCATACGATTTCCAGAACTTGCTTGGTGACAAGCGGTGCTGAGGATGGTATGATATAAGTCCGGTTGAAAAAACCGGATGATTTGATCCTTGAAAACTAGATACCGAAACGAATTTGCGTTTTAGAAATATCCTTTTAGCTGCTTGTGTCTTCATTGTAAGACCAAGTAATGAAAGAGTAGCATGGTTAAGCTACTAAGAGCACACGGAGGATGCCTAGGCGCTAGGAGCCGATGAAGGACGTGGCGAACAACGATACTGCCTCGGGGAGCTGTAAGCAAGCTTTGATCCGGGGATGTCCGAATGGGGAAACCCGGCTGGTGTAATAGCCAGTCACTCACATCTGAATACATAGGGTGTGAAGAGGCATACCAGGGGAACTGAAACATCTAAGTACCCTGAGGAAGAGAAAACAAAAGTGATTCCGTTAGTAGCGGCGAGCGAATGCGGATTAGCCTAAACCGGTCAGCTTGCTGGCCGGGGTTGTGGGACGTCTCACATGGAGTTACAAAGGAACTGGTTAGGCGAAGAGGTCTGGAAAGGCCCGGCATAGAAGGTAAAAGCCCTGTAGCCGAAAGTCAGTTCCCTCCGAGACGGATCCCGAGTAGTGCGGGGCACGTGAAACCCCGTATGAATCTGCCAGGACCATCTGGTAAGGCTAAATACTCCCTAGCGACCGATAGTGAAACAGTACCGTGAGGGAAAGGTGAAAAGCACCCCGGAAGGGGAGTGAAATAGAACCTGAAACCGTGTGCTTACAAGAAGTCAGAGCCC
>NZ_JAVLSX010000034.1:0-1173 GCF_031583795.1 Paenibacillus sp. VCA1 | reverse complement strand
TTCGGTACTCCACAGGACTAAGGTTGTTTAGTTTTGCTTGGAACCTGTCGTAATTGTAAAACCGTATGTATTCATGAATACCGGTGATGAGCGCTTCTTCCGACTCAAATGATTGAAGGTATAAACATTCTGATTTGAAATGTCCAAAGAAACTCTCCATGCAGGCATTATCCAAACATTTACCCTTTCTAGACATACTGGATTTCATTTTGTATTGCTTTAGAAGTTTGCTGAAGCGTCTGGAAGTGTATTGATATCCTTGGTCACTATGGAGGAGAACTCCTTTTGTTTTACGGACACCTCGAGCCTTTTCCAATGTATCAGTCACAAGTGCTAAGTCATTTTTGGTGCTTATGTGGAACGCAATGATTTCGTTGTTATAAAGATCGTAAATGGTAGAGAGATAGAGGTTTTTCTGGTTGTACGGAATATAAGTAATATCAGTGACCCACTTCTGATTCGGACGGTCCGCATGGAACTCTCTGTTCAACAAATTATCGGATACTACGTAAGCCTCCTTTTTACCATAAAACCTTTTCTTCTTTCGGATTTGTGCTTGTATACCCATCTGTTTCATTAAGCGATAAACCCTTTTGTGGTTTACATGTAATCCGTACGTTTTATTTAGCCATATTTGCATCCTTGGGTAGCCTAGTATGCCTCTGAGGCGCTGATGGCCCTCTAAAATCTTCTCCTTTAGAGTTTGATCCTCTAGTTGTTTAGGTAAGAACGTATGACGTCTTCGTCTCCATTTGTAATATCCACTCCTAGAAACTTGAGCGATTCTACAAAGCATTGAGATCCTGTATCCCGCAATTGCCAACTGCTCTATGACGACATACTCAGCGATTCTACTTACAGTTTGCTTCGCCCCCTTTGTAGTGACCAGAGCTTTTTTAAGTATTCATTCTCCGCACGTAATCTAATGAATTCCTCTTCAGGGCTTAACGGGTTCTTTCTTGGCCTACCTTTGTTAATGCCCTTTGATTTCCCGCGTTTCTCTTCAAGCCCCGACATGCCTTCATTCTCATAAAATTTGACCCAGCGCCTTATAGAGGCTTCTGGAATACCCAACTCTTTCGCGACTCGCTTATATCCGAAGCCATGTTCGAGGTACATCTGAACAGCTTTATATTTCGATTCAGTTGAATGTGTGTGTTGGACTCTGGCCAT
>NZ_JAVLSX010000033.1:0-1288 GCF_031583795.1 Paenibacillus sp. VCA1 | reverse complement strand
CTGATATTATCCCCTTTGAGTAGACAAGTGCTAAGAAAGCGCACTAAAGTTTACTTGGAGGGGATTTTTTCATGGGTGAAATTCGGAAGACATATTCCGTTGAGTTTAAGCAAAAGGCTGTTCAGATGTACTTGCATAAAGGTATGGGATATAAAAGTGTAGCCAAAGAGCTAGGGATAACCCACAAATCCGTTCAGCGGTGGGTGAAATACTTTCAGGAGGAAGGAATACAAGGACTGGAAGAGAAGCGAGGAAAAGCTAAAGGTCCCTTGAAAGGAAGGCCACGAACGCGTGAACAGAGCGTGGAAGCTGAGCTCCATCGGCTACGAGCAGAGAACGAATACCTAAAAAAGCTGTGGGCCTTGCAAAGGGGGGAGATAAAAGGCGGCAGCAAGCCTTCCAAGTGATTCAAAACATGTCTGCCCGTTATACGGTCTCTTTGCTCTGTCGTTTAGCTGAAGTCTCTCGAAGCGGCTACTACAAATGGCAACGACAACAGGGGCGATTAACGCGGCGGCAACAGGAGAATGAGCAGATTAAGACTAAAATTATGGCGTGCTGGAAACAAAGCCGTGGTATCTACGGTTACTTGCGCATCGGAGTGTGCCTTCGGAAAAAATACAGAATTCACGTTAATCACAAGCGCGTGTACCGACTGATGAAGGAGCTCGGCATACGTTCGGTGATTCGTAAGAAGAAACCGTATTTTGGCAAGAAGGAGGCTTATGTTATTTCGGAAAACGTACTTAATCGCGAGTTTCATGCGGCACGTCCATTAGAGAAATGGGTGACAGATATTACATACCTCCCCTTTGGTCAAAGCTTTTTATATCTTTCAACCATTTGTGATCTATACAACAACGAGGTGATCGCCTACAAGATTAGTCCCCGTAATGACATTCGCTTGGTACTGGATACCGTAAAGAAAGCCATTCGAAAGCGAAAAACACGCGGAATACTTTTGCATAGTGATCGCGGTTTCCAGTACACATCTAAACCGTATCACCGGCTTCTAAAGCGCCATGGTATTAAGGTGAGCATGTCGCGCAAAGGTAATTGTCATGATAATGCATGTATGGAGAGTTTTTTTAGCCATTTCAAGAGCGAATCTTTACGGCTACACCGCTACACAGGCCAAAAGCAACTTGTAGATGAAATTCATCGTTATATTCGATTTTATAACTACCACCGATTTCAGAAAAAATTAAACAACCTTAGTCCGGTTGAATACCGAACTAAGGTTGCCTAGGTCTTTTTTATAACTGTCTACTTGACGGGGGTAACTCCA
>NZ_JAVLSX010000031.1:0-7015 GCF_031583795.1 Paenibacillus sp. VCA1 | reverse complement strand
ATCTGAACAGCCTTTTGCTTAAACTCAACGGAATATGTCTTCCGAATTTCACCCATGAAAAAATCCCCTCCAAGTAAACTTTAGTGCGCTTTCTTAGCACTTGTCTACTCAAAGGGGATAATATCAGCTCCTGTGTGTCTTCTTTTTGGTGTTTAGATACAGAAATATTCAACGATCAGGGCCGAATCGGGCGAAAACAAGCTTTGGATTTCATAAGTTTATTTGGGTCCCCGCAAAGTATTTGGAATAAGCATTGAAGCATAGGCTCCACTCAGTACTTTTGCTCCACAAAAGCGCCCCTCTTTGAGAGGCGCCCTTACTTCTTTCCGATACTCTTTATGGGGGTTATTTTATCAGGCACCCAGGAACATGTTCATGTCATCTTCAACATTGGTAATGCCGCCGATCCCGAAGTTGTCCACGAGGACTTTGGCCACGTTAGGCGACAGGAATGCAGGAAGCGTAGGGCCCAGATGGATATTTTTCACGCCAAGATAAAGGAGGGCAAGCAGCACGATCACCGCTTTTTGCTCGTACCAGGCGATGTTGTAGGAAATCGGCAGATCGTTGATATCTTCAAGGCCGAATACTTCCTTCAGCTTCATTGCAATGACGACCAGGGAGTAGGAATCATTGCACTGCCCGGCGTCCAGAACCCGCGGGATTCCGCCGATTTCGCCTAAGTCCAGTTTATTGTATTTGTATTTGGCACAGCCTGCAGTCAGGATGACCGTATCCTTCGGAAGCTGAGCAGCAAAATCGGTGTAATAATGGCGGGATTTCATTCGTCCATCGCAGCCGGCCATGACGAAGAAACGTCGGATCGCGCCGGATTTCACGGCATCGACGATTTGATCGGCCACGTTCATCACAGCGGCATGGGCGAAGCCGCCGATGATCTCGCCGGTTTCAAGCTCCGTTGGGGCCGGGCACCCTTTCGCTTGTTCAATCAGGGCGGAGAAGTCCTTGGCAGCACCGTTCATTCCTTCCGGGATATGGCGGACGCCCGGAAAGCCGGTGTTGCCCGTCGTATAAATACGGTCCTTATAGCTGTCCTTCGGCGGAATGATACAGTTGGTCGTCATCAGAATCGGCCCGTTAAAGGCTGCAAATTCGCTATTCTGCTTCCACCAGGCATTGCCGTAATTGCCTACAAAATGCTCATATTTCTTGAATGCCGGATAATAGTGGGCAGGCAGCATTTCACTGTGCGTGTACACGTCCACGCCGGTTCCTTCCGTCTGCTTCAGCAGCTCCTCCAAATCCTTCAGGTCGTGGCCGCTGATCAGAATGCCAGGCCGGTTTCGAACCCCGATATTGACCCTCGTAATTTCCGGATGTCCGTAAACGGAAGTATTCGCTTCGTCAAGCATCGCCATGGCGGTTACGCCGTATTTGCCGGCTTCCATCGCCAAAGCGACCAGATCCTGCACTTCAAGTCTGTCGTCCAGCGTAGCCGCAAGCGCACGGCGCATAAACCGGTTCAATTCTCTGTCACTTCTCTCCAGATGAAGCGCGTGATACGTATAAGCAGCCATTCCCTTCAAGCCGTACGTAATCAATTCGCGCAGCGAGCGGATGTCTTCGCTCTGGGTCGAGAGGACGCCAACCGTACGCGCTTTTTCATCCATCTCGGACTCATGATCCGCTTCCCAGACGGCAGCATCAGGGAGATGAGCAGTTCCTTCCGGATATTGTTCGTTATAATAGGCGCGCACCTCGCCGCGGAGCAGTATCGCTTCCCGGATTCTCCCTACAAAAACCTCGCGGTCAAAGTTGGCGTTCGTAATGGTTGCAAACAAGGAGTCCATGATAAACATCGATACGCGCTGATCAAGCCCTTCCGGCAGCCGGACATCCAAACTGAGAAAAGAAATGCCTTTCAGCAGATAAATCAGCAAATCCTGCAGGTTCGCCACGTCATGCGGTTTGCCGCATACGCCGACAAGGGTGCAGCCTGTTCCTTTGGATGCTTCCTGGCATTGAAAGCAGAACATGGACGGCTGATGACTCAAGGACGGCTCCGTCACGTTGTCCTTCATGATTCTCCCCCGTTTCGTGAGTTATTTGTCGCCTAAGGTCGACATAAGTCCGCGTTGTCATTGGACTGTCAGAAACAGTATACTGCGCTGGGATAGCCGGAAAAGTGATATATATCACCGAATTCCAACATTCAATATTGAGAATGAAAAAAATAAATTGCTTGACATTATAGGGTAGGGGGCTATACTATATTCACATCGAGACCGGGAATTTATGGTATTGGTCACCTCGTTCATTGACGGCCGTCACGAGCGTGAAAGGGATGAAGAACCGGTTTTATCTCTCTAAAGGAGGATTATAAAAATGCCAACTCAGTCTCAAGGTCTTTCCCAGGCTGATCCAAGGCGCTGGATGGCCCTCGCATTGTTATGCCTTGCGAATTTTATGGTGATTATGGATACATCAATTATCGGAGTAGCTTTGCCCGCCATTAAAGAAGCGCTGGGGTATTCCCAAGAAAGCTTACAGTGGGTGTTTAATGCATATGTTATTTTCTTTGGTGGCTTTCTATTGCTAGGGGGCCGGTTGTCTGATCTGTTTGGACAAAAACGCATGTTCATGTGGGGCTTTCTTATTCTAACTGCAGCCTCGTTACTCGCAGGGCTAGCATGGGACGACACCGTACTCAACATTGGTCGAGCACTCCAAGGCTTTGGGTCTGCACTCATTGCACCATCGGCATTAACGATCGTTATGATGTTGTTTAGCGGAAATCCCAAGGAATTAGGAAAGGCTTTGGGATTCTGGGGGGCATCCGCTGCTGCAGGAGGTTCCGCGGGGGTGTTTCTTGGCGGTGTCATTACTGAATGGCTGAGCTGGGAATGGACATTCCTGATCAACGTCCCCGTCGGTATTCTTGCCTTAATTTTGTCTCCTAGGCTCTTAGCAAAAGGAACTCGCGGAAAAGGTAGCATTGATATCATAGGATCCTTGCTTGTTACGGCGGCCTTGGTATTAATGGTGTATGGGATTGTCACTGCAGAACATAACGGATGGGGAGCACCTACGACGATATGGACCCTGATCTTAGGTATAGCTCTATTTATCCTCTTCCTCATTGTTCAGGCGGTCAAAAAGGAACCGCTTGTACCGCTTCGAATTTTTAAAGCACCTAATCTAGCAGCAGGTAATATCGCGCTGTTAATGTTATCAGGAGGATGGATTCCACTTTGGTACTTCCTCAATCTATACATGCAGCAGGTTTTGAAATTTTCGGCTTTTACCGGCGGTGTCGCATTGCTGCCGATGACCCTTGTCATCGCCATTTTCATGATTGCGATTACGGGCAAGCTCATCGCCAAGATTGGCGTAAAAGCGAACATCGTGATAGGCTTGACTGCCTTAGGAGGGTCTATGATTCTGTTCTCCATGAATACGCCCGTAGACGGAACCTTCTTAGCGAATGTGCTGCCGGCTTCACTTTTAGGTGCGCTCGGGATGTCTCTAGCTTATATTCCTTCCATGATGTCTGCCATGAACGGAGCTAAGCCTGAGGAAGCAGGGCTTGCATCAGGGCTTGCCAATACCAGCTACCAGATTGGTTCAGCGATCAGCTTGGCGATCATGGTTGCGATTGCTGCAACAACGACGTCGGCACAAGCAGGTGGCGATCCAATGGCAGCTCTGAACAGTGGATTTCAATCTGCATTCTTGTGGTCGGGTATCGTTGCATTTATTGGCGCTTTATTGGCATTGATTTTCATTCGTTCACCCAAAAAGGCTGGCTCCGACATCTCTAAATCGATGTAATCTTTTTAACTTCAGTCACCTTGTGGCTGAAGTTTTTTGATTCCCGTCTAATTTTAGGTGATTTGGCGGCAGAGACTTAATGGGTGTTACCTATTTGACTTTATAGGGTTGGGGGGTATATATTAAGTGCAAGAGATTAATCATGGCATGATATATGGAGTAAACCAATATGTCTGTAAGGATCTTTATACAGGAATGGAGGCAGGGACAATGAGTGTTGAACTGGAAACGTTAGAAAGTACTTTAGCAGAAAATGCAGGGTGCTGCTCAAGTCAGGAACCGGGGCGAAAGAGCCATCATTCCGAAAAAGAAAAAAACAATATGATATCCAGGTTGAACCGAATAGAGGGGCAGATTCGAGGGATCAAAGGATTGATCGAAAAAGACACCTACTGCGATGATGTGTTAAATCAGATTGCTTCGGTGCAATCGGCCTTAAACGGGGTAGGTAAGCTTTTACTTGAGCATCATATGAAAAGCTGTGTTATCGATCGGATCCAAGAAGGTGACACTGAGGTTTTAGATGAGCTATTGAAAACCATGAATAAATTAATGAAATAAAGACCTTTAAAAGGCAGCGATCACGCTGCTTTTTTATTTTGGATGATTATATAGGGTGCTGGGTACACAAACATTCCATTAGAGACAGATCTGTCCGCCGGCGTGGCCCTCGGGGATCACCTGTTTGTCTGGTCTGGAAGAGAAGAAGAGCAGCTTTCGCTACCTGGTTACGGCCGGCAGTCACGCAGCTGCTTGTTGTATTTCTACCATGGTTCTAGGATATAGTTCTGTTATGAAATGATGTTTATGAGTGATTCCGGACGAAGTCATGGTAACATCAACCCTCATGCCTAGATCCGGAAACAAGAGGGCAGCAACTGGGAGCTGGCCAGCGGAGTGCAGCTTCTTGTTTATTTTGGGTCGCATTATTTCGCTGCCATTTGTCGTCTCAATCTAGTTATTTATTGTTTAATTTGTAAGATGAGCCCTAAAGCAACATTTCTGTGAAATTGGCGTCCTAATGAGTATACTGAAGATTTTTGGGAGGTTTTTTTATGTTTAAAAAATGGACTGTGTCTTTACTTGCTTCGGCGGTGTTGATGGTGCCTACATTTGCTGCTTCCAGCTTTGCAGATGGCGCGCCTGTTCAATTAGATAGTGGAAAATTGCAAAACAATCGGGTGCTGATTCCTTTACGTTCTGTGTCGGAGCATATGGGCGCGAAGGTTGATTGGAATCAACAAACCAAGCAAATCACAATTACCAAGGATAGTACGACCATAAAGCTCACGATTAATTCACCGAAAGTGTCGGTCAACCAATCGCAGGTGACGCTTGATGTTCCGGCAAAATTATATGGCGGGGGAATGACATACGTTCCACTGCGTTTTGTTAGCCAAACGCTTGGGGCAGAGGTTGGATGGGATCAGCAGGCCAAGCAAGCAACGATTAAAACGGCAGATCAACAAATTGTTGTAAGCCTTGATCAAAAAGTCGAGGTTCCGTCTGCTAAACGAATTACCGATCAGCGCCTGAAAGTATTGGTTGGTAAATTAAATGAAGCGACTGATATTTCTTCCATTAAACAAGTTCGCGCTTACTTCAGCCCTTATTTTACAGATCGTTTTATTAACTCCATTATCCTGAACAAGGGACTTGAAAATAAGAATAAGTTTGAAGTCATTTTCCAGTCAGGAACTACGTATAAAGATAGTAGTACTGCAACTGTTATTCAATCTTCCGGAACGAATTCAAATAACCAGACCCTTTATCGAAGTGCTACTCTAGTTTATACGGATAAAGGTTGGAAGGTCGATGGTGTTTCTTTTCAAATGGTAGACGAAATAGTAAATCCTTAACATACCCGCAGCCTGTTCTAAAAGAACGGGCTGCTTATTTTGGAAGCATAAGTTTGCCACAGTTACTGGAGATATTTGCGGACATCTCAAAGTGGATTCATTATAATGATCCGATAAATTCAACAGTAATTTTGTATTCTTGGCAAACTTATAACTAAAACTGAGAGAGCCAAAAACAGATAAGCGCATTCCCAAATTCTTGATTGAAGAAGATGTTATTCTTCTGAAAATTTCTTGTGAGCTCCACGGGAATATGCAATGCTTGAATTTCTTTATAGTACGGGTTGCCGTGTGGCGAAGTGCAGAAACAAGATATTGAAGACATCAACTTGGAAGACTGTTCAGCCATTGGGAATGGAAAAGGGGCAAAACAAAGGGAGATTTATTTTACGACCGAATGCAAAATATGGATAAAAAGATATTTGGAGAGCCGTGATGATTCCTGTACAGCTCTATTTGTTACGGAAACTCAGCCTGCTCGCCGTATGTCGATGCCTACGATTCGTCACTCATTAAAAAAGCTGGCAAGCCGGACTAATGTTGCTGTTAACGTCTACCCGCATCGTTTTCGTCACACTTACGCCTGCCAGTTACTAGATAACGGTGCACCGCTGGAGTTTATCCAGGGAATGCTTGGGCACGAAAAAGCATCCACCACACAGATTTATGCTCAGCTTCGTGGAGAACGGCGAAGAGAATTGTACCGGCGGTATTTTTAGGCGTTAGTACTTATCACCAACTATTGGGTCATCAGAAATCGTGGATTGCTTTTGCTAAGAGTAAGAAAAAACGCTAAGCCGGTCGCTTCCGAAGGCTTAGCGTATATTTTCGTTAAAATGTTGGCGGGACCCCATCATGAAGACTTATCTTTATGTGTTTTTAAAGGAGTTTGCCCATTATCAGGATAATAGTGAAATGTCACTTGGCCTCCATCAAGGATTGAGCCCTGTGCTTGCGGCAACCGCGGTTGCTGGGAGAAGTATGCTTCGGAGACAAGCGTGCTCCTGAACATCCTGGCGGCCGAACCTGGCGACGCCTCGGATGTTGAGTGGATCAGCCGGCGCATTGCAGAAGGCGACGATCTGCAGAGGATCCATAATCAACTCTATTCCCAAATCAGCCATTACCGGGAGATCTCACTGTCGGGCATAGGGCGGAAATCCTGATGCCCGCCCTCACTCCCTTTTCACAAGCCCGGTACAAAAAAACTGCCTATACAAAAAAACAAGCCCGATCCATGAACTGCACCCCAATTGTTAGACACACTCTAACAGTTGGAGGTGCAGTTTTTTTATGACCAAATTTACGAAGGATAGGAAATTGGCGATAATTCAAGGGTATAACTCTGATCTTCTGTCGCTAAC
>NZ_JAVLSX010000030.1:0-9164 GCF_031583795.1 Paenibacillus sp. VCA1 | reverse complement strand
CGTTAGCGACAGAAGATCAGAGTTATACCCTTGAATTATCGCCAATTTCCTATCCTTCGTAAATTTGGTCATAAAAAAACTGCACCTCCAACTGTTAGAGTGTGTCTAACAATTGGGGTGCAGTTCAGCAGGCGCCCGGCTTTTTTTGACTTTTACGTCAGGATGTTTCAACATTCGATTCTTGCCGCTCCCAAGTCCCATCTACAAACGAACCAAACCGCTTCGCTCCATGGATTGCCGACCGGAAGCTGATCTTTGGATTTTCAGCGAAATCCTTACATATTCTCCTGACTCCGCTGCGACTCTTCCGGCCATTTCAATTGCAGCTGACGTATCTTCGCCGCCTTGATCCGGTCAAGCGTCTTCTGCTTTTCCTCGTCCACGCCGAGCAAATAATGCAGATGCGCCCCGATGACCAAAAAAGCGAACAGGGCCCACGCCGCGCCGAAAGCCGACGTCCAGGACCAGCCTCCGCTGAAGGAGATCAACGGCAGGGCATACACCAACATGGCCAAAGCGACGATCAAATACAGGAGGTGTTTGATTTTCTTTCCTTTTTTCATTTTGCGGCAGCTCCTTCATTCGTGAATCTATATTTCTACTCTATGAGGGGCTGCCGTAAAATATGAGACAAGTTTTGAAAACATCTTTGACCAGTGGCAACAACGGCTTGATTACAAGCCCTGCCCGCCGTAAAGATCCTGAAGGCTGTCGGAAATCGTTTTGTTGATGTCCTCGATAATCGTGCTGAGTCGGCGTTCCGCATCAAACAGTCGGCGGATATTCAGATTGAGGCTGAGCACGTCGAACAGCTTCTCCATCTGCTCCATCTCTTCCTGGGCCGGCATATCGCCCGACATCATCCGCTGCTGGATTTCCATCTGGCGTTTTCTGAAATCCTCAAGCATGCGCTTGCTTTCCGGATCCTGGTCGATCAGGCTAATCGCCGATTTGATGTCCTTTACCTCCTGGCTTTCCTTCAGCGCTTTTGCCAGTTCATTCGTTTTGTCATAAATATTCATGTGTGTCCTGCCTCCTTATAAAATGGAAACTGCTCTTTCCCGATTTCAAAATCCCCCGAGAATCGGCCGCCCCTGCACTCAAGATTAAAAAAGTGGGTCAATCACCAAGGGATATATGTCCTCATATGATACATTACATGCAAAAAGCAGATGCACCTTATCTGCCCTGTAGACATCAAGTTGCTGTTGGAAGGAGATCCACGATGTCCAAAAAAACGCTACCGGTCCAAATGTTCGCTCCGGGCTCTTTAAAGGAAAACGCCATCGTGCTCGGAGAGAAGCTGGTCAAACAGTGGAAGATTCCTACCGACCGTCCTCTGCAGTTGGCATTTGGTTCCTTCAGACAAGAGATCACCGTCGTTCCCGCAGCCAAAACCAGCGGACTGCGAATCAGTGAGCCTCTGGCCCGCCGAATGGGGCTTTTTTCTCGTCCGGTGTTGAGGGCTGCCTATCATTCATCGAGCCGCACACTCAGACTGGGGCCCCTAATCAGCGTACTGATCAGTCGGGATAATCCGGAACAACCCGATAAACCGTTCGGCTCCATATCCATGTTCTGCCGTGAGCTGGTGAATGCCTGCCGGAAACAGGGAGCCTATGTATACTTCTTTACGCCGGACCACATTCAGGAAGGATCGGGCAGTATACATGGTTGGGTATACGATGACGGGTGGCGTCAGGCGTCCATGCCGATCGCGGATGTTGTCAACAACCGTCTCACAACCCGCAAAATGGAGAATAAACCTAGCGTACAGCATTTTATGAAAGAAGTAAAATCACGCTACGGCGCACATGTCTTTAATGAGAGGTTCCTGGACAAAAACGAAGTCTTCGACACGCTTAAATCCGACTCTTCCCTTGCCAGATATTTGCCCGAATCCCACCTGCTCACCGGTTTCTCGGTGCTCAAAAAAATGTGCCAGCACCACTCCGTCGTCTTTCTGAAGCCTGTTCGCGGCAGTCTCGGCAAGGGCATAATCCGCATTTCAAAGCAGCCCGACGGCACTTACCAAACGCTGTCGACGTCTTCGGCCGGCGCCCGCAGGCAGTCCTACTCAAGCCTCACAAAGCTGTTTTCCGGTTTATCCGGCAAAATGAAAACGACCCGCTACCAAATCCAGCAAGGGCTGACCCTGATCGATCACGGCAAAAGGCCGATTGACTTCCGGGCGCTTGTGCAAAAAAACGGGGCCGGCAACTGGATCGTAACCTCCATCGTAGCCCGGATCGCAGGAGGCAACCATTTCGTTTCCAACCTGGCCCGAGGCGGCACCCTGAGCACCGTCAAGGACGCGGTCAGCAGGTGCATGCTGCCTCCGGAGGTCAAAAATACGGCCTACGCCAAGCTGCATCGGGCATCGCTCGAAATTGCCAGAGGCATCGACAATCTGATCCCTTTGCATTTCGGCGAGCTCGGCATCGACTTGGCGATGGATAATTCAGGAAAAATATGGATGCTGGAGGTCAACTCCAAGCCTTCCAAAAACGACAATACCCCGCTTAACGAGCAAAAAATCAGGCCCTCGGTCAAAAGGCTGCTGGAATACTGCTGCTATTTGTCCGGTTTTTAAAGGAGGCGCACCATGAATGGTCTTACCGCTTGGGACGCTCGGCATCATGTGCTGCAGCCGTGAAGACAGTCCCCCGTTTTCCAATGAAGGCTACTGCCGCAAGCTTTCCGTTCTTGGAAAAAAATACGGCATCCAGGTCGTCGTATTCCGCCCGGCGGACGTGTCATTGGACCGCACCCATATCCACGGTTTCATTTACAAGGAAGGCGCCTGGCGCCAAAACCGGCTTCCTTTTCCGGACATCGTGTACGACCGCTGCTTGTATCGCAGCAGAAAGGAGTTCCGATTGGCGGCAAGCCTGCTGTCGGACTCCCGAGACGCCAGGGATTGGACGTTATGGTCGCGCAGCCTTCCGGGAAAATGGCAGGTATTCCGGATGTTGAGCAAGGAACCGGATGTTCTGCCATACCTTCCGCCAACCGGGATTTATCGTGGGAAGGAAACTCTTATAAAAACACTGGAATCCCATGGCGGCGAAGCGTTTCTGAAACCGAAGGGAGGCTCCCAAGGCAAAAACACGCTGTACGTTCGGGTGGACCGGGAATCCGGCATCTGGGCGGTCAAAGGCAGAGATTCCCTGAACCGCCCCGTCGAAAGAAGGTTTCCGTCCGATGCCTCAGCCATGCGGTGGATTGGGGACTTCACGAAAAACCGAACGTATATCATCCAGCCGTATCTTCATTTACAAGGCAGAAACGGCCGGTCTTTTGATACCAGGGTGTTAATGCAGAAAAATGAAAAAGGGTTGTGGATGCAAACCGGCATTGTAGTCCGGGAGGGCGCCGCCGGGAGCATGACCTCCAACCTTCACGGCGGCGGAAAAGCCCTTCCCGTTCTGCCGTATCTGAGCGGACAATTCGGAGCTGAACGGGCAGAGCGGTTGACGGAAGTCATCAGGCGGCTGTCGGAGAAAATCCCGCCGATTCTGGAAAGTCATTTTGGCCGGCTCGGAGAATTGGGCATCGATTTCGGAATCGATACGAAAGGGAACGTTTGGCTGCTTGAAGTGAACTCCAAGCCGGGACGCACCTCCATCCGGCAGGCAGGGGATCCGGACAGCGCCGTTCTCGCGTCGGAAAATCCGCTCCGTTACGCCCGCTATCTACTGCTTCGACAACTTAGGAGGGTAAATTGATGAGTTTGACGTATTGTAATGTTCATTTTTCGCAGAAGCCCGAGAAAGTCGTCTACGTTTCCCACAATCTGCTCAAAAGCTTAAAGCTGTCCGGCAAAAAGAATATCCAGCTTCGTCTCGGGAAAGACGTGATCCAAGCTGCCGTGAAGCCCATCAAAAAAACGGGGAAACATCTTTACCTCGGCTCGGGCATCAGGAACGGCATCCGCGTTCCCTCGGCCGGCGGCATTTATATACGAAACCAGGATAATGAATACCAGCTCGGCCCATTGATCGGCGTGCTTTCCGACGGACCCACGAATACCTCCCAGCCGTTCGGGTCCCGCACAGGGTTCATCAAGCAGCTGCTCCGGGAGGGCAGAAAAAAATGCTACATTTTTGCGTTTACCCCCCGGGACATCAACTGGAATCAGGAAAAGGTCACCGGTTATTTTTTAAACGACAACGGAAGCTTCTACAGAAGAACGGTTCCTTTGCCCGATGTCGTATACAACCGGCTGCCGAGCCGGAAGGCCGAAACTTCATCCTCCATCATCCAGCTTAGAGAACGGCTCAGCCGCCGGAAAATCCCTTATTTCAATTGGAGTTTCTTCAACAAATCCGACATTTACCGCCTGCTTGAAAACGACAACACCGTCAATAAATACGTGCCTGAATCCCATATGAACCCGTCTCCCGAAAAAATCAGGGAAATGCTGGAGAGACACCAGTTCCTCTATTACAAACCTTCGGCCGGCAGCCTGGGCAAAGGCATTTACAGGTTGACCTACCTGCCCAAAAGGGGATATTTCGCCCGCTACCGCAAGGGCGGCGGCAACGTGCTGCTCCGGTTTAATTCCTTTAACAGCTTGATGCGGATGCTGCAGTCCAGGCACGGCCGGGCACTGAACTCTTATGTCATCCAGCAGGGCATCCGATTGGTCGAAATCGACAACTGCCCGATCGATTTTCGTTTCCATATGCATAAAAACGGAAAAAATAACTGGGTCGTCGTCGGTATCGGCGCTAAAAAGGCGGGACGCGGCAGCGTAACGACGCATCTGAAAAACGGCGGTTCCCTGCTGACGCCGGAACAAGCGCTAAGCCGCGCCTTTGGTGCCAGAGCGGATGAAGTGCTGCAGAACGCCAAAAAGGTTGCCATTACGCTGGCCGAAGCCATCGAGTTCCACCACCAGCATCTGCTTGGCGAAATCGGATTTGATCTCGGGATAGACCAGGATGAAAGGGTATGGATGTTTGAAGCCAATGCAAAGCCGGGCCGCTCCATATTCAGCCATCCTTCCCTCAGGTCGGAAGGGAAAGCTTCTGTGGAGCATATTCTCGAGCATTGTCTTTACCTAAGCAAATTCCGCAGGAGGGATTCCGAGTGACAACGACCAGCAACGAAGAAAGCGGCAGACCCGTCGTCGCAATCTTGACCGTGTCGGGCGGACCAAGTTATTTCCGGGGAAATCAAGCCAACTTTGAGGATATCGTCAGGACCGGACAGGACATGGGATTTCCCGTCTATGTCGTGACGATCAAGGATCTCAAGCTGCAGGGAGAACGCATTAAAGGCTATACCCTTAATTCGGGGGGAGAATGGGAGCGGCAGCTGTTCCCCCTCCCCAACGTGATCTACAACCGGATTCCCCAGCGCGAGGACGAATTGAAGCCCAATGTCCGAAAAAAAATCAAGGAATGCCTGGTGCACCCGACCATCAAATTTTTCAATCCATACTTTTTCAATAAATGGCATCTATTCGAGTGGCTCAAAAGCTCGAAAGCAACAAAACATCTCGTGCCCAAAACGCGTAGGCTTCGGGGAGAAACGGGACTGCAAATGATGCTCGAACGTTATCCGTCCCTTTATTTGAAGCCGGAAAGCGGCAAGGCCGGCAAGGGCATCATGATGCTGAAATACCAAAAGGACAAACCGCTCCCATACCGCCTGAAAGTTCAGCATCATAAAAGCAGCACGACGTATAAAGGAGCAAACATGCATCGGTTGTGGAGACGGATCAAGTCGGAAACGGGCACCAGCCGCTATATCGTTCAACAGGCGATCGAGCTGGCTTCCTTCGAGCAGCGTCCGTTTGACCTGCGGGTGCTGCTGCAAAAAACGGGAAAAGGTCAATGGAGTGTCACCGGCGTCGGAGCGCGCCTGGCCGGCTCCAAAAGCATTACGACCCATGTCCCGCGGGGCGGGAGCATTGAGGATCCAAGCAAACTGCTGACCGCCGTGTTCGGCGAAGGCACCGCGCCGGGCATGATTAATCGGGTCAAAACCACCGCGGTCGTCATCGCAAGGCAAATCGAAAAGGCTTCCGGCCATCAGCACGGCGAAATGTCGATGGATCTTGGCGTGGACACTTCGGGCGGCATCTGGTTTTTCGAGGCGAACGCCAAGCCGATGAAATTCGATGAGCCGCATATCCGCCAAAAATCGCTGGAACGGATATTCCATTACAGCCAATACCTTGTAAACGTTCAGAAGCCGTAACGATAAAGGAAGTGAGCAGATGCAAATTACATCCTTCTCCCCGCGCGGCGATTGGAACCGCCAGCACGCACGCGTGCTGCGGTTTTTGTTCGAGCACGGCGGGAAATGTTTGATGCGCGAAGATTACTTGCTTTTCGCGAGGGTAACCGAGCCGGAATTGCGTGAACCCGGCACTTCCCTGCTGCTGGCAACGGTACGCGGGGAAGGCGGGCCGGTTTTGGCCGGGGTGAGCTTTGTGGCCGGATACGGCAAGGAAGCCTTCCTTATTGCGGTCCATCCGTTATACCGCCGCAAAGGGATCGGCTCGGCCCTTCTGAAGGCGCAGCTGGAGCGACTTGGCCAATTGGAGTGCCGGGCAGGGCTGGACCGGATCCCCTTCATAGGACTTTGCTTTAAAGCCGGGTTAACGGCTTTTTCCCTGAGCCAAGCGCCGGCAGGCAGAAAGCTTCTCCATTTCGAAGGAAAAGTGCCAAATACAGTCCGCCTCAAGGCGGTCCCATCCAAAGAAGGTGAAAGATGTTGCCGGTTCCCGTCTTAGGCATTTTAACGTTATATTTAAATGACCACAAAGCCCTCGAAGAGAAGCCCGTCTATCAAAAAATGATCGTCGAAGGCCAAAAAATCGGCCTGGACGTATTTGTTTTTACACCGATGGATGTCAACGACTCGAAGAAAAAGATTTACGCCATGGAATATGATGTGAAAAAAGGGGTTTGGGGGCGCAGATGGCGCCCGTTTCCGGATATGATCTACGACCGCTGCAGAATCCAGAAAAGCGCCCGTTTCACTCAGCTGCTTAAATTCCGCCAACGATACAACCACCTGCAATTTCTGAACCGCCCGCTCCGCAACAAATGGACGATTTACGAGGTCCTTTCGCGGCGGCCGGAATTCAATAAATACCTCCCGGAGACACGATTGTTTAATGGCTTTGCCGACGTTCACCACATGCTGAAAAAGACGCCCGTCGTCTATTTGAAACCGATCAACGGGACCGGGGGGCGCGGCATTTTGCGGGTCGAACGGTTAAAAGGGGACTCCTATTACTACATTCAAGGGCGCAACCACCAGCGGAAAATCATCACTCCGCAAAAGATTCATGTCTCCCGCCTGGGGTCGGTGCTCAGCGGTTGGAGCATGAAAAACCGGTATCTGGTGCAGGAGGGCATTGCGGTAGATCTCCCAGATGGCCGCGTTCACGATTACCGCATGCTGGTCCAGAAAAACAGGGAAGGCATTTGGGAGCTTACCGGCATCGCCGGAAGAGTCGGGGCGCGGCGCAGCGTGACGTCGAATTTGCATGGCGGCGGGCACGCCGTCTCTTTCTACAGGATGATGGAACAGTGGATCGACGATGAGGAGAAGCGAAACAAGGTGCAGCGGAGGGCAGAACGGCTCGGCGTCGAGGTCGCCTCATTCCTGGAGAATCAATACGGTGCCTTATGCGAGCTTGCGCTCGACCTGGCCATTAACAAAAAAGGCGAGATCTACCTGCTTGAAGTCAATCCGAAGCCCGCCAGGGAAGTATTTTCGCAGATCGGGAACGCCGAGTTGTACCGCAAGGCGATCGTGAAACCTCTGGAATACGCCCTCGGACTGTATGAAAGAAAGCATAGCCCTGCGAGCGAATAAAAAACGGACGGACCGCAGTCATCCTGCGGCCTGTCCGTTTTTTTATTTTTCTCGTTTATGTACCCGGCAACGCCGCATCCGCTTGCTCGTACAGCCGCAAAAGCTCGGCGAACGAAGAGATGAGCTCATCCGACCCTTTCAGCTCATCGTCTTTGCCAAAGCCGGCATAGGCGCAGCCGATGACACATAAACCGTTTTTCTTCCCCGCCTCCACGTCGGAAGACCGGTCGCCGACCATCCATGCGGATTTGACGCCGTTTTCCTCCAGCAGCAGCCTTACCAAATCGACTTTGGAGCGCGTGCCGTGTTTGCCTGCACTGTACAATCCGTCGAACAATCCGGCCAACCCGTGCGTCTCCACGATGCCGCTAATGTAATGCTCCAGGCCGTTGCTAGCGACATACAGCTTGACGCTCCGCGCATGCAGCGCCTCGAGCGTTTCCTTCACTTCCGGGTACAACGACGTTTCTCCGCCTGCCAGCCCTTCCAGCTCCAGCTGCAGCAGCAGCTCGTTGGCGCGGGCATGGGCCTGCTCGCTGCCGTCCGGCATGACGACTTTCCAAATATCTTCCAGCAGCATGCCCAGGCTTCCGAGCAGACGTTCCTGCGGCGGCGTTGGCGCCGTATACAACCCTTCGCTGCGCAGCGTGTCGAACAGCTTATGATATGCCGGCAGCAGCACCGATTCCGTTTGAAACAGCGTACCGTCCATGTCGAAGATCATCGCCTCGGGACGGGTCCGTTTGCTTTCGATCATTGGTTTAACATCTTCCCTTCTGTCTCTTCGATGTCTTTTGCTTGCTTATAGCCTATGATAAGTGAACCCATCCGGGATGTAAACCGGAAGAGGCCGCAATATGCATTATCCTCCCCCTTCAGGGTACGACTGGAACGCAAACAGGCGCCCCCGAACAGGAACGCCTCAGCTTCTCATATAATCTTTAAAACACCTTCTTCTGAGCCCGGTCATCTTTAATGATCTCGACGGCCTCCCGAAAGCGCAGCGAGTGCACGATTTCCCGCTCGCGCAGAAATTTCAGGCTGTCCTGCAAATCGACGTCATCCGTCATATCGATCAGCCACTGGTATGTAGCCCGCGCCTTCTCTTCTGCCGCAATGTCCTCGTACAAATCCGCAAGCGGGTCGCCTTTGGCCTGGATATAGGCCGCCGTCCAGGGCACGCCCGCCGCGTTTTCGTAGAAAAGCGCCTTGTCATGCGCCGCGTAATGCGCGCCAAGCCCCGCAGCCTTCAGTTCCTCGACGGAAGCGTCTTTCGTCAGTTTATACACCATGGTGGCAATCATTTCCAGATGCGCGAATTC
>NZ_JAVLSX010000029.1:0-17443 GCF_031583795.1 Paenibacillus sp. VCA1 | reverse complement strand
TGTTTATACCTTCAATCATTTGAGTCGGAAGAAGCGCTCATCACCGGTATTCATGAATACATACGGTTTTACAATTACGACAGGTTCCAAGCAAAACTAAACAACCTTAGTCCTGTGGAGTACCGAATTAAGGCTGCTTAATGACTTCAGTTTTAATACTGTCTACTTGACGGGGGCAAGATCATCCTACTGGCGTCAGCTTCTTTAATTAAGGTTCGACTAACCTTCCAAACTCACTTCGGAATATTTAAGGGCAGAGCCTTTTCTTTTGAGACGCGAAAAAGAGAACCTTTATCAAGGCTCTATAGTACTGGTTCCCTCCTCGAGGTACTGATTTTGTCGCTAGCATGTAGCATTTCTTCGTAGGACATGTTCGAAATCTGTCATTCTTAATCCAGGTATTCCTTTCTCATTTTTCTTGATCAATCAGGAAAAAATAAACCCCTATAACGTTACTTTATATCCCTCATTTGACTCGATCTTTATCCTGTATTCTACAATGCTTAATGGTTGGTCGATATCTCCACTTTTCAAATACACATGCATTCGAATAGCTTCTATTCGCAATTCTTCCTAATAATACTCTTGGTCCTTAGTTTCCCCTTAAATGAACCTCTTTGAATTCATCGAATAACATTCTATGGGGTGTGCTCATATATATAAGGGTGGTTATTTTCCAAACGGGGCAAAGCTTCATTAGGGGGGGGTTACATGAAACTTCTCGTTACCGGCGGAGCCGGATTTATTGGCAGTAATTTCGTTTTATATATGCTTCAGCAGTATCCGGATTACAAGATCATTAATTTGGACTCGTTAACGTATGCGGGGAACCTGGAAAACCTGAAATCGATTGAAAATCATCCGAACTATACGTTCACTAAAACCGATATTACCGACGCCAAGGCAATTGACGCCTTGTTCCAACAAGGCATTGACGTTGTCGTCAACTTTGCTGCCGAATCGCATGTGGATCGCAGTATATTGGATCCGGAAGTGTTTGTGAAAACCAACGTTTTGGGGACGCAAGTGCTGCTGGACGCAGCCAAAAAATACGGCGTGACCAAGTTCGTTCAAGTATCTACGGACGAGGTGTACGGTACTTTAGGGGAAACCGGCTTGTTTACGGAGGAAACGCCTCTAACGCCAAACAGTCCTTATTCTGCGAGCAAAGCGGGCGGAGATCTCCTCGTACGTGCCTACCACGAGACTTTTGGTCTGCCGGTGAACATCACCCGCTGCTCCAACAACTACGGACCGTATCAATTTCCGGAAAAGCTGATTCCGTTGATGATTTCCCGCGCTTTGAACGACCAGGCTCTTCCGATTTACGGAGACGGACTTAACATTCGCGATTGGCTGTACGTGGAAGATCACTGCAGCGCCATTGATCTGGTTATTCAAAAGGGCCGTGTCGGCGAGGTATACAACATTGGAGGCAACAACGAACGGACGAACCTCCACATCGTAAAAACCATTTTGGCAGAGTTGAATAAACCGGAGTCGCTGATTACGTATGTACAGGATCGTCCAGGGCATGATCGCCGTTACGGCATCGATCCGACGAAAATTACGCAAGAGCTTGGGTGGAAACCGAAGCATAATTTCGAAACAGGTATTAAAGAAACGATTCAGTGGTATCTGAACAACAAAGAATGGTGGACTCGGATTCAATCTGGTGAATACCAAGACTATTACGCTAAGCAATACGGGGAACGATTGGGCGATTCCGTATGAGAGTCTTGGTTACCGGAGCCTCTGGGCAATTAGGCAAGGATGTAGTCGCTCTTTTTCAACAAAAAGGGCATGAAGTCATGGGGTGCAGCCGATCCGAATTGGACATTACGAATTTGGAGCAATGCAAGCAAGTGATTAACGAATTCCAGCCAGATTCAATCATCCATTGTGCAGCTTATACTGCAGTGGATGCTGCCGAGACGGATGTAGACGGGGCTTACAAGGTAAATGCAGGCGGCACAAGAAACGTAGCTGTTGCGTCCGAAGAGGTTGGGGCTAAGCTGGTTTACATCAGTACGGATTACGTGTTTAACGGGCATTCCGCGGTCCCTTACCAGGAATACGACAATACGGATCCGAAAAGCGTATACGGTAAATCGAAAAGAGCCGGCGAGGTTCTTACGCAAAGCCTTTCATCCCGCTACTTCATTGTCCGGACATCCTGGGTTTACGGGCTGCATGGAAATAATTTTGTGAAAACGATGCTTTGTCTGGGTCAGGAGAAACCTCAGCTGTCAGTGGTCAATGACCAAAAGGGCTCTCCTACCTACACGGTTGATCTGGCTCATTTTCTTGAAGAATTGATCCACACCGAAAAATACGGCATCTACCATGCCTCCAACAGAGAAGATTGCACTTGGTTTGAATTCACCCAAGCAATTTTTGAGGAAGCCCGGAAACTTGGTTTTAAAATTACGGCGCAGGTTGAGCCATGTACCACCGAGCAGTTTCCGCGTCCGGCTCCAAGACCGGCTAACTCCGTCATGGATCACTTGTCGATTCGTACGAATGGGCTAAATGATCTTAGACCATGGCTGGAAGGCTTAAAGGATTTTTTGAATCAGTTGAAAGAATCGAATAATCAGTAATAAATTCAAAATAATCTCTCGCCAATACCCATTTGGTTGAGAGATTATTTGCTATAATAGAACCAAAATAAAGATTGGAACTCAAGTGATGATAAAAAAAGTTAGCGTACATATAGTTACTTTTAATAGCGAGGAAGACATTCAGGAGTGCCTGAATGCTGTTATAGCCCAGACATATCCAGTCCAACAAATCGTTGTTGTCGATAATCATTCTTCGGACCGGACGTTAGAGAAGGTTTTTTCAATGGGAGAAGACTTACAGGACAAACTGCTGGTTATCCCCAACGAGGAAAACACGGGTTTCGCACCAGGCCACAACCAGGCAATTGCCGCAACGAATAGCGAATACGTGCTTGTGTTAAACCCGGACGTAACGCTAGATCCGCGGTACATAGAAATTCTTGTCGCGTATCTCGAAGCGAATCCCGAGGTTGGCAGCGCCACCGGAAAACTTTTGCTTAAATCGAACCCGGAGGTTGTTGATAGTACCGGTCTGGTTATGAATAAAGCTTGCAGAGCTTTTGACCGCGGGGCAGGGGAACCAGCTTCCTTATGGAGCGAATCCGGCTTAGTTTTTGGGGTCTCTGGGGCAGCGGCGTTTTATTCCAGGAAAATGATCGAAGATATCAGCATCGACGGCGAGTTTTTCGACAACGATTTTTTTGCCTATAAAGAAGATGTCGACGTCGCATGGAGGGCGCATATTTTAGGATGGCAATCATACTATCATGCGGAAGCGATCGGATATCATGCAAGAGGCTGGAAAAAAGGTGGTCGCCATCGGCAGCCCCTTTTCATTCGCAGAGCATCTTATATTAATCGTTACAAAATGCTGTATAAAAACGGGGATTGGCGCCGTTGGTTTCTGAGCTTGTTTCATATGATTCCTTATGAGGTGGCTAGTAACGCATATTTTATATTGAGAGAACCAAAGGTTTTGGGAGCATGGAAGTCTTTCGGAAAGGAATTTAAACGTTTAAAAAGTAAGCGGAAAGCGATTTTAGCCAAAATAGATTCCCGATAAACCTTTAAACCTAGTTTCCCCTCTCATTTCTTCCATATTCCCCCTGCCAATGCTGCCACGATATGCTATAATGGTGTCGAGAGATAGGACGAACGAGAACGTATTTTGTCATATAGTCATCTTTACCCGATAAAAATTTGTCAGGATGTGCTTCACATTGGATTTAAGCATTATCATCGTGAATTACAATACATGTCAGCTTACCACGGACTGTCTTCGCTCGGTGTTTGCCTCGGAGACGGCTTACGAATATGAAGTCATCGTGATCGACAACCATTCCTCGGACGGCTCGGTAGAGTCGATTCGTGAGGAATTTCCAAACGTAACGCTTATCGTGAACAAGGAAAATACCGGTTTTGCCAAAGCCAACAACCAGGGGATGGTTGCGGCGAAGGGCCGGTATGTTTTGCTGCTTAACTCGGATACGGTCGTGCAAAAGGATACGCTGCAGACGATGCTTTCGTTTATGGATGAGCATCCGAAGGTGGGGGCCTCTGGCTGCAAGATCATCTTGCCTGACGGCTCGCTCGACAAAGCCTGCAAACGCGGGTTTCCGACCCCGTCCGCTTCGTTTTATTACGCCTTCGGGTTTTCGAAGCTGTTTCCGGACAAACCGAAGTTCAACCAGTACCAGCTGGGCCATCTTGACCCGGATCAGGAGTACCCCGTGGATTGTTTGGTCGGGGCTTTTATGCTGGTGCGGCGGGAGACGATCGAGCAGATCGGCGGGTTGGACGAAACGTTTTTTATGTACGGCGAGGACATCGACTGGTGTTACCGCATCAAGCAAGCGGGCTGGGACATTCATTATTACCCTAAAACGCAAATCGTCCACTACAAAGGCGGAAGCGCCCGCAGGCGCCCGGTCCGCATCATTTATGAGTTTCACCGGGCGATGATCGTGTTTCACCGCAAGCATTATCGCAAACGGTACAATATTCTGACGAATGCTCTCATATATCTGGGTGTAGGGCTTAAATTCACGCTGGCTCTGCTGAAAAGCAGGCTGGCTCCGTCGGGGCCGGCACCCAAATCTAAAGAAACGAACATGGAGGTGGGCATGTGATCCGCAAAAATCAGGAGTTTTTGACGCAAATGTATATTTTTACGGATTTTGTGTTCATCCAAATTTCTTTTCTTTTAGCCTGGTGGCTGAGGTTCAAAAGCGGATGGATTCCGCACAGCGGTCCCTTACCGATCGAGACGTATGCCATGTGGAGCTTCATTTACGGGGCGATTGCGGTTCTAGCGGGCATGCTGATTTCATTATACTCCCCGAAGCGCAAAAAGCGTTTTGCGGATGAGTTCATCAAAATCATACAGGTGCATGCGATAAGCATTTTCGTGCTGCTCAGCTTGATGTTTTTCGTGAAGGAAGTTAATATTTCTCGCTCCTATTTGGCGATTTATATGGTTTTGCTCGTCATGTTTATCCTGTTTTACCGTTACATACTCAAAGCATCATTGAAAGCCATCCGGGAAAAAGGGTACAACCGCCAGTTCGTGCTGATTATCGGCGCGGGTTCGCTGGGCAAAAGATTTTATCAAAATCTCCGCCAGTATCCGGAAATGGGGTATGAGGTCGTCGGTTTCCTCGACGATTTTCAGCAATGGGATTCGCTTGACGAGAAGCGGTATCGACCGATTTTAGGCACGGTAGACGATCTGGAGAAGGTGCTGGAAGAAACACTGATTGACGAAGTGATTATGGCGCTTCCGCTGGATGCGCACTCGAAGTACCCGAAGATCATCAACCTTTGCGAAAAAGCGGGCGTGCGCACGCTGATCATACCCGACTTTTTCGACTATCTACCGGCAAGGCCGTATTTCGACAATTTTGCGGGGATGCCGATGATCAACGTTCGCGACATTCCGCTCGATTTGGCAGGGAACCGGCTGTTTAAGCGGCTGTTCGATATTGCGTTTTCCTTGTTTGCGATCGTGCTGACTTCACCGCTTATGATTGCGATCGTGATCGGCGTGAAGCTGACGTCGCCGGGTCCGGTTATTTTTAAGCAGGAAAGGGTCGGGCTGAACAGGCGTAATTTCATGATGTACAAATTCCGCTCGATGAAGCAGCTGCCGCCGGGCACCGAAGACACGGGCTGGACGGTCGAAAACGACCCCCGCCGGACGAAGTTCGGTTCATTCCTGCGCAAAACAAGCCTGGATGAGCTGCCGCAGTTTTTTAACGTGTTGTTCGGGCATATGAGCGTGGTCGGCCCGCGGCCGGAACGTCCGTATTTCGTGGATCAGTTCCGCGAGGAAATCCCGAAATACATGGTGAAGCACCATGTCCGTCCGGGCATTACCGGCTGGGCGCAAAGCAACGGATTGCGCGGGGACACCTCCATCGAAGAGCGCATCAACCACGACATTTTTTACATTGAAAACTGGTCTCTTTTATTCGATATCAAAATCATTTTCAAAACGATCCGCAACGGATTCGTGAACAAAAATGCATATTAGATTTTAACCGGACAACCGGGAGAAAAGCGGCGTGGAGACACGTCGTTTTTTTGTGTTTTTACCAAGACGTAGATTAAGAAGAGATAAGGAAAAGGGAAAACCGCAATAAAGAAGAGCAGATCCCTGAGGGGGCATAATCTCTCTCCGTTTAACTCCCCTCGCTTCCGGGTAATCCTCCAATAACGGCGCACCTCATTCAATACATACCCGATGACAAAGGATGTGAACCGATATGCGAAAATGGGTCGCCCTGCTGCTGCTGGCAGCAACCGCCGTGATCCTGTTTTGGACGCCCCGGGGGAACTCGCAGGAATCGACCGGAGGGTTTACGGATTATAAGGTGGTTTCCCATGCGATGGGAGGCATCCGCGATCATGCGTATACGAATTCTTACGAAGCGTTTATCGCCAACTACGAAAAAGGAAACCGGGTGTTCGAAGTGGACCTGCTGCTGACCGAAGACGGCAATCTGGTAGCAAGGCATGAATGGACCCGGGCGATGACGGAACTGCTGCAGCAGGAAGACGAACTCCCGCAGGACCGCCAGGCAGCACGGTTAACATATGAGGAGTTTAAAAAAAGCAAAATTCTCGGGGGGTATGCCCCGCTCGATTGGAACGATATCATGGATTTGATGGAGCGTTTTCCAGACATTTACATCGTGACCGACACAAAGGAGCAGGATCAGGAAGAGATGAAACGCCAGTTTGCGATGTTGGTTCAGTCGGCGGAAGCGCGGGATCCGCTGCTGCTGCAGCGGGTGGTGCCGCAAATTTATAACCGGCCGATGCTGGCCGAGGTGAAGGACATATACGACTTCCCATCCGTTATCTACACGCTGTATGCGACGGAGGATACGGATGAAGAGGTTGTGGACTTCGTTGCGGAACATGACATCGATGCGGTGACGATCCCGGAACAACGCGTGACCCGTTCTTTTTTGTCGAAGCTGAAAGAAGCCGGGGCGGCCGCTTACGTCAACACCGTCAACGAACCCGCGGATGCAAGCAGGTTTAAGCGAATGGGAGCGAACGGCGTGTACTCGGACTTCTTGACGGAAAAAGAGGTCGAATCCGCAAATTGGTTGTATGCGCTGGGAAAATAGAACAAAACGGAAGCTGTAAGTCGTCGGCAAATCGCCGGCGGCTTTTTGCGTTAAAAGAATCTTTGATTCCTGCGGTTCCTCGTAAAGCGTCTGAATCCGAATCGCAGTCATGGCTCGGCTCGCTCTATGGGGCTATTTTGGCCGGCTGGAAATTCCATAAAATTGTTCGCATCCCATGCGAACAAGAAATTGACACTACTCCCGTGCTGACATAGACTAGATTTAAGAGAAAAAGTCGTGGAGGAATGACGTTTGAAGCAGATGATCAAACCATGGAGACATGTTTTTAAGCTGGACCCGGACCGGGAGATTGACGATCAGGCGCTGGAAGCGGTGTGCATGTCCGGAACGGATGCCATCATGATCGGCGGCTCGAGCGGCGTGACGTTCGACAATACGGTCGATTTGCTGTCGCGTGTGCGCCGGTATGAGCTCCCATGCGTGCTTGAGGTGTCCAATCTCGAGATGCTTGTGCCCGGTTTCGATTTGTACATGATTCCGATGGTGATGAATACCGCGGATTCGGCGTGGATTACCGGCCAACATAAGCAGGCCATTGAGGAATACGGCTATATGATTCCGTGGGATCTGCTCGTTCCCGAAGGCTACATTATATTAAACCCGGATTCGGCCGTAGCCCGGCTGACCGGAGCGCAGACCGACCTGGACGCGGACGGAGCGGCTGCTTATGCGCAGGTGGCGGACAAGCTGATGTCCCTGCCGATCGTTTACGTCGAATACAGCGGCAGCTTCGGCGACATGGAAACGGTCCGAAAAATCCACCAGTCGGTTCATGGCGCGAAGGTGTTTTATGGAGGAGGAATCCACGATCCGGAAACCGCCCAGGCCGCTGCGGCCGTCTGCGATACGATCGTCGTCGGCAACGCGGTATATGACGATCTGGCTCAGGCGCTGCTTACCGTCAAGGCCGTGAAGTAGCTTTTGCCGGATTATAACGATATGAAGGAAGGAGCATGCCTGCATGCAACCGATAGATATACATCAAGCGATTCAAAAATTAAATCCGCAGCAGCGGCAGGCCGTCGAAGCGACGGAAGGGCCGCTGCTCATTTTGGCCGGAGCGGGAAGCGGCAAGACCCGGGTGCTGACGCACCGGATTGCTTACTTGATCGCCACGCGCAAAGCGCCGCCATGGGGTATTTTGGCGATCACGTTTACGAACAAGGCAGCACGGGAGATGCAGGAGCGCGTCACCAGGCTTGTCGGCCATGAAGGCCGCGACATTTGGGTATCGACGTTCCACTCGATGTGCGTGCGCATTCTCCGCAAGGATATCGAACGGATCGGCTTTAATTCGAACTTTACGATTTTGGATTCCACAGACCAATTGTCTTTGGTGCGGAACTGCATGAAGGACCTGAACCTGGACACGAAAAAATTCGAGCCGAAAGCCATCCTTTCCCTGATCAGCACCGCCAAGAACGAACTGATTACGCCCGCGCAATACGAGCAAAAGGCGGGGGACTACCTGGAAAGCATCGCGGCCAAGGTTTACACCATGTACCAGCGCCGCCTGAAAAGCAACAACTCGCTGGATTTCGACGACCTGATCATGGCCACGATCCAGCTGTTTAAAGAAGTGCCCGAAGTTCTTGATTTTTATCAGAAAAAGTTCCAATACATCCACGTCGACGAATACCAGGATACGAACCGGGCGCAGTACATGCTGTGCCGGATGCTGGCCGACGGCCATCACCGCATTTGCGTCGTGGGCGACAGCGACCAGTCGATCTACCGCTGGCGCGGTGCGGATATCAGTAACATCCTCAATTTCGAGGAGGATTATCCGGAAGCCCGTACTATTCTGCTCGAGCAGAATTACCGGTCGACGTCCACCATTTTGAACGCGGCCAATGCAGTCATCAAGCAAAACAGCGGACGCAAGTCGAAAAATCTGTGGACCGATAAAGGCGAAGGCGCTAAGATCAAAATCTACAGAGCCGATTCGGAACATGATGAAGGGTATTTCGTGACCTCTGAAATCAGCAATAACGTGAAGCAGGGCAAGTCGTACCAGGATCATGCCATTTTGTACCGCACCAACGCCCAATCCCGGGTGATCGAGGAAATTTTGATCAAATCGGATATTCCGTACCAAATCGTGGGCGGCATCAAGTTCTATGACCGCAAAGAGATTAAGGATATCCTCGCTTATCTGCGCCTGATTTCCAATCCTAATGACGACCTCAGCTTGGCGCGTATCATCAACGTGCCGAAGAGAGGCGTCGGCGACACGTCGGTGGCCAAGCTGACCGCAGCCGCTGCCGAACGCGGCGTATCGATATTCCAGGTGCTTGCGGTCGTGGACGATCTCGGGTTTGCCGGCAAGACGCGCAACGCGCTGGTGGAATTTTACGATATGATCGCCGCGCTGAACCAGATGGTGGAGTATTTGTCCGTCACGGAGCTTACCGAGAAAATGCTGGAGATGAGCGAATACCGCGTCGAGATGCAGCGCGAAAACACGATCGAATCACGGTCGCGCCTCGAGAACATCGACGAGTTTCTGTCCGTTACGATGGAATTCGAAAAAAACAACGAAGACAAGTCGCTGGTTTCCTTCCTGACGGATCTGGCGCTCATTGCCGATATCGATTCGATGAACGACGACGATGAGGACCAATCGGATGCGGTCATTCTTATGACGATGCACAGCGCGAAAGGTTTGGAGTTCCCGATCGTGTTTATCGTCGGCATGGAAGAAGGGGTCTTCCCGCACAGCCGGGCGTTTTTGGACAACGAGGAATTGGAAGAGGAGCGTCGTTTGGCTTATGTCGGCATCACCCGGGCGGAGCAGCAGCTGTACCTGTCCTGCGCGCAGATGCGGACGCTTTTCGGGCGGACGACGGCCAATCAGCCATCGCGTTTCCTGGATGAAATCCCGGAAGAGCTTAAAGAGGAGACCGGTGTAGCCCGCGACCGGTACCGCCGCGGCGGCAACATTGGCGGCTCGTACGGCAGCCGCGGATTCGGCAGCAGCGGCAGCAATTTCGGGCGCAGCAACCAGACCTCATCGCTCAGCGGTTCAACGGCACGGGCCACCGGATCGTCCAGCAAAGTGACGGTGACGACTTCCGCGCCGCAGCCGGCGGCTTCGGGGGACAAATCCGACCTGACGACGCTGAAGGCCGGCGACAAAGTCGCCCACGGCAAATGGGGCACGGGTACGGTCGTGTCGGTCAAAGGCACCGGGAACGATACCGAGCTGCAGATCGCGTTTCCGGCGCCTGTCGGCGTGAAACGATTGCTGGCCGGGTTTGCGCCGATTACGAGAGTGGAAGGCTAGAAGCAGAACTCAACTTCATTAGTTCTGGGCTAGATGCTAGATTAGTGGAGGGGACGGAATTCGATTCTTACGAAGCGGTAGCGTAAAATCAGGAGGCGGGCAGCGATCTGAAGAACGATCCGTACCCGCAGCGGCAACCTTGCATCGATTCACGAACGAATTTCAGAATGAACAGAAATCATTTTATATATGACGGAGGGATGGTCCGCGCATGGATCCGATGTCTACGATGGAGCAGCTCGTCGCCGAGCTGAACAAATTGAATTATCACTATTACACGCTCGACAAGCCGCTGATCAGCGATAAGGAGTACGATGCCTTATACGATCAGCTGGTCGCTTTGGAGAAGGAGAGCGGCGTCGTTTTGCCCGATTCCCCGACCCAACGCGTCGGCGGCGAGCTGCTGAAAGGATTCGTCCAGCATCGTCATTTGGCTCCGCTATGGAGCCTGGACAAGGCGCAAAACGTGGACCAGCTGCGAAGCTGGAACGCGCGCGTCACCAAGCTTGTGGCGGACTATAACAGCAAAAATCCGGACAATCCTTTGCCGCAGCCAAGCTATGCGGTCGAGCTGAAATTCGACGGCCTGACGCTGAACCTGACGTATACGGACGGCAGGCTGGTGCAGGCGGCGACCCGCGGCAACGGCGTCGTTGGCGAGGGCATTTTGGCCCAAGTCAAAACGATCAAATCCGTACCGCTTACCATCCCTTATAAAGACGGCACGATCGAAGTGCAGGGCGAGGGCATCATGAACCTGTCGGTGCTGGAGAAATACAACCAGACGGCGGCGGAACCGCTGAAAAACGCCCGCAACGCCGCAGCCGGCGCGCTCCGCAACCTGAATCCGAAGGTTACGGCCGAGCGCAAGCTCAGCGCGTTTTTTTACAACGTCGGGTACTCCGACGATATCCGCTTTGAAAGCCACAAGGAAATGATGGACTTTTTGCGCGACAATCATTTTAAGGTGAACCCGTATATTTTTTATTTTGAAAACTTCGACGACGTGACCAAGCAGCTGGAAGACATCCAGGAGCGCCGTACGGGGCTCGATTACCTGATTGACGGCGCCGTCGTGAAAATCGTCGATATGCGCACCCGGGAAGCGCTGGGATACACGGACAAATTCCCCCGGTGGGCGGTTGCCTACAAGTTCGAGGCGGAAGAAACAACGACCGTGCTGGAGTCCGTCACCTGGGAAGTAGGACGCACGGGCAAAATCACGCCGGTGGCGCGCGTCGAACCTGTCGAGCTGGCGGGCGTGACGGTGCAGAACTGCACGCTGAACAACATCGGGGACATCGAACGGAAAAACCTGAAGCACGCGCTTGGCACCCGCGTCTTTATCCGCCGCTCGAACGACGTCATCCCGGAGATTTTGGGTAAGGTGACCGAAGAGAGCGACGGCGAAGAGATTGTGTACCCGGAACATTGCCCTGCCTGCGGGTTCCCGCTGGAGCAGCGCGGAGCGCATCTGTTCTGCAACAATCGACTCGACTGCAAGCCGCAAATCATTGGCCGGATCACCCATTTTGCCTCAAGGGATGCGATGGACATCGAAACGTTCAGCGTTATGACGGCAGAGCAGCTGTACAATGAGCTGAACGTTCGCGAGCCTGCGGACCTGTACACGCTGACGTTTGAAGATTTGATCAAGCTGGACCGTTTTGGCGAGAAAAAAGCGAATAACCTGCTGGCAGCGCTGGAGAACAGTAAAGATCGTGACCTCGCTTCGTTCCTGTTTGCTTTGGGTATCCCGAACACCGGCAAATCGACGACCAAAATGCTCGCCGACCATTACCGCGATCTTCATGCAGTGATGAACGCTACCGTGGAAGAACTGATCGCCCTTCCGGACGTGGGCGGCATCGTCGCCGAAAGCATCGTAAGCTTTTTTGCGGATCCGTTCATGAAAACGGGCATCGAAAAGATGCTATCCTTGGGCGTCAAAGCGAAAGCTCCGGAAGCGCCGCAGGTGGTAAGCACCGATTCCTTCTTTAGCGGCAAAACGGTTGTTCTGACCGGAACGCTGCACCAGCTGACCCGCGACGAAGCGGCCAAGAGGCTGGAAGCTTTGGGGGCCAAAGTCACCGGCAGCGTATCCTCGAAGACGGATCTGGTCATTGCGGGCGAAAAAGCCGGCAGTAAACTGACCAAAGCCCAGCAGCTCGGCATTCAGGTCATTGAAGACGAGGATGAGTTCATCCGCCTGCTTAACATGGAAGCATAAAACCTAATACTAACGAAACAAGCAGAAGTCCTGGTTCAGCAATGAATCAGGACTTTTTGGCGTAAAACAAAATCGTCGGTAACGGAATCTCTGCGTGGATAAAGAATATCTGCTAGAAACTGAGCTGAGGTGGTGAAGAACATGAACGTCATGTCGGAACGGCTGATGCATCCCTGGAAGAGAGAACGGCAGATCATGCGTAAACCGATTTTAAGGGAATATTAAGGATTTCTGGCGTGATTTTTAAGAATTGGGCTTTATCCTTTTTATATAAGGCGAAATTTGCCTGTCTGGCAAGGAGGGATTGAAGTGGCAAATAAATGGCTGACGGTTCGCGCCGGTTATTTGTATTTTTTTATCGGGAGCATGCTTCTTAGCAGCATTTTTCTTTTTATTGTACATAAGGCGTTTCGAATTCTGTATTCCCATTATGCTTCCGACCGGGGTGCGTTCGTGGTCCGTTTATCCCATTGGTTGATCAATCACGTAGGTAAAACGCCGATATTCGTGTTTTTGTTTTTGGCGGTGTTTATTTCGATCTTTATGCTGAGGTCGCAAAAAACGGCCGATGACGTTAAAGCGCTGCTGAAGGCCGCGGAAGACCTGGCATGCCGGGGTTCGTTTAAGGAGCTGGAAGTATCGTCGGTTGGGGAGTTGAGGGTGCTGGCCGGACATTTGCGCAGCTTGAACGAGTCCTCGGGTTCTTTCCGGCAAAAGAGAGTCTTGGCGGAAAACAATGAACATGAACACACGGTTCAAAAGCTTGAGAACGAAGACGTCATGGCGCTCATTTTAAGGATGAAGTCCTTGCTGCGCCTTATCGAGGAAGCCGACAACGGCGAAGGCAAACCGGAGCATACGGAGCGTGTAAACGTAAAAGCACTCAAGCAGGAAGCGCTCGGAATGGAAAGGCTTTTGGAAAGCCTGATGGTCGTGTCATGATCGGATTTCACGTTATAGCAAAAAAGAAGCTGCTGAAGGTTGGTTATTCCGCGTTTGATTTGGCGGTCATAGGTACGTTGCTGGCGCTTGCCGGTTTATTTTATGTCTATGTTTATGGGCAGACTATCGTGTCCCGCCATCCGGAGAAGCTGGTTATGCAGGAATCGAGCATCGTTTTGGCCTCCGACGGCACCACGTTAAGGAAGATTCCGCTGCCTGAATCGGGTTACAGAAAGACGGCGAAGCTCGAGGAAATGCCGAAGCTGCTCGTCGATACTTTTTTGGCTGTCGAGGACCGCCGTTTTTATCTTCACCAAGGATTGGACTATAAGGGAATCGGGCGCGCGTTGCTGAACAATACCCTTCAGATGCGGGTTTCCGAAGGAGGGAGCAGCATCACGCAGCAGCTTGCGCGGAATCTTTATTTAAACCGGGAGCAGACTTTGCTGCGCAAGCTGAACGAGGCATCGATCGCGCTTGCGTTGGAGAAGCGTTTGTCCAAACGCGACATTTTGGAGATGTACCTGAATCAGATTTATATGGGAGAAGGGCAATACGGGGTAAAGGCGGCGGCCGAGCATTATTTTGGCATCACGAATTTGAAGGATCTTGATATTATGCAGATTGCTTCTCTGGCTGCCATCCCAAAAGGTCCGTCCATCTATCATCCGGGCGATCCTGACGGGTTCTCGGTTAAAAGGAGGGGGCTTGTCCTGAGCGTTATGCGGCAGCAGGGGTTGATTACGCAGAAGGAAATGGCGACAGCGCTGCAGCAGGAGTACCATCCCCCGGCGACGGTCAAGGAAAAGCGAATCGGCGCCTCGTATATCGATGCGGCTTTGGAGGAAGCGGCGAGGGTGACCGGCAAGTCGAAGGAGGAGCTGCAAACCGGAGGGTATACGATCGTGACCGGCCTCAATACGGGTGCGCAGCAGGCTTTGGAAGAGACGTTTTCGAATCCGGATTTGTTTCCGCCAAACGGAAAAGATCAGCAGGTGGAGGCAGCCATGGCCATCATCGATCACCGGACCGGCGAGGTCGTCGCATTGACCGGCGGAAGGAATCCCGCCCCGGGCCGCCTGAACAGGGCCGTTGCCGATGCGCGGCAGCCGGGTTCCGCTTTCAAGCCCATCATCGACTACGGACCGGCGTTGGAGAGCGGCATGTTTACGCCGGAGAGCCTGCTCCCGGACCGCAAAGCCGCTTACGGCAGTTATCGGCCGGAGAATTTGAACGGGGTTTACCGGGGCCAAGTGACGATGAAAACGGCTTTGCAGCAGTCCATCAATGCTCCTGCCGTTTGGCTGCTCAAGCAGGTGGGCATTTCGAAGGCGACGGCGTTTGCCGCAAAACTGGGGATCGAGCTGCCGAAAGAGGACCGGAATTTGTCTATTGCCCTCGGAGGTCTGCATGCCGGGATTTCTCCTTTGAAAATGGCGCAGGCGTACAATGTGTTTGCCAGCGGCGGCGTTTTTCGCGAGGCTCATATGGTGCGCCTGATCAAGGACTCGAAAGGAAAAGTGGTGTACGAATACGTTCCCCGTCAGCGCCAAGCGATTTCGCCGGCAACGGCGGAACGCATGACCGCGATGCTGCGCAGCGTGGTGTACGAAGGAACAGGCAAAAAGGCGCGGCTGAATCGCCCCGTAGCGGGCAAAACCGGCACCACTCAGCTGGATCTCCCTGGAGTCAGCCGAAAAGCCAACCGGGATCTCTGGTTCGTCGGTTATACGTCCGAATGGACGGCGGCGGTATGGATGGGTTTTGACCGAACGGACCAAAATAATTACATGACCGAGGGAAGCGGGAAAGCGGCCGCTTTGTTTGCGGCAGTCATGAGAAAAGCCTTCAAGGAGTAGGTCGGGGCGAATGTTTCTCGGTCCGCGACGATTGCGGGAACACGCCCCATTTGTAGATAAAAGGGCATTCGGCCGAGTTAGGCTATGTTCGTTTTGCCCCGGGGAGCCATGCGTCTTTATCGTATCCGCGAGCTTCCCAATACCCTACGTGATCTCCGGCGATCAGTTCGATCCGGTTCAGCCATTTTACGGACTTATAGGTATACATTTGGGGGACGATCAGCCTGACCGGTCCGCCAAGCTCGCTTGGAATCGGTTTGCCGTCAAGCAGGACGGCGATCATGATGTCTTTCATTCGGGCTTGTTCCATCGTCAAGGAATCGGTGTATTCGCCGTCTCCCGAGTAGAATTTGACCGTTTTGGCCGAGGGCTGGACATGGGCTTGCTCAAGGAGTTGATGGAGTGGGATGCCCTCCCACGTGTTATTGTAGACGGACCAGCCGGTAACGCAGTGAAAATCACTGACCTGAACGGTGCGGGAAAGCTTAACAAACTCATCCCAGTTCCATTTCAGCGCATGATCCACGAGTCCGTCCACCGTAAAGGACCAGTTGGTGTTGTCGAATGTCGGAATGGGTGTGACGGTATAGATCCGGAAGCTTCCTTTGGAGCCGCCGCCAATCGGAGGAAGGGAGTCCGCCGCCGGCTGGGGAGCAGGGATCAGGTCGTTTCGGTCCTTTTGAACAAGATCATCGATGTTGGCGTCGGAGCTGAGGCTTGAGGACAGCCATTTCACGAAGGAGGGACCAAGGGCAACCGTAAGTCCCAAGCCGATCGCTGAACGCAAAAATGCTCTGCGCGTATACAGCGGCTCGGCGTCCGTACGGGATGTTTCCTGTTTTTTGGGGTTATCCGTACGAACCGTCCGACGATGGGGTTCTTTTAGCCACTGGGTCCGGGTAAGAGAATGGTAGACGATGTAAGGAAGGCCGATCCAGGTGAAGGCGTCGTGAACCGTCAACGCGGCATTGGACCATGCCGGACCGAAAAAACGGAATTGCCATAGCACGAGTCCCGAGAGAAACCAGGCGGCCAGGATGCCAATAACGATTACGACATTCCACTTCTGGGCAGGTCGTCCCTTGAGCAAGCTCCAATGCCTTCCGGCAAGCAGCAAATAATAAAACACGGGCAGCAGCAGCGCCAAACCTACGCCGGTATGAAGCCATTTCAGCCATACTCTGCCGGCGCCGAGCCACTCTCTCCAGACGCCCCATGGCAAAATCAACCCGCTGAAAGCCAGAAAAGCGACCATCCATGCATTCCAGCGGTGGACGGCGGCCAGCTTTCTGCCGACGCCTTTTCGAATGTTACGCAGCCAATCGTTCATTGTCATCCCCCGCAATCGGTTTTGATCAAAGTTATAAAAGCGGCTATTATAGAAGAATTCGAACCATAAACATCGGGCAAGGCAAATGGGAGGTTTCACTATTAAATAAGCTATTAATCATACAAGAAAATATTAACATATTTAAATTTCAAAAAAACAGTTGCATTATACACGTTATCCATGATATATTATTTCTTGCCGCTGATGCGGTGAGCTTTCAAAAAGAAAAAACACTCTTAAAAAAGTGTTGACTTGGTTGAAAGAAAATGATATAATAAAATCCTGTTCCGATGAGAAAGATGTCGAAAAGAGCAGAAACAAGTTCCTTGAAAACTGAACAAATAGATGATGTTTTAAATGAGGATTTATTTCTCGTCAGATTCAAAATGAGCTAAGAGCTCTTTCGAAGATGTGGATTGAAAATGATCGACTCAGCCGAGTTTGACCCATTTTCAATCGTCGGTCGAACGAAGTTCGACCTTTCTTGGAGAGTTTGATCCTGGCTCAGGACGAACGCTGGCGGCGTGCCTAATACATGCAAGTCGAGCGGACCTTAGCGATCTTCGGATCGCTC
>NZ_JAVLSX010000028.1:0-31089 GCF_031583795.1 Paenibacillus sp. VCA1 | reverse complement strand
TCGTTATATTCGATTTTATAACTACCACCGATTTCAGAAAAAATTAAACAACCTTAGTCCGGTTGAATACCGAACTAAGGTTGCCTAGGTCTTTTTTATAACTGTCTACTTGACGGGGGTAACTCCATTCTGCAGGGTTTTTCTTTATTAGAACGGAAAGCTGAGCTGCTCCACCTCGGGGGAGGGAAGCGGCATTTCGGGTTGGAAAGGCGCGGCGCTGCCTGCTATTCTCTCCGGCTTGCAGCCGCCGCTTCGTTTCTCGGGCGCGTCGTCGAACAGACGGAGTTTTTGCTTCAGCCCGCCGGCGAGCGTCTTGATCTTTTCCGCATAACGCGGATCGGGATAGGCGCCTTGGAACAAGCTTTTGTACCGTGGAACAAGCTCCGGATAATGCTGCCCGAGCGCATGCATAAACCAGTTTTTCACGTCCGGCGACAAACGGAGCAGCGAAGTCATCGCAAACGAGGCCTGATGATCTTTGGCGGCGGTCATCAATTCCTCGAGATTTTCCTTCGAATCCGTCAGAAAGGGCAGGATGGGCGCAATAAACAGTCCGGTATGCACGCCGTTTGCCGACAGCTTTTTCACGGTTTCAAGCCTTTTGTAGGGGAGAGGGGCTCCCGGTTCCATCATCCGGATGACGGAAGGGTCAAGCGAATTCAAGCTGATATTGACCGAATCGACTTTCATACGGCTGAGCAGATCGAGGTCGCGTAAAATGAGCGGCGAACGCGTGGTGATGCTGGTGCGGATCCGGTATTTGGCGAGCACCTCAAGGCAGGCGCGAGTGATCCGCGCCTTGATTTCCACCGGCTGATAAGGATCGGTCGCCGTCCCCAGGACAACCAAGCCGACATGCCGCTGAAGCTCGCCGATATCGTAACGGAAACGCCGGGCCATCCGCGACAGCTGCTCTTCCAGCGCCTCGGCCGCGTTCGTTTTCAGCATGATCCGGTTTTGGAATTCATCGTCGGCTTCCCGTCCGATAAAAGACTGAAAACCTCGGGCATAACAAAAGCTGCAGCCGTGGGCACATCCGCGATAGGGATTGATGGACCAATCGAAGGGCATGCTTTTTGCCTGCACCTTGTTCAGCGTTTGCTTGACGGTTTGGGTTTCGTACATTTTTTTGGACAAGGATCCTCACCTCCGTGTTACGAACATTTGTTCTGTTTGTGTTTAGTATACTATACCTCAGTTCGTTTTGAAAATGCGATGGGAAATGAAGGCAGCCGCAAAGAAATCAGGATTTTGCAAAATCCGATTCAAAATAAAAGAAGGCAGGGACCAAAAATGCAACCGCAAATAATCGATATCGGAGTAAATTTGACGAACCGCTCGTTTCATAAGGACCGCGAAGAGGTGATCGAACGGGCGGAAGCCGCTGGAGTTACGCCGCTCATCGTAACCGGCACCAGTGTAAGAAGCAGCGAGGAAGCCGCACGTTTTGCCGAAACGCACCCCGGAAAGCTGTATGCCACGGCAGGCGTTCATCCCCATGACGTGAAGGAATGCGGCAGCGGTACGCTCGAGCGGCTGCGCGAGCTTGCCGCGCTTCCGCAGGTGGTAGCCATCGGCGAATGCGGACTGGATTACAACCGCGATTTTTCGCCGCGCGATATGCAGCGCGAATGGTTTCAGAAGCAGGTTCAGCTTGCAGGGGAGCTGGGGATGCCGCTGTTTCTGCATGAACGGGACGCGCATGCCGATTTTGCCGCCATTATGCGGGATTATCCGGACATGATCGCGAAATCGGTGGTGCACTGCTTTACGGGAACCCGGGAAGAGCTCGAAACCTACGTCGAGATGGGCTTTCATATCGGCATTACCGGCTGGATTTGCGACGAGCGGCGCGGACAGCATCTGCGTGAGCTGGTGAAAAACATTCCGCTCGATCGGCTCATGATCGAAACGGATGCGCCGTATCTGACGCCGCGGGACCTCAGACCAAAGCCGAAGGACGGGCGGAACGAGCCTGCGTTTTTGGCGCATATCGCGAAGGTGATCGCCTCCTGCATGGGCAAAGACGTGGAGGAAGTCGCAAACGGCACGGCCAAAACGACAAAAGCGTTTTTTCAAATCCCGTAAAGGGGATATTCACGGTCCGTCTTTTGTGAAAGTACGCCGATAGCTGTTTTTCTTGTATATTGTGACATCCGCTCTGTTGTATAATGTCATCAGGACACGGAAGAAGTCAGATCTTCCACAATTATGGAGCAGGCGGGATGAGATTTTGAGGCATGTTATGAAAAAAGGAATTACGCTCCGGTTTACCATTTCGCTGTTGGTGATCACGGCGATTTTGCTTACGATGTTGATGAGCATTACCTCTGCCGTACAGGTTAACCGAACTTCCTTGATCGACAATTATTTGAACAAAAACGAATCGTATTCGAAAAAGATGGCGTCCAACGCGAACGAATTGCTGAAAACGATGCAGGAGAACATCCGGGCAATCGCCGTCATTTCCGGGCGGGAAAGCACGATTGATCGGCAGTTGTTCGATGATCTGTTTCAGGAGAACACCCAATATTTCAATTCGATTGTCGTTGCAGACCACGAGCGGGTCGTTCAGGCGATCAGCCCGCATACGACCGGAATATCCGTGGGGGACAAGCTGACCTCCGAGCAAAGCAAAAAAGCCGTTGACATAAAAAAACCTTTTATCTCCGAGCCTTACCGTGCGACGACGGGGCGGCTCATCATTCTAATTTCAGCTCCCATCGTGGACAAAAACGGGGCCTATAAAGGATTTGTGGGCGGCACGATTTACCTGGAGGAAAAAAACGTGCTCAGCACGATGCTGAAGGAGCATTTTTTCGGGGACGGTTCTTACGTATACGTCGTGGAAAAAAACGGAGATTTGATCTTCCATCCGGACCGGCAACGGGTCGGGCAGAACGTCGTTCAAAACGAAGTCGTCCGGAAGGTAATATCGGGCCAAACCGGCTCCCAGAAGGTAACCAATTCTTTGGGAGAAATTTTTCTGGCGGGTTATGCGTACGAATCAAGCAGCTCGTGGGGCATCGTTTCCCAGACTCCATACGAAGTGATCGACAAGCCGTTAAATCTGTTGGTCAATCGAATGCTGCTGTTTTCGCTGCCGTTCCTGCTGCTGATTTTGGTTCTGGCCTGGTGGGTCGCTAGCCGGATCGCGAAGCCGCTGCATACGCTGGCCCGGTTTTCGGACGAGGCTACCTTGAAACCCGTGCCTGCCGAGAACATTCCGGACATCCACTCTTATTATTACGAGGTCAGGCTGTTATCGCAAAGCGTGAAAATTGCGCTGCAAAGCATGAACCGCGATTTGACGCATCTCAGGCATGAAGTCAACGTCGACGAGCTGACCGGCCTTGTCAACCGCAGAGGTTTTGACGGCGTGATGGCGGGCTGGCTGGAAAGCAACATGCCGTTTGCGCTCATTTTGATCGACATTGACCATTTCAAGCTGGTGAACGATACGTACGGGCATGTGGTCGGCGATGAAGTGCTCCGTTATTTGTCGCGGCTGATGCAGCTGGTCGCTTCCGAAGAGGACGTATGCTTCCGCTATGGCGGCGAGGAATTTGGTATATTGATCAACCGCTCCGGACTGGGCAGGGCAAAAGATATGGCGGATCGGCTGCGTGATCAGCTTGCCATCACCAAAAGCCCGACCGGCCAACCGATCACGATTTCCGCAGGTATCTCGGCATTTCCGGCGCACGGCCATTCGGCCGAGGAGCTCGTGATGCGGGCGGACGAGGCCTTGTACCAATCCAAAGAAAACGGCCGAAACCGGACCACGGTAAGCAGGGTGGCTCAGTAAAAGGGCTTCCCTCGCCCGCCGCAAAACTTTGGAATTGTGAAAACGGCAATCATGTGTTAAGATGGTAACAATTACAATGATCGGAGGGTTCGCGAAGTTATGATTAATATTAAATTCCGTTTTTTCTCTTTGTGCCGCTAATTGAATAGTGCTCAAAGGCTCTGCCCTGTGCAGGGCGAACGGGATTGGTATGCATATCTTCGGATGAACCCAATATATTCATACGCGTGCCTTCTAAGTCTTTTCAGGCTTAAGGCGCGCAAGGGTTACGGCGGGAGAGGCTTCTACAGCCCCTCCTTTGCTGTTTTTCGGGTACGCTTGACGGCTGCAAAGGCGGCTGTTTTCCTGACCTAACGGATGGATGCGAATCTAAAAGCCTCTTTGGCTTTTTATTTGGCATGCGGCCGGCGCCTCAGGCATCCGTGACCTCTCGTTCGTTCCTGAAACCACAGGCAGCAGCCTGCGGTTTTTTCGTTTGTTTCGGGGATTTTCCAAAATTTCGAGGCAAATAATAATCACTTGGAGGGATTTCATATATGAAACAACCTGAACTGTTAGAAACGATCGATCAACGCGCCGTTCTTGTCGGCGTCAATTTGAACAACCAACGCGATTTCGACTATTCGATGGAAGAGCTCGGCAACCTCGCGGAAGCCTGCGGCGTAGAGGTGGTCGGCCAGCTGACACAAAACATGGAGCGGGTCAACAAGTCCCACTACATCGGCACGGGCAAGGTAGAAGAGCTCTCGGGTTTGTATAGAGGGCTGGAAGCCAACCTGATTATTTTCAACGATGAGCTGTCCCCTTCCCAACTGCGCAATCTGGAAGCCGACCTGGAATGCAAGGTCATCGACCGGACGATTCTTATTTTGGACATTTTCGAAAAACGAGCCAAGACGCGCGAAGCCCAGCTTCAGGTCGAAGTGGCCCAGCTGCAGTACATGCTGCCGCGGCTGGTCGGGCTGCGCGAATCCCTGGGGCGGCAAAGCGGCGGCGTCGGCCTGAAAAACAGGGGGGCCGGGGAAACGAAGCTGGAGCTGGACCGCCGCCGGATCGAGGAAAAAATAACGGCGCTGAACAAAGAGCTGGAGTCGCTGGTGTTCCAGCGCCAGACGCAGCGCAAAAAACGCAAGAAAAACGAGCTGCCGGTCGTGTCCCTTGTCGGGTACACCAACGCGGGCAAATCGACGATCATGAACGCCATGATCGAAAGATTCGGGGCGGCGGGAAACGCCGAAGAAAAAAGCGTGTTCGAAAAGGATATGCTGTTCGCCACGCTCGAAACGTCCGTGCGCAACATCCAGCTTGAAGACAACAAGAGCTTTCTTCTGACCGACACCGTCGGTTTTGTCAGCAAGCTCCCGCATCATCTGGTCAAAGCGTTCCGCTCGACGCTCGAGGAGGTCGCCGAAGCCGATTTGCTGGTCCACGTCGTGGATTATGCCAACGATAAATACGAGCAGCTGATCGACATCACGGAAAATACCTTGAAAGAGATCGGCGTAACGGATATCCCGACCATTTTTGCCTATAACAAATGCGATTTGGCAGGCCGCGACATTCCGGAAGTGCAGGAAAACGCCATTTATATGGCGGCCAAACCGCGGATCGGCGTCGACGAGCTGGTTGATCTCATCAAAAGCTATGTGTTCAAAGACTACGTCCGCTGCGAAATGCTCATTCCTTACGACCAGGGCCAAGTGGTGTCTTACTTAAACGAGCACGCGGATATCCAAGCGACCGAATATGAAAACGAGGGGACCCGCTTGACCCTCGAATGCAGGCAAAAGGATTACGAGAAATACCGTGAATACGTGATCGGATAAACTGGGCGGCCCGGTTCGAGGGAAAACTCGACCGGGCTTATTTTTGTGCCGGTGATTGAATGGGCCGGATTGGGGTATGAAAAATAATATGCGGATGCCGCGCGGATATCCGGGACGGATCAGGGAATATTAGGCAGTGAAAAGAAACAGCGAGGTGATGATGCATGACAGCACCGGAGCAGCATGTCAAGCTGCATGGATTCAACAACTTGACGAAGTCTTTGGCTTTCAACATGTACGATATCTGCTATACCCGGACCAAGGAGGAGCGGGAAGCGTACCTCGAATATATAGACGAGCAGTATAATGCCGACCGGCTCACCGCTATTTTAAAACAGGTTTCGGACATTATCGGCGCCCATGTGCTGAATATCGCCAAACAGGATTACGTCCCCCAAGGGGCAAGCGTAACGATTCTCGTATCGGAAGGCCCTGTGGTGGAAGTGCCGAAGGAGTCTTACGCGGAATCGCCGGGGCCGCTTCCCGAGTCGGTCGTGATGTCGCTCGACAAAAGCCATATTACGGTCCATACGTACCCGGAATACCACCCGGATGACGGGATCAGCACGTTCCGGGCCGACATCGACGTATCCACCTGCGGGGAAATTTCGCCGCTGAAGGCGCTGAATTATTTGATCCATTCCTTCGACACCGACATTATGACCATCGATTACCGGGTGCGGGGTTTTACGAGAGATATTAAGGGACATAAGCTGTTTATCGACCATGACATCAACTCGATCCAGAACTATATCCCGGATAACGTGAAGGATCTCTACCACATGATTGACGTGAACGTCTACCCCGAGCATATTTTTCATACCAAATGCAAGCTGAGGGAGTTCGATCTGGACAACTACTTGTTCGGATATACGAAGGATGGCCTGAGCGAGCAGCAACAAAAAGAAATCACGGAACGGATCACGCAGGAGATGGATGAAATCTATTACGGCAAAAACATGAGCTGAAACATAATCAAAACATAATGAAAACGCATGAGCTGAGGAAAAGGTTTCCTCGGCTTTTTTGCGAAATCAGAGGTTTGGGCGCAGAAAATCCAGGCATTTCTCGTCAAACGGAAATATAGCTTTAGGCCTTATGCCCAGGGGTTTTGCGAAATGTCATTTGGCCGTTTGTTTTTTCATAACATGGAAAATAGGCCGATGTTAACACGGACTCAGGTCTTGTTTTCGGGCTGGGGATGGTTATAATTTCCTGATTTTTTCAAGAAGCTGGATTAATGATAGGGAATCATGTTTAATTTTTAGTAAAAAGGGTCAGAGAGGACTGATAGTTATTTCTCGCTTATTTCGGTCTATCGCTCTTATGCTGATTACGATCGTTTTATTGGGAGGTTGTCAAAGCGTGAACAAGTCGGAAAACAACGGCCAAATGCAAGAGGCCAAAGAGCTCGCCATCCAATATTTCAAGGATGAATACGGCCTGGACGTGGAAATTACGGATCAGGAGAGACTCGCAGAATACATAACGCCCAAAATTACGATGAAAGGCCATGTGAAAGGAAAACCGGAGGAAAGCTTCAACATTTCGGTGGATTATGAAGACAAAAAAACGACCGACTTCGTCATGAGCCCGGAGCTCGAAAAGGCCATCCGCGCCAAAGGGATCGACCCCTTCGCGAAGAAGGATACGGCAAAATAGGACGCTGTGCACGTTCGGATGAAAAGAGGGAGGAGTACGTTTGAGCAAGGGACCTCGGATCACGGATGAAATGTATAAAAAAATGTCGGACCTCGCCTACTCCGATCTGAAAAAAGGGAGCAAGCCGCAGGATCTGCCGGGGTGGGAGGTATTGGAGGACGCGGCCAACGACGATTCTTCGGGTTTTGACGCCGTCACGTTTTACAATCCGGAAACGAAGCAGGCCGTCATCGCTTACCGCGGCACGGAAGGCGGGAGAGGACTGTTCCATTCCGTGCCGGACTATGTGACCGATGTCGGTATCGGCGAGCGGGAGCTGGAGCGGAAAATAGGAAAAAGCTTTGAAGTCAAAATGCCCTGGGACGACAAGGTGCAAAAAATTGAGGACCATTTGGGGATTACCGCAGCCAAGGACTGGGTGGGCGGCGCCGGCAAAGCGGTGGATAAATTTTTCAACGGGGACAAACAGCTGTACCAGGCCGAGGATTATGCCAATGAAATGAAGAAAAAACACAAGGACTTGGATTTTTCGCTGACGGGCCATTCGCTTGGCGGGGCCAATGCGCAGTATGCCGCGGCATATACCGGACTTTCGGCCGTCACGTTCAGCGCCCCGTCCGTCATGGGAAGCCTGACGAGCGGCGCCAGACGCAAAGCGGAAAACGGGGAATTCGACTCGCAAATCGTCAACTATGTCCATCCAAGGGATCTTGTCGGCAGCGGCACGATGGGCGGATATGACCGCCATGTCGGGTCGACGTATTACATCGACTCCAACTATGAGGATGCGAATGCCGGTTTCGGCCTTTTCGAAAAGATCGGCAATTCGTTCGGCGGTGCCCATTATCATAGTTTGAAACAGTACCGATTCGATGAAAACGGCAGTCTCGCCAATCCGCTGTATGACGCCGAAACCGGGGAGAAATTGAACGGATCGCCGCGGGCGCCGCTGTCCTTCGGGGAGGCTTTGGGGATCCCGGGAGCCTATTTCGCGCCGATCGAGCTTGCGATGAAAACGGGCATCGCCATGGCCATGGGCGGCATGGGCTCGGGCATGATCCGGGTCACGCCGGAGGAGCTGAAAAGCGTGGCCGAAAAATGGAGCCAAAACGCGCATCAGATCAGCTCGGATATGCAGGCTGTCAGGGCCAAGCTGATGAGATATACCCAGTCAAGCCACAGCCGCAGGCTGCAGCCGATCGTGGCGCAGCTGGACGCTTCGGTCAGCGAGCTCTCAAAATGGCATGTCGAGCAGACGACGTTGTTTCTCGATTTCATCAAATCGAAGGCCGAGCAGTTTCATCAGGCCGATGCTTCCGGCCCTCAATTGATGCAATAAGCTTTCGAATCGGAGGGATCACATGAGCGAAATCCTTGTTGAGCTGGGCGACCTGGAGCAGGCCGAGCGGGAACTGAGCTGGCTGCTTGCCCGGATTCAGGCCGACGAGCAGGAAGCCCGAAGCCTGTACGCCAGGCTAAGCGATTGGAACGGGCAATCGGCAAACGTGACGCGCGAATACGTTGAAGCCTTTTTTAACGGTTTGGCGGGCCGGGTACGGTCGATCGAGCAGCAAAAAGCGGAGCTGATCCGTTATATGCAGGTCATGAAACAAACGGATCAGATGAGATGACGTTAAGAGAAAAAACGACGTCGTATTCCTTCGGGAGTGCGGCGTTTTTTGCAGCATTGACACAATACCGTGATTCCTTGAGGAAACACGGTATTTTCTATTTAACTCTAATAAAAACGAATTCGCCCTTCCTAAGTCCTATCCCCTCTTTTTCGATCGCCATATCCATGTCTGGAAATCCGTTCCATCGTCGCAGTAATTTATGAAGTTTGTGGGATACCCGCTTCGGGGACTTCCATGAATAATGAAAATGAAACGAGGATTGTGCTGAGTTTTACTACAAAAAAATGATCATTTCCTGAAAGGAGCAGACGAATGTCCAGAAAAGTTTTGCGATTATGGATTGCGTTTATGGCCGGGTTGCTGCTGATGGCCGGGCTTTGGCCCGGGTTGGGGCAGGCGGCTGCCGAGGAGGCGCAATCAACCGTCGAATGGTCCAGGGATTACGGAAGCAGCTCCGAAGGACAGGGAGTCATCCCGACTTCCGACGGCGGTTATTTAGCTTTGGGAGGCATTTACGATGCCGACAAGCCGGAAGGATATTCGTATCAAAAGGCCTATGTTCTGAAGCTGGATGCGGAAGGCGAGGTCACATGGGAACGAAAGCTCAAATATCTAACGACGAGGAATGCGGCATACCGGGCCATCGAGACGAAAGACGGCGGATACCTAGTGGCGGGAATAACGGTAACGGAAGGCGAACCGAAGGACCGGCTTTACATGATCAGGCTGGATTCATCGGGCAATGTATTATGGGAAAGGGTACAGGAGGACGACGCTATCCACAGCACCCCGAAATCCGTGGTCGAAACGGATGACGGCAGCTTCTTGATCGCCGGGGAAGGGATGGTCAGTTGGGTCGCTTATGAACAAGGTTATATTTTAAAGGTCGATCCAAACGGCGAAACGCTGTGGTACAATAAATACCGCCTTACAGGTACCGGCGACTTTTTAACCGATCTTATCCCCGCCAATGATGGCGGTTATATCGCCGTCGGCCACGCAGGCATGGTCGAATACGAATCGAAAGATTTCGATGCGATGCTGATCCTGAAAATTGATGACCAAGGCAAAGTGCTTTGGTCGAAACAATTCGTCGATCCGCGCAGCGGCTGGACAGCCTATTCGATTGTCGGAACAGAGGATGGCGGGTACCTCATTCTAAGCAGGAAATACAGCGGAAACGGCGCAACGCTGCTTACCAAAACGGCTCTCGACGGACAGGTGAAATGGGAAAAGACGTTTTTGGACGGCGCGGATTTTTACCGTATCTATAATCGACTGGTGCGGACTAAAGACGGGTACGCCATGCTCGGGAAACATGCGACACGGATCGATTGGAACAGGGATGTGAAATACCGGTACGGTGTGCTGAGAGTCGACGAGAACGGCGATACGATCAGCGAGGAATTATTCAAGGGACCACCGATTGCAAGCGTAGGCATCGCAGCGGCAACCCAAGACGGGGGCTTTATTTTCCCGGGGACCGTTTTGCGGGGAGACGATAGGAAGTTCCAGTTGATGAAGCTGTCGCCTCCGGCGGATCGGCAGCCTGTCGAACGTACGCTGACGGGCATCTCGTTTATGGAAAAAGAAAAGAAATTGAAAACGGGCACTAGCTTCTCTACCGTGCTGCAAGCGGTTTATTCCGACGGAACGAAAAACGACCTGTCCAGCGCCGCGCTGTACATTTCGGGGGACGACAACATCGTGGACGTCGATGCCTTGGGCCGGATCACGGGGCATGAGCCGGGAAGCACCTATATCGAAGCGAATTATGAAGGTTTTACGGCAACGATGAACGTGACGGTTCTGCCGGAAGATACGGACGAACTTAGTCCCGTACAAGGCGATTTCGGCCTGGATTCGGGCGAATATTCACTTTTGGAAGGTACGACGCTGGACATCAAGGTCACCGTATATGGCTATAACCCGCGAACGGAAACGGATGTCACGAAACTGGCGACGTATAGCAGCGACCGACCGGACATCGCCGAGGTGGACGGGGATGGGAACCTGATCGGCCATAAAGCGGGTAAAACCCGGATCTATGCCAAGTACAAGGGAAGCACTGTTTATGCCGAAGTGCTGGTCGTGCGCGCGGCCGCGCCAACAGGCGATGGGCAGCCTGAAGAGCCCAAAAACGGTGCGGATTCCCCGGAAGAAAGTGACGGATCGGAACAGGAATCGGCACAAAAATGATGGGCTGCTGATGTTCTGGGAGAATTTAAAAAGGCCAACCGATTGACGGTTGGTCTTTTTTGAAGATATAAGAACGAATACGTTTCGAAGCGATGCCTTCCTTATATCTCAAGGAAAATTTCCGCTAAGTGCGGTCTGTTTTCTGTGAAAGTACGTCGATATACGTTTTTCTTTCTAAATGATCCTTTTTCGTATCCAGCCCGAAATCTGATCCGTCAAAACGATGAGCACGATGATGCCGAGCAAAATGATGCCGACCCGGTTCCAGTTCCGCACCTGAAGCGCAAAAATGAGCGGCGTTCCGATGCCGCCTGCGCCGACCAAGCCAAGCGTCGTGGCGGAGCGGACGTTGATCTCGAACCGGTATAGCGAATAAGAAAGAAACTGCGGAATAACCTGCGGCAGGACCGCGTAACGCAGCACCTGCAGCCGGTTCGCGCCCGAGGCGATTAATGCCTCTTGCGGCCCGCGGTCGATGTTTTCGATCGTTTCCGAGTACAGCTTGCCGAGCATGCCGACCGAATGAATGCCAAGCGCAAGGACGCCTGCAAAAGATCCGGGGCCTACCGCCTTGATAAACAGAATCGCAACGATGATCTCCGGAAACACGCGGATGATGCTCAGCACGATTTTGCCGCTGCCGGATACGGCGAGCCTCCGGCTCATGTTCGAAGAAGCCCAGAAGGCAAACGGAATGCAGACCACGGCGGCGACGACCGTGCCGAGAATGGAAATGACCAGCGTGTCGAGCAGCCCCCGCAGCAAATCCTCGCCTTCCGGGATGTAGACGAAAGACCAGTCCGGGTGCAAAAATCCTTGCAAAATGGATTTGGATACGGTCCCGGCCGTACTTTGTATCCCTTCAAAATGCACTCCCTGGACGGACCAATAGTAAACGGCGATAACGATCAGGGCGATCACCGCAAAACGGATCCGGGAGCCAAAAGCGGAACCGGATGTTTGTTCGGGCAAGGCGGAATTCGTTTTTTTCATAGCAGTTTCCTCCGGATGATCGTACTGGCGTAATCGATAACCAGCACGATCGCAAGCGTCAGCAAAATGATGACCGCGGCCCGGTCGTAACGGAACAAACCGAGCGAACGGTCGAGCAGCAGGCCGATCCCCCCGGCCCCGACGAGCCCGAGGACGGCTGCCGCCCGCACGTTGACTTCAAAGGTATAAAGCAAATAAGACATGAAATAAGGCAGCGCCTGCGGAACGACGGCGTACATGATGATCTGCAGCCGGTTTGCGCCTACGGCGGACATCGCTTCAAGCGGTCCGGGGTCGATGGCTTCGATCGCTTCGAAGGTGAGCTTGGCGATGATCCCGAACGAAAAAAACACGAGCGCCAGCATGCCGGCAAACGGCCCGATGCCGAACACCGCTACGAAAATGGCGGCGAACAGCAGGTCGGGAATGGTTCGGACCAGGTTCAGCAGCATGCGCGCCGGAACCGAGACGAATCGGCTGATGCGCAAATTGGATGCGCAGAGCAGCGCTGCCGGAACGGCGAGCAGCCCGCCGAGCGTCGTGCCGAGAATGGCGACCTGAACCGTTTCCATCATCGGCCCCCAGATCGTGGGCAGGTAGCTCCAATCCGGGGGGAACATTTCTTGCAGCAGGCTCCCCATCTGCGGCAAACCTACGATCAGCTGATACGGGGTAACGTCCGTCCGGATCGAACAGGCGACAAGCACGGCGATAAGGACGATCCAACCGGCGATCTGTTTATATTTGCGCGGCGGCAGCATGTCGGGAGCGGCCGGCCGGAGTGAAGCCGGGGGCGCGGGCGTCTTCATGACGCACCTCCCAACAGCTCATCCTGCTGCACGGGACGGCCGTAAATTTCGGCAAAGGCTTCGTCGGTCGCTTCTTCCGGCGTCCCGTCGAACACCACTTCTCCGGCGCGAAGGCCGATGATCCGCGTCGCGTATTCCCGGGCGAGGTCGATAAAGTGCAGGTTGATGACCGTGGTGATGTTCATGTCCCGGTTGATCCGCTTCAGGTCTTCCATGACCTGGCGCGTGGTCAGCGGGTCAAGCGAAGCGACGGGTTCGTCCGCCAAAATGACCCGGGCTTCTTGCGCGAGCGCCCGCGCGATCGAGACGCGCTGCTGCTGCCCGCCCGACAGCTGATCGGAGCGCACGTATGCTTTTTCCCGGATATTGACCCGCTGCAGCGCATCGAGGGACAGCTCCACGTCCTGTTTCGGAAACCAGCCGAGCATGGTGCGGAACGTGGAATGGTAGCCGACCCGTCCGGACAACACGTTGCGGATGACGGTCGAACGTTTGACCAGGTTGAAGCTTTGGAAAATCATGCCGATGTCGCGCCGGATGTGGCGGAGCTGGCTGCCGGAGGCGCGGGTCACCGATTTGCCGTTCACCCGGATGTCTCCCGAGGAAATATCCGTCAGGCGGTTGATGCTCCGCAAAAAGGTGGATTTGCCAGCGCCTGACAGGCCGACGATGACGACAAGCTCTCCTTCGCGGATGGTGAGGTTGATATTGCGGAGCCCAACCGTTCCGTTGGAATAGACCTTCGTTACGTTATCGAATTCGATCATGGCGAACCAACTTTCTGTAATGGTTTCGGACGCGAAAATAGATTAGGGCGTCTGCAAAGGGAAACAACACCGCCACAAACTTCATGGACGGTGCTGCCCAAAAGACAGGTATGGATGTGCCGGGACTTTACGTTACTTGATTTCCTGTCCTACGACTTTTGCGTATTCGCGGACCGGATCGAAATTTTTGTCGTCGCCTGGAGCATAACCTACATGCGTATAGATGTCCTTGATGATTTTGGCGCCTTCCTCGTCCTTGGTGATATCGATGAAAGCTTGGCTGATTTTGTCCCTCCAGCTTTGATCCATGTCGCTGCGGACGCTGACGGTGTCGTTCGGGATTTTGGCGGTGTAATGGAGGACGCGGGTTTTTTCGAATACGTCCGGAACGTCCTTTTTCACCGTATTGCGGGCATCCTGGAATACGGCGACGGCGTCCACCTGATCGTTCAACAGCGCCATGATGGCGGCGTCATGCCCTTTGATCGTTACGCCTTGCACGTCCTTGTCCGGATCGATGCCTTCTTTTTTCAGCTCGGCGGCCGGGAAAACGTAACCTGCGGAGGAAGTGACGTTCTGCCAACCGATTTTTTTGCCTTTCAAGTCTTTCAGGCTTTGGATCGGGGAATCTTTTTTCACGACGATCATCGCTTTATAGAAATCGACTTTTTCGGTTGTGTCTTCGCCGGTTTCGTCCTTGATGCCGTAGCGCTGCGCTTGAAGCAGAAGGTCGACGGCTTTTTTGTTGTCATGGGCCAGCACGTAAGCGTTCGGCGGCAGGAAACCGACGTCGACCTGTTTGGAAGCCATCGCTTCGACGATGGTGTTATAATCCGGCGATACGGTGACATGAACCGGAATGCCCAGCTTGTCTCCGAGCAGTTTTTCGAGCGGTTTGGTTTTGGCTTCGAGCGTATCGGCATTTTGGGACGGCACGAACTGAACGTTCAGCTCTTTCGGCACGTAGCCGGAAGATGCCGCTTCCGCGGTGCCGGACGCCGCGTCCCCGCTGCCGTTTCCGGCGCTTTTGGAGCCGCATGCGGCAAGGCTGGCTGCAAGCGCCAGCGTCATGCCGATCGCAAGTACTTTTTTAAACATGATGGTCCCCTCCAGAATTTTTTCTATGATCCTGGCCGGCTGGGCCGGCTGACAGGATTGAGCGTAACATAGGCGCGGCGAACAAGGGTTAACGGAAAGGATGACTTTTGTTGAAATTGCGTAAAATATGCGGCCTTTGATGTCCGTTTCGGCGTCAGGCTTGCCGCATGTTTTCCCCCTATATATGGTAGAAACCCGGAATAACCGATTTTACTCCGGCTTAATATCCGGGCGGTATAATAGGCGTAATCAAAATCGAATGGAGGATCGAAAAGGAGTGGTGAACGTGAATGGCATTCCGAATGCGAAAGAAGGCAGCCTGCGGCCGGACGCCGAGGCGATCCTAAAGCTGCGTATTTTGTCCACGACGGATGTGCACGCTTGTCTGATGGACTACGATTATTACCGAGACCGGAAAGACGCTGCGGTCGGACTGGTCCGGACGGCAACATTAATAAAAAAGGCAAGAGCGGAGGCTCAAAACTCGCTGCTCGTAGACAACGGGGATTTGATCCAAGGCACGCCGCTTGGCACGTTTGCCGCGCGCGTCGATCCCGATCGCCCCGAAGCGGCGGGAGGCTGGCTTCACCCGGCGATCCGCGTGATGAACGCGATGGGGTATGATGCGGCGACGCTTGGCAACCATGAATTCAATTACGGTCTGGACTACTTGGATCAAGTTATCTCCGGCGCCGCTTTTCCTTACGTCAACGCCAATATATACGTGCATGAAGCGGAGGCCGGAAGGAAGTTTGCCGTCAACCGCTACCGGCCGTACGCGATCGTCACGAAAACCTGTCTGGACAGCACGGGACAACCGCATGATATCCGCATCGGCTTCATCGGTTTTGTACCGCCGCAAATTACGGATTGGGATCAAGGGCATTTGGATGGGAAAGTGCAGGTAAAAGACATGGTTCTGTCCGCGCTTGAGTGGATTCCCCAAATGAAAGAGGAAGGGGCGGACGTCATTGTGGCGCTTGCGCATAGCGGTTTTGACGCCGGCGTGTCCTTGAAGGATCACGACGCCGAAAACGCGGTGCTGCCCCTCAGTCTGGTTCCGGGGATCGATGCCATCGCCTTTTCCCATACGCATCGGACGTTTCCGGCCAGGGATTTCGCTTCGCTGGATGCAACCTTTAAAAGGTCGGACGGGACGCCGCTGCCGGCCGTCGACTGGCAGGAGGGGACCATCAACGGATTGCCCGCGGTCCAAGCCGGCTATGGCGGATCGATGCTTGGAATCATCGACTTGTCGCTGCGGCGCGTGAACGGAAGATGGCAGGCGGCGGATGGAAGATCGATGATCCGGGAGATTCGCGGCGGATCGGAAGGAACCGGGCCTGCGGAGCCTGATTCCGAAATTGTCGGGCTTTTGCGGCAAGCGCATCAACAAACGGTGGCTTATGCCAACGCTCCCATCGGACGAACGGAAACGCCTTTGCATACCTATTTTTCCCTCGTGCACGCGGATGCGTCCATCCAACTGCTGAATCATGCCCAAATAGCGTATGCCCGCCGCCGGATCGCTTCGTCCGCGCCGGATCTGCGGCATCTTCCCGTGCTTTCGGCCTCGTCGCCGTTTAAAGCCGGGCGGAACGGCCCAAACGATTACGCGGAGATCCCGGCCGGACCGATTGCGATCCGCAGCGCCGCAGAGCTGTATTTGTTCGAAAATACCATCAAAGCGGTCAAAATAAGCGGAGCCGCCTTGAAGGAATGGCTTGAAATGTCGGCCGGCATATATAACCGGATCGATCCGGACGAAGCCGGGGAGCAGCCGCTGCTGAACCCGGCGTTTCCCGCCTTCAACTTTGACGTCATCGGCGGCGTCGCCTATCGGGTGAACGTCGCCCGGCCGGCAAAATACGGCCTTGACGGCATGCTGCTGGACCCAAGCGCGGGCCGGATCGAGGATTTGCGGCACGAAGGCCGTCCGGTGGAGCCGGAGCAGCAATTCATCGTGGTGACGAGCAATTACCGGGTCTCGAGCGGCATTGTGCCTGGGCTGCGCGAGGCCGAACTCGTGCTGGATTCCGCCGACGAAAACCGGCAGGCGCTGATCGACTATATTGCGGAACAAGGCTTGCTTAAGGCAAGACCGGAGGAAAACTGGAGTTTCACGCGCGTCGCCAAACCGGTTAACGTCACCTTCACGGCCTCCCCGGAAGCGGCCAAATATACCGGAGATGTTCCGGGCATCTCGTATACGGGGCGGACCGATGCGCGGGGTTACGGCATTTTCCGCATCGACCTTGGCGTCAGAGAGGCAGCTGAAGCTGCAGCCGTTTCCGGACGAACGGATGTTTCGCCATAAATTCGCAGAAACCGACAGGCTTTAGCCGCTTTTCATGTTTGCAATAGTGATCATTTCCCAAATCGTTACGAAACGCAGAGGTTCCGGATGTCTCGAGACCTCTGTATTTTTTTGCAAAGATAAGGATTAAGCCGCTTATGCCCCCGTCTTTTCTATTATAAAATCCTACTACCAAACTGCTGGGGGCGATCTTATGAGTGCGGTATAAGATTTTACAGATTAAGCAAATTGCAATAATAAAGGGGTGCTACCTTTAAGGGGATCAAGATTTTGATAAGAAATCGGGGAGGTAGAAGAGGAATGAAAACGGCCAGTCCTTTGAGATTCCGCAGCAGGCAGCTTGCAGGTGCGTTTTTTGCAATGATTTTGATGTTATCCGCCCTGTTCGGCGGCCTGCCGGCGCAAGCGGCGTCACCGGCGCTTACCGTCGCGCAAGCCTTGGCCAAAAACAACAGCGGCGAAACCGCCACGGTTGAAGGGTATATCGTCGGCGAGGTGTACAATTCCAAGCTCCTTTTTTCGGGGTTTCAGGACGATTTGAACGTGCTTATCGCAGATTCTCCCGGTGAAACCAATAAGGACAAGCTGATCGATGTCCAGGTTACCGCGGGCTACCGCCCGCAAATCGGACTCAAAACGAATCCGGGCAACGTAGGCAAAAAGCTTCAAGTTACCGGCACGCTGACGGCATACAGCGGCATGTCCGGCGTAAAAAGTCCGACAGCCATGACCTTAGCGGGCGAGTCCGGCGGCGGGGATCCCGGCAACGGCGGCGGAACGCCGGATCCTTCCGACCCCGGCAGCGAAAATATCGGCGTGCCCACGACCCTTCCCGACGGCACCGGCAAAAAAGTGCTGTTCGACCAAACCCACGGGCAGACCGCAGGCGCTGCCGATTGGGTTATCGACGGAGCGTTTTCCGATTTTGCGGACGGCCTGAGGGAAGCGCATTTTCAGGTGGATGCGCTCGAAAGAACGCTTCCGATGAATGCGCAATCCTATGACAGCCCGGCCATCACGCTGAATAAACTGAAGCAATACGACGTGTTTATCATCGGGGAGGCCAACATTCCTTTTAAAACTTCCGAACAAGCCGCCATGCTGCAATACGTGAAGGATGGCGGAAGCATCTTCTTCATCTCCGACCATTACAATTCCGACCGGAACCTGAACCGCTGGGATTCCTCCGAGGTGATGAACGGATACCGGCGCGGCGCTTACGGCGATCCGGCCAAAGGGATGTCTTCCGCCGAAGCCGCTTCGGGCGCGATGAAGGACGTGACAAGCACGGATTGGCTGGGGCAAAATTTCGGCGTCCGTTTCCGTTATAATTCGATCGGCGACGTGACCAAGACGGATGCGGTCAAATACGACCAATCCTTCGGCATCACGGCGGGCGTCAACGACGTCGAAATGCACAGCGGCTCGACGCTTGCGATTCTTGATCCGAAGCGCGTCAAGGGGGTCGTATACCTGCCTCAAAACGTGCCCGGCTGGAACAACGCGGTTGAAAACAGCGACAAGAAAAACTTCCCGACCGGTGGCGTGTACAAAAACGGCGGCAAAGCCGAAGGACCGTTCGCGGCCATCGCCAAGCTGGAAAAAGGCAAAGCGGCGTTTATCGGCGACTCCTCGCCGGTGGAGGATGCGAGCCCGAAATACGTCCGCGAAGATAACGGGGGCAAAAAAACGACTTATGACGGCTTCAAAGGCGAAGCCCAGGACGCCGTGTTCCTCGTTCAAACCGTCAAATGGCTGGCCGTTCACGAGGATTATGAAACGTTCGAAAACCAAGGGATTACGCTGGACGAGCCGACGCCGCTGCTCGGGGCGCTCGAAGAACCGGCGACTTCGGCCGAAATTCCCGGCACGGAGCCTTGGAACACCCCGGCGGCAGGTTATAAATGGTATGATCCTACCACATACAAACCCGGCTCCTACGGTTCAAGCGGAAGCGGACCGGTCGTGACGATTCCCGATTTGACCACGATCGCCGCCGCAAGAACCGCCGCGGACAACAGCTACGTGACGGTGCAAGGGGTCATTACGTCCGAACCGGGCATGTTCGGGGGATCGGGTTTTTATCTGCAGGACGGAACCGCAGGCATTTACGTCTATCCAAGCAAAGCAACGGGATATCATATTGGCGACAAAATTAAAATTACGGCTCAGAAAACGATCTATAACTCCGAAGCAGAGCTGATGAACGAGGTTCAAGTCGCCAAGTTGGACGACCAGGCAGGCATTCCCGCGCCGACGCCTATCGTTCAGGACGCGGTGAATGAGGGCAATCAGGGCCGGCTTATTACCCTGAAAAACGCGACCATACGGAATTACGCAACGGTAACCGGTTCGCTGGAATTCGATCTGGTGAACGGGAGCGTGACCAACCGCGTGCGCGTGGACAGCCGCACGGGGATCAATGCGGATCTGCTGAAGCAGTCGTTTCCGGAAGGGATGAATGTCGACATCACCGGCATTTCGTCCATCTTCAAAAACAATTACCAGCTGAAGCTGCTGAAACTGGAAGATATCCGGCCGGCGGGAGTCGGCCCGGCCAAAGGCAATACGGCAACGATGACGGGCCCGGCATCGGCTTATGCCGGATCCCCGGTCGAGGTGGCGGTTGGCGTCGGTCAACTGACGTATTCTTTTACCGCCATGGACGTCACGATCCAATTTGATCCGTCCAAAATGACGTTTCAAACGCAAACCGACCAGGAAGGCAATTCCGTTCTCGCTGAAGGAGCCGTCACCCCTTCCAGGGAAGGCTTAAGTCTGCTGGCTGCGGGCATCAAGCCTGAAGCGGGACAAATTCGGCTGCTGCTGGCAACCACCGGCGAAGCGCATGCCGTTAAAGACGACGGCGAGCTGTTTAAGCTGCACGGCAAGCTGAGGGAGGATGCGTCGGGCAGCGCGGATCTGTCGCTGATCGCGTTCACGGCTTCTTCGGACGGCGCTTTGCAGGACATCGACACGGGCGACGCGGCCGTTCATATCCAAGTGGCAACGGCCGATCGCAGCGCGCTTTATGCGGCCATCCAGGATGCGCAAAAACTTGCGGATCAAGCCGTAACGGGAACCGAGCCGGGGCAATACCCGCCTTCTGCCAAATCCGACCTGCTCGCGGCCATTCAAGCGGCCAACGCCGTTTACAATAATGCATCGGCCAGCCAAGAGCAAATCAATGCGGCATTGGCCGCTTTGACAAGCGCCGTCAATGCTTTCAAAAACGCGGTAATTCCGGTGCCGTCCGTTCCTGCGGACAAATCGGCCTTAAACGCGGCGATCGCTTCCGCTCAGAACGTGTATGACCGTGCCGTCGCAGGCGAAAAGGTCGGACAATATCCGTCCGCGGCCAAGTCGGCGCTTCAAACCGCGATACAATCCGCCGTTTCGGTGAAAAACAGCTCCGGAGTTTCCCAGGCACAGGTTGACGCAGCGACGGCGGCGCTCGGCAATGCCGTGGCGGTCTTCAAAACCAAGCTGATCACGCTGGTGCCGGGAACAGGCAAAATTACGGTGCAGGACCTGTCGATTATGGCCAAATATTTCGGCATCAAATCGACGGACGGCAACTGGAACCGCGTGGCGTCCGCCGACCTTTTCAACGAAGGGGAAATCACGATCCGCGCGCTGGCCGGCGTCGCCCAAATGATTATCGGAGACTGGTACGGCAAATAAACGCAAACGAACGATGAATCAAAAGCAAATCGCAGGGGGCGGCCGTGAGCCGTTTCCTGCGATTTGCAGTCTGAAAGGATGAAGCCCATTGCTGAAACAATTAGCCTCCGTTCTCGGAATCGTGCTCGTCTTCGGTTGGTTTGCGGCACAAACGCCGGCGTCGGCGGACGAGGCCGCTCCTTCGGTCTCTTTAAAATCAACGTCCAATGGAAACGAAATCACCGTCGTTGTGACGGGGGAGCATCTCAAAGACCTGTACGCCTATGATTTCACGTTAAAATACGACACGCAGAAGCTCGCATATAAAAGCGCCATCTTAAGCAAAAACGGTTTCTCCGTCGATCCGATCGTCCAAAACGGAAATGTCCGGATCGCGCATACCAAGGTGGGCGGCATTGCCGGAGACAACGGCACGCTCCAGCTGGCCGCCGTCAAATTTGCAAGGCTGCAAAAGGGCAGCGCCGCCATTTCGCTGCATGACGTCAAACTGGTCGATTCCAAGCTGAACGCCGCCGGCACGGCCATCCAAGCCGCCATTTCGGTTAAAGATGAGGCCCCCTCCGGGCAGGTCGCCCTCAAAGATATCGGCGGGCATTGGGCGAAGACGGCCATTGAACAGGCTGTGCAGCAAGGCTGGGTCACGGGTTACGCGAACGGAACGTTTTTGCCGGACAAGGAAGTGACGCGGATCGAGTTTGCGGCCATGTTGATCCGCGCCCTGGGAGCGGACGGCGGCAGACAGCCCGTGACATTTACGGATGCGAAGCAGATTCCCGCTTGGGGGCTGCCTTCCGTGGAAGAGGCGGTAGGCCGGGGCATCATGAACGGTTACGGCGACGGATCGTTCGGGCCGGCCAAAAAGATTACGCGGGCGGAGATGGCCGCCATGGCCGTTCGTTCGCTGCCTTCGGCCGAACCGGCCGGAGGCGGAAAGCCGGCCGCCTTTGCCGACAGCGGACAGATCCCCGCCTGGGCCAAGCCCTACGCCGAGACCGCCGCGCAGAGAGGCATCATGAACGGAAGAAGCGGCGGACAATTCGCGCCCCGTGCGCATGCGACCCGCGCCGAAGCGGTGGTGGTGATTTTGGCATTGCTGCAGCAGAAATAAGGCGTTATTGAAAATATCGATTGAATGGAAAAAATTCTTTATCAAAAGAAGCTTCCGCTAAAGCGAAGATATGTGCTATACTTATGTAAGTAACCATTCGGGTTGCTTTTTCATACGATGACGCAGTATCATGGTATGAACGAACTCAAACCAATACTAAAAATATGAATATGGATCTTCGGGGTAAGGTGAAATTCCTGACCGGCGGTGAACGTCCTTTGTACCAAAGCGACGTCAAGCCCGCGACTCCTGCTTTTCGACCGTTTTGAAAGGCAGCGACTGACCTGGTGGGATTCCAGGGCCGACGGTAAAGTCCGGATGGGAGAAGATCAATAGAGCAGGTTTGCGCGGAATGTTTTTTCGTTACATTTCGGCAGGCTTATTTGATCAGCCCCCGTTTTGTCGATTTCGGTCGATATGCGGGGGTTTTCCAATGTTGACTCCGTATTCAGGCAAGGGGATTAGGAATATGGAAAACGTAAGCAACAAGTTCAAGCTAAATTCTGCCATGCGCAAGCAGGCGGTCCGTCCGAAAACCGGCTTTTGGCTGGTCGTGCTCGGGGCGGCGTTGTGGGGAGCGGACCCGCTCTTCCGGATCATTTTGCTTCGCGAGCAGATCACGCCGACGCAGATCGTTTTGCTCGAACATATCATCATCGCGCTGTTTGTGGCGCCGATGTTATGGAAACACCGCTCGGAATTGAAAGGGCTCAAGCTGCGGCATATCGGCGCGCTGCTGTTCCTGTCCTGGGGCGGTTCGGCCATTGCGACCATTTTGTTTACGCTGGGGCTGACCCACGGCAATTTGAACGCGGTATTGCTGCTGCAGAAGCTGCAGCCGATTTTCGCCATCCTTATGGCGCGCGTGCTGTTGAAGGAAAAGCTGCCGAAGCAGTTCGGCTGGCTGCTGATCATGGCGCTGGCAGGCACCTACCTGCTCACTTTCGGGTTTACGTTCCCATTCGGCCATGTCAACGATTTCGTCAAAGTAGGGAGCCTGCTTTCCCTCGGCGCGGCGGCGTTGTGGGGCGGATCGACCGTTATGGGACGTTTGATGGTCGGCAAAATGGAGTACGAAACCGTCACTTCGCTTCGCTTCATTTTGGCGCTGCCGCTTCTGATCGTCATCACGATCAATCAAGGGGATCCTTGGCATGTTCCTTCCGGCGCAGGTACATTCGCCGCCGTTTCGATCAATCTGCTCGGCCAGGCGCTGCTGCCCGGTTTGTTCAGCCTGATGGTCTATTATAAAGGCCTCACAACGACAAAAGCTTCGGTAGCTACCCTTGCGGAGCTGAGCTTCCCGATGGTGGGCGTGCTCATCAACTGGATTGCGTTTCATGAGATCGTAAAATTCCACCAAATTTGCGGCTTTATTCTGATTTGGGCGGTCCTGTTTATCATATCCCGCAGAAGTGCAAAAGAAGCGTAAACGTATTTTCTGGTGGCCTTCCCTATAAAATAATCCAAAGCTGTTGCCTTAAAAGGCTGCTTCCGGGGCGGTTTGTCCGCCCGCGAAAGCGGCCTTTTTTGCGCGTTGAAAGGACTTTTAGGGTCCAAAGATTTCAGTCATGATTTGAACGGTTCGACATACATTTTTATAAGTAAGCGCTTGCAGAATACGTTTTAGAAACGGTCGGTGCAATTCAAGATTCAAGATCCAAGGTGTGAATGTGATGAATGGAGGAATGTTCATGAGGCTGAAATTCGCTTCCAAACCGCTGATCGCACTTTTTATGGCGGCGGTTCTCATCGCAGGCTGCCAAACCGTGCAGCCGCCGTCGGCTTCGGAAACGCCGAAAACGCAGGAGGAAAACAAAACACCCGCGCCTTCGAACAATCAGACGGAGCCTTCCAAAGAACCCGCGACCGAAACCTCCAAGGGCGACGCCAAAGAAACGCCGCGAAACGAAACGCTGTACATCAACGGCCTGCAGTGGGGAGCGCCGACAAACTTCAACCTGCTGAGCGGCAATCCGGCTTTTCCGATCAATTACGGCAACTCCCGCGAACTCGTGTACGAAACGCTGTTCATGATCAACGAGCTCGACGGCGCGCTTGAGCCGCTGCTTGGGACGAAATACGAATGGAAAGACGACACGCTGCATATCGATCTGAACAAGGACGCCAAGTGGAGCGACGGCCAGCCGTTTACATCGGAGGATGTCGTATATACCTACGAGCTCGGCAAAAAATACGACATCAACTGGAGCAGCTACTGGACGAATATTTCGGAAGTCGCCGCGGACGGCGCAAATGCCGTCAACATCAAACTTAACAAGGATAATCCGAATAAGCTGAGGGTGCTGGACAGCATCGAGCTGATCCCGATGATGCCGAAGCATATTTGGGAAGAGATCGAAAAGAAGGCAGGCAACGACCTACCCACGATCCGCAAAGAAGTTAATGACAATCCGGTCGGCACGGGGCCGTACAAACTGTATTTCTACAACGATCAAAAAATTACGGTGGTACGGGACGACAATTATTGGGGCAAATCGCTGTTCGGCAAGCTGCCTGCTCCCAAATACATCACGCACGTAATTTACAAGGACAACGCGGCCGGCGATCTGGCGTTCAAAAGCGGGCAGGTGGACGTATCGCAGCAGTTCATTCCGCAAGTATGGAACATGTGGAAAAACGGCGCGCCGATCAAAACGTACCTGAAGGACGCTCCGTATTACGTGCCGGGTTCCATGCCGTCCATCTTCTTCAACATGTCGAAAAAAGGGCTCGACGACGCCGACGTCCGCCGCGCGATCGCGATGGCCATCGATTACAAAAAAATATCGGATCTCGCGATGAGCGGTTATTCCGCGGCAATGGAACCTTCCTTGACGCTGAATACCGACGCGGAATCCAAATACGTGGATAAAGACGCGATCAAATCGCTGCAGTGGACGACGGACGTGAAGGCGGCCAACGAGCTGCTCGACAAAATCGGGGCGAAAAAAGGCAAGGACGGCATCCGCGTCCTGAACGGCACCCGTCTCGGTCCATATGACGTGGAGTGTCCGTACGGCTGGTCCGACTGGAATGCCGCGCTGGAAATCGTCGCGCAAAGCGCCAAGGCGATCGGCATCGAAATCCGCACCAAATTCCCTGAAGCTCCGGTATGGACCAACGATTTGCAGACGGGCAAATTCGATATCATCATGAACACGCCTGCCGGCGGCGTCAATCCGAGCCAACCGTGGAACCGGGCGCATGACATCATGTATTCCAAAGGGGTAGCTCCTGCAGGCGAAATGGCGTTCTGGAACTGGGGCCGTTACAAAAACGACAAAGCCGATCAAATCATTGACCAAATCCCGACCGTCTCCGACGAAGCTCAGCTAAAATCGCTATATACCGAACTGACCAAAATTTGGCTGACGGATATTCCTTCCGTGCCGCTGATGTACCGCCCATGGGTATTCCATACCGTCAACGAGTCCGTATGGAAGGGCTTCCCGGCCGAAGGGGACGGAAGCAACATTCCGCCGCAAATCGCCATAGACGGTGCCGGCATCCGGGCACTGTACCAGATTCATAACTGAGGATCTCTTAAGTTCTGATTCAAAGGATGTTCGGCATAACCCGAGCCATTCATGCAGCCTGCACCAGGCCGGCCTTCCGGCTGCCTTGATGCAGGCTCTCTTTCACCGGCGCATCTTTTTCCATACCGCTGCACAAGCCCGAAGGGGGGAGCTTCGTGAACGCCTATTCGAAATATTTCGTGAAAAAGCTGTTTTGGTACGTGCTGACGCTTGCGATCGCCATTGCGCTGAACTTTTTCCTGCCGCGGATGATCGAGGGCAACCCGGTCAGCATCATCGTCTCGAAAATATCGCAGGGCATGACGGACAGCGACACGATCAAACGCGTCTATGAGACGTTTATGGTCGAATTCGGCATTGACAAGCCAATTTGGATGCAATTTCTCATTTACGTCAAAAAATTGTTTACCGGCGACCTGGGAACTTCCTTCGGACTGTATCCGAAGAAGGTGACCGATATTTTGGCTTCCGCCGTGCCTTGGACGATCGGACTGCAGCTGCCCGCCATTTTGGTCGGGTGGATCCTTGGCAACATCCTCGGAGCGGTGGCGGCTTACAAAAAAGGCGTCTTCGACAAAGCGATTTTTCCGGTGGCGTTGTTTATCAATTCGATTCCTTTTTTTACGCTCGCCATTATCATGCTGTATTTGTTCGCGTTGACCCTGGGATGGTTTCCGCTGTCCGGCGGGTATGATTTTCAGATGGTGCCCAGCCTCAGCTTCGAATTCATCGGCTCGGTGCTGCGGCATCATACGCTTCCTTTTCTGTCCATCGTGCTCGTGACGATCGGCGGGCAGGCGATCGGGATGCGCGAAATGTCCATTTACGAGCTGAATGCCGACTACGTGCTGTACGCAAAGCTGCTGGGCATCCGGGATTCGAAAATCGCCAGGTACGTGTTCCGCAACGCCATGCTTCCGCAAATTACGGGACTGGCTCTGTCGATCGGGACGATGGTCGGCGGTTCGCTGATCTGCGAAATCGTCTTTAGCTATCCGGGGCTTGGCACATGGATGTTCACGGCCATCCGCCAGCTGGATTATCCGCTCATCTCCGGCTGCACGCTGCTGATTGCCGTCACCGTGCTTCTGGCCAATTTTACGATCGATATGATTTACGGCCTGATCGATCCGAGAATTAAAGCCGCGCAAATGGAGGAAGAGTGAAAATGAAAAATTCCTTCGCTATTCTCTTCAAATCGCCGAAGTTCATGATCGGTGCCGTGTTGTTTCTGCTTATGCTGGCGCTGGTGTTGATCTACCCGCAAATCAACCGCAAGGATCCGCTGGAGATGATTGCTCTCGCCTTCCAGCCTCCGGACGCCAACCTGTGGCTCGGTTCGGACAACTTCGGACGCGATCTGTTTCTGGAGCTGATGTACGGCATCCAGACTTCCATCCGCGTCGGCCTTATAGCCGGAGTGTTCGCCACCATCATCGGCCTCGTCATCGGTTTGGTCTCCGGTTATATCGGCGGCATGCTCGATAACATTTTGACCGCTCTTACGAACATTTTTATCGTCATTCCGTCCTTTGTAATCCTGATCCTCATTTCGGTCAGCATCAATTCGCGCAGCTCGCTTGTCACGGCGATCATCATCGGCATCACAAGTTGGCCGTGGACCGCGAGGGCCGTCAGAGCGCAAACCACGTCGCTCCGGAACAGGGATCATGTCCATATCGCCAAAATATCCGGCCACAGCACGCCCAAAATCATCGTCTTCGAAATTCTTCCCTACATCGCTTCGTACGTCGTCATGGCGTTTGTGCTGCAAACCGCGTCGGGCATTTTGTCGGAGGCGTCGATCTCCATGCTCGGCCTGGGGCCGTACAACACCATTTCGCTTGGCATCATCATGAACTGGGCGCTCGTGTTCGAGGCGCCGGTGGCCGGGGCGTGGTGGGCGTTTATTCCGGCCGCTTTTGCGATCGCGCTGATTACGTTCTCCCTTTATATGATGAACACGGGCATGGATGAAATTTTTAATCCGAAAATAAGGAGTTAAGGCGTATGAGTACGAACATTTTGGAAGTCAGCGGCCTGAAAACCTATTACAAAACCCGCCTGAAGGAAAAGGTGTTTGCGGTGGACGGCGTCGATTTCGAGCTGGAGGAAGGCAAAACGCTGGGCATCGCGGGCGAGTCGGGCTGCGGAAAATCGACGCTCGCGCTCAGCCTTATGGGCTTTTATTTTCCGCCTTTGCACTACGGCAGCGGCTCCATCCGGATTTCCGGCAGCGACATCATGAAGCTGAGCAAGGAGCAGCTAAGATCCAAGGTGTCCGGCCGCGAAATTGCGTACATCCCGCAGGCGGCGATGAATGCGCTCAATCCGACGCTGCGGATTATCCGGTTTATCGAGGACATCATGAAAGAGCACCGGCCCGAATTGTCCAAAAAGCAGGTATGGGAGCTGGCGGCGGAACGTTTCAAGACGCTCAATCTGCCGGAAAAGGTGCTGAAATCGTATCCGAATGAGCTGTCGGGCGGGATGAAGCAGCGGACCGTCATCGCCATCTCCACCATTTTGAACCCGAAGGTGCTGATCGCCGACGAACCGACCTCGGCGCTGGACGTCACCTCGCAAAAAGCGGTCATCAAGCTTCTGAAGGATTTGCTGGACAAAAAATATATCCGGTCGCTCGTTTTTATTACTCATGAGCTGCCGCTGTTGTACCACGTTACGGACGATATCATGGTCATGTACGCGGGCGAAATCGTTGAGCGGGGCATGGCGGAGCAAATGATTTTCGATCCGGTCCACCCGTACACGAAAAAATTGATGGGGTCCATCCTCGTTCCCGAGGAAGGCATGAAAGGGCAGAAGCTGGCCGCGATTCCCGGCGCCCCTCCGAATTTGAAGCAGGTGCCGCCCGGCTGCCGGTTTGCGGAGCGCTGCTCCTACGCGCAGGATGTATGCAAAACCGGCAAAGTGCCGATACGCACGAACGGAAGCAACCTGTACCGCTGCCATTTTGATACGGAAACGCTGAAGGAGTGGTATGCGCATGAGCAGTCGTGACCTGTTGATCCGCGGCAAGGGACTGACGAAGGTATTCGGATACGGAAGCCAAAAGACGACCGCCGTCGATGCGGTGGATTTCGATTTTCATAAAGGGGAAATCATTTCGATCGTGGGCGAAAGCGGGAGCGGCAAAACGACGCTGGCCAAAATGATCATGGGTCTGCTGAAAGAGTCCTCCGGGTCCATCGAATATAAGGGGCAGCCCCGCCGTTTGAAATCCCATGCCGACCGGAAGCGGTACTGGAAAGATATCCAGGCGATTTTTCAGGATCCGTTTTCGTCGTTTAATCTGTTTTACCGGGTGGAAAAATTGCTGCTCGATTGCATCAAGCTGCAGGGGCTGAAGCTCTCCAAGGAAGATCAATATCAAAAAATGCGGGAAGCGTGCTCCTTCGTCAATCTCAAATTCGAGGAGCTGCACAACAAATACCCGTTTGAGTTGTCCGGCGGCCAGATGCAGCGGCTGATGATCGCCCGGATTTTCATGCTGCACCCGAAGGTGCTGATCGCCGACGAGCCGACGTCCATGGTGGACGCCTGTTCCCGGTCGACGATTCTCGATATGCTGCTGAAGCTGCGGGACGAAAACGAAATGACGATCATCTTCATTACGCATGACGTAGGGCTGGCTTATTATGTGAGCGATACGATTTATATTATGGAAAAAGGAAAAATCGTCGAAAGCGGCCCGGCCGAGGACATGATCCTCAATCCGCAGCATCCTTACACGCGCCAGCTCATCAACGACGTGCCCAAAATCCGTTCGGCTTGGGATTTAGGGTCGTAGGAGAGAGCAGGGTCCAAACTAGAAAAAGGGATGGACGCCCGGAAATTTCCGTGCTCCATCCCTTATTGCTGAGGCTAGGACAAACCCAGTTTAAATAGTAAAATCAGATCCGAAAATTTCGGAAGCCCCCGCCTCCAATGACTGAACGCGCTCCAAGTAAGCCGTCACCCGTCGGTCGTCTTCAGCGGGATAGGCAAAACCAAGCTTCGACGCCACTTCCCGCGCCGTGCTGCGGAACAAGTCCGTCATGACAAACAGCGCGCGCCAGCCATCTTCATAGCTGCCTTTCGGGTAGGTGCCAAGGAGTTGATCCCAGCTTGATTCCGGGAGATAAGCTTTTAAATACTTCCCGTTTTTGCCTGTGCTTACCGAGAATCCGGTAAGGATGCCGGCCTGCCATTCGAGCATCTTGACCAGCATCCCCCGGATGATGTTCAGATGATCCAGCGCATACAATATTTCCTTTCTCCATAAGCCTTTGGTCACATAAGTCGACACCCACCAAAATTCGTTGCAGCAGTCGGCATATAGCTTTGCTGTCGGCTGCCGTACCCGATACTCCTCATCCGTCGGCTCCGCTAACCGGGGAAGACTGCGGTCTTTGTCAAGCAGCACCACGGCCAGCCGGTCACCGCCGTTCCAGTGGTCCTTTTTCTCGATCGGGCAAAGCGTGAGGTCAATACGGTTGCCGTCCGTGAACAGCATCAGGTACGCATAATTTCCATCCATCGACGGAGGGATGAGCTTCATCTCTTCCGGCTTTTGCATGATGATCCGGTCACCAAAGACGCTGATCCATTCCGGATCCTGGATAAAAGACTCGATGTCGGTCACCACAAACACAATGTCATAATCCTGAAAAATATCTCTCGGTGCATTCGGGTTGGTGCGCGAACCGTTCATTCCAACCGCGCGGATGCGCTCGTCGCTTTTGGCTACATTCAATATCAAATCCAACATTTCTCGTTCGGTTCTCATCCGGGTACAGCCTCCTTGTCTATTGTTCATTTGGTGCGGGTCATGCTCACACGAAGGCGGTCCGCGAATCCGGATGATCCGGCGGACGACAAGTTCACGTTACAAGTTGTCAAGCAGCTTTTTCATGATGATCGTCCTCCTTATCGTGGTGAGTAAATCATCGGTTGAACTTAGATGCATGGATAATGACGGGCTGCGTGCCCTCAATGATCGTAAATTACTAACATTCTACCATAAAAATGAAGCTCCCAACCGGAAAATGGGATTTCCATAGTAGCAAATCGTATGACAGACCCGTTAATCAGCCGCCTGTTTAATTGATAGAGATAGAGTTTACTCGCTGAAAGTCACATTACAGTAATTGCCGACTGAAAGCCCACGGTTTTAAGCGTTGGATGAAAGACGGCTTTGCCAGAACATCCCTTCATGGGATGGGAAGGGCAAACACATAGCACGTGTGCGTGTGTGCTTTTCTTTTTGTTTTAATTGTTGTAGCTGTATGATTAAACTGATACCATTGTTTTATGGGACAAGAATATAGACGTACAGCTACAACCGTATCTCTCATTAATTATCATTTTGTTTTCTGCCCACGTTATCGAAGAAAAGTGTTAGTAAATCAAGTGGAAATTCGATTCAAGGAGCTATTAGCTGAAATATGCCATCAGAATAACTGGATTATTGTGGCGATGGAAGTTATGCCCGATCATGTCCATCTGTTCCTGAACTGTCTTCCCACCGATTCTCCATCAGATGTTATGGCAAAAGTGAAAGGAGTGACCTCTCGAATATTAAGGCAGGAGTTTGAGCATCTTGCTCATTTGCCTAGTCTGTGGACACGTTCTTTTTTCGTGAG
>NZ_JAVLSX010000027.1:0-31654 GCF_031583795.1 Paenibacillus sp. VCA1 | reverse complement strand
CCCCTCAAGATGAGATTTCCCAATTCGTAAGACCCCTTGAAGACGACGAGGTAGATAGGTTGGAGGTGGAAGTGCAGCAATGCATGGAGCTGACCAATACTAATCGGTCGAGGGCTTATCCTAAAAGCTTTCTGAAAGAAAGCTTGCTACGGAAGCATATGCTTTGATAACCCACCAAAGTGAAGAGCAGCTTCTTAGCTGATTCCGAGTACTTTGGCGGGGCCCGGAACAAAAAGTGAAGGGTAACGCTACGGAGTATTTAAGACGCAAAACGTTTCGTATCTAGTTTTCAGGGAGTCAAAACGATTTTTCGAAGCCCAAGCGGTTTCGAAAGGCGAGAATGGCTTTCGGCATTTGGCGATGCCGTTTCCTGTACATATCGTATTGAAATCCAGTGATTTCACAAACGATTTTGAAGCTGCGAGTCCTTTCTAAGGTCTGATATTTTCTTGCAGTGATTTCGAGAAGCTTAGGCTTCGAAAAATCATCAAAAATCCCGTTTGGTGGCGATGGCGGAGGGGTTCCACGCGTACCCATCCCGAACACGACCGTTAAGCCCTCCAGCGCCGATGGTACTTGGACCGAAGGGTCCTGGGAGAGTAGGACGCCGCCAAGCGGAAACCACATCCTTTGTGGTTATTTTTTTGCGAAATGTTCCCTGATAGCTCAGTCGGTAGAGCACTCGACTGTTAATCGAGTTGTCACAGGTTCGAGTCCTGTTCGGGGAGTCAACGTCTCCAGAGAGTGAAGGGAGAAGCTGCTTCGCAGCATATTCCGGTTACTTTCTGGGGGCCCCATAAGAACGTGGAGAGGTGTCCGAGCTGGCCGAAGGAGCACGATTGGAAATCGTGTAGGCGTCAAAAGCGTCTCGAGGGTTCGAATCCCTCTCTCTCCGCCAGCATTCACAACTTATTACATATTAAGGCCCGTTGGTCAAGGGGTTAAGACACCTCCCTTTCACGGAGGTAACAGGGGTTCGAATCCCCTACGGGTCACCATTATTCCTTTTATTCCAAACGGGGATGAAGATTTACGGAGACTTAGCTCAGCTGGGAGAGCATCTGCCTTACAAGCAGAGGGTCGGGGGTTCGATCCCCTCAGTCTCCACCATTATTCCTAAAAGCGAGAAGCTTTCGGGACTTATAAGGCCTGGAACCGTGGTGTAGAGGCCTAACATGCCTGCCTGTCACGCAGGAGATCGCGGGTTCGAATCCCGTCGGTTCCGCCATTATTATATTGCTTCAGGGATGAGAATCCTTAATTTTAAATTGCGCCGGTGTAGCTCAATTGGTAGAGCAACTGACTTGTAATCAGTAGGTTGGGGGTTCAAGTCCTCTCGCCGGCACCAGAATTGCATATGGCGGTCGTGGCGAAGGGGTTAACGCACCGGATTGTGGCTCCGGCATTCGTGGGTTCAAGTCCCATCGATCGCCCTTTATCATTAAAATATTGGGGATTAGCCAAGCGGTAAGGCAACGGACTTTGACTCCGTCATGCATAGGTTCGAATCCTATATCCCCAGCCATTTGCTTTAAAGGTGAACAAGAGCCATTAGCTCAGTTGGTAGAGCACCTGACTTTTAATCAGGGTGTCGAAGGTTCGAGTCCTTCATGGCTCACCAGTTTTAAATCTTGCGCGTGTGGCGGAATTGGCAGACGCACTAGACTTAGGATCTAGCGTCTTCGACGTGGGGGTTCAAGTCCCTCCACGCGCACCATGGAATATGCGGACGTGGCTCAGCGGTAGAGCATCGCCTTGCCAAGGCGAGGGTCGCGGGTTCGATTCCCGTCGTCCGCTCCATTTAACTGTTTACCTTGTTTCGGGATGTAGCTCAGCTTGGTAGAGCACCTGGTTTGGGACCAGGGGGTCGCATGTTCGAATCGTGTCATCCCGATCTCTTCTTTTTTCGCGGGTGTAGTTCAATGGTAGAACTCCAGCCTTCCAAGCTGGTAGCGTGGGTTCGATTCCCATCACCCGCTTTAGATACAAAAAGCTCTGAAACCCTTGTGCGGCAAGGGTTTTTTCTTTTTAGGCTTTAGCCAGTTGAGCTCGCGAAGCGTGCGAAACAAAAAACCACCCGCATAGCGGGTGGAGGGAACAAGGGTTTGACCAACAGACCATACCGATAGAATTGGGATGTTCAGGCTCAATTAGCCATTCCGCCAAAGATATCGGTGTCATCATTCATGGGATATCTAAGGGGAAAAAGTTCGCTCATGATCTTTGAGAAGCATGCACAATTAAAGTATAAATACGGGAATCGAAAATTTTGGGCAGAAGGATATTATGTAAGTACAGTGGGCTTAAATGAAGCAACCGTAGCTAAATACATTCGTGAACAAGAAGCACACTACCAAGCCATAGATAAACTGAGTGTAAAAGAGTATAAAGATCCGTTCAGCGACAAAAGGAGCAAAAAGAAATAAACCAGTTTAACTGGTAAGTGGAAGTGACAAATTACACTGAGCCTGAACAGATTAGTGGTCAGGCTAGCGTCTTTAGGCGCAGTTTAGCAGCAAGGGGTTATACCCCAAGAGCCAAACCACCCGTTGGACGGGTGGTCATGATTTTGCATGACAAAAGGATAGGGATGTTGAAAAACCGAGTATAGCTGTACCATTTTTTACCGAAAAGCCCTTACCAAATCCTGATTAGACCATAAGATACAGTGTACTTTAATTTAAGGAGGGGATGGGATGAGCGAAGTTGTAGGTGGAGCATATGGTTACCACCACCACCATCATATGAATATTGGATTTATCCTGGTCTTGTTCATTTTGTTAGTTATTATCTTGAAAGCATTCTGGCTATAAATCGTTGGGCCCTGTCGGCTGATGCCGGCAGGGCTTTGTTTTTGGAGCGTTTTGAATCATCTTCGCATATAATGAAGCGAGTCCTGTAATTTAGCAGGCTTCGCTCATTTATCAAATCTATTTTATAAAAAAAATCCCATCCTGCATTGGAGTTACCCCCGTCAAGTAGACAGTTATAAAAAGACCTAGGCAACCTTAGTTCTGTATTCAACCGGACTAAGGTTGTTTAATTTTTCTGAAATCGGTGGTATTTATAAAATCGAATATAACGATGAATTTCATCTACAAGTTGCTTTTGGTCTGTGTAGTGGTGTAGCCGTAAAGATTCGCTCTTGAAATGGCTAAAAAAACTCTCCATACATGCATTATCATGACAATTACCTTTGCGCGACATGCTCTACCTCGATCGAGAGCCGAAGGCTCGCTTTTTAATCAGGATGTTGAGTATTCCCATCACCCGCTCCATATAGACTTAAAATAACAACGCCAAAGGGCGTTTTTTTGTTTGGAGCTCTTGGAACCCTTGGCGCACAATTTTTTTTGTTCCACCCCCTAGCTGATCCCTTCTGATTTAATTCCCTACTATTCTATTAAATTTCATCATCTTAGATATTTGTTCAGTCATAACCTCTTTCTCTTACATATCCTGAAGTATTAAAAATAGAGGAGTTGATATTTTTGGCACGCATTCTTGATAAAGCGGCCGTCCAGTTGCTCAGTCGCTTCAACCCGGCCAGATCGTTTACCATTCGACGTTCCCCGCAAAAATCCGGCATCGCATCGATCCGCATACGGATTCCGGCGAATTCTCAACCGAACCGGGTAGATTTGGTGGCATCCGTGGGTCTCAGAGGCATAACAGGCATTGGGCAAATTCGCTTTAGAGTTTTCCGTGGTGGAACAGAGATTTTCAACACGCAGCAAGGTATCGAATCAACCGGTTCTGAACAAAATTATGTAGTTACCTTCCAAGCTGAAGATATAAATGTAAAAGCAGGTACCCATGCTTACACAGTCACAGCAGAAAATGTCGCCGCCAATACAAGAGTAGACGTTGTAGGACCTATAACGTTTAGTGGCTTAGCTGTTAAAACAAGACCTTCAACCCTTCAGAAAAAAAGGAATGCAAAGCGTTCTTGAGGTAAAGGGTATAAAAACGCCGCAAGGCGTTTTTTTCCTTGTTAAATTTTTTCCCATGCCTTTATGCGGCTGCCGCCACAAAAGAGTTTTTTTGGAATAGTAATAATAAAGAGAGCGGTATGTTTGAAAAACGCGGGCGGTTAGGCCCGACAATTCCTACGGTTAGCAAGCGGTTTACACGAAAAGGAGGTAAATCCGAATGAAAAAAGTATGGATCGATGCCGGACATGGCGGTAAAGATTCAGGAGCTACCGGGAATGGGTTGAAGGAAAAGGATGTCGTTCTTGAGCTATCGTTAGCCATAAAAAAACGTTTGGAGTCCGAATACGAAGACGTGCAAGCGCTGCTTTCAAGAAGCACGGACGTGTTTGTTGAGCTGCAGGAAAGAACCGACAAAGCGAATGCGGCGGGCGCCGATATTCTGATTAGCGTTCACTGCAACGCGGGAGGCGGCTTAGGCGGCTTTGAATCCTATCGGTATATCTCGGCATCGGCTGCGACGTTGAAGCTGCAAAACCTGCTGCATACGGAAATCATGGCGGGGTTAAAATCTTTTGGCGTCGCGGATCGGGGGCAAAAGACCGGGAACCTGCATATGTGCCGCGAGAGCAGGATGCCGGCCGTTTTGACGGAGAATCTTTTTGTCGATGTCGCATCCGATGCTGCCAAGCTAAGCCAACCCGCCGTGATCGAGGCGATCGTAAACGGACATGTCCTTGGAATCGCCAAATATTTGGATTTGAAGAAAAAAGGGACGCCGGTCCCTGATGACAATAAAGTGACGGTAATCGTAAACGGCAAAACGTTAAGCGACGCCAAGCTGGAGGGCGGGGTCATCACCGTGCCGCTTCGTGCGGTTGCGGAGGCTCTCGGCGCGAACATCACGTGGGATAATCAGACGAAAACGGCCACGGTCAAAAAATAACTTTCCAAGAAAAATATGCGTTAAAAACTACGGGCTGCGAACATGCAGCCTGTTTTCGTCGGGTTCGTTAACCTAAACCAAAAAGGCCGCTTTTTAAGCGCCCTTTTTAACAAAGATATGGTTGTTTAGCAACTAAAATTTGCTTTCATGCTAACTCGCCTTCCTCACAAACTGCTTCTGCTTTACCATACCTTTGGAAGAAAGCTGGTACACCGTAACGTCATACACATCGGTATGCCTCGCGGCATTTGGATCCCGTTCCGGGTTCCATTTTTTGTTTTCCCGCTCGATTTCGATCTGTACCGTATTGGCTGAGATGAACTTTGCATCGACGCCAACACCGCCAAACGATTTTCTCAGAAAAACTTTGCCGTCCTTATGTACTCCGACCAGATCCACCGCGCTTCCGCCCGTTGCCCCCGATAGATACAGCAAAAACGTGTCCCCGCCGGACGCAGCGGTAAATTGAACGGCCCCGTTCGTATTGATCCAGGATTGCTCGGCTTCGCGCCATACCTTTTTTCCATTCAGCTTGATGACCGGCAAGTACCCCAGTCCTTCGACGTTTTCTTTATCGACCACGAGCCCGTTTGCGAGCTTCATCGGCAGTTTCGCCGCGTCCATGCCCAAATAGAGCTTGGCATACGTTTTTGCTGCGGGCTGGTTTGTTTTGGCCGAGGCGATCGTTGCAGGCACCAGCAGGCAAATGACCAATAACAGGGAGAAAAGCTTTTTCATTCGCATGTTCATTCCTTCGCTATATTTTGCTAGTTTCATAACTCCAAATTGTACCATATCGGGCGCGGTTCTACTACGGCATATCATCAAATATTTACAGGGTAAAAATATGTATATTGACAGATCTTCGGAAACGGAGGAATATCAGAGATAAAAGAAAAACAGATTGATATCCTTGGGAGGCTGCGATGAAAAATAATATCAAAGTCGGCGTTATCGGTCTTGGCGCCCGCGGGATGGGGCTGCTGACGGCCGTGATTCTACCTATGGACGGCGTGGAGGTCGCGGCCGTATGCGACAAATACCAGGACCGCGGGGAAGCCGCGGCGAAAGCGGTTGCAGAAAAAGGGGGCAAGCGTCCGTTTGTGACCCGGGATTACCGCGAGGTTTTGGCGCTGGGAGAACTTGATGCGGTGGTGATCGGCGCTTCGTGGGCGGATCATATCGACATTGCGGTAGCGGCGATGGAAGCCGGCATTTATGCCGCATGCGAGGTAGGCGGAGCTTATTCCGTCCAAGAGTGCTGGAAGCTCGTCGAAGCGTACGAACGAACCCGGGTGCCGTGCATGATCATGGAAAACTGCTGTTACGGCCGGGACGAAATGATGGTTTTGAATATGGTGAAGCAGGGCGTTTTTGGCGATATCGTGCATTGTGCGGGCGGCTATCATCATGATTTGAGAAGCGAGATCGCTTTTGGAAAAGAAAACCGGCATTACCGTTTGAACAACTATATCCATCGCAATTGCGAAAATTACCCGACGCATGAAATCGGGCCGATCGCCCGCATTTTGAACATCAATCACGGCAACCGCATGGTTTCGCTGGTTTCGATGGCATCCAAGTCGAAAGGGATGCAGGAGTATATCCGCAAGGAAAAAAGCGGCGATGCGGAGCTGATGCAAACCGAATTCATGCAGGGCGATATCGTTACGACCGTCATTAAATGCGCGCATGGCGAAACGATCACGATTACGCTCGATACGACGCTGCCGCGTTATTACTCCCGGGGATTTACCGTACGCGGAACAAAAGGCATGTACATGGAGGACAACCATTCGATTTATTTGGACGATATGCATGAGGAATTCCACACGGACTGGAAAAAACAATGGGGCAACGTCGAGCGGTTCCGGGAACAATACGAGCATCCGGTATGGAAAAAATATATCGAAGAAGGCGTCAAGGGAGGCCATGACGGCATGGATTGGCTCGTGTTCAAAGACTTTTTCGACAGCGTGAAACAAGGAACGGGCACGCCGCTTGACGTATATGACATGGCTGCTTGGATGTGCATCTCCGCATTGTCGGAGGAGTCCATTGCCTTGGGCGGACATCCGGTAGCGATTCCCGACTTTACCAACGGTAAATGGATGACCCGATAATCGTGGCTCATTTCAAAAGGCCGGCAACCGATCTGGGGCTGCACGGCCTTTTTCGTCGGATGTTGACAATGGAAATGAATCGTGCTAATATTATCTCATATTAAAGATAAATGATACCAAGAGATATTTTTTTTGGACATTTATCTTTATTTTGAAATATATAATGTTAAGGTTATTCCCGGGAAACGAACCATTAACGTTAAGCGAAGAATACTTCCTACGGCACCATGGCAAAATAACAAAATCCATATTCAAAAAAGGAGAATTCGAGATGGCAAATGTAAACACGGCGATCATTTATTACAGCTCCGGCGGCACGAACTATCAACTCGCGCAATGGGCCGCGGAAGGCGCAAAACAAGCAGGCTCCGAAGTCAAATTGCTGAAAGTGGCGGAAACCGCTCCGCAGTCCGCGATCGACTCCAATCCGGCTTGGAAAGCGAATCATGATGCAACGCAGCATATTCCCGAAGCAAGCATGGCCGACCTGGAATGGGCCGACGCCATCATCTTCAGCATGCCTACACGGTTCGGCAACATGCCGGTGCAAATGAAGCAGTTCCTCGACCTGACCGGAGGGCTTTGGTTCCACGGGAAGCTGGCGAATAAAGTCGTCAGCGCGATGGCTTCGGCGCAAAATCCGCATGGGGGCCAGGAGGAAACGATCCTTTCCTTGTATACGAGCATGTACCACTGGGGAGCGATCGTGGCCGCGCCGGGATATACGGATCCTTCGCTTTTCGCCGCAGGCGGCAACCCTTACGGCACGTCCGTAACGGTTGGCCAGGACGGAAAAATGATCGAAGACGTCAAGGAAGCCGTTCTGCATCAGGCCAAGCGCACCGTAACCGTTGCGGGTTGGGTGAAAGCGGGTTTGGGCAAACAGTAATCCGGAAAGCGGGATGAAGAGTTTCTCCAAAAATTTGCATCAAAAAAAGGCTGGTCCTTGGGATGATCTCCCAGGGCCAGCCTTTTTGGCGTATATCGGAACCACAGACAAGAGGCTCTTCTTTATAACATCAGCCTTCATGCCGCTTCGCGGCACTACTGATCGATGAAAATTTACAGAGCCATTGCTTCCTGATATTGCAAGAAAAATTACCTTAAAACGCGGTCTGTCTTCTTAGGAAGTGCGTCGATAGACGTTATTCTTACTGTACTTTTACGACGATGGCATTGCTGATTTGGCGTCCGGGCGCAGTTAAATACTTGCCGTTGTAATACAGTCCGCTCGATGCGCCTCCGTCCAAGTTCATCGCCTGATAGGCGCCCGCCTGGCGCATAATTTCCGCAAGCTGCGGAATCGTCGCTCCGCCGGTCGTGAGCAAAATCAACCGATGGTCCTTCGTGATGCCGAGAGCGCTGCGGGCGCCGCCTCCCGTCAATATTTTCGGGTCTTTGAAGCCCTCCTGCTTCACGTTCAACGAGACTTTCCCGTTCAGAACCAGGCGCGGTCCGGCCTGAAGCCCGCCTTCAATGCGTCCCTGCTCAAAATTGGTCTTGAAGGCGGAGCCGGAAATCAGGCTAGGAAGCTGGTTTTTGTCGTAGGTGAACATGGCGCGCTGATCGCCCGGGCTCGCCATCTTGATGGCACCCTTGCTTAAAATGTACCCGTATGGAGCCTTGTAGCTGCCGTTCGTGTACGCGTCAAAGAAGGTTCCGTTGATGGCGACCGCCGCGCCGCTGCGTCTGGCGATGCTGCCGAGATCTTCAACCTTGCCCGGCGTATTGCCCGCGAGCACCACATCCAGCTGAACCTTTGGATTCATGAGGTCGACGGTTACCATCTGTACGTTAAACGAACGCGAGCCGACCTTGAGGGTTTTCCTTTCGTTTACGACCGCCTTGGACTCGGCTTTGCCGTTGTTCCGCGCGACGACGGGAAGAACCTCGGACGAGCCGTTGGCGGCAACGGTCACCGCGTTGCTGTCTTGATGCCATGTCAGCCTGTATCCGAGCTCTTGGCTTATAAGCTGAGCAGGCACGTAGACGATGCCGTTGTCCCGATGCGGCGCATCCTGAAGGGAAACGGAGCTGCCGTTGACGACGGCCGTTTTTTGCCCGAGGGTCATCGTGATGTTCGTGGAGCCATGCGTTATTTCAATCCGCTTTGCGGCGTCGTCCCACTGGACTCGGGTGCCGTCGAAACCGTTAAGGAAACGGACGGGCAAAAACGAATGGCTGCTTTTGGCATCCATGATGACCACATTCCTTGCCGGCGCCGCTGCCTCGGCGGAAGGCATCAAGAAGATGAATGCGACCAATAAAAACGCGATCGATTTTTTGAACATGCTGCTGAAATCCCCTTTTGTATGATTTTTTTCCTTGTCAGGATTTTGCAAAATTCGATTCCTGCCGCTCCAGGGTACAATATATAGACGAATTAAACCGCTTCGCTCTATCTATTGCTGATTGGAAAGTCGCTTTTTGGATTTTTGCAAAATCCTCGCATGTGTAATATCGGTCAAATCATACTTTCGTTGAATAGGGGTTGGGACTTATTCCCTTGTTTTATGGAAGGACTATTCCGCTACCCGCACGTAAAAGCGCTCGCCGTGCCTGTCCACAACGACGGGCGATTCAAAAAATGCGCTCAGGTTTTCCGCCGTCAAAACATCTTCCGTCTTTCCGCTTCCGACCGCTTCGCCGCGTCTCATAAGCAGCACATGGCTGAATGCGGGCAAAATTTCCTCCGTATGGTGCGTCACATAGATCAAGGTCGGCGCATCCGGCCGGCGCACGAGCTCCGCAATGCTCTCCAGCAAACGCTCCCGCGAAAAAATATCCAGCCCGTTGCAGGGCTCATCCAAAATCAAAATGCGGGGATTTGCCATCAATGCGCGGGCAATGAGGAGCTTTTGCTTTTCGCCTTGGGAGCAGGTCCGGTATTCCCGGTCCCACAGATGGCCGCAGCCCAGCGTCGTCATCAGCTCGCGCGCCCGCTCGTAGTCGTCGTCGCTCGTTTGATCGTACAGGCCGATGGTGGCGTGTTTGCCGCTAATGACGATATGCTGCGTGCGGTCCGACGCGTACAGCCGCTCCTGGAACGAGTTGCTGACCCAGCCGATCGATTTGCGCAGCTCGCGCAGGTCGACTTCGCCGAACAGATGGCCAAGCACGCGCACCGAACCCTCCGATGGCCAAATATAGCCGTTGACGATGTTCAGCAGCGTCGTTTTGCCGGAGCCGTTCAGACCTAGCAGCGCCCAATGCTCCCCCGGTTTGACCTGCCAGCTGACATCCTTCATGAGCGTATGCTGCCCGTTTCGCCATGTGATGTTTTTGATATCGATGACCATATCGTAACTCCTCTCTCCAATCCCGGTTAAAAATCGTTGTTCTCCACATGTTAAAACAAATCCGCGCGCTGTCAATAGCGCAGTCCCGCATTGAAGCGAAATGACAACGTCTTCCTTAAACCGGGTTTCCTTTTATCTTACCGGCTGCCGGGGCCGATGTCGCCGCGATAATTGCTGGCCTCGAAAGCTTTTTTTGCTATAATGTCAACAGGTGAAGCGAACATGGAGATGAGCATTCGAACGGAACGGATCGAACTTTTTAAAGGCGCGGACCGGTTTGCGAACCGCTCCCACCGCCATGGGCACTGGTACCAGGTGACGGTTCCGGTCCAAGGCACATGCCATTTTACGATGGAAAACAAACCGTATCGGCTGCATGAGGGCCAAAGCTTGATCCAGCACCCGGGTACGGAGCATCATTTTTGCCTCGATGCGGCGTCCAGCGTCATCGTCATCAAAATCCGGGAGGACGCGCTGCGGCCCGAAAACGATGCCGGCGGATTGCCTGAATTCGCGGACCGGCAGCGGATCGATACCGGAGAGTTGTCCCGCCTGTTCCGCCGCTGGACGTCGGAGCTGATGTTCGGCGATTCCTTCGAGCCGCTTGCGGCGCAGGAGACGGAAACGCAGGTGCTGCATTATTTGCGGAAAACGCTAAACGGCTCGCATCCGGTCGGCGACGGCATCGGCGGGATGGTTCGGGACACGCATATACATCAGGTGCTCGAATATATGCATGCGAACTATGCGGAGGCCGTTTCGGTCGACGATCTGGCCTCGCTCGCCAGGCAAAGCCGCTTTCATTTTATCCGGAGCTTTCGCGACTGCACGGGCGTTACCCCGTACCAGTATTTGCTGATGCTGCGGGTGGACCAAGCCAAGCAGCGGCTTAAAAGTTCAACCGCGTCGGTGGCGGATATCAGCTGCAGCCTGGGATTTTCCTGCACGAGCCAGTTCCACCGCGCCTTTCTGAAATTCGCCGGCATGACGCCGGGCGAGTTCAGGCGGAGCTAAGGGGGATGGGCATCGAGTGCGGAAGCGGCGCCTGCTTCTATCAAGTTCCGCGAGACCGCTCGGTGCTCAACATGCTTTTTTTTTCAAAAAAGAGGGGGATGTAGCGATGCGCAAGGAAAGCTTTGTACAACCCGATCCGGCCGGGTGGCTTGAGAAGTTCCATTTTTCGATTCCGATCAAAGTGCGCTATTGCGAGACGGATATGCTTGGCCACGTGAACAACGTGAGTTACTTTATGTATTTCGAGCAGGGACGCATCGAATATTTCGAAAATTTGGGCTTGTTCGACTCGATGTTCGGCAAAGAAAAGGTGGCCGTCGTCGCGGATTTGGAATGCCAATACTTGGCGCAAATGTACCGCAGCGACAAAGTCCAGCTTCATGTGCGGGTGGCTTCGATCGGCAGATCGTCCTTGGACGTGGAGTATGCGGTGGTGGCGGAAAACCTTTTAAAGGCTGCCGGACGCGGGGCGATCGTGCTGATCGATGCGGGCAGCGGGAAAAGCACGCCGATTCCGGACGAAGTCCGGGAAACGATCGCCGCTTTCGAAAAAGAAGGCTTGAGCGGCGCCTGATAATTGCCGGGAAGCTTATTTTACTTAAGGAGTTACTGCATATATGGCAAAATCGAAATATTACGTCGTCTGGGAAGGGAAAAAACCGGGGGTTTACGCGACCTGGGCGGAGTGCCAAACACAGGTGAACGGCTATGCGGACGCAAAATATAAATCGTACGAATCCCGCGCGGAAGCGGAAGCGGCGTTCAAAAGCGGCTGGAAGGGCAACTGGGGGCAGGGCAAATCTTCGGCTCCAAAAAACGCGGGCGGCGGGAAAAGCGGAGGCCGCGGACCTTCGCCGGCAGGCGAAGAAGAAATCGTCTACGACAGCATCTCGGTGGACGTCGGCACCCACGGCAATCCCGGCCCGGTCGAATACAAAGGCGTCGATACGAAAACGGGGGAAATCTTGTTTTACGTCGGACCGATCGAAAACGGAACGAATAATTTAGGCGAATTTATCGCCATTGTGCACGCTTTGGCCTATTTGAAAAAGCTCGGCAGCAACAAAACCGTGTACACCGATTCCAAAACCGCCCTGGCTTGGGTCCGAAACAAAAAGCCCGCGACGACGCTGGCCCGAACCGAATCGACGCGCAAAATTTGGGAGCTGACCGACCGTGCGGTGCAGTGGCTCGAAAACAACCGGTACGAAAACAAAATTTTGAAGTGGAACACGGAAAAATGGGGGGAAATCAAGGCGGATTTCGGACGGAAGTAGTCCGAGGCATGCTATGCATGCGGACAAGCCGGCTCCGGGGATCGAGCCTGAAGGCGAGGGTTCTTCGGCATCAACCGTTTCGAATGGATGCCCCACGAGCAAACCGAAGAGCCGTTCCAAGGTCAAAGCGACCTTGAGGACGGCTCTTTGTCGTTGCCGGTGACACATCTCGAGCGGACGGAATGCGTGTTGGGCCGGAAACCCCGGCGTTACTTAGGTTCCCCGTATTCCAGCACGACCATCTGATGGCATTCCAGTTCAGGGATGACGTACCTCAGCCGTTCTCCGTCCTGCTGGAACTCGAGCGGCGTCATTTGCGGCGCCAAATAAACGCGGCGGACTTGTTCCGGAATGCGCAGCTCCATGGATACGTGGTATACCGGCAGAATGTCCTCGATTACTTCTACGCCCTGTCCCCGTTTTACCGGCGACGCGTACAGCGTATGCTGCACGTAGCGGGATTTCGAAGCCTGCTTCTGCAGGGTGACGGTGCCCTGGGCTGTCAGGGAAGTGCGCAGCGTAGGCTGCGGCAGCAGGCGGCCGAGCGCGTACAGAACGGTCTCTCTCAGCACAAGGCTTCCCTTTGCGGCGTAATCTTCGAAGACGTTCCAGGCGATATAGATGCCGTTGTTGCTTTCGACCATGCCCGGCCCGCCGTCATGGCCGCTGCTTGGCGTATGCTGATGGGAGCAGAACGTAAACGCGTCCCGGTTAAAATAAGGATCTTCCCTTCGCCCAAGCTCGGTTCCGGATTCGGTCAGCCCGACGCGCTGGCCTTCGGAATAAAAAACGAATGACGCTTCGCCCAAGCTCGCGAGCGGGTGGAGCGGGCGGTAATAATCCGGACGGTATGGATTCGCTCCGATATGGCGAACGCCCAAATCCAGCGCAAAACCGTCCCGGTCGGCGCTTAGGCCCGATTCCCCCGTCGCCAGCAGCCGTCCGCCTTGCGCGAGGTAGGCCGACAGCTTGGCATGCAGCGGCTCATCGATGCGGATGTGGTCCGGCAAAATAAGGACCGGATAGGCGTCAAAATCGCTTTCCAGGTCCACCACGTCAAAAAGAATGTTCCCTTCGGACAACATCCGAACGGCTCCCGCATCGGCCTGACCGGTAAAGCTGTCATGCCCTCCGCTTGCCGCATGCGCGCCGGCGGCTTCGACGGAAAGCAGAGCCACGTCGGCGACATTTTGGGCATCCCGGCACCATGCTTCTTTTGCTTCGACCTCCTCATAGGCGCTGCCGATGAGCCGGTAAGTCGCTTCGTCCATGCGCCCCAGCGGATGGAGCTGGTCCCCGATGGAGCAAGCCGCTCCGTGCGCAAGGCTGAGCGCCGTTTCGTAACGGAGCGCGTTCGGATGTTTATATCCGCCGAATTCGCCCCAGGTCGTATGGAATTTTCCGGTCATCCCGAGGAAAGGCATCCCAAGCGGCTGCGCGTAACGCGCCGACAGCGGGAAATGGTCGTAACCCCAGCCGCCGGTCGGCAGGGATTCAAGCTCGAGATGGGTGTTCATCCCGGCCAGGTCGCGGCGTCCGCGCCGGATATGGCCGCCATTGTGGAACACCGGCAAGCCCGGTTGATGGGCGTCGACCGTCTCCCGAACGCGCCGGGTATAGTTCGCGTAGGTTCGCTCCCATAACGGCATCATGCTCTCCGTATCGCGCGGATCGATTCCTTCGGCGCGCGCTTCGGCGACGCAGCTTGCGCAGTAGCAATCCCTCACGCCGACGATGTCCAGAAAAATGCCGTCCGCATCGTAGTTTCGGACGACTTCGGCGATTTGGGAGAGCAGAATGTCCAGATAAGGGGTGTTCAGGCAAAGCAGATGGTAGCCGGGCGTGAACAGATCCCCGCCGCCGCCGTGGCGCGGGCGCACCCACCATTCCGGATGGCTTGCGGCGAGCCGTTCGTCGAAGCCGGCGGACAAATAGACGGGAGTGTTGACGCCGATCTCGTGGGCGGCTTCGATCATCGACCCGAGAAGGTCAAAAGACAGCCCCGGATGGATTTGGTTCGCTTCGGAAGGGTGGTAGGCCCATCCGTGATGGCATTTGGAAAAAACGGTGATGGAATCCACATGCCCAAGCTTCAGCATCTGCTGAAATTGTCCTTTTTCAAATTGGCTGCCGATCGAGTCGATCGCTTCCGACGTATGGAAATCGAGATGTACCTGGCGAAAACGCATCGCAAAACGTCCTCCTTGTTTACCTGAAAGTAGTTTCTTTCCTAAAGGTAACGAAAACAAAGGCGGCGGACTACGCGAAATAGCGACTTTATATCGCACGATATCGACCTTCAAGCCGTGACCGGAACCAAGAGGGATGCTAATATAGAACAGAATGGTTCCGTTTTCAAGCTTTTGCCGGTTGCGGTGGCTTAAAACGATATCGATGAAACAGGGGAGGGGATGGGATGGAATGCCTGGAGCTTGCGATTCCGCCGCTGCCGTCGCTGGTGACCGTCGGACATGCGATGTGGGTGCCGGGGAACTGCCATTTTGAAAGGTCGTTTGATGTGTATGACGTCATTTTTGTGAAAAGCGGCGCCATGTATATGCGGGAGGATCGGGTGGAGTACGCCATCGGCGGGGGGCAAATGCTTGTGCTGGAGCCGGGCAAAACCCATGCCGGCAGCGCCCCCTGCACGGAAGAAACCGAGGTGTATTGGGTGCATTTCAAACACCCCGCAGCGCTGCGCAAGCTGGACGCCAAGGAGATTCCGTGGTCTGCCGTCCTGCCGCAAGGCCGGGACAGCGATACGAGGCCGGCCGACCAGACGATGTATCTTCCGAAGCATGGCGACATCCCCTTCGGTAAGCTGCTGCCTGTCCTCGGCCAAATGGTGAAGCTGAACGCGCAGCTGTCCGTGGAGCATTCGCTGCAGCTGCAAACGTTGTTCTGCGAGCTGCTCGAGACGCTTCAGACGGAAGCGAAAGCAAGGCAGGCGTCGCGTTCGTCCGCGTTGGCGAAGGAAACGGTCCTGTATTTGCAAAACCATTGGAGCGAACCCTTCCATTCCAAAAGCATGGAAGAGGCGCTGCATTTTCAATTCGACCATATTACGCGCTGCATGAAAAAGCATACGGGCATGACGCCGCTTCAATACGTGCATCATCTCCGCATCTCCCATGCGGTGACGCTGCTGGCCCAGACGACCCTGTCCGTGCAGGAAATCGCCGAACGGGTCGGCATCCCGAATGCCAGCTTTTTCGGCAGGCTGTTTCGGGAGCGCATGGGCATCACGCCCGGACAATACCGGATCCAAAGGCAGCGCCAATTATAAAATGCGGCCGTCATGGCTGCGGCCGGACGTCTATCATGCGCGGCATCAGGCAGCGGAAAAATTGCGCGCCATGCGGAAGGCGAGCCGTAAAAAGCGTAAAAAGCCCAGTCCTCCTGGAATCGGCGGAACCGTTCCGGCCGAACATCATAGATCCGCGGCTACGCGGAAGCCCATATTGCCCGTCGAGCTGTCCGGCGTGTTGCCGCTTCGGGCCGCCACGCGGTAACGGTTGCAGTAGGAATGATGGCAAAGATAAGAGCCTCCTTTAAGCACGCGGGCTTCTCCCTCCGCGGGCCCTTCCGGCCGCTCCGCCGAACCGCGCCGGGCCGGATCGCGCGTGAACCAGTCGGCGCACCATTCCCAGACGTTGCCGGAGACGTTATACAGCCCATAGCCGTTCGGCTGGTAAGCGTCTACCGGCGCCGTGCCCAGATAGCCGTCGCTGGCATGGTTTTTCGTCGGGAAAACCCCCTGCCAGATATTGCACCGATGCTCCCCGTTCGGACGAAGCACGTCGCCCCACGGGTAGCGTTTGCCCTCCAGTCCACCGCGGGCCGCCGTCTCCCATTCGATTTCAGTCGGCAGGCGGACGCCGGCCCATTCGCAGTAAGCCTTGGCGTCGTTCCATGAGACATGCACGACCGGATGGTTCATCCGGTCCGCGATGCCGCTTCCCGGCCCCTCCGGCGTTTTCCAGCAGGCGCCCTCGACCCCGTGCCACCACGGCGTCTGCTGAGGCGAGCCGACGATGGCGACTTTACCGGGATCGGCAATCAGCAGATGAAATACGTACGACCAGCCGAATTTCTCCGCGTCCGTCACATAGCCCGTGCTGTCGACAAAGGCCGTAAAGTCGGCATTGGTCACGGCATACGGCGACATGCGGAACGATTTGACGCGCACCCGTCTGGCAGGCCCTTCGGCATCGGAAGGAAAACCTTCCTGATCGTCGGTGCCCAGCAAATAGTCGCCTTCCGGAATAACGGGCCACGAAGAAGGATCGGGCCGCAAGGTTTTCGCCGCCGAATCGTTCGCCGGGTTAGAGGCTGCTGCGGTTCGCGTTTCAGCTTGCTTGCTTTCCTGCTCCCTATGCGGCGTACCGCATCCGGAAGAAGCGGCGGCGGCACTTCGTTTGGCCGCGCAGCAGGGAGAAGGCTGGTGTTCTTGCGGTTCGCGATGGGGATGGTCGGATAATCCGAACGTGGATTCGGCTGACATGGCGAAAACTCCTCTCTCGGTACAAAGTGAATGGAACGTCCTTAAACGGTCAATTGATTCAGCATCATCAGCGCGGCTCCAATGGCGATCGCTTCGTCGCCGTACGTGCCCCTGCTGAAAATAACCTGGTATTTCGGATAATGATAGGTTTTGCGGATGGCCGTTTGGGTGGCCGTATAGAAAAACAAATTGGATTCGGTCATCAGGGGCCCGCCCAAAATGACTTTTTCCGGATTCAAAATATTCAGCAAATTCGCGAGGCCGATGCCGAAATACGCCGCCGCTTGCGTGACGGTTTCCGTCACCATCGGGTCCATCCGGTTTAATGCCTGCATGATGTCCTCGTATTTGGCCGGCTCCCCCGGCGGCAGCCATTGCCGCAAAACGCTGCCGCGGCCGATCCGCAGCTTCGAGTTGACCTCGCGTTCAATGGCATAAACCGACGCGTACGAATCGAGCGCCCCGTAGTTGCCCTGCGGCGTGCGGTAAGGGTGGCCGTCCGCCTGGATGATCATTTGGCCGAAAGAGCCCTCCATATCGACGGCGCCGTGAATGAGCTTGTTGTCCGTCATCATGCCGAGGCGAAGCCCCGTTCCGGCGTGAACGTACAGCATATGGCGGAAATTTTTGGTTCGGTTCGCCCAGGATTCCGCGATCAGCGCCGTGTTGGCGCCGTTATCCAGGAGGACGGGGAAGCCAAGCCGCTCCTCCAGCATCCGCACGATCGGCACATGGTTCCAGCCCGGAGCGGCAAACCATTCGGGATCCTCAATGATTCCGTCCTCCCTGTTCAGCGGCCCGACGGCGCCTACGCCCATGCCGATGATCCGGTCCCAAGCGATGTGATGCTTGTCTATCCACTCGCCGGCTTGCGCGGCCACCTGCTTCAGGAGCGCCTCGGGCGTCGTCTCTTCCGTCATGCGCCATTCTTTGGCATCGGTTTTGTTTCCGGCGAGATCAAGCAGCACAAGCCGGGAGGACACCCGTGAAATATCGAGTCCGAACGAGTAGCCGTAACCGCCGTTTACCCGGTAAAGGATCGGGCGCCGTCCGCCGGTGGAGGCTCCGAGACCGCTTTCAGTGATCACTCCGATCGAGACAAGCTCATCCAGAACGCGCGTTAATGTGCTGACCGTGAGCCCGCTTGAAGCCAGCAAATCGTTTTTGGCGATTTCCTGCATGCGGCGGATGTCCCGGAACAGTTCCTTCGCTTTGGGCGAAGGGATACGGTTCGCCGCATCGATTCGTTGCTTCTTGTCGTTAGGCATAAATAACAATCCCCACTATTCCTGAAACGATAATCATAGCCAGCGGATGCACGCGGAAACGGATCATAGCGATCAGGGCGGCGATAAAAATGGCAATGCTGGCAAACGTGCTCACCGAAAAACCGGCGATAAAACCGGAATGAATCGTCATCGTGTAAGCGGCATAGGCAATCAAGGCGATCACGGCCGGTTTCATGCCGTTCAGCGCCGCCTGCACCCATTGATTATCATACACACGGTAAAAAACCGTAGCAACAAGGAACATGATGATGGCGGAAGGCAGCACGATCCCGATCGACGCGATCAGGCTGCCCATCCATCCGCCGGCGGCATAGCCGACGTACACGGCGCTGTTCATCGCCACCGGTCCCGGCGCCATGCCGGAGACGGCAATCGCTTCCGTAAATTGCTCCGCCGTCATCCAGCCTTCCTTCAGCGCGGCGTGCTCAATGACCGGCAGCATGGCGTAACCGCCCCCGAAGGACATAAATCCAATCTTAAAAAAAGTCCAAAATAGCTCCAGCAGCATGTTTTTTCCTCTTCTCTGTCCGAAAATTACAAGGAACGGCGTTCGCCCTTTTCCGGCTTGGCTTTGGACGATTGGCTGAACGGGGCAGCGGCTTTGGCCGCCAACCCGATCACGATGCCAATACCCAGGGCCAAAAGGGGCGAAATGGGGAAGAACAGAAGCAAAACGAGGCAGGTGGCGGCGACCGCCCAGGCCAAGGAATGGTTCAGCGCCTGTTTGCGCATGCGGACCGCCGCATATACGATCAAGGCGACAACGGTAGGTTTGATGCCGTGCAGCGCCGCCTGCACGTAGCGGTTTTGGCTGAAGCCCGCGGCCGCCCCGCACAGGATCAGCATGATGACGATGGTCGGCAGGGTAATGCCGGCAACGGCCGCAAGCAGTCCCGGTATGCCTGCGACACGGTAGCCGACAAGAGCGGCCACGTTGACTCCGATGCCGCCGGGGGCCGCGCCGGAAAGAGCGGTAATTTCGCTCATCTCCTTGGAGCCGAGCCATCCGCGACGCTCCGTGACTTCTTTGTCGATCGCCGGCAGGATGGCGTAACCTCCTCCGAAGGTGGTGGGTCCTATTTTCAAAAATGAAGCGAACAGCTTTCCGCTTAGGCGAAGCTGGCTTTCCCGGCTGGCTTTCATGATCGGATTTCCTTCTTTCTTTGTCGTCCTGCGATGTTGACTTCAGTATATCGCACTTTATTTCTTTTTGGAATAAAGAAAAGTCCCGTTTCTGCTGTGAGCCGGAAAATATCACTTTCGCATCGTTTAGATAGTAGGGGATTTATTTACTTTTTCTCAAAATGGAGGTTAAATGGAATTGATAGCGGTTGCAATTTTATGATTCATTTTTGATTTCTGATTTCATGGGAGGGAATTGGCTTGAGTCGGAAAAAACCGAATGTTTTGCTCATTACCGTGGATCAAATGCGTTACGATTGCCTAAGCATTGCCGGGCATCCGGTCGTGGAGACGCCGAATCTGGATGAACTGGCCCGTACCGGAGTCCGATACGACCGGGCCTATTCCGCGACGCCATCCTGCATCCCGGCGCGGGCGGCGATTTTCACCGGGAAGTCGCAAGCGGGTCACGGGCGTGTCGGTTACCAGGACCGCGTGCCGTGGAATTACGATCACACGCTGCCGGAGGAATTTGCGAAGGCCGGATACCACACGCAATGCGTCGGCAAAATGCATGTGTACCCCGCAAGAAACCTGATGGGTTTTCACAACGTCGTATTGCATGACGGCTATTTGCATCATAACCGGAATAAATACAGCATCCCGGTCAGCGAGCATTATGACGAAGTGGACGATTATTTGCAATGGCTGCGCCGGCAGGAACCCGGGGCGGACCTGACCGATTTGGGACTGGACTGCAACGCCTCGGCGGTGGCCCGCCCGTGGCACCTCCCGGAAAAGCTCCATCCGACCAATTGGGTCGTCACCGAATCGATCGACTTCCTGCGCCGCCGCGATCCCGGCAAACCGTTTTTTCTGTGGATGTCCTTCGTACGGCCCCATTCGCCGCTTGATCCGCCGCAGGCTTACCTGGATATGTACGAGGATGCGGAGATCCCCGATCCGCCGATCGGCGATTGGGCGATGACGAACGATCCCGGTTTGGAAGGATACAGTCCGACGGCAAGCAGAGGCATCGTTCCGAAACGGCGCCTTAAAAAAGCGACGGCGGCTTATTATGCGCTTATTACGCATATCGACCATCAAATCGGCCGCTTTATGCAGGTGCTGGCGGAATACGGCGAGCTGAACGATACGGTCATCCTGTTTACGTCGGACCACGGGGAGCTCATGGGCGACCATCATCTATTCCGCAAATCGCTGCCTTATGAAGGAAGCGCGCGGGTGCCGTTTATCGTAAACGATCCGGGAAACCGGCTTGGTCTGCAGCGGGGTAAAGTGGTGCAGGAGGTCGTGGAGATGCGGGACATTATGCCGACCTTGCTTCATGCGGCGGGTGTTCCCGTCCCCGATTCGGTGGATGGGGACAGCGTGCTGAAGCTGGCTGCCCGTACCGAGGTGCAAAATGCCGCCTGGCGGACCTATTTGCACGGCGAGCATTCGCAGGGCAACCAGTCCAACCACTGGGTAACGGACGGCAAGGAAAAATACGTCTGGTTTTCCCAAACCGGCGAGGAGCAGTTTTTTCTGCTCGGCGAAGATCCGCAGGAACTGCATAATGCGGTGCAGGATGAAGATTGCCAGGACCGTGTGCGCCATTGGAGGTCGGTTCTGATTAAGGAATTGAAGGAACGCGAAGAGGGATATTCGGACGGCGAGCGGCTGATCGTCGGCCGTAAGCCGCTGGCGGTGCTTTCGCATATCCGCGCGTAGCCGAAAAGGCAGCTGTTATGCCCAGACCGGTCCCGCCGCCGCTTTCGGCACCGCAACTCAAGCCGTTGACGGCTTCCGGCAAAACCCAATCCCTCATGACCCCAACGGCAGGCGGGATGCATTCGCGGACAAGCAAGACTTGGCTTTGAAGGCATAAAAAAGAGCCCTGATTTCCGTCCATCCGGAAACGGCAGGGCTCTTGCCTTTGGCGCATTTATGCGTTGGGCGCCGCAGATGCTTTATTTGGCGCGGATTTCGAGCACTTCATACTGGATCACGCCCATCGGTGCCGACACGCTGACGACGTCGCCGACGGCTTTGCCGATCAGCTCTTTGCCGAGCGGGCTTTCATAAGAGATTTTGTTGTTTTGGACATCGGCCTCCGCCGGACTGACGATCCGGTATTCCACGATCTCCTTGAACTCCTGATCGTTCAGCTTGACGTAGGAGCCCACGTTGACGACCGAAGCGTCGATGCTTTTGACGACCCGGGCTTTGGTCAGCATTTTCTCCAGCATCAAAATCCGGGTTTCCATGAAGGATTGTTCGTCCTTGGCGGAATGGTATTCGCTGTTTTCCTTCAGGTCGCCGTAACTGATCGCCACTTTGAGCCGCTCCGCAAGCTCTTTGCGTTTTACGGTTTTCAGCTCCTCAAGCTCTGCTTTCAGTTCTTCCAAACCTTCGGGCGTCAAAATGATTTCTTCGTTTTCGTTGGACATATCGCAACACCTCTTTCCTAAATTGTACACGAAATGCGGGCTAAAACGAAATATCCGGAAAATTATCGTTATAACCAAACTTTCTTGCCGGTGCGGCACGGTTTCCCTTTATACTTCACATAGAAGGGAGCTTGCGAAAAACATCCCGTATTTAAGGAGGAATGCATTCTGCAAACGATGTTTAAATACAACTGGGCCGTACGCGAGGAATGGTTGAAGTGGTGCGAAGAAATTAGCGAAGCCGAGCTGCTAGCAAAGCGCGCCGGCGGCGTCGGCGGGATCCTGCACACGCTGTTTCACGTCATCGACGTGGAGTGGAGCTGGATCCGCTCACTGCAGGGCAAAAGCGACTTCGATGAAAGCTTCGACAACTATCGGAGCATCCGGCGGGTCCGCGAGCTGGAGGACGTTTTCCGCCCCGAAGTGGAAGCGTTCGTGCTGAACTGGAACGACGGCTTGGAGGACTTGGTGTACCGCGACATCGGCGGGGACGGCAAAGAACGGGTCCTTACGTGGGGAGAAGTCATGCGGCATATGATCGCCCATGAAATCCACCATATCGGCCAACTTTCGGTATGGTCGCGCGAAATCGGCAGAAAACCCGTGTCGGCCAACCTAATCGGGCGCGGCCTGGCTTCAGGCATCACCGGCTGAATTCAGCTGCCCCCCGCCTTTGTGCTATACTGTTCCTGACGCTGTTCCGCTTCGAATCCGGGCAGCATAAGGAGGCGGATGAGGTACTATGGATGCTCCGATTCATTTGATCGAATATGAAATCGCTTTGCTGGTGCGGCTTACGACGGCCCATAGCCCGAAGCTCGGAAGTCTTGACCGCTCAGAATATCTTTTGCTGAGCGAGCTGGAAAAATACAGCCCCCTGGCCATCAACGCGCTCGCCGATCAGCTGCTGCTGAATTTGTCCACGGCGAGCCGCCAGGTGGCTGCGCTTGAAGGAAAGCGTTATATCCGGCGTTATCCGGATACGAACAACGGCAGGATCAGCTTGGTGGAAATAACGTCTGAAGGACGGGACATTCTGCGCAAGGTGCAACAAGCGCGTTACGATGCCTATGCGGATATGCTTTCCGATTGGTCTCCCGCGGAACTGGAGCAGCTGCGGGACAATTTGACCCGGCTGAACCGGGATTTCAAAGCGTGGAATAAATGACGCTTATCAACGAACCGCCCGGAAACGTTCGCAGCCGGGGCGGTTTTTGGCATGGGAGGATGGAAGAGATGTTGGAAATCTTGAAATATCCGATTATACAAGCGCCCATGGCAGGCGGAGTATCGACCCCAACCTTGGCGGCGGCTGTGTCGAACGCCGGGGGGATGGGTTTTCTGGCCGGGGGTTACAAAACGGTCGAAGGGCTGGAAAAAGACATCAAGGAGCTTCGCGGACAAACCGCGGCCGCTTTCGGCGTCAACCTGTTTGTGCCCGGCCCGGATACCGCGGATCAACAGGCTGTGGAAGCATATCGCGCAGAGCTTCTGAAAGAAGCGGAAAAGCTGAACGTTTCCTTGGGCGCGCCAGTCTATGACGACGATGCCTATCCAGGCAAAATCGAATTGGTTCGGGCGGAGCGGGTTCCCGTCGTCAGCTTTACGTTCGGGTGCCCTGCCAGGGAAGTCGTGCAAACGCTTCAGGAAGGCGGAAGCAAAGTGGTCGTGACGGTTACGAGCGCGGAGGAAGCGGCCGCGGCGCTGGATGCGGGCGCCGACGCGTTATGCGTGCAAGGGGCCGAAGCCGGCGGCCATCGGGGAACTTTTTCGAACGCGCCGGAGCCGCAGGAAGATTACGGCCTGCTGGTGCTGCTCCGGCTCGTCCGAAAGATGACGGATGTTCCGCTGATTGCGGCCGGAGGCATCATGGACGGAGCGGCGATCCGGGCGGTCCTTGCCGCGGGCGCAAACGCGGCGCAGCTGGGGACGGCGTTTCTTTTATGCCCGGAAAGCGGAACGAACCCCGCATACCGGCAGGCATTAACGGATCCGGGATTTACGTCGACCCGCATTACGCGCGCGTTTACGGGCAGGAAGGCGAGAGGGCTCGTGAACCGGTTCATGGAAACCTATGACGCGCTGGCCCCGGCCGCGTACCCTCACGTGCATCACCTGACGCAGCAGCTCCGAAAGGAAGCCGCGGCGCGCGGAAGTGCCGAATGGATGTCGCTTTGGGCCGGCCAAGGCTACCGGATGGCGCGGGCCGTTCCCGCAGCACAGCTTATCCGGGAACTGATGTCAGAATTTCAAGGAAGTCAAAGCTGATCAAGGATGCCGCCTGCGGGCGGTTTTTTTAATCTAAAGCACTTACCCCTTCCGACATCCCCCCTCAAAGCACCTTGACTCGGTATCGAATCCCTGGGGCCCTGTTTTGCAGGGGGATTTTCGCCTTCCCATGAAAAAAATGACTATTGCATGTTCAAAAATATATATTGTATAATACAACTTGCTGTTTGCAACATATAATCTTTTCAGGAAGAAATCGCGCAGCCATGGGATCATTACACGAAAGGAGGAGTCTGATGAAATTATCGTCAGGCCGTCTAGCTGCCGTCTCCGAATCGGTCAAAATGCCGCTGCCGTCGTACCTGATCATTTCGATTTTGACGATCTTTGCGATCGGTCCGCAGTATTTTATCAATCTGTCTTACATTATGAATCAGGTCATTATCCAGAACGGCCTCGATCTCAGTTCAAACGATCTCCTGCTCCCCTCCACCTTGTCCAACATCGCCTTTGCTCTTGGCGTTCCTTTGGGCCCTGTATTTACCCGGAAATGGGGGCTGCGGAGCAACTATCTCCTGTTTGTCGCGATATTTTTCGCCGGCTCCGTGGTCAACGTGTTTGCAGGGGATTCGGTTTCCTTGACGATCGGGAGAACTATACAGGGGTTAAGCGCGGGTTGTTTGTTCTTGACCGTTTTGCCCGTCAGTTTAAAGTCGTTCCCCAATAAAATCCGCAACTTCTTTCTGCTCATGGTTATTATCGGATTGTTCGGGGCAAGCGCGGTCGGCGCCATCTTCGGCTCCGTATCGCTCACCGTCGGCGCGTGGCGTTGGCTGTTTATTTTGAATATCGTCTCGGCGGTGCTGTGCCTGATGGTCGGCTTTATCGGATTGCCGCACGGGAAGGAAGAACATGAGACGCAGCCTGTCGGCAAGTTCAACCTGTTCCTGCTTGCCGCGCTGATGCTTTCGCTGACGGTGCCGCTGTGCAATTTGGTAGAGAAAGGCTTTGCTTCGCTGTACGTTTGGCCGTTTTTGGCCGTTGCAGGCATGCTTCTGGTTCTGTTTATCATCATGGATCTCAAATCCCCGGCGCCGCTTGTTCCGTTCCGAACGCTGAAGGCGCCAAAACCCGTGTCAGGCACCGTGATGGCGATCGCCTCGCATGTCTGCCTCATTTTGGCGATTGCGGGGATCAACGGCTTTTTGCGGAATAACCTGAACCTGCCGTACCGGTATCTCGTTCATTTTTACATCTGGTTTTTTGTCGGCATCGTGGTGACGGCCGTTTTGAAAACATTGCTGTTTGACCGTCTGGGCGCCGGGATTCTCGGCTTGGCCGGTTCGTTGGCCGTCATTTACGTCAGCCTGCAGTGGCGCGGCATGGGGCCGGAAATTTCCTTGAACGCGTTGTATTTCCAAATTGCGCTGCTCGGGGCCGGCGTCAGCATGGTGCTTGTCGGCGGAGCGCTGGGGACGGCTCTAGCTGGTGATATCCACCAAGCCTCAATGAGATCGGTCACGCTGCATTCGATCCGCAATTTCGCCGGGGCGGTCGTGACGCCGCTGCTGGGGTGGTATTTAACGCGGCAGAACGCCGTCAATTATGAAGAAATCCGCAGCCGTCTCGGTTTGTTTGGCGGCGAGGCCAAATCGGAAATCGCAGGAATGACCCGCGGCCTCATCAATGAAGGGCTTCCAGCGGCCCAGGCCCAAAGCATGGCCTCCTATGAACTGATCGTTCATACGAAAAGGGCGGCGATTTTGGGCGCTTATCACCATCTGTTTACGATCATGGCCTGCGTGGGCGTGATCATGCTGCTGGCCTCGGTAGGGAAAATCGTCACCGGCAAAGGCAGATCGCTTGTGCAAAAAGAAAAGCGGCTGATGATGCCGAAACCTGAATCAGCCGATCTGGCGCCAAGCGCCATACACTTTACGAAATAAGGAGAAACGATCGATATGATTAGCCGTACCCGAGTAATCATCGCCAATGTTGTGGGCGTGCTCGTCATCTGCTTTTTTATAGCGGCAGGCGCCTACTTTTATTACGAAAAAACCAACTTCATCAAAACGGAGGACGCCGTCGTGGCTGCCGACATGATGCCCGTCGTTGCTCCCGCCCAAGGCGTGCTGACCAGCTGGAACCTTCAGGAGGGAACCGACGTCAGCGACAAAAACATCGTCGGCGGCGTGTCAGACGGCACGAAGGTCGTCCCGATCAGCTCCCGGATGAAGGGCAAAATCATTAAAAACGACGCGCATGCGGGCGTGCCGGTGCAAGCCGGCCAGGTGCTGGCGCAGGAAGCGGACATGGATCATTTGTACGTCATCGCCAACATCCAAGAAACCCGGCTGAAGGACGTTCGCATCGGCCAAAGCGTGGACGTTACGGTCGACGGGGACCCGGACGCCACCTTCGAAGGCGAGGTCAAATCGATCGGATATGCGACCAATTCCGTATTTTCCGTCCTTCCGCAGCAAAGTTCGACAGGCAGCTACACGAAAGTGACGCAAAAGATTCCCGTCAAAATCACGATCAACCAGGCGTCGTCCAAGGTGCTGCCCGGCATGAACGCCGAAGTGAAAATCTCGCTGTAACGATTCAAGAACCTTGCGTTTCCATAGGGAAATGCAGGGCTCTTTTTGCTTCAATCTCCGACATACCAGTGGAAATCACCGAAAGAATCGGGGTATGATAGGAGGAAAGCGATAGAGAGGATTTTGCAGAAATCCCGAAGCAAGTCAGAATTTAACGGAAAATAAGGGGTTTGCGATGAAAAACGTGCTCGTAACGGGATACCGCGCGCATGAGCTGAACATCTTCGGGCAAAAGCACCCGGGAATCGCGTACATTCAAAAAGCCGTCACCGCCAAGCTTGTTCAGCTGGCCGAGGAAGGGCTGGAATGGGTGATTTCGCCCGGTCAATACGGGGTCGATTTATGGGCCTGCGAGGCGGCGATTGCCTTGAAGCGGCAGTACCCCGACCTGAGAGTTGCCATCATCACGGCTTTTGAGCATCCCGAAGAGAACTGGAAGGAAGACAAAAAAGAGTACTACAACCGGATTTTGCAGGGAATCGATTATTATGGGGCGGTCAGCCGCCAGCCTTACAGCGGGCCGTGGCAGTTTAGGGCCAGGGACGATCTGCTGTTCCGCAAAACCGACGGCATCCTTCTCGTATACGACGAGGAAACGGGTGAAGGCAGCAGCGCCAGGTTCTACAAGGAACGCGCATTGAAGCTGCAGCAGGAAGAAGGTTACGGCTACCTTAGCATTGGCACCGAAGATATTCAAAGCCTGGCGGATGAGGAAGCATCCGGCTGGGACGATGCGGCGGGACAGGAGATGGGTGAAGGCTGAGGGCTGCAAACGGTATTTCATTTCATGCAATATCCTGATATATGGGGAAAGGAATGATTGGATTGATCCGATTCGGAACGATTGGCACCAACTGGATTACGGAACGTTTTCTGCATGCGGCACTTGAGAATGACGATTTCGAGCTGAAAGCGGTGTATTCCCGCACGGAGGAAAAGGGGCGCGAATTCGCGGCCCAGTTCGGCGAACCCAAGGTGTATACCGATTTGAACGAGATGGCTTCAAGCGATGAGATCGACGCCGTGTATATTGCCAGCCCGAATTCGCTTCATGCGGAGCAGGCGATTTTGTTCATGAACCACCACAAACATGTGCTGTGCGAAAAACCGCTCGCCTCGAACAGCGGCGAGGTGCGGAAAATGATCGCGGCGGCCGAGGCCAACGGCGTGGTGCTGATGGAAGCGATGAAATCCACGCTGATGCCGAACTTCAGAATCATGAAAGAAAATCTGTATAAAATCGGCCAGGTGCGCCGTTATTTTGCCGGCTACTGCCAATACTCCTCGCGTTACGACGCGTTTAAGCAGGGCACGGTGCTGAATGCGTTCAATCCGGAATTTTCGAACGGGGCGCTGATGGATTTGGGCATTTACTGCATTTATCCGCTCGTGTCCCTATTCGGCAAACCGGATTCGGTCAAGGCGTTCGGCATCATGCTCTCTTCGGGCGTGGACGGGGAAGGCAGCGTCATTATGCGTTATCCGGAAATGGATGCGGTCGTCATGTATTCGAAAATATCCGATTCTTTCCTGCCCGCCGAAATTCAAGGGGAAAACGGGACGATGGTCATCGACCGGATCAACCAGCCGTACGACGTGAAAATTCAGTACCGGGACGGCAGCGTGGAAGAATTGACCCAGCAGCAAATCCATGAATCGATGTATTACGAACTGGAGGAATTTATTCGCATGATTCGCCGCGGCAAGCGCTGCAGCAAAATCAATTCGCACGAAACGTCGCTTGCGGTCGCCGAGGTGATGGAGGAAGCGCGTAAACAGATTGGACTGAAATACGCGGCGGACCCATGGTGATGTTCGATCCGACGATTTTCGAGAATCTTAAGGTGGCCCTTGAAAACCAATTGTACGATCTCGATAATATCGACGGCCTGATCCGGATCATCGGCCGCGACGACCGGCTTGAAATGTCCGTCATGTCCCGGGAGTTTGCCATCAGGTTCGAATTGGCGGGCAGACAAGAGGTTGTTGCCGAGATCGGGTTGGAGGCGTCCTTGGCCGATTTGTCCGCCGAGATTTTGGAGATTTCAGACGTGAGGCCGGGATGCAGGCTGAGGATCGGGTTCGGGATGAACGTGACGGAAGCCGAGACGGAATGCGCCGAAATCGAACGGATCTTAAAAACGATCTGGCCGGATATTCCGCTTGTTCAAACCTTAACCCGAGTATATGGGGATGAATGGAACGGCTGTCGGAACAAAGCCGAGCTGAGATTCAGGCGAAAAATCGACGAGGAACAGATGGGAGATTTGCCGGAGCTCATCGATTACGTGCTGAGGTCATTGAAGGAGCTTGGCGAACGCTTTTAACGGAAATAGAGCAGCATGTTAAGACGCACACACGGGAACGTTTTACGCTGAAGGTTCATATGTCATGGGAATCTATTAAAAAGGGTGGTTCCGTTATGCGATTAAAACCTTTGAAGCTTTTGGCCGGCGCGGCGGTTCTTGCGGCATCTTCCGCGATGCTGCTCAGCGTGCCCGGCACTGCGGGGATGGCGGCATCCTCCGCAGCGTCCGCGTCAAAGCAGGTTCAGCCTGCAAGCAAGCTTGTGTTTCGTTATAAAACGCCCTATTTTGCCGATCAGCTCACGAGCGCTTCCAGGTGGGAGGATCTAAAAGCAGCGGGATACGGGTTAACAGGGGAATCGGCAAATGTAAAACCGTCCGGAGCCGCAGGAAATTCGCCGGGCTCCGCTTCCGGAGATCTTGTTTTAACGGTTTCGAATGAGGAAGGCAGCCGCTGGATTCCCCGCTGGTATACGTCGGATGCGGCCAAGTCGATCGTCGATGTTTCGCCGTCATATGTCGCCGTCAAGCCCGATACCAAGCTTTCGCTCGCGCCGGGGAGCGGCTTGAAATGGGCCCCGCCCGAGCAGGGCATGAAGTTCGTTGCGCTGGCGGAGTGGAAGGATTGGACGGCCGTGATGGTCAGCCCCCAAGGATGGCATGGGGATGACCGGGTGTACAGACCCGTGCTGCTTTGGATGAACACGCAGGCGATCGCTTCGAAAAGCGCAATCGCGACCGGGATTTTAAGCGAAGATTCCGGCGTGCCGGATGAGCTTGCAAGGAACTTGACCGAATTTTTGCTCGAAAAGGGCGATAGCGCGGCCAATGTGCAGAAGCTGCTGGGCGCCCCTGACGTGAAGGAGCGGTCGGCCAATCTGGCGGAGCTGGGCGAACCGATGCGGCTGGGCATCACTTGGCGTTATGAACGTCCGCAGGCCCAGTTGGCGGTCGCCTTTTCCCCGGAAGGCAGGCTTGCCGCCTGGAAATGGATCCTTCCCGCCGACGGAAAGCTGGAACTCAACAGAACGGCGGGCAGCGATTACCGGTTTACATATGATTTTCGGACGATGCCCATTCCAGCGACGATTCAAGCCAAGCCGGCATGGAGAAACCAAGGGAACTTGAATTACGCCTACCTGATTGGCGCCACCGATCGGGTGCTGCTCGTCAACGGGGATGACGGCGGATTCAGCGGTATGCATTACGCGTCTTCCGTTTATGCCGTCGACCGGAGCACCGGGCAAAAGCTGTGGCAGGCGGACGCCGGATTCGGGATGTTCGGCGTTTCGCTGGACGCCTCCCGCAATACGGCGGCGGTATTTACGGAATATGATCCCGCGAAGAAAAAGTACGAAGCCCGCATTCGCGAGTTTCGGCTGCAGGATGGACGTATTTTATGGGAAAAGCAGCTGCCGAAGGAACGCCAGATTCGGATGTTTGCAGCCAAAGGCGCCATCCTTTTACAGCAAACGCTTGCTTCGAAACCGGCTTCCGAAGTGTTGAGCGTGCTCGACCGAACAACGGGCAAACAGCGCTGGAACAGGACGCTGAAAAGCAATCAGCAAATCCTCGAAACCGACGCGGAAGATCCGTATATCTTGCTGCAGGATGGCGTGAAGCTGACGGCGCTGGATCCGCTGAACGGGAAAGAGCGGTGGAGCGTGACCGGCGCCGGTCCGGCCAAGGAAGACCCCCAGTGGAATCCTTATACCACCTACGGCAATATCCGCCTGCCGCTGCAGCACGACATCAGCCGGTGGTTCCTGGCGGGCAGCGAATGGATGCTGCTGAACGGGGATAACGGGCAGGTCTTTGCCAGATTCCCTTGGCATCCGCAGGAGCGTTTCGAAACGACCAACGATTCCAGATATATTTTGGTGCAGCGCTCCGAAAAGGCGGACGACTTCGATCCTTCCAAGATCGAGGAAACGATGCTGTACGACGTTGTCCTAAAGCGCAGCCTCTGGACGCTGCCGGGCAAGGCGGTAAACGGTACGGTCGACGGAAACCGGTTGTACGCGGTGCTGAACGGGCGGCCGGCAGCCGTCGATCTCGAAAAGGGGACGCTTCTTTGGCAGATGCCCGTCACCTCCCTTGAGTCTGCAAGCCCGTATACGATGGACGAAATGGCCAAAACCCGTTTTGCCGTTCTATCGCGTTACCTTCTGATCGGGTATGGTTCGGATCTGCTTGTGCTGCGGAAGGAAGACGGCGGCGTGGCGGGCCGGCTGCATGACCTGCAGTTCGATTTCGCCGAAACCCATTACCGGAGAGGCATCGAAGGACTGCTGAATATGAGTCCCGGCGGCGACATCTATATTGGTTCCTCCAACGGCGGATTTGCGCGGTATCATAAGGCGGATCTTGAACGATTGCTGGATGGGACGGGTCGGGCGCCGGAACGCCGGTAAAATGAAAGGCCCTGCGTTTCTGATATTATCCCCTTTGAGTAGACAAGTGCTAAGAAAGCGCACTAAAGTTTACTTGGAGGGGATTTTTTCATGGGTGAAATTCGGAAGACATATTCCGTTGAGTTTAAGCAAAAGGCTGTTCAGAT
>NZ_JAVLSX010000026.1:0-34862 GCF_031583795.1 Paenibacillus sp. VCA1 | reverse complement strand
CGGGCTGATGAGACAGCCCTGAACTTGGGGGAACTACGGTTAGCAGAAATGCACGACCGACTACCACCCAAGAATCCCGATGATACCGAAGGTGTCAGCTTGCGGCTTTAGCCGTGGGAGTCTCAAATGACCCATCGTACGGCATACGCCAAGTCCCTAGCCCAAGCCGGAGTTCTGCTTGCCGACGAAACGCTGCTCCCAAGCTCAAGCGGGCTTCGGATCACGTTTTCGCTTGAAGGAGGGAAGGCTGATGTAACGGTCGGTCCTTTTTCCGCGGATAGCGTGCTGATGGAAGGGTTTCTCATGATCGAAGCCCATTCCGTCGATGAAGCTTTGGAACGGGCGAGAAGGGCTCCCGTTCCAAAGGGCCGGGGAAAAGTTGACATTGAGCTGCGCCAGCTGGCGGATCCGGCAGTAACCTATCATGATCCTAACATCATGGCGTTGGAGACGAACTTGCGGGAACAAATTTAAAATTCCGAAAAAATTTTTTGAAGGTTGTCGATTTATTCGTTTGGCATTCGTCGTTAAAGTAGAAACGGATTTCAAGCGGTGAATTTATAATGAATGCTTGATTCAAAAAAAACAATTGGAGGGTTGATGATGAACATGAGAGCCTATTACGGAGAAGTCGTGGATCCGTTCGGCGTCGCGTGGCAAATCGTGAAATAGCAAGCTTTTGCATGATTTAAATGTACCCATAATCGATCCAAGAAAAGGAGAAAATCATATGAACCAGGAAGTAACCGATTTTATCGATGCGATAAAGGAACCGTGGCAAAAGGAAATGGCAGCAGAGCTTCGCAAGGTTGTTCATCAAGCGATTCCGGATGTGCAGGAACGGATTCAGTACAAAAAGCCCCATTTTTTGAAAAACGGGAAATATGCGGCGGTCATTTCGACTTCGAAGGATGCCGTTAGTTTTACGATTTTTAATGCGACCAAACTCGACCTTCCGGAAGGCCTTTTTGACGGACCGCCGGAACGAAAAACGTTGAAGCTGCGCCAAGGTCAAGGCTTTGATCCGGAGCAGCTGAAAGCCTGGGTCGGCCAAGCTTCTTCGGCTTTGTAAAACGTCATTTGCAGTCGTCAAATATATGACATGTATATGACACGAAGATTGCATCGCGAACGATCTGCCGTGCTTTTCTTTTTTGTAGTAAATTGAAAATAAGGGCTTGACATTTATTTCTGTCTGTGATTTGATTATAGCCATAATTCAACATTTGGCTTTGATCAAAGACATGACTTCTTGCACGAGCTGCCCAGAGAGAGAGGTTCCGGCTGAAAGCTTCTCCTGAAAACGGCATGAAGTTACCCCTTTGTAGCTGTGGCGTTGAACCCGCTTTTGCATCACGGAGCGGCAGTAAGCGGCACCGTCTGATCCCCGTTAACGGATTCCAATGAGAACCTGCAATTTCAACTTTGGCCTGCGGCCGAGGCTGGTTGACTGCTGGTTAAATTAGGGTGGAACCACGAGATGAACGCACTCGTCCCTTGAGGATGAGATGCGTTTTTTTGCGTTCAAATATGGGATTTTGAAATAAACGAATGAAAAAATTTATAGGAATGGAGGTAAGAACGATGGAGATTCAAGTTACGCTGCCAGACGGTTCGAACAGGAGGTATCCGCAAGGCACCACGATAGAACAAATCGCCGAATCGATCAGCATAGGGCTGAAGAAAAACGCGATCGCAGGCAAAATCGATGGAAAGCCCGTCGATCTGAACTATGCGCTCGAAGCGGACGGACGGGTGGAAATCGTCACCCTGGACAGTCATAACGGACTTGACATATATCGGCACAGCACGGCCCATCTGATGGCACAGGCGATCAAGCGGATTTACGGGCAAAAGGCGGTTAAACTCGGCATCGGTCCGGTCATCGAAGACGGGTTCTACTACGATATCGATATCGAGAAACCGTTAACGCCGGATGATCTTGCTGCGATCGAAAAGGAGATGGCTAACATCGTGCAGGAAAACCTGCCGATCATGCGCCGGGAGGTCAGCAGGGAGGAAGCCGTCCGAATCTTTGAAGAACTCGAAGATCCGCTGAAGCTGGAGCTGATCCGGGATTTGCCGGAAGATGCAGTCATCTCGATTTACGACCAAGGAGAATTTTTCGACTTATGCCGAGGGCCTCATCTGCCGTCCACGGGCCGAATCAAAGCTTTTAAGCTTCTCAACGTGTCCGGGGCCTATTGGCGCGGCGATTCGAACAACAAAATGCTGCAGCGCATATACGGAACGGCATTTCCGAAACAAGCACAGTTGGAAGAGCATCTTCATTTTCTTGAGGAGGCCAAAAAACGCGATCACCGCAAACTGGGGAAGCAGCTGGAACTGTTCATGTTTTCGGAGGAAGCGCCGGGCATGCCGTTTTTCCTGCCAAAAGGCATGACGATCCGTACGGAGCTGGAAAACTTCGCAAGGGAGATGCAAGGAAAGAGGGGCTACGATGAAGTCCGGACGCCTCTCATGATGAACCGGCGGGTCTGGGAGCAATCGGGCCATTGGGATCATTATAAAGACAATATGTACTTTACGAACGTCGACGATACGATGTACGCGTTGAAGCCGATGAACTGCCCGGGACATATGCTTATTTTCAAAAACAAGCTCCGTTCCTATCGCGATTTGCCGCTGCGCATCTCGGAGTTCGGCCAAGTGCACCGGCATGAATTTTCTGGGGCGTTGAACGGCATGCTGCGGGTAAGGACGTTTTGCCAGGACGACGCGCATCTGTTCGTGCTTCCGAGCCAGATCGAAGAAGAAATCGGCAGCATCATCGAGCTGATCGACAACATGTATCAAGTGTTCGGCTTTGAATACAAAATCGAGCTGTCGACGCGTCCGGAAGACTCGATGGGCTCGGATGAGCTCTGGGAAGAAGCGGAGCGGGCGCTGCAAAACGTGTTGGACCGCCGCGGCATCGATTACCGCATCAATGAGGGAGACGGCGCGTTTTACGGGCCGAAAATCGATTTCCACATATTAGATGCGCTCAAGCGGAGCTGGCAGTGCGGCACGATTCAGCTGGATTTCCAAATGCCCCGAAAATACGATCTCACTTATGTCGGAGAAGACGGTGAGAAACATTGTCCGGTCGTCATTCACCGTGCGGTATACGGTTCGGTCGACCGATTTATGGGCATGCTGACGGAGCATTACGCCGGAGCCTTCCCGCTGTGGTTGTCTCCCGTCCATGCGAAGCTGCTCCCCGTGTCGGAGAACTATATCGATTACGCTTTTGAGGTCAAAAAGTCGCTTGAAGACGCCGGCATTCGGGTCGAAATCGATATTCGAAACGAAAAGTTGGGGTACAAAATCCGGGATGCCGAAATGATGAAGGTCCCCTACATGCTCGTTCTAGGCGAAAACGAAAAAAATTCCGGCGGCGTGTCGGTGCGGAAAAGAGAAGAAGGCGATCTGGGGGCAAAAAGCATCCGGGAGATCGTCACAATTATAAAGGAAGAAATTGATGCGAAAAATTAATGTTGTTCGAAAAGAACAATGGTGAAATGAATTACGATCCGTTCCTTTACATCATGTGGGGGAACGGTTTTTTTATTTATATCTTGCAGCAGGAAGTCACGCTTTTTGGGCACGCGGCATAGGGTGGATTAAAGTGTCGATATTTTATAAATAAAAACCATGCTTGGGACGTACAAGCTTTTGGAGCATCAATGGCAGGAGGAAAGAATGAATGAGTGTGAACGATAACGAAGAAGTCGGCGTCCTTCCAATTACCAAGCAGCAGACCGAACGCTTAAACGAACTTTTGCTGCGCCTGCTTCAAGCTGTGCCTCCTGCGCTGCTCAGGCAAGACCCTCCATCGATAGCAGCTTTGAAGGAGGTGCTGAAGCATTTTCAGAACTTTTTCACGGATTCGGAGTTCCCTGTTAGAGACAAGGCCCTCCTTCAATCCACGTTTGAGCTCTCGATCGCGATGTGCGAGGCGGTGCCGGTCTCAGGGGTTGGAATTCTAATAAACCTGCAAGAAAATTTGGATGATCTTCTGTCCACCGTACTGCTGCTTCATGTGACACGTATAAAGAAGGATTGTTTGGTGGAATTGATCAGGAAAATCCAGCGCAAGATATCCGGCATCATGCCTTCGGTTTCACTTGGAATTACCGGAACGCCGGGTCCGCGCGGCATTTCCGGCCCCCCTGGCGCCCCTGGCCCACCAGGCCCTCCAGGACCTGCCGGCCCGGCCGGAGCGACCGGCCCAAGAGGGGCGACAGGAGTGGGGTTAACCGGAGTCGTACCGTTTGATCCGGAACAAAGCCGGTTTTATCCACAGGGGCAAATCGTTACTTTTCATGGCAGTACGTATATCGCCAACATCGCATCGCCAGGAGGCGATCCAGGAAGTTCGCCAGATTACACACTCCTTGCTGAGGTCGGGGCTCCGGGTGCGACGGGAGCGACAGGAGCCACAGGTGCAACGGGAGCGACGGGTGCAACAGGAGCAACAGGGGCGACAGGTGCAACGGGAGCTACAGGAGCTACAGGAGCAACGGGAGCGACAGGTGCTACGGGAGCCACAGGAGCAACGGGAGCGACAGGTGCTACGGGAGCCACAGGAGCAACGGGGGAGACGGGAGCAACTGGAGCGACAGGTGCTACGGGAGCAACAGGAGCAACGGGAGTGACGGGTGCGACGGGCGAAACCGGAGCAACTGGTGCAACAGGAGCGACAGGAGCCACAGGAGCGACAGGTGCAACGGGGGCAACAGGAGCAACTGGAGCGACAGGTGCTACGGGAGCAACAGGAGCAACGGGAGTGACGGGTGCGACGGGCGAAACCGGAGCAACTGGTGCAACAGGAGCGACAGGTGCAACGGGGGCAACAGGAGCAACGGGAGCGACAGGTGCAACGGGCGAAACCGGAGCAACGGGGGCAACGGGAGCTACAGGAGCAACGGGGGCCACAGGTGAGACTGGAGCAACAGGGGCAACAGGTGCGACAGGAGCAACGGGAGCGACGGGAGCCACAGGCGAAACAGGAGCGACGGGTGCTACGGGAGCTACAGGAGCAACGGGCGGAACCGGAGCAACGGGAGCAACTGGTGCAACGGGTGCTACGGGCGCAACTGGTGCAACAGGGGCGACAGGAGCCACGGGGGCCACAGGTGCGACAGGAGCAACGGGAGCTACAGGAGCAACGGGTGCTACGGGCGCAACGGGCGGAACCGGAGCAACGGGAGCAACTGGTGCAACAGGTGCAACGGGAGCGACAGGGGCCACAGGAGCAACGGGAGCGACAGGTGCTACGGGAGCCACAGGAGCAACGGGAGCGACGGGAGAAACAGGAGCCACGGGTGAAACGGGAGCCACAGGTGTGACAGGAGCGACAGGTGCAACAGGCGAAACCGGAGCCACGGGAGCGACGGGTGCTACGGGAGCAGGAGCAACTGGTGCAACTGGTGCAACGGGTGCTACGGGCGCAACTGGTGCAACGGGAGAAACAGGTGCAATAGGTGCAACAGGAGCGACTGGAACCAGCGTTACCGAAAATCACGCATTTGCGGCCAATACGTCCGGCACCGTCATTTCTGTTCTTTTAGGCGGAACAAACGTATCGTTCCCAAATGCGCAGGATATCGGGCCAGGCATCACGATAAATGCGGCCAATAATACGTTTACCGTCGTCAATGCAGGAAACTATTATATTTCATATTCGATCAACTTGAACGTTTCTTTGCTGGTCAGCTCCCGTATTCTAATCAATGGAACCGCTGCTCCGGCCTCAACGATATCGCCTGCAGTCAGCGCGACTTCTTTTCAAACCAACGTCATTACGCCTGTCCCCGCGGGGGCAACCATAAGCATTCAACTGTTTGGCGTCCTTGCAACCGCAACGCTTACGACAACGACGCCTACCAATGTTACGATCATACGATTAAGTTGACCAGGTTCGAACCGGCTTCCTACCTAAGGGAGTTGGCAGAAAAAACACCGAAAAAATCCTTATTGCCAGGGTGATGCATTTTCACCAAAGCAATAGGGATTTTTTACTTCTCTTCGTAAAACAATAAACTAAAATCCCAAATTTGGAGGAATGGATTTGATGAAAAAAATCGTTTGGTTCATGGCTGTTTCATTTTTGCTGCTCGTCCCGTCCGGCGCTGTCTTGGGGGCGGAGACGCAGGATTGCCAGGTATTCAACAAAGTATTTAACACAGAATTGAAGCATGAAAACGGCGTCTGCAAATTGGGGATTACCCGCAAAAATATCAAGGTTTCGAACTTGGGAGTGCCGCTATCTCCGGAAGAAATTGAATTTTCATTCGGCGCGAATTTCGAAAAGGTAGGGGATAAAACGGCGGTGATCGGGGAGTTTGCGCTTCTCGGAAACGAGGTGAATCCCGTCATCGATGCGCTTCGCAAAGGGAATATTAACATATCCGCCCTACATAACCACCTTATCGGCGAAGAGCCCCGTATTCTGTTTCTGCACTTCCAGGCGCTTGGGGATGCCGAATCGCTGGCGAGGACGGTGAAAGAAGCGATCAACGCAACCGCCGGTTACTAAAAAGGAAGGGGACTAAGACCGCTGATGGCACAACGAGACCTCAACAACCGAACCTTAGAATCGATGCTGCCGAAAACGTTGGGCGAATACCTTTTAGACTGCTTGAAACAGGAGGGGCTGACCGAAATTTTCGGCGTGCCCGGAGATTACAATTTCTCTCTGCTGGATGCGATCGAACGGTACGCCGGAATACGATTTATTAACGGACGCAATGAGCTGAACTCCGGATATGCGGCGGATGCTTATGCGAGAATCAGAGGGTTGTCCGCGCTCATCACCACGTTTGGCGTCGGCGAATTGAGCGCGTGCAACGCCGTTGCCGGCGCACGCAGCGAGCATGTGCCCGTGATCCATATCGTCGGATCGCCGCCGGATGCGGCACAGAAGCAGCATAAGCTGATGCATCATACGTTAATGGACGGCAATTATGACGTTTTCCGGAAGATGTACGAACATATTACGGCATATACGGCCGTGCTGACGCCCGAAAATGCCATGCTGGAAATCCCGCATGCGATCCGGACCGCCAAAGAGAAAAAACAGCCGGTGTATCTCGTGGTTGCCGACGATTTGGTTGCCAAGCCGGTTGTCATGCGCCAAGAAGCCAGCCTGGAGAAAACCGTTTCGAATCCTAATGCGCTGCAGACGGCGGTCGATCGCATCAACCGGATGTTGATGCAGGCCCAAAGCGCAATCCTGCTGGTGGACGTAAAAACAATGAGGTTCCATTGGGAGCAATATGTGCGAAAATTAGCGGAGTCGCTGAATTTGCCGGTTGTTTCCACGCTGTACGGCAAAAGCGCGTTCGACGAATCGCATCCGCTCTTTATGGGCATGTATGGAGGAGCCTTTGGCCGTCAGGACGTACGCAGCCTTGTGGAAAACGCGGATTGCGTAATCGCCGCCGGTTTCATAGAGGCGGACACCAATACCGCAAATTTCACGGCCAAGCTGGACCCGCTTCGGCTCATTGACATCCAACCCTCGAAGGTTAAAGCTGGTCTGGCGGAATATCCCAATGTGATGGCGGAGGACCTTTTGCTAGCATTGCAAAACATCGGGTGGACACGGCCCGGAACGCCAACAAAAGGACCCGGACCATACGATGCCATAACAGGGAATCCGGATGAACTGCTTCAGGCGGCTTCTTACTATCCCCGTTTTCAACGGATGCTAAAGGAAGGGGATATCGTGATCGCAGAAACGGGAACCTTTTATTTTGGCATGAGTCAAGTCTCGCTCCCGAAAAATACGATTTTTATGGGGCAGGGCGGATGGCAATCGATCGGTTACGCCACGCCTGCAGCCTATGGAGCATGCATTGCCGCCCCTTCGCGCAGGATCCTGCTATTCACGGGCGACGGCTCCTTGCAGCTCACGGCCCAGGAAATCAGTTCCATGCTGCATTACGGCTGCAAGCCGATCATTTTCGTGCTGAACAATGACGGATATACGATTGAAAAATATTTGAACGTGAAGACCAAAAACCAAACCTATAACAACATCCCGAACTGGTCCTATACGAAGCTTGCGGAAGCCTTCGGCGGGGAAGCTTTTGCCGTTGCGGTTCGCACCAATCAAGAGCTGGATGACGCGATTTCCCGCGCCGAAAAAGAATGCGCCAGTAAAATGTGCATCATCGAGCTGATGGCGGCCGACCCGATGGATGCTCCGGATTACATGCACAACATGCGCTACTATTTGGAGCAGCAGCAAAAACTGAAACAATAATTCACTGATATAGAATGAATTAAAGTTTTTACTTGTGAAGGTTATAGGGGCGCGCGGGGCTCTTTTAACAGGAAGTTCGATGCCAACTTTAGTTCAATCTATATAGACCAAAACTGTACACCCGTTTCGATTCTTGTTATAGTAAACGAAAACGGGTGTTCGCATTTTTGCGAACCTTTGAACGACGGGGGAGAAGATTTTGGCTGAAGCGTTAAAAGCGATGTACGATCGAGAGTTTTTGGCAGGTTTCGGAGAGAAGGTCGGATCCGCGTATCCGGCTTTTCATACCGAGGGCTTTGTTGCAAAAATCATGGCCGATGATTGGGAGGGACTGGAACTAAAAGCGAGAATCCGCCGAATCGCGACGGTTTTGGGCGATTTTTTGCCTGCGCATTATCCCGCTGCATTGGACGTGTTGTTTTCGATCGACGAGGAATGTAAGGGGTTTCCGTACCTGTTTTTTCCCGACTTTGTCGAAGTATACGGACAGGATCCGCAATATTGGGAACTTTCGATGGATGCGTTGGAGCGGTTCACGCAGCGTTCCTCGTCCGAATTTGCGGTCAGACCGTTCATTATGCGCGATCCGCAGCGGATGATGAACCAAATGCTGATCTGGTCGCAGCATCCGAACGAACATGTCAGACGCTTGGCGAGCGAAGGCTGCAGACCCCGTCTGCCGTGGGGACAAGCGCTTGCGCCATTTAAAAAGGACCCTTCCCCCGTTCTTCCGATTTTGGAGCAGCTGAAGGAAGATCCATCGCTTTATGTCCGCAAGAGCGTCGCCAACAATTTGAACGATATCGCAAAGGACCATCCTGACGTCGTTATTCGGCTGGCCAAAGCGTGGCTCGGGAATCATCCCGATACGGATTGGATTGTCAGACATGCATGCCGGACGCTGATTCGGAAAGCGGAGCCGGAAATCATGAGGCTGTTTGGCTATTCCGGCAGCAGTGAGGGGAACACGCTTGTCCAGTCGGCAGTGCTTGCGGTCGAGCCCAAGAAAATATCCATTGGGGATAACAGTATGGTTCATTATGAGATTTGCATTCGGGAAGGAACTGACGCGCGCTTAAGGATCGAATACGGCATTTATTTTGTGAAGGCGAACGGACAAACCTCACGCAAGTTGTTTCTCTTATCGGATAAAACCGTACCCGGAGGTTCGAAGCTGACGGGACAGCGCAAGCACGGCTGGTCCGATTTGACGACAAGACGGCATTATCCGGGGGAACATCGCATCGTGCTGGTCGTCAATGGCGAGGAGGTCGCGGAAGACTCCCTATGGCTCAGAGCCTGACTACGAATTAAATGATCGGGTCGGGGCATTTAGATTACTTCCAAGGCAAAAACATAAAAAGCGTCGCCCAGAGCAACATGTTCCCGTTTTTCATCCATCCACCAGACCCCATATGAAAAATAGTAGATTCCTTTCTGAGTCGGCGCTCGGAAGGTATTATCAATCACGGCAATCTCCGTGTACTTGCCTTCCGACAGCTGCTCCAAATGGATTTTGTTCGGAAGGGGTTCGTAATCCATCACAAATTTGATTTCGGCGCCGGGACTTACGCTGACCGGCTTTTTATTTTTCAGGAGTTCGGCCGGACCGGGAGTGTCTACGCACGTGCTTGTGTTTTTGGATGACCAGCAGTAGGTGCCGAGTTTGGTATCGTGCAGTTTGTCCCCGATTTGTATAGAGGCTTTAGGCGGCTGCCCCCCGGTCAATTCGCGAACGGTCGTCTTGCCTCCGTTGTTGGCATGGATCGAACATCCCCATAGGGAAAGCAATATCAAGAACGTGATGGACAGTTTGATCATGTTCACCCCTCCTTTAAGATCACAGACGAATCAAACCCTGCGGTTGTTGCTGTTTGAAAACAATTCCCTTGACATGTTGGAAAAAAATACGAGATAATGTACGCGCGTACATTAATGGTTTTCAGCTTCATTTGCTATCAACAATTTGTTTGTGAAATGTAGGGGGTGATGCCGTATCGTCACACGAAAAGCGGTAGCGGACATGGCGGGCGTATCGGAAGCAACCGTCTCCCGCGTGTTCAACCGGGTGGGTCCAATCAAGGAAGAAACGAGGTTGAAAGTGCTGAAGGCGGCGGAGGCGCTGGGATATTACCCCAATGCCATCGCCCAAAGCTTTGCCCGCAGAAAAAGCGGCAATCTCGGCGTCGTGCTTCCTTATGTGCCGAAGGTACATATTTTTTCAACCTATTATTTTTCGGAGATTTTGAGCGGGATTGGGGAGCAGGTTCGCGAGCTTGGTTACGATATGCTGCTTATTTTTCGCAAGCCCGGCGATGATAACGGTTACATCGAGTTGTTTCGATCGCAAAAGATCGACGCTTGCATCCTTTTGGGAACGACGGATACGCCGGAGGAGCGGAAAGCGTTAAGGGCGCTGAAGGAAGCGAACCACCCGTTTTGCTTGGTGAACCAGCATTTTGCGGGCGAAGATTTTCTTGAAGTGGATGCGGATCATGAACAAGGCGCCTATGAAGCGGTGAAACATCTGCTTGATGAGGGTTATCGCCGCATCGCGTTCCTGAACGGTCCGCCCGGATATTCGAACAGTGCGGATCGCCTCAAGGGATACGTACGCGCAATGACGGAAGCGGGCATATTCAATCCCGTCGATGATCCGGATGAAGCGATCCCTGCCCAATGGCTTGAAACGGGCAACTACAGCCGGACGAGCGGGTATGAGTCGGCATTTCGTTTCGCCCGCCATCTCGATAGCATCGATGCCGTTTTTGCCGCGAATGACCGTATGGGCATCGGGCTTATTCAAGGCTTTCGGGAATTGGGCGTTCTGCCCGGCAGAGACATCGCCATCGTCGGCTATGACGATTCGGATGGCGCCCGGATTACAGATCCGCCGTTGACGAGCGTGGCCGTCCCTTTTTACCGGATGGGGGCATTGGCCGCCAAGCTTTTGCTTAAGGAAAATGCGGATGAAACTGTGTCGGAATTTGAGGAAGGGGTAAATCATATCAGCGGTCATCTATATCAAATGGCAACCCGGCTGATCGTTCGATCATCGAGCGCTGGGAGCCAAGCATAGTTATGAATAGGGTGCATATGAAAAGGAGGCGTATTCAATGCAGCAGATTCGAGTAGGAATGGTAGGCTACAAATTTATGGGGAAGGCGCATAGCCATGCGTACCGCGACATTCCGATGTTTTTCCCGGGTGTCGTTCAGCCCGTCATGCAGGTGATTTGCGGCCGCGACGCGGACGGGGTGTCCCAAGCCGCAAAGCAGTTCGGCTGGCAGGATTACGTCACGGACTGGAAAGAACTGATCGGGCGGGATGACATCGACCTCATCGACATCAATGCTCCAAGCGATATGCACAAAGAAATCGCCCTCGCGGCGGCGAAGGCAGGAAAGCATTTGCTCTGCGAAAAACCGCTTGCGCTGACGCTTCAGGATTCCCGGGAGATGCTGGCGGCTGCCGAAGCGGCAGGAGTTAAACATATGGTAGGATTCAATTATCGTTTTGCCCCAGCCGTGCAGCTTGCCCGCAGGCTGATCCAGGAAGGGCGTCTGGGACAAATTTATCATTTCCGGGGCTGGTTTTTGCAGGACTGGATTATCGATCCGGAATTTCCGCTCGTGTGGCGTTTGCAGAAAGATATCGCCGGTTCCGGTTCCCATGGGGATTTGGGCGCGCATATCATCGACCTGGCCCACTTCCTTGTGGGCGACATCGAGGAAGTTATCGGCATGAGCGAGACGTTTATCAAAGAACGGCCGCTGCCGGGCTCCATGAGCGGTTTAAGCGCCAAGGGCAACCAATCGGACGAAAAAGGCCCCGTCACCGTGGACGACGCAACCTTGTTTCTGGCGAAATTCGCCAACGGCGCATTGGGAAGCTTTGAAGCGACCCGGTTTGCCGCCGGCCACCGCTGCACGAATTCCTTCGAGATCAACGGAAGCAAAGGCAGTTTGAAATTCGATTTCGAACGGATGAACGAACTTCAGGTTTATTTTACGGAGGATGACGAAGACGTGCAGGGCTTCCGCCGCGTTCTGGCGACGGATCCCGCGCACGCTTATGCCGAAGCCTGGTGGCCGCCGGGGCATACCATTGGGTTCGAACATACGTTTATCCACGAAACGGTCGAGCTGCTTCAGGCGATCCGCGAAGACCGGCAGCCCGTTCCGAATTTTGCGGACGGCGTGAAATGCCAGCAGGTGCTTGAAGCCGTCGATTTGTCGATCGCGGAGAGAAGATGGGTGCGCACCGAGGAGCTTTAAAATATGAGCTTGAGCTTAAAGAGGAGATGTGGACATGAACAAAGCGCTGATCGTATGGGGAGGCTGGCTTGGCCATCAGCCCGAGGAAGTATCGGCCATTTTTCGTGGCATTTTGGAAGAGGAGGGTTATGAAGTCGAAGTGTCCGACACGCTAGCGGCATTTGACGATGCCGAAAAATTGAAAACGCTTGACCTGATCATTCCCGTATGGACTATGGGCGAAATCAGTCAGGAAAGGGTCAACAACGTGTCGGAAGCCGTGCAATACGGCGTCGGTTTGGCCGGTTGCCACGGGGGTATGTGCGACGCATTCCGAAGCAACGTCGACTGGCAGTTCATGACGGGCGGAAACTGGGTCGCGCATCCGGGCAACGACGGTACTCCCCATCGGATTAACATGGCGAACACGTCAAGTCCGATCGTAGAGGGGATCGAAGATTTCGACGTCTCGACCGAGCAGTATTACCTCCATGTCGATCCTGCCGTCGAAGTGCTGGCCACGACCCGTTTTCCGGTTGCGGACGGTCCCCATGTTTATAACAAGTCCGTCGATATGCCAGTGGCGTGGACCAAGCGGTGGGGACTCGGCCGGGTATTCTATTGCTCGCTGGGGCATCAGGCGAACGTGATCGAGCTTCCGCCGGTCAAGGAGATTATGCGCAGAGGGATGCTGTGGGCGGCCGAAGGCAAAGCCAAGGCGGCAGGGAAGCAAGCAGGAAGCCAATATACCGGCATGATGGATAGCCAGGTTTAAATTTAGCGGATTGGAGAGCGCTCATCATAATGAAGAAAATGAATGTCGGCATTATCGGATGCGGAAACATCAGCTCCATATATTTTGAGAATTTGAAAACGTTTCAAGCGGTCCACGTTTCCGCCTGCGCGGATTTGGACCTGGACCGGGCAAAAGCGAAAGCCGAGCAGTTCGGAATCGCCAAAGGCTGCACGGTTGCCGAACTGCTTGCGGATCCGGAGATCGAGCTGGTCGTGAACCTGACGATTCCCGCTGCGCATGCGCGGGTCTGCCTGGATATTTTGGAAGCCGGAAAACATGCGTATGTCGAAAAACCGCTGGCCGTCACCAGGGAAGAAGGGCGGTCCATTCTGGCCAAAGCCAAAGAAAAAGGGCTGCTCATCGGCAGCGCCCCGGATACGTTTCTTGGCGGAGGCATCCAAACCTGCATCAAACTCATCGAGGACGGTTGGATCGGCACACCCGTGGCGGCGACGGCGTTTATGATGGGCAGGGGACATGAGCATTGGCATCCGGATCCCGAATTTTATTATGCCAAGGGCGGGGGACCGATGTTTGACATGGGGCCGTATTATCTGACGGCTTTGGTGGCCATGCTGGGTCCGATCAAACGCGTGGCGGGGGTAGCGAAAATATCTTATCCGGAGCGAACGATCACCAGCTCCAAAAAGTTCGGCCAAACCATTGCGGTCGAAACGCCGACCCATGTCGCAGGCGTACTCGATTTCCACAACGGAGCCACCGGGACGATGATTACGTCCTTCGACGTCTTCGGCGGCAGCCGGCTGCCATGCATCGAAATCTACGGCAGCCAAGGTACGCTTAGCGTTCCGGATCCCAATACCTTCGGCGGGCCGGTGCTTCTGAAGCGCCATGACAGCCAGGATTGGAAGGAAATCCCGCTATCCCATGGCTATGCGGCGAATTCGCGGGGAATCGGCGTGCTCGACATGGTTTATGCGCTGAACGGCGGCAGAAAGAACCGCGCCAGCGGCGATCTCGGTTTCCACGTCCTTGAAGCGATGCATGCCTTCCATGACTCTTCCGAGCAGGACCGGTATTACGTCATGACAAGCACCTGCGAACGGCCCGCACCGCTTCAGCAAAATCTCCCTTACGGCGTGATGGATTAATCCATCGCGCTTTTTTTCGAATAAAAATAAGGGGCGAGGCATCTTTGCATAGCCAAAAACACAAGAATATCTTAAAAGCTTGGAATACATTAATATCTATATAGAATGAATTAAAGTTTTTACTTGTCATTCCTTGATCCACAGGGAATATCCGTTTCAAAGATGTGACTTACTTTAATTCAATCTATCTACAAGATATAAAAACAGACGATTCTTGAATTTGACTGCCCGAGGTGAGATAGATGCCTGTTAAAAGGAAGAAACAGAGACGGCGCTCGTCAAAATGGATGGGCAAACCGGTGCTTGTCATGCTAAAGGATGGCAGCAGCTATATCGGCACGGTGAAAAAACATGACCGCAGCGGTGTCGTTCTAAACGGAATATGGGCCGATCCGCGGCAAACCGCGGCAATTCTGGAGAACAGAGAAAAGGCTCAAGTATCCGGTCTGCTAAGCCTGCTGTTTGGAGGGGGATCCCGTCAGCCCGCGCCAACCGTTAATTCGACAAGAGTTGGAGGAACGGCCGCTAACGGTGGCGGAATGGGTATGTTCGGCTTCTTCGGAAAAATCATACCTGGCATCCAAATCGGAATGAACGTGATGCGCTCGATTATGCCGCTTATGGGATTGCTGAAATAACGACCGGGAGCGTAGATGTAACGGATTCTTTCACAACCGCAGTATTTGCCGCGCTGCCCGTACAACGTCCATTATGCACCATACGATAATGTGCCTTTCGAATTGAAGGAGGAGTATGGGATGAGCGGAGTTGCAGGAGCATACGTTCATAGCCCTTTCAAATCTGTAGGTATTGTTCTGGTCCTCTTTATTTTATTGGTCATTACTCTTGAAAACTTGCTGGATCTAATATCGTAGGCACTGCCGGCATTTTGCCGGCGGTGCCTTTTTTGTGTTTTTATGTTGGCCATCTCCCTTGAAGTGTGGCGCAAAGAAGCGGACGGCGAATGGCGAATGATTCGCTGGCACGAAGAAAAAGGCCAATAAAACATATCAGCTTGTGAAATTGGCCTGAGAACATTTTTTGGTGAAAGCCTTTTCATCCCTGACTAAATGTGGTATCTTGGAAATAACCTAATTGTGTCTAAATTGTGAATGGATGCGGCGTCATTGCGTATGATAAAGCATCACTGTATTAAGGGGGAATGATCCATGACCACGTTGATTCTTGCGCTGTTTACCGCGGCGATGCTTGGAGTGATCCTGTTTGGGAAGAAACATGAGGTACTGATCGCCAGCATCATAAACGCCGCTTTGCTTGTTGGCCTCGTCACCGCATTTAGCCTGAACGCCGGGCCGAACAGCATGTTCTATTTGGCGCTTGTGTTCTACTTCGTGATTCCGATGTATGGCGTGATCGCGCTTTTTGGAGCCATGAAGAAAAGTCGTGCGAAAAAGGAAAATTCCTTGGCTTGATCGAAATCAAATATATAACGGAAAGCGCCAATGGGATGCTTTTATACAAAACCGACTCTTTATGGAGTTGGTTTTATTTATGGAAGGGAGTCATTGGGTATATGTAGTGAAAAGATGCAAGGGCGGAAAGGGGGAGATTGCCGTTAGAACATTAGCGATCAGCGATATTCACGGATGTTTGGATGAGTTAAACCTGCTGCTGCACAAAGTAAGTTACGATCCACAACAAGACAAGCTTGTACTGCTCGGAGACTATGTCGACCGCGGCCCGAACAGCAGGGGAGTCGTAGAGCAGGTGAAAGCGTTCAAGGAAAAGTGGGGCGTCATCACGCTGCGCGGCAACCATGATCAGATGATGTATGACGCCATCGTTGTAGACAGTGAACCGCTGAACGCCAGATGGATTCGGAACGGGGCCAGGCAAACGCTGGAGAGCTATTGCGGAGCTGATTTTTTCGGCGAAGGGATGGGACCGGAACGGTATGCCGAAGCCAAATCGCATGTTAAAAATCATTATATGCATCATTTGGAATTCCTTGGCGGTTTGGACTTTTATCATGAGACGGACACGCATATTTTTGTGCATGCGGGCATTAATCCCCAGTATGAAAATTGGAAAGACCAGCCTCAGGATGATTTTATATGGATCCGGGAGCCGTTTTTCCAATATCCGACGGGACGTGCACAGAAAGTTGTGTTCGGCCACACGCCCGTTTCCTATCTGCATGAGTCGGACGGAATCTGGTTTAGTCCCATGGAAGACAAAATCGGGATCGACGGCGGCTGCGCGTTCGGCAAACAGCTGCATTGCCTGGAGATTGGCGAACACGGAGAATATAAAATGTATTCCGTCCGTAGAGGCGAATCGCCTCAAACCGATGGGGATGCAACCGCTTGAACCGCTTTCGAGCGGTTTTTTTCTCGTGCGGATTTCCTGAGAATTGGGTGGCGTGTGATAAAGCATGACGAAATGGTTAAAAATAGATGAGAATTCAGCCAGCAATCATGCCTGGCATGCCCGGAACGCAACCTTATGGGCAAGGATTTTGCAAAATTCGATTCCTGTCTCTCCAAGGTACAATGTATAGACGAATGAAACCGTTTCGCTCTATGTTGCCAATTGAAAGCCGCTTTTTGGATTTTTGCAAAATCATCGGGTAAAAAAAGGAGTCGTATGGCCAGTGGAAATATTTTTAATGGTTCTTGTACTGTTGCTTCTTATCGGGATATCCAATGTCATCAACCACTTTTTGCCCGTCGTGCCGGTTCCGATCATCCAGATCGGCTTGGGCGTCGTGGCGACGTTCGTGCCCGGGCTGCACCATATTCCGCTCAACCCGGAACTGTTCCTTTTGCTGTTCATCGCGCCGCTGCTCTTCAACGACGGTAAAATAACCCCGCGGGACGAGTTGTGGCAGCTCCGGTCGAGCATCCTGCTGCTTGCGCTGGGGCTCGTGTTCGCGACAGTGTTGATTGCCGGTCCTTTTATCCACTGGATCATTCCGGCCATCCCTTTATCGGCTGCCTTTGCATTAGCCGCTATCCTGTCGCCGACGGACGCGGTGGCGGTCGGCTCATTGTCCGGCCGGGCGAAGCTCCCCGGCAACATTATGCGGTTGCTCGAAGGCGAAGCGCTCATGAACGACGCCTCGGGCCTGGTTGCCTTCAATTTTGCGATCGCGGCGACCGTCACCGGTCAATTTTCGCTGCCCAAAGCGATCGGCAGTTTTATCGTTATCGCAATCGGCGGCGTGATCGCCGGCGTCGTGCTTGGATTTTTGATCATCGGGATCCGGATGCAGCTGCGGCGTATGGGAATGGAGGATGTGACGCTGCACATGCTGATTATCATCCTGACGCCGTTTATTATTTATTGGATCGCGGAAGAAGTCCATGTTTCCGGCATTTTGGCCGTCGTGGCCGCCGGGGTGACGCATGCCATCGAACGCGACAGGATGAGAAGCGGGTCGGTCCGGCTTCGCATCGTATCCGACAGCACATGGTCGGTCATCCTATTTTGCCTGAACGGTCTCGTCTTTATTTTATTGGGGCTAGAAATACCGGGGGTTATCATCGAGGTGTGGAAGGATCCCGCATATAATAACGGTCAAGTGATCGGATACATCTTTCTGATTACGGCAGTGCTCATTATTCTCCGTTTTTTGTGGGTATGGGCCGTAAACCGCCACTTCCGTTCCGCCCTGCTTACGGCATTGTCCGGCGTTCGGGGTGCGTTGACCCTTTCCGCCGCTTTTTCCATTCCTTTAACGCTGGCCGATTTCAGCCCATTCCCCGAACGGAGCTTGATCCTGTTCATTTGCTCAGGCGTTATTTTGCTAACGCTCATCATTGCCAGCGTGCTGCTGCCGATTTTGACGCGGGAGGCCCAGCCCGATCCGGACAAGCTGGCCGAAAGCGAGAGGGCGGCACGAATTCGGGTGCTTGAAGCCGGCCTGAGGGCGGTCCGAGAGGAGATGAACGATGAAAACCGGCGGGAGGCCATCGAGCTGACTACGATCTATTCCCAGAGACTGCAAATGGCCAAAATAAGAAACAAGGATGATCTCGGGAAAGCTTGGAAACAAGCTTTGGACATCCGGATTGAGGCGCTCAGAGCCGAAAAAAGAACCGCGGACCGATGGATGCAGGAAGGGCGGATTTCCCCGAAACTCGCGGACAGGTTTCGAGCGTCGCTCAGCCGGGTCGAAGCGCTGCTTACGACAAGAAAGAAAATCAAAAAGCTGCTTGTGCTCGGCTGGGCCGGCCTGCTGCGAATCTTGCGCAAAGCCCGGAGTAAAGCCGAAGTATTTGATGCCGCCAATCCTAAATGGATGGTTTATAAAGAGCTCAAGCTGGATGCGATCCGGGCAGCCATCAAGCAGGTGAAATCGATGGAAACGTCTGAAAACCACGATACGATCCAGGGCATTCTTGCCGATTATCGCAGCATGGAGCTTCAGCTTCTAAGCGGTAAGTTCCGGGGCGAAACGGTGAAAGAGCTCAGCGCCGAACGGAGGGAGCTGGAACTGAAAGCCATCCAGGCTGAACGCAACGAGATTCAAACCATGTTCGAAAAAGGAGAAATCAGCCGGGCGGTCGCCAACACGCTGCGGATGGACGTGAACTACCACGAGGGGCATCTGTATGAAGCGGAGTCTGTGCATGAGGAGGAAGCGGAGGCTTAAAGGCGGAATCCAAGCAAACATGCAGGTCAAACGCGGGATTTACTTTTAAAGAATTTGATGATAATATGTACCAAACTTTACACGCGATGAAGAGAAGAGTAGATGAACCGCGTTTCCTGACAGAGAGCCCCGGCAGCTGAAAAGGGGCAGGACAAAGTTCATTGAACCAAGCCTCTGAGCGGCGCTTCGGAAGCGGGTGATCCCCCGCGGATGGTGCGACAGGAGCTCCTGTTACAGAGCTAGGGTATAAACAGCCGGGCTATAAGCAGCCAAGCGCGTCTGCCGTACCTGAAAAGGCGGATATAGCGATATATTCCGCGAACCGGGGTGGCACCGCGAAACCAAATCTCGTCCCCAAGACTACGGTCTTGGAGGCGGGATTTTTTGTTTTTTCAAGAGTGGTTAGGCATTCAAACAAACGATGAAGGAGGTTTATCGGATGACCATGAATAAGGAGCATGAACCATCCGTCGATTTTTTGGAAAAGGAGGTACGGGAGGACGTTAAAAACAATGCGTATTCAAGGCCGGTCGCGACGCGTTTTCCGCCCGAACCGAACGGGTACTTGCATATCGGAAGCGCATATGCGATCCATATCAATCATTCCATTGCGCGGAAATTTAACGGTACGTTCAACCTGCGCCTGGATGATACGAATCCCGTAAAAGAAGAGAGCAAGTACGCGGAATCGATCCAAGAGGACGTCCGATGGCTGGGCTTGAATCCGCCGGTTTTTTATGGATCGGACTATTCGGAGCGTTACGCCGAAGCGGCTGTCGTTCTCATTCGCAAAGGAAAGGCGTATGTTTGCGACCTGACGCCGGAACAAATGACGGCATACCGTGGAACGTTGACGGAGCCCGGCAAGGACAGCCCGTTCCGCAACCGGTCGGTCGAAGAAAACCTGCGCCTGTTCGAGGGCATGAAAAACGGGGACTATCCCGCGTCATCGAAGGTTCTCCGCGCCAAAATCGACATGTCTTCGCCTAACATGAACCTGCGTGACCCCGTATTGTACCGCATTATTCAAGCGGAGCATTACCGGACCGGGAAGCGATGGTGTATATACCCGATGTATGATTTCGCCCACCCGATCCAGGACTGGATCGAAGGGATTACCCATTCCTTATGCTCGGCGGAGTTTTTCGAACATCGCCCGCTCTATGAATGGGTCCTACGCGAAGCCGGGGCGGAAGAACCTCCAAAACAAAGGGAATTCGGCCGTTTGAACGTTTCGGGTTCCGTCACGAGCAAACGATATATTCGGGAGCTGGTGGAAGGAGGTTATGTCGACGGCTGGGACGATCCCAGGCTTCCGACGCTTAAAGGGCTAAGGCGAAGAGGCGTCACGCCGGAAGGATTGGCAAGCTTTTTGGAGGCGGTGGGCGTCCTAAGGCAAAACAGCACGGTGGATTCGGCGATGTTAGACCATTTTATCCGAAGGGATCTGAAAGAAAAAGCCGTCGGCGTGATGGCGGTATTGGAACCGTTAAAGGTCGTCATTACGAATTATCCCGAGGATCAAACTGAGATACTTCGGCTGAAAAACAACGAAAACAATGAAGCGCTTGGCATCAGGGAGGTCCCGTTTTCGAGGGAGTTGTTCATTGAAAAGGAAGATTTCATGGAGGCTCCGGCCGCAGGATTTCACCGGCTTTCTCCCGGCGTGGAGGTTCGGCTCAAAGGCGCTTATTTTTTGAAATGCGAACATGTCGTAAAAGACCCGGCCACGGGGGATGTGCGGGAGCTGCATTGCTCGTATGATCCGGAGACCAAAAGCGGTTCGGGATTCAACGCGAGAAAGGTCCAATCGACGATCCATTGGGTATCGGCCAAGCACGGCGTAACCGCGGAAGTTCATGCTTACGAGAAGCTGCTCCGGGACGGCATCCAAATTCTCGAATCGGGCAACAACTGGGAGGAGCTCGTGAACCCCGATTCGCGGATCGTTATAAAAAAGGCGGTAATGGAGCCGTTTATGCGGCATGCCGAGCCGGGAGCAAAATATCAATTCATAAGACACGGGTATTTTTGCTTGGATTCGGGATACGCTGCGGATCACAAGCGGGTATTTAACCGGATTGTGGCTTTGAAGGATTCGTGGAAAAAAACGTGATCCGGCGGAGAAATTTTTTTCATGCCGTTTGGGAACGATTCGCCGTTCTTTTCTGTTATACTCAGAATGAGATTTTACAGAAGGGACGAACGTAATCGCTGCATGGGAGACTCAAATACAACAATCGGGCTGCTGGCGCATGTCGATGCGGGAAAAACGACGTTTGCGGAGCAGCTTTTATACCATACGAACAGCATTCGCAGCCGGGGAAGGGTGGATCATAAGGATGCCTTCCTGGACAGCCACGAGCTGGAGCGGGCGCGAGGCATTACCATTTTTGCCGGTCAGGCCGTCATGGAATGGCGCGGTTCGACGTATTATTTGATCGATACCCCGGGGCACGTGGATTTTTCGGCGGAGATGGAACGGGCCGTGCAGGCGATGGACTATGCCGTTGTCATCGTCAGCGCGGTCGAGGGAGTCGAGGGGCATACGGAAACGGTTTGGCAGCTGCTGCGGGCATACGACATTCCGGTGCTGTTTTTTATCAATAAAATGGACCGCGAAGGGGCGGACGCTTTCGTCGTGCTTGAACAAATCCGCCAACACCTTACGAAGGAAGCCTGCTTGATCCCGGGGGCGCTTAACGAAGGAATCGGCGAGCCGGTGATCGAATTTGCCGCGGAACGCGACGAAACATTGCTAGGCTTGTACTTGGATGGGAAAGTTACGGATGATCGGGCGGTCGAAAGCCTTCGCACGTTAGTCAAACAACGAAGACTATTTCCCGTGATGTACGGTTCGGCGCTTCAGGATCAAGGAATCGCCGGGTTTCTCGCCAATTTGGAGCTGCTTACCGAGACGGAATACGATCCTTCGGGAGAGGCAGCCGCGCGCGTGTTCAAAATTCGCCATGACGCACAAGGCGTCCGCCTTACGCATATGAAGCTTTTGCAGGGGCAACTGCGCGTGCGGGACGAAATCGGTTATGTCGATGGCGCCGGGGAGCGGCTGCAGGAGAAAATTACTTCGATTCGGGTCTACAACGGAGAAAAATTCACTGCGGTGGACGAAGCTTGTGCCGGCCAACTCGTGGCCGTAACCGGATTATCCGCCGTTCCGGCAGGCGCAGGGCTGGGCGCGGAAAAGGAGCGGAAAGCTTTTGAACTTGTCCCTGCCCTGAAGTCCAAAGTAAGGTACGATCCCGCCGTTTCGATCCGGGAGGTGCTGCGCTGCTTTCAGATCCTCCATGCGGAAGATCCGTCGCTCGGCGTCGTCTGGGACGAACCGCTGCAGGAGCTTCATATTCATGTGATGGGGATCATTCAGCTGGAGGTGCTGAAACAGGTCGTGCTGGACCGTTTCCGCCTTGAGGTGTCATTCGGTAAACCGGAAATTTTGTACAAAGAAACCGTAGCCAACGCGACGATCGGTTGCGGGCACTTCGAACCGCTCGGCCATTATGCGGAAGTTCATCTGAAGATCGAACCGGGACCCGAGGGGAGCGGCGTGACCTTCGTCAACGACTGTCATCCCGACGATCTGAGCGTCGGCTACCAGCATTTAATCGGTCAGCATTTGACCGAAAAAGAGCATCGGGGCCTGCTGACGGGTTCCCCTTTGACGGATATCGTCGTGACTTTGCTGACGGGCCGGGCGCATAACAAACATACGTCGGGCGGGGATTTCCGGGAAGCGGCGCTGCGCGCGCTGCGGCAAGGCCTGGAGAAAGCGGACAACATACTGTTGGAACCGTATTATGCTTTTAAGCTGAAAGTGGGAGCGGACCACATCGGCAGGGCGATGTCGGATATCCAGCAGGCGCGGGGAAGCTTCGAACCGCCGGAGATCGACGGAGACACGGCTATCTTAAGCGGAGAAGCGCCGGTCGCGACGCTGATGGATTATCCGGCGGAAGTGGCCGCGTATACGAAAGGCAAGGGGGCGCTCACGCTTCGCCTCGGCGGATACCGGCCATGCGGCAACGCGGCGGAAATCATCGCTTCCAAACCATACGACAAGGATGCGGATCCCGAATATACGTCAACGTCGATTTTTTGCGCGAAGGGCAAAGGTTTCAGCGTTGCTTGGAACGAGGCGGACGGATACATGCATGCGGAAGTGCCCGGCATCCATGGCATGAAATAAAAGTAGACGGCGATATAGGGCTGCGGCTTCTGCCTCTGCTTCAGGACAGTGCCGAAGTTCAGGCCGTCGAAAAAGGATAGATGTTACCATCCAGACAAAACGACGTTGCTCCTTTTCCCGAGACGAGCAGAATTAGCGCATCGCACCGTTCGGACAATCCGACGGCGGACGCTTCGTTGATGTCAAACAAGCGGTCCCAAAAGATCTGCTCGGTGACGGGCAGCATACTGCCAGCGGAAACGACCTTGTCGGCTTGAATCAGCACGGCGCCGGACTGCAATCTGCTTCCCGGGTGAAAAATCGATTCCAGCAGCGGGCTTGAAATTTGGGCGTTGATGGCGGTTCCGCCCTTGATGTAAGGCGCTACGGGGTCGCTTTTTTCCAAAACGATAAGCGCTTCCTGGCCTTTCAAGCTCATTCGGTGGACGGCGCGGGAAAGTTCGCTGCTGGATGACGTATACTCGGACAGAAGGCAGTTCAGAAAATAGGTGGAAACCAACGTTTCCAATTCGGCGAATTCTTTGGAGATTTCCTCCAGATCGTTCAAAATTCGTATATCGTTTTGACCGAACGCCGTGATGCTGTCCTGGAGCATGCCCACAATATGATGCAGCTGTTTCGTCATTTCCTCATGCAGCAGCGTGGGATCATTCTGACAGTTCTTTTTAATCATGGCATCATCACACTCCCAACCATTCGTTTCGTCTATTTGAGGGTTTGAAAGGGGTATAGCGCCCCGTTAAACGAAAATGACTCTTTTCCCGTCTCTTCGGAGACGACAAACACAAGCGCATCCGTCCGTTCCGACATGCCGATGGCTGCGCGATGACGGGTTCCGAGCTTTTTGTTAGGGTATATTTTTTTGGTAAGCGGGAGAATGTTGGCGGCCGAGACGATCGTGTCTTTGCGGATTAATACGGCCCCGTCATGCAGCGGGCTTCCGACATGGAAGATGGAATCAAGGAGCTCGCTGGAGATTTCGGCAAACAGGGGCGTGCCCCTCGTAATCCAATCGTCGACCGGCTTCTCCCTCTCAATGACGATGAGGGCTCCTTTCCGGATTTCGCTGAGCTGGCCGACGGCTTTAATAATTTCCCCGCACTTTGTCGTGTACGGGAAAAGCAAACGATTCAAATGATATCTGGACGCCATTTTGCCGGCGGTTGAAAACCGTTTGTACAGATGTTTGATCTCCTTGAGAATCCCGATTTGCTCCTTGTCCAAGGATGAAATTAATGAGCCGATGCCATCCGAGATATCCTCAAGCCGTCGTTTGATTTCTTCCGGCTGCAGAGACAAGCCGTCGTATTCGTTTTCCACGGGATGGGCCTCCTTTGCTGTTCAATACAATGATTCCCTCGAATGGAGATAATTATTTGTTCGCCGGCAATGTTCGCTCGGATGGTTCATGTTTTGAAAAAACAGCATGAAATAGCCCCGCCTTGCTGCGCAAGGCGGGGCTGTAAGCTTTACATAGCGCTGCTTGATTAAGCGCCGCTGCTGGACAACAGCTTCAACGACTCGCGGTTAAAGGTGGGCAAATCGTCCGGAGTGCGGCTAGTGACGATGTTGCGGGACACCACGACTTCCTCGTCTTTGTAGTTGGCTCCGGCGTTTTTCAGATCGTTGCGGATGGATCGATAGCCGGTAATGTCCACGCCTTTCAGCAAATCGGTGTCGATCAACAACTGCGGTCCGTGGCAGATGGCAAAGACGGGTTTTCCTTCTTGCACGAAGGTTTTGGCGAATTGCCCAAAACGGTCGTCCGCGCGCAGTTGATCCGGCGAGAATCCGCCAGGTATCAGCAATGCATCGAAGTCTTCCGGATTGGCTTCGTCAATGCCCAGATCGATGCGGACTTTCCCGCCTTTTTTGCCGGTAATTTGGCGGCCTGCTTTTGTTTCGATCGTGACGACTTCATGGCCGGCTTCTTGCAATGCTTTGGCCGGTTCGGTAAATTCGACGTCTTCAAACAGGTCCGTGATGAGGGTTGCGATTTTTTTGCCCATGGTTGTCATCCTCCTAACATTTAAAAGCATTCATTATGGTACTTACCACAAACATAGCCGATTGAATTGTTTTCACACAAAATAAACGAAGACCCTCCACGGTTGTGAATACCGATGGAAGGTCTTCGTTTTTAACGGTTTGCTATCTTCCCTGCGCCTGCCAATGCTCCGGTCTGATAAGGGAGGAAGGGATTTTGGTGTCGGCGTCTCCTTTTGCCGCATTCACCTGGGCTTGCGTCAGGAAAATGCTCCCTCGAAGGTCCGCGCCCCGGAGATCGGCATCCCGAAAATCCGCCCCGATCAAATCGGCGCCTTTCAAATCGGCCGACCGGAGATCGGCTGCGATCAGGTATGCACCTCGCAAGCTTTGGTATCTCAGATCGGCTCCTTTCAGCTTGGCCCCGATCAGGTCGGCGCCGCGTTCGGGGATTTTTCTTTGTTTCGGCTGACCTTTAAGTTTGCTCTGCCCGTCTTCCCGGACAAGCCGGCTTGTCTGCAGTAGGAGCGCATTGATGTCCGCCCGGTAAGCGGTCATATCGATCTTCAAAAGCGATTCCGGATCGAGACGGGTAAGCCGGTCGGTTTCCTCTAGAGCTGAATCCAGTTCAGCGTGTATGGGGGCGGCGGATTCCAATGTCCGGGCTTCGGTCAAATACCACAAAAGCTCGTGAAGCTGCCACATGACCGGAAAGACGTCGAACATTTGCGCCGCGGTCTCCGGCGATCGGCGCCAGTCGCGCCCGCGGTAGGTTTCTTGGGAAACTTGCTGCCCGGCTCCAAAGCAGTCGTACACCGTGCATCCGCGCATGCCCCGCTCCCGAAGATCCTTGTGGACGCCGCAGCGGAAATCCGCATCCAGGTTCCGGCAGGGCGTCCCGGCTTTTTTATCGAAAGCGAAGTCTGCCGATGCGGCATAAGGAAGAGCGACGCAGCATAATCCGAAGCATTGCCCACAGTCTGCCCGAAGGCGGGAACGGTCGGTATCATGGGGGTCGTTTTGAACGTTTTGCATAAAATCTCCTTCGGTCCGTAATGATGTAATGGATCATTGCTTTATTTCATCGTGTACTCATTGTACATCATTTTCTAAGATAAAAAGCGGAATTTTGACGAAGGCTCCGGCTGCAAGAATGAATCGTCGTGACATGATTCGCCTACAATCGATCGGAAGCAGCCGGAATCCCGACGTTTTTTTGATTGCCAAATGAAAAGATTTCCATTAAGATCATATTAGTACGATCGTTCTATTGTTTGCGGTGTTTCGGGTATGAGGATGTTTGTTTTTCGCGCCTAGATTAGAACGATCGTCCAAAATATTCGAAAGTGGTGGAGGCCATGCATTGGGTTTATTGGGTTTTAGGGGGATTAAATGTTTTGATGTGGGGGAGCATTGCGATTATTTTTACCGCAAAAGCAAGAGAGATCGGCGTCCTGCATCGCACGAGGGAAGAGGCGCAAATGCCAAAGCCGTTCGTTTCCGTCGTCGTTGCCGCCAGAAACGAGCAAAAAGCGTTGGAACGCTGCGTCCGGTCTATAATGGAGCAAACGTACGAGCCGTTGGAGGTCATTCTGGTCAACGATCGTTCCGAGGACGGGACTGCCGCGATTGCGGCCAAGCTCGCGCAAGCTTATCCGAACGTGACCGTGCTGAATGTGCGGGAGCTGCCGGAACAATGGATGGGGAAAAGCCATGCCTTATTCCAAGGCACCCAAATCGCCAAAGGGGAGTGGCTTCTGTTTACGGATGCGGACATCTTGTTTCAGCCAGAATGCATCTCCAAGGCGGTTGCGTACATGCATCGGCATGAGCTCGACCATCTGACGATGATCCCCGATTTTACCGGACCGCATTTCATTTCGAAATGGTATGCCGCCTTTATTTTCATGAGCGCCTCGTCCTTCGGACAGCTGTGGAAAATCAAGGATCCGAAGTCGCAACAATCGCTTGGCGTCGGAGCGTTTAACCTGGTGAAACGGGAAGCCTACGACAAAATCGGCACCCATGCGGCCTTTTCTTACGTGACGACGGATGACGCGGAGCTCGGAAAACGGATCAAAAAAGCCGGATACCGTCAGGATGCCATCTATGGAACGCGGATGATCGGGGTTTGGAACTGGTATGAGAGCCTGAAGCAGCTGATCGGAAGCGTCGAAAAATCCGTATTCAGCTATCCGAAGGCCGTGATCACCGCTTTGTCCTGTCTATTGACCATGATTTATCCTTGGGTCGGATTGTTTGTCGGTCCATTATCCGGCCGCGTGTTATGCGGAATCAGCGTGCTGTCGGTGTTATGGCTGTATTTTATCTATTCGCGGTATTCGGGCAGCGGTTTCTGGTACGGGATCGTCCATCCGTTCATCGGCCTGATTCTGACGGTCGGCGGATTTCAGGGAGCTTACCGCGCATCCCGGCGCGGAGGGATGACCTGGCGGGGAACGACGTACGATCGCACTCATTTGAAAGCGTAAACTATAGAAGCAGCTTCTCCGTCGGCGGAGAGGCTTTTTTTAGTCAGCTTGCGGATTTTTATTATGAAAATATGAACATAAAACATTCGCTTGACTTCGTTTGAATGACGGAGTATATTACTTAAGTGTTAAATGATTAAGTCACTTATTTATTAGAATCTAATTAAATAAAGCTTAATTAATTCAATAGTTTCAGCATAAGGATTTTGCGAGTGAATCCGAAAAAGGCGGACTTCAACGGGCAATGTTGCAAAATCCGGACAAAAACGCAGTAGAGAACGTGCGAGGAGGTTTGCATTTTGCCAAAAAGCGAATTGCTGTTTGAAGTTTCGGGGATGTTCCGCCAACTGCTGAAAGGCATGTCGCATGAATGGAACAAATTCAGCACCAAGGAATACAGTCTCACTTTTCCGCAATTTCAGGTTTTGTATACCCTAAAAATGCGCGGCTCCCTCAAAGTGTCGGAGCTGGCGGACGCGCTGGCGCTTACGTCTCCGGCGATTACGAGCTTGACCGACAAGCTGATTGCGGCGGGGTACGTCAAACGCGAGCGGGCGGAGGACGACCGCCGGGTGGTGTATACGATGATCACGGAAAAAGGGTATGACATCATCGACAAGGTGACCGAAGACCAAAAGGAGGTCATTCAGGTATTTTTCGGCATGTTGTCCGAGGAAGATATCCAGCATTTGAGAAGAATCTTCTCCTCAATGCTTTTGAATATAGATCAAAACAACGTTTAGAGGTGAAGGAGAGGGAATGGAGCATTTAACGTTAAAACGTAAAATAACCATCATGATCGCGATCATGGCCGCCATGTTTTTTGCCGCCATCAACCAGACGATAACCAGTACGGCAATGCCGCGCATTATCGCGATTCTTGACGGAATGGACTATTATACTTGGACCATCAACATTTATTTGCTGACGTCCACCATCGCAACCATACTGGTCGGCAAGCTGTCCGACATGTTCGGACGGAAACCGTTCATTCTTATCGGTATATTGTTTTTTATGGTCGGGGCCTTTTTGACGGGGACTTCCACCGACGTCTACCAATTTATTATTTACCGCGGGATTCAAGGGATCGGCGCGGGGATCATCCAGTCCACCGCCTTTACGGCCGTCGGCGACTTGTTCCCTCCGCGTGAACGGGGCAAATGGATGGGTCTGATGACCGCTGTGTTCGGCTTCTCCAGCGTGCTGGGACCGACGCTTGGCGGTTATCTAGTCGACCATATCGATTGGCACTGGCTGTTCTGGATTTTCCTCCCATTGGGCATTGTGGCGTTTATCATGATCATGATGCTGTTCCCGAAAGTGGACAAAAAGAAAGGGCAGCATATCGACTATTTGGGATCGCTGTTCCTTACCACGACGATCGTTCCGCTGCTGCTTGCGTTCTCTTGGGCAGGCACGGAGTACCCGTGGGGTTCTTGGCAAATCATCAGCTTGATCGCAGCCGCGGTCGTATCCGCCCTGATTTTCATTTTTATCGAAACGAAAGTGAAGGAACCGATTCTTCCGCTGCATTTGTTTAAAAACGGCGTCGTAACGATCTCGAACATTATCGGCTTCATCATGAACTTTGGATTGATGGGCGCCATGATATACATTTCGTTCTACGTGCAGGGCGTGCTGGCGATTTCGCCGACCTACGCGGGTTACGTGACGCTGCCGATGTCCCTGTGCATGGTCATCACAAGCGCCATCACCGGTCAACTGATCGCCAAATCGGGCAAATACAAACGGTTTGCGCTCATCGGCATGCCGATCATGATCATCGGTATGGGCATCATGATCTTTATGAACAGCTTGTGGATGACGATTCTCAGCTTGATCATCTTTGGAGTAGGTCTGGGCCTTGGTATGCCGGTCTTCTCGCTGGCGACCCAAAACGCAGTTTCGCATAAAGAGCTTGGCGTCGTCACAGCTTCATCGCAGCTGTTCCGTAACCTCGGGGGTACGATCGGGATCGCGGTCATGGGAACGGTCATGTCCAACAGCTTGACCAAAAACCTGAAGGAAGCTCTCCAATCGGCGAGCGCGCCGGATTTCAGCAAGTTGGATCCGAAGCTGGCGCAAAACATGCTTTCTTTTGCCAATCCGCAAACGCTGATGAACAAGCCGCTCGTCGAAAAGACCGAAGCCAGCCTGCCGGCGGAAGCCAAGCAGCTCTTCGTTCAAATGATCGACAGCATCCGCGACGCGCTTGGAAATACGCTTTCTACGGTGTTCCTTACCGGTACGCTCGTCCTTGTTGTGGCGCTCCTGCTCGTATTTTTCCTGAAGGAGCTGCCGCTTCGCTCGACAAACCAGGCGCCTGAAGCCGGGGATGCAAAAGAAAAATCCGATGTCAGACCAGGCAAAACGCTGACGGCGGAATAAGGCTTTTCCAACGCAAAATACAGTGCAACATAAACGGTGCTCCGGCAGCTCAGGCTGGCTGGAGCACCGTTTTCTTTATTTGATGGGGATTATGCGAAATCCAATGGAACATAATGGTTGACAACGGAATCTGCTGCGAATATAATACAATTAACAAAACGTTAAATGTTAAATAATCAATAAAGAGAGGCTGACTTCATGTCCAACGAACAAGCGCTCGAGCAATACGACGCTAAAAAGTACAGAACGCCGGACGGTTATACCTCTGACATCGCCGTATTCACCATCTTGAGCGACAGACCCGAAGCGTTCAAGCCGCCCGCCATGAAGCTGAACATTATGCTGATCAAGCGCAGCATGACGGACAGCGAGGGGCGTCCGAACATCGAAGCCGGCAAGTGGGCTTTGCCGGGAGGCTTCGTAAACGAGACGGAAAGCGCGTTTCAATCGGCGCAGCGGGAGTTAAAAGAAGAAACCGGGGTCGACCGGATTCATCTCGAGCATTTCGGGGTGTATGACACGCCGGGACGCGATCCCCGCGGCTGGATTATTTCCAACGCCCACTACGCGATCGTTCCGGAGCACCGGCTGGCGGGGCGGGTGGCGCAGGATGATGCGAGCGAGGTGGCGCTGTTTCCGGTGGATGAAGTCCTTGGGCTCGATCTGGCTTTTGACCATGAGGCGATCATCCGGGATGCGGTGGCGGTCATTCGCAAGAAACTGCTGGAGACGACGGCGGCAAAAGCGTTTTTGCCCGAGGAGTTTACTTACTCCGAATTGCAGGCGGTGCTTCTGACCGTGACCGACGATTCCGCCGTTGCGCTGGATGCCGCGTTCGCCCGCAAAATCAAATCCCTGCCTTTCATCGAGGAAATCGAGGGGAAAAAGACGACGCGAACGTCCAAAAAACCGACGCAGCTGTACCGTTTTAACGACATGGAAGCGAACAACTCAATTTATTACGCGAAAAAGTAATGGATCAGGAGGAATCGTGATGAACGAAATGAAGAAAAAGGCGCTGATCAACATCGATTACACGAACGATTTTGTGGCGGCCGACGGGGCTTTGACCTGCGGCGAACCCGGGCAAAAGATCGAACAGCGCATCGTGCAGATTACCGAAGAATTCGTGAACAATCAAGATTTCGTCGTATTTGCCGTCGATTTGCACAAGGCCGGGGACATGCTTCATCCGGAAACGAAGCTGTTCCCGCCGCATAACATCGAAGGCACCGCCGGCCGGCACCTGTACGGAGCCCTGCAGGGCGTTTACGAGGCAGCCAAAGATTCGGACCACGTCTATTGGATGGATAAAACGAGATACAGCGCGTTCGCGGGCACCGATCTGGAGCTTCAACTGCGGGCACGAGGCATTGCCGAGCTTCACCTCGTCGGCGTTTGCACCGACATTTGCGTTCTGCATACCGCGGTGGATGGTTACAACAAAGGTTTCGACCTGGTCATCCACGAAGATGCGGTGGCGAGCTTCGATGCCGAAGGCCATGTGTGGGCGCTGCGGCATTTTAAAGGTTCGCTGGGCGCGAAGGTCGTCTAATTATTGCTGTTTTTTACGCAAAAGGAGGATCATGCCATGACACGCAACACGTTTCAAATCCCCGAGGCGCCTTATCCGGACGACAGCTTGGCGCTGCATACGGACAAATACCAAATCAACATGACCCAAGTATACTGGCAGGACGGAATTCACGATCGGAAAGCGGTATTCGAAGTCTATTTCCGCAAAATTCCGTTTCAGAACGGCTACGCCGTGTTTGCGGGATTGGAGCGTCTCGTCCGCTATTTGCAGGAATTCCGGTTCTCCGACAACGACTTGGCGTATCTGAAGGAAGACGGATATCCCGACGCTTTTCTCGAGTATTTGAAATCGGTGCGTTTCACGGGGACGGTCCGTTCCATGAGGGAAGGCGAGCTGGTTTTTGCCAACGAACCGATGCTCCGGGTCGAAGCTCCGCTGGCGGAAGCGCAGTTGATCGAAACGGCCGTGCTGAACATCATCAACTTTCAAACGCTGATCGCGACCAAAGCTTCCCGGATCAAACAAATCGTCGGCGACGAAACGACCATGGAATTCGGGACTCGCCGGGCGCAGGAACTGGATGCGGCGATTTGGGGCACGCGGGCCGCTTTCATTGCCGGTTTCGACGCAACGTCGAACGTCCGGGCGGGAAAGCTGTTCGGCATCCCGACGGCAGGCACGCACGCCCATGCGATGGTGCAGGCCTATCGCGACGAATACGCCGCTTTTCGCAAATATGCCGAATGCCATACGGACTGCGTGTTTTTGGTGGATACGTACGATACGCTCCGTTCGGGTGTCCCGACGGCGATCGAGGTTGCGAAGGAATTCGGCGATCGGATAAAATTTAAAGGAATTCGCCTGGATAGCGGCGACCTTGCTTATTTGTCGAAAGAAGCCCGGAAAATGCTCGACGAGGCCGGATTTACGGATGCCAAAATTTACGCGTCGAATGATCTCGACGAGCACACCATTTTGAATTTGAAGGCGCAGGGTGCCAAAATCGATGTGTGGGGCATCGGAACGAAGCTGATTACGGCATACGACCAACCGGCGCTTGGGGCCGTATATAAGCTGATCGCCATCGAAGACGAAAACGGGGAAATGGCCGATACGATCAAAATCAGCTCGAACCCGGAAAAAATATCGACGCCCGGCCGGAAAAGGGTCTTCCGCATCATCAATAAAACAAACGGCAAATCGGAAGGCGACTATATCGCCCTGGAGCACGAAGAGCCGCAGAGCCAAGAACGGCTGAAAATGTTCCACCCGGTTCATACGTACATTGCGAAATTCGTGACGAACTTCGAGGCGAGGGAGCTTCATCATACGGTGATCGAAAACGGCGACCTGGTGTATCGGCTGCCCGCTCTGCGCGAAATCCAAACCTTCGTGAAGGAAAATCTGAACGTATTGTGGGATGAATACAAGCGGCTGCTCAATCCGGCCGAATATCCGGTTAATTTGAGCCAGGAATGCTGGGACAACAAAATGAAACGGATTGAGGAAATCCAGGAAAGAGTGAACCGGAGGGTTCAAGCTTAAGGAGGATCCTATGGCTAAAATCGGGATATACGGCTCGTCTTTTGATCCGATTACGAACGTGCATCTGTGGACGGCAAGCACCGTCGCGCAGCGCTGCAAGCTGGACCGCGTCATTTTCCTGCCCTGCTCGAGCAAAAGAACCGACAAACAGCTTCATATCAGCGACGAGCATCGCTGGAACATGGTGCTGATGGCGATCGAAGGCAATGATAAATTCGTCGCGGACGACTACGAGATGAAGCTGGCCGGATGGGAAATCGCCACGTATTTGACCTTAAAGCATTTTAAAGCCAAGTTCCCGGAGGATGAGATCTATTTTATTATGGGAGCAGACCTGCTGCTGGATATCGGCGAAGGGAAATGGAAGAAGTCCGAAGAGCTGATTCAGGAAAACAAATTTATCGTCATGGCGAGAGACGGCATCAACATGCTTACGGCCATCAGCAAATCGCCGATCTTGCGTAATAGCGATGACGGCCAAACGTTTCATCTGATCGATAAGGGGCTGGCTATGGAAATCAGCTCGAGTTATATCCGGGACGAACTGAAAATGGGCGGGGAACCCCGTTATTTGGTGCCCGAAAACTGCTACAGCTACATCAAAACCCACAAATTGTATGCATGAGGCATGTCAAAAACCGAAAAAGGGAGTATGTAAAACGATGAGCACGCAAGAACAAATCATGAAAGAGCTGCACGTAAAACCGGCAATCGACGCGAAGGAGGAGATCCGCAGACGGGTAGATTTTCTGAAAGCTTACTGCAAAAAAGCCGGAGCGAAAGGTTTCGTTCTGGGCATCAGCGGCGGCCAGGACTCCTCGCTTGCCGGTCGCCTTTGCCAGCTGGCTGTGGAAGAGCTTCGGGCCGAAGGGTATGAAGCGTCGTTTTGCGCGGTCCGTCTGCCTTTCGGCGTTCAAAAGGATGAAGACGACGCGCAGGCGGCGCTGGCGTTCATTAAGCCGGATGAGTCCGTCGTTTTCAACATCGAAAGCGCCGTGAACGCCTTGGCCGGCACGTTTGCGGTTTCGACGGGCGGCGAGCTGTCGGACTATCATAAAGGGAACGTTAAAGCGAGAATGCGCATGATCGCCCAATACGCGATTGGGGGCGAACGCCAGTGCCTCGTCGTCGGTACTGATCATGCCGCGGAAGCTTTAACCGGCTTTTTCACCAAATTCGGAGACGGTGGGGCGGACGTGACGCCGTTGACGGGTTTGACCAAAGAACAAGGCCGCGAGCTGCTGAAGGAGCTCCATGCCGACGAGCGGTTGTATTTGAAAGTGCCGACGGCCGATTTGCTCGACAACAAGCCGCAGCAGGCGGACGAGACCGAACTTGGCATGAAGTACACGATCATTGACGAATATTTGACCGGAAAGCAGGTCGATACGGAAGATCGCGCGAAAATCGAACAACGCTACAAAAACACGGAGCATAAACGCCAGCTTCCGGTCACGCCTTTCGATGAATGGTGGAAATAAGAAGGGGCGTTGTTCCCAAAATAGATTGAAAGAAGCTCAGCGAATTGAACTGCACCCCAATTGTTAGACACACTCTAACAGTTGGAGGTGCAGTTTTTTTATGACCAAATTTACGAAGGATAGGAAATTGGCGATAATTCAAGGGTATAACTCTGATCTTCTGTCGCTAACG
>NZ_JAVLSX010000025.1:0-35237 GCF_031583795.1 Paenibacillus sp. VCA1 | reverse complement strand
TGCGCGAATTCTTCTGCACATCATAGTTGTCGTTCATAATTCTCGCGAGAAACTTCCTTATTATATGTTAGGCTACATGCAATCAAAAATCGATTCATCATGGTTATATTATCCCAACCTCTGTTAAACTGAAATCAAAATATCAAGGAAGGAGCAACGTAATTTGTTTGAAATTAATTGGGACGAATGGAACGAAAGACAAGAACTTGCAAAAAAGATGAGAATCGAGCAAAAAAGAAAAATGCGCGACTTACTCGAATCTGATATTGATGGTATTAAAATATCATTAAGAGAATTCACTGAAATGTGTAATGATGATAATTATAAATCTGATATGCTTGACATTTTTGAAGAAGCTCTTATGAAAATAGCCGATGGACATAAAGATCCTGTTAGCATAGCACAAAAAGCACTCAAAACGTATTATGGGGATGACGATTGAACATAAATTGATCAGCCCATAGGCCCTTTATTTATCCATCAAATACACCAAAAAAACACTTACCATTACTGAAATCACACTTTTGTTGTGGTTAAATTTTCCTATGCTTGATAAACTGGTATTGATTTAATACAGGGAGGTTGGACCATGGGAATTTTCGATAAAATGAAAGAAGATTTGAAAAAGGCTACGGCAGATGGAAAAGCCATTGGTGCAGGCAAGGCTGTCATGCTCGAATATATAGGCGGACATCCAAAAGTAAATGCCGGTCGAGTTACATTTACCAAAGGGGACGAGCCATATACCCTCTTGGTCTCAGGAAACAAGATCACTGTCACTAAAATGGAGTGGGATGAAAAAGGAAAACGCAGTGCTGGCAAAGCAGCTGCTGGTGCAATTGTAGGCGGGGTCCTTACGGGCGGTATTGGTTTACTTGCTGGCGCAGCGATCGGCGGGAGAAGGAAGGATAATTCCCTTGCGGTGATATCTTTTACCGACGGTCCATTTGAAGGTACTATTTACTGCCGCTGCGATCAGAAGGAATATCAAAAGCTTGCTGCTTTACTTTGATACATAAAAGCCCACCGACCATTAAAGGTTAGTGGGCTTTTTTCTAAATCTTCGCTTGAATGATATCATCAAATTTTATCCAATCCCAATCGTCGTCGTAACGCAATTTTATTTCCTTTCGAAACATGTTGATCACGGTGACAAATCCGGTCGCCTGTTTCTCCTCATATGGGTCATAAAGTTCCAGCGTCACCGGAACATGTTAAACGAATCCTGTAGCGCCTGACCGATCTGCTGCCATTCTTGTTCATCGATTACCGGTTTAGGGCGCAGGTCCTTGTGGGTCATATATCGGTTGTACGCTTCACGGTGTTCCGGCAAGATCATCCGAGACGATTCGAACAGCCCGTTTCCTTCCAACTTCTTTGCCAAGCGATTCCCTCCCTAATATTGAGTCCAATAATCGATATTGCTCGATGTCGATCGATTAGGCTTCTTTTTGTCTTCGTCTTCCCAGCCTTTGATGATACAAATTGATTGGACGTGCTGCTTATCCGGCCACTCGATAAAACCTTGCCTTTCAAGCGATAGCAACGTCGATGTTATGTCCTGCTTGGTTCGGCCTGTTTTGATGGTCAGCTCATGCATTGATGGCAACCGCCTGCGGCCGCTGGAATAGTTGAAAAGGATCCGGAGTATTTTACGCTCTGCGTCCGACAACACTCCTCCTCGCCTCCTATTTATGTAATGATAAGAACAACTGTTCTTAATTATATCCAAACACCAGTTCGATAATCAATGTAAAAAATAAACAAAAAAGCCCACCCCACAAATCTTGTGAGATGGGCTTTTTTTACCGATGCTATCGGATTGCACAACGGCGCGTCCGTATATGTTAATTTGATTTTAAGTGACTTGGAACGATTTGTAAATAAAATTCCCAAGCGCTTGGCAATTTTATTTCTTTACGGTCATCCCGGTTTCCTTCCGGAAGTTAATCACCAGCTGCCTCCAAAAATCATAACTCCCTGTTTCATCAGCAATATAGGGCTTGTAAAACTTAAATGCGTCCTTAGCCCATTCAGGGCAAGGCATGTTTGCCAGCTCCTTCTGCTCCTTGATCCATTCAGCCTGTTGTTTAACCGTAGATTGCAGCTCTTCAAACATAGCACGTTCTTCTTTTGTCATGGGTTCATCTCCTCCTTCCCGTTTATCGTATTGATGAAGCTTGTACTGCTCGATAATGCTGATCAATTTGGTTGGATAATTCGGATCGGTAGCGTAGCCACCTTTCCATATTTCATGGCAGGCAGTTTTATAATCAGCGTTAAGGACGCCATGATATCGTGTCGGCTTATCCCTGGTCCCCCTCAAAATCAACTTGGAATGATCCGCAATGGACTCATACCAGTTAAAGTAAGCCCTGAAGGCAGCGTTAACCTTGATTGGTTTTCCCTGAACATATTCCGTCGTCGGCATGGTTACACTCCCGGCCGTCCCCTTCCCTTTAATTCCAAAAAGGTTATTTGCTTGCCGGGTTAAACCGCTGCTTCCCCAATTGGATTCAAGCGCAGCTTGGGCAATCGTCAAAGACGCGGGTACTCCGGTCAAAAGCATGTCCTTGACGGCCGACGGTGCAATCGTTGCTATAAATTCGGATTTAATCACCTTTTTTAAAGCCTCCTTTGCCCTTCAGCACCTCAATTGCCTGCTGGATAACGGGAGGTATGGGAGCGCCCATCTTTCCTCCGTTTTCTATAATCGACAATAGCTCGTTTGCAATATAAAAATAGGCGATGGTGTCCCTAAATAAATGGCTATCACCTAAAACGCCATCAACGAGATGGCCAACTGCTACCATAGCGAAGATAAATGCTTTGCGGGCGATCCCGATCAAACCCTTTTTGCTTTTCAGCTCCCCGGACGCTCCTGCCGCTATGACGCCAGTAAAATAATCGATGATAACAAACACAAGCAGCGTGCCCAGAACTCCGGACCACCCGCCAAAAAAATATGTTGCTGCGCTCCCCCCTAATGCTGCGGCCCACTTAATAACTTCCCATCTATCCATGTTCTTCCCCCTTTAAAAGTAATGCCCCCAGATCGCTCCGAGGGCAAAATAAAAACGCCTTTTGCGGCGCTAGTTTATACTGCTGTTCCGTTTACAACCTCCGTTACTACGTTTTTCAGGTTATAAAGCTGCGGTACTTGCTCGACCTTATAAGTCCCGGCCATAACCAAGCTTACCCATACCTTTACAAGCCCGCTGTCCTTGGTGAATTGCATGATCGCTCACCTCCTTTCATCAGGCCGTAGGAGCTGCGGCCATAAGCATAGTTAGTTCGGCGACGGCTTGCTTCAATTCTGCGTTTTCTTGTTGTAATCCGGTCACCATCGTTTCTACGGTTTCAGGAATAAAGTAGTCGTAATACAGTTCTTTTTTTTTCAAATCAATACGAAGCACCGGCCGCATACCGTTATCACGAACCGGGTCTGGAACGATAATGTTTTCGAAATAGAATCCGTCGTCAAGAGAACTTGTGGACGTTGTATTGTGCTCGATCATTTGTACCGTACCTACGTTGTCGTTAATCTTAGAAAACCGCACGAGAATCATCTAAATACCTCCTTTATACGCGATAACTAACACCTTTTAAGCCAAAAGTAACCCAACAGTTTTCATGTGGGTTAATTAAATCGTACTTAAACATTAATATTTGCGTATCATCAATGTTTGTTCCCAACGCGAACCAACCAGACAAAGAATTATTTTCATTTTCGATACGGAATTCTAATTTTCCGGGAGTTAAATATCCGTTACTGATTTCAAGTCTGTTAAATCGGCGAGATACGCCCCCTGTTCCGCCGGGTTTGTAACTAGCAGCTTTTAAAACATCCCGGTATACACCCTTCGAATCTTTTAAAGAAACAGCGCATTCAGCACGTGTACCATCTGCAACTAAATCACCCACGTATGAGTAAGCAATTGCTTCTTCACTGTTGTCATAATTCGTTTGAAATGAATAAATACTACGCGGAGGGAGTGTGGCAAGAATATACTCGCCTGAAGTCTTTATAGAATTCTGTCTAAAAGAATACTCCATCCGCGACCCTGTACTGATCTGCCCGATCTTGGCCGCCAACGTCGCAAATGTATCACTTCCTGATGCAGGAACTCCTTTGCCGCTAATGGCGGAAGCGATATTGGTTTTCCCATTAGCGACAGATTGAAAAAGTGACCGCCAATCTCCCTGATTGTGGTATACGTCAGCGGACGCGATCGATAATGTTACTTGGCTGAAACCGCGTATAACTGTCGCTGCGTTTGTAAGCGGCCCGGTAGCGACAAGTCTTATTTTAACGGTGTCTACATTCCCCGTGTTGACTACTACCGTCTTTCGATGCCACCATTTATTATCGTCCGCACGTATAGACCCCAACACCACGCCACTGCTAGCATTGACCAACTCAATCCTAACAAGGTCAGAAGTAAGCCCGCCGTTCGTGTGGAAAGTACATCCCAGGTAATAATTTGTGGATGTAAATACATAGATAGGCTGGGATTCAATAAATATGTGTGTACCCGCAGCTACCGCGGCACTTGGATAAAAATAGCCGCCAACGTTAGCATCGTTTTCCGAGTAAGACCATGACCCTCCCTGTACGACCCAATCTTGAAGCCCAAATAATGCGGTTCCATTACGAACTAAATTAACCGCGTCGATCTTAGTTTTATTATAAAAATTCTGATCCGCATATGACTTCGCGTTCGTTTCGGCAGTATTCGCCTTTGCCTGCGCTCCACTAGGTGTCTCCGCAGCGTTTGCCTTGGCCTGTGCCGCTGCCGCCACGTCGTTAACCGTCTTCACTGCCTTCGGCGTCGCAGCCATTGCCTCGGACGTGCTGTCTGTGGCGCTGGAAAGCTGCGTGATGCCTTTTTGCGTCAGGGTAGCGTCTGGCACCTTCACCCCGGCCACGGCTTCATCAACATATTGTTTGTCTGCTGCCTTGTTCCGCAGCTCCTCAATGGCTTTAAAAGTCCGGTTCAAAAGCCAGTTCCACCAGCCAGCAGGAGGCCTGTCCTCCACGTCCCAACCTGCTTGCTTTTTGGAGTCTGGCGGTTCGATGCCTTCAGCGTGCCACTCGGGCAGTTTCTCTGTAAATGCCATCGTGTGTTCCCTCCTATATTGGCAATGTGTAGTCATGGCCCGGTACGTATACTTCGCCCAACGTGCCGCCCGTGCTCATATCAGGATCGGCCAGTCCGGTCGGTCCTGTCTCCAAAGCTCCATATTTTGAAGACAATTGAAAGGTTCCGGCCAGCTCGATTTGGGCAACCCGCACACCGGCAGCCACCGTCTTTTGTATGATCTGTCCAAACTGCATAGGCGACATGCCGACCTCATTCAGCCGCTTAATAGGCACCCGAATAAGGGAGATTGCGGCGGGCTCCGGGTCGACGGGGTCATTAAACTTGGGCTTGATGCGGATATCGCTGTAATCGCAGTTCAGGGCCAGCGCCAGAACCCGGATAATGGTATTAATGTCGGTTTGTGATAGGTTCCGGGCAATTTTGGATTTCAGCAGAACCCGGTAAATCTCGTCCGTGGCCGCGCCTCGCGGCTGGACAATGTTTTGCCCGATCATATCAAGGGTGGTCCCCTTGGCCTTATCGATGCTGCGCCATTCACGGACGGTTTCCAGCGTGTCCCCGACTTCTTTCAGCTGGCCGTATAGGATACCAATCAGCTTTCCAATGTTTGAATTGGGATCTTTATTGAAAACGTCCATGAACCGCCCGAGCATATCCTTCATATTAAACACGACTCGTCACCTCGATAAGGGCCGCTGTCGTCTGTGCGACCTGATAAGGAGCGATATCGACATTATGACTAAGCATGTTGTCGCTGCTCTTCCCTACCGTTACGTCCACATCTTCCACACCATCCACCGAGTAAACTGCGCTGATCAGACGGGTAAATACTACCGGCGCGCCCATGGACAACCCATTGTAATAACTGCCTGCGGCGTCTTCGCCGCCGATATACCGGATAATGGCATTTCGGATCAGGTCATCCCCGTCAGCTGGATATCGGTCATTTTTACTGACCTCAACACGGACATAGATAGGCACCTCTTCGGCACGGCTGAATTTAATCGTGTGCGGGTACCCGCCCAAATCTAATACCTCTTTGCTGATATCGCCATAGGTTTCGATGCCGCCGGACTGCTTAGCAAAGATCGTCTCGGCCACCTCCTGATCGTCCCCGCCCAAGACGTAAACTTGTATGGACTTCGGCGGCCGCCCGGCCGCGTCAACCTCCATTGTCTTATTATCGATTACGGCCGCCGCCCGAACCTTTTCCAATCGCAGCAGCGCCCCCCGAATAGCATCAAGAGATGCCGATCCACCCCCGGCTACAGACAATTCAAAGCGAGAACGAAACTCCGGGTCCGTCTCTTTCTCACGGCCTCCGGTGATCCGCTCGGGGTTGGTGACGGCTGTCACATCCGGATTAGGGTTGACGACAACGTTGACCAGTCCGGCGGCCACATTCCCGGATTGTCCCGGTTCAATAGCTTCAACCTTAACCAGCACCATCCCATCGGGCCCGATCGTAAAATCCTCCAATGTCTCGTATTGGATTCCGGATTCGGTACCTACACGAAAACCAGCCGCCTCCGAATGGCCCGGTGTGCCGGAAATTTTCACAACGCCCGAGGCGTATTGATCTAAAACACGAGTAATCCCGACATAAGGCCCGAGCCTGTCGAGGTTATTTCCGGTGGCCGTTGGGATGTACGCACTATTATATACGTCCTCAGCAACGGCCCAAATTTTGGCCAAAAACCAAGCGAAAATGCGCAGCATAATGCCGAGGAATGATCTTTCTGAAGTGTTTATCTGTTCTCCATAAACTTCCCTTGCTTTGTCCTCAGCCTCCGAAAAAAGATCGTCGTACCGTCTTCGTTGAAATCCTTTTTCAGTCAGCACCAATCTTCACCTCACTTTGAATCCCCTCTCCGTCCGCTTTGGTAGCGACAAAGGAGACTTCCATCACCCGAGACTTTTCATCCGGGTTAAACACAATCTCGTTTACACTGGAAATGCGTTCTTCCTGAAGCAATCCCCGGTTAATTTCATCCCGCATCTGCTCTTCGCTCAAATGCTTCCCGAGAAACAGGCTGAAATCAATCCCCATTTCCGGATTCAGAAACCATTCCCCGGTATTTGTCCCCAAAGCAATGTCACAACATTGTGCCAGCTCCTCGTCGCCGTCGATCATCTCCAAATCGCCGCTGCTATTAAAGACAATATCCCCGTCAATCAACTTGAAAGATTGCATCCGAGCACCCCCAATACAACTGCGTCGTTAACATCATGTTGTCGGCCTGTGCTTGCTGCGGCCACCGATCCATTCAAAGCGTTTTTGATTTCCCGATCGGCACAGACTACAAAGACCACATCGCCTTGTTTTAAGAGCGGCTTGTATACTTGCGGCTCTCCTCCGTTGACGGATAATCGATGCGCAAGGACTTGGGCGCCCTGAATTATCGCCGGTATGTCGGAAGTTGTTCGGATCAATGGCTGAACGTCAGCCGCGCACTTCCCGGAATCAAAGTTAATGACTTTGCACAAAAAGCCCACATGCAAGTCGCTGAAAATCTTGGCTTTGAAGGATTCGAAAATCGTGGACATGCTGCCCGCAGGGTCGGTTCTCATAAAATCGCCTCCACTTCCGTAACGAAATCCCCCGTTCGGCTAAAGGTATGCGAGCCGCTGCGGACGTGCGTCCGGCCCGTAAACTGCGAATATTCTAGGTCAATGACCGATGCCGTAGTAACCCGGTGCTGTAGTTGCATTTTGATATTGAATCCTTTCGTTCCCCCGTCTTCGAATCGGCCCGGGGTACCGATCAGGCCCGTATCCTTGTTCAGCTTAAAGACTGCATCACCGCCACGCCTCAAATTCCGGATATAGAGCTTATTTTTGTTGATATAAACGGATGTCCCGCAATCCTTGCAAACCTTCGCAATGATTTCCGTTACCTTGCCTTTGGCCGTATATCCCTCCTGGTATCGGTAATCCTGATTAAGCTCCATTTGAGCAATCGGGAGGCCGATGTACCCGGCCATTTGCTTGATGATTTGGCTCGCCAGTGTCCCTTTGGCATAAGCGATTTCCTTGACCTCGCGTTTGGATAGGTCTTCGCTGTCCAAAACGTTGATTACCGTGATCTTGTCTACGCCTTCCCATGTCGTGGATACCTTAGAAATATAGCCATGCAGCAGCAGGCCGACATCGCCTTTATAACCAGCGTTCAGCATCATCACCGCGCCACGCTTAATGTTATTTATGGTTTTATCGGACAAGTTCCAGATTTTGATTTCAGATTCGTTGGGCAGCGGATCGTTATCAAACGGTACTTTGCCTTCGATGTTGTAATGTTCGCTCGAAAACTTCATATTGGCTGTCATGACCTCGACCACGCGGCCAAAATTATCCATCGTCATCACCTTCGATCACATACAAAAAGACGCTCTCATTGAGCGTCCGCCAATTTACTTCGCTTTCATTTTCCGATTCATCATATGGCACGATCGGCACTTTCGGGTATCGATTGTCCTGGTTGTCATAAAACAAGGGCTGCCCGTAGATCAACTTTTCTCCGGTCGCAAGTATCTCGCCGTTTTTTTCAAGATTGACGGTGAAGAAGTCAAATTCTTCGTTGTAATGAACTTCAAAGGTGAACATTTCATCGGCCAGCGAAATATCGAACCGGTACGGGATTAAATCTTTTTCGATTTCAATATATTCGTAATCCATTCATCCCCACCTAATCAGCCGCCCAAGGGCTGCCCTTCTTAAATTTCACTTTTTTGACTGGCTCCTTTTTAGTTGTTGATTTTTTCTTGGTGGTCGACTTCTTCTTTTTGTCTTTCGTCTTCGTGCTCTTGGTTTTCTTTTTTGATTTGGTTTGCTTGACACCGCTATTAACGATCTTGGCCGCCTGTGCCTTCACAGGGGCAGGTAACTTGCTTACATAAGAGGATTGAGCAACACGCACTTCGGTAAGTGTAAACGAAAAAGTAAAGCCATCAGCGGTCTGATATGTGCGCTCCGTCGAAAGACCGCTAATCAACCCGCTGAAGGCCATCCGTCCGATGTACTTTACAATTTTTCCGGTATCGGACGCATTGACAAGATATGCATGAATTTCAGCAGCTTTGCTCCCCGTTACCATGCCATTTAAGGCCAGCGTGCGCGCTTTACGTTGCACATGGTCTGTCATGTCGATGTCTTTTTCCACCGGTTGACTCGTGATGTCCACATCAAAATTAGGCGATTCCTTTTCTACCCAAATGTATTTGCCATCAATTGTCGCCAACTAGATCACCTCCGGTTCAGGCAGACCCATACGGCGAATCGCCTCTTCGATGACTTGCTGTATCACTGTTCGTACCTCCTGAGACACATCAGACGCCACCGTAGCGCTCGAAGCGTCTGCCCGCAGATCGATGTTTACCTTGATATCCATAGACCCGGCAGCATGTCCTGTGGCCGCTCTCGCGGGGGCCAAGGTCGCTTTTGCGGGAGCTGTGCTTGCGGATGTCGTGATTTCATCGACCAAGCCAGCGGATGCCGCCGATACGCGGTCCTGTGTGCCATCGATACCTTTCGCCAAACCTTCGCCGGTGTAAAAGCCCAGCTCCATCATGACTCTGGACGGCGAGTGGATTCCGAGGATGCCCTTTACTTTTTCCGTGATACTATTGCCGATCTCTTTCATTTTGTCGACGACGGCGTTCGCCATGGAGCTGATCCCGTTTACCATGCCCTCTATGATGTTCCGGCCAATGTCAAAGAGATTGATGCCTTTGAGGAATCCGATGATCCGATTCCAGATTTCTGTGATTTTATTCCAGATGCCCGTTACAGTATTGGAAATGCTGTTTTTGATGCCATCCCATATCGCTTTCAGCCGATTCGATATATTTGTAAATATCGACATCGTGAACGCCTTGATCTGGTCCCAATACTTGATGACGAGGGCCACGACCCAAACGATCGGCCCGCCGAGCACAATCAGAATTGTCGGTCCCCAGGTTCGGAAAAAGTCAACGATGCTGTTAAAAATATTGACGACCCAAGCCTTAAAGGCATTCCACACGTTGACCAACCAGGTACTTACTGAGCCCCAATTTTTAAATATCAGGATAATTCCCGCGATTGCTGCACCGATAGCCACGGCCAAAGCGATAAATGGCAGCCATGGGGCCATAAGCGCCCAAGAAGCAACGACGGAAGCCCATAGGGATGCGATCCATGGCCACATCAACGTACCGACAAGTACAGCGAGGACAACAACCAGCGGAGCAAGTGCTGGACCGATCACATCAATGTTTTTGACGAAAAATTCAACCGCGTCGGTAACGATCGATATCCCTTTGGCAAGTCCATCTACCAAATCGCCCCCTACCTTTTGAAGTTCTGGCCCGGCCTTTTCAAGCCATTCCGAAAACCTAGTCAAGTAAGGGAGCAGCTTTTCGCCAATAGGAATCAGCAAATTCGTCTGGAGCTGCCTACCGATTCGGGCGGCGGCTTCCCCGGGCGTATTAAACTTGATCTGATTCAGCTCGCCCATCTTATCCTTGGTCATGTCGAACTGACTGCGAACGGTACCCATGGCGGTAATCGTTTTTACTTCAAGGTCTTCAAACTGCGATCCCATCAAGGCGACGCCGATCGTATTTCGGTCCACAGGATCCTCAATGTCGGCAATCATTTGCATGATTTGCTGGAATGCCTGCTTCGCCTGCGGCCCTCCTGCGGCAAATGTATGCATCATTTGATCCGCATTCAGACCCAGCATCTGGAAGGCCTCCACCGTCGATTTACTGCCGTCCTTCGCCCTGATATTAAATTCCTTCACCGCGTCTCCAACCTTGTCCAGATTAAATGCGCCGTTTTCTGAGCCGACAGCCAAAGTATCAAACATCTCTTCAGCCGAAAAGCCCAAGGATTGAAACTGGTTTGCGTACTCGTTGACGGTATCCAGCATTTCGCCCGAAAAATCCAGTCCTTTCTCCTTGCCTTGTGCAATCAAATTAAAGGACTGGTCACTGGTGATGCCAAACTGCTTCATTAACGTGTTGGCCGTTTTGACCGATTCGGGGATCTCGAAGCCGAACGCATCCCGCATAAGGAGCGCGTTTTTCGTGGTGTTTTCTAGTTCCTTGCCCTGCTGCTTGGTGATCTGGCTGGTAGTTGCAATGGCACTTCCCAGGTCCTGCCACGACTCGCCGAAATTTTGATTGTATAATTCGGTGGCGATGGCTCTTGTAGCCTCCATCTGCTCGTTGGTGGCGCCCGTTGCCATCTGGACCTGAGCCATGGATTTTTGAAAGTCTGCTGCCGCACCAATAGACGCAGCGCCAAATTGACCCATGGCGATCCCTGCAGCTGCTCCGAGGGCAAACACGGTGTTTTGTAAGGAATTCACTTGATTTTGGGCTCTTCTCAGGGCGCTATCACCAATTCTGAAGCCCACGGCAAACATAAGATTCCCTATGACGCCACCGGCCATAGCTGCATCACCTCACCATAAAAAAAAGAGCGCCACTCGGGCGCTCACTTCTTGTTTTTAGCCTTATTCATTTCGCGTTGCTGCTGCTTGATATGGATATCCAGGGCAGCGTTCGCCTCTGCGATATCGTCGTCATCCATTTGATTCAGATCGGAGTATGAGATATTCATTTCCGATAGCAGCAGCCGCCAATAACGCCAGTTATTCTTGGCCCTCTTCTGGGCCTCCTTCTTGCTGATCATCTTCTCCCTCCCGATCCTGGCCGGTGATGAAGGTATATGCGGCATTGATGACTTCGGAGTATTCGGAATATTCGTCGAAGCTTTCAATTTTCAGCTTGGGTGCGACAATAACATGCTTCAGCACTTCCTCGGCAAGCCGCTCTTCGAGCACAACGCCGTGTTTATTTTTGCAGGCATCGTTAATTTTAGATACCATCCGAACACCTGGATGCTGGAACGTGTACTCCTTACCCAATTTGGACTTGTAATTTTTTTGTTTAAACATAGCATTTCATCTCCCTTAATCACTTGAATTGTTTATTGATTGGTTTTATGATCAAGCATTTGAATTTCAAATTCCCGATCCTCTGCCTCTTTACCATAGGTCCTACTTGCCGGCTTCTTAACAAACGCCCGGGTGCATGTGATACTTTCTTTGGGTTCGCCGTTATAAATGACAGATACGGGCACCTCTTGACCCGTTACGGCCAATTTATCCAAATAGGCGACCTGCGGACTCGTCGGGAGCAGCGTAATCGTCAACGTTGCCAGAGGATTGTTTACCTTGCTGGTCACAACATCTCCCTGGGCGCCAACTTTGGCCGTCTTGTTATCCTCGTCCTTCTCCCATTCGGCCAAGTCCTCGGAAAACCCCGTAATAAATACGCCGCCTACGGTGACAGTCAGGTCCATTGGATCGTATTGCATGGTTTTTCATCTCCTTACAGCTTAATTAAGCCTTTGATTTTGGTTTTATGGATGGCTCCGGCCAGTTCAAAGGTAAATGTCCCGCCGTTGTATTCACGTTTTTCGCGGTCCGCCGGATCCACCTGCGACCTCGATTTAAAATCGGTGCTATACAGCGGCAAGTTGTCGTCGTCGTGTGCAATCATGCCGTTCAAATCAGCACGATTAAGGACTATTTTGACTTCACTTTCGATTTGAGCAATGCCGTTGTTGTCATAGCTAACCTTATCGCTGCGGTTAAACAGCTTCTGTACCGCCAAATTAATGGACTGCACCAAATAATCCTGCGATTGGATAATGTCGATGTACTCGCCCGAGACGGTTTTCCCTTCACTTGTCACGTTGTCTCCGGCCTTGGTCACGTAGGTGTTGGCATTCATCGCATGGATTTGTTCCAACTCCGTCTTGCTCAGTTCCAGCGGTTTGATGCCGTTGAGCGTCTTAAATTTCCATGTCAGGCTGCCTGCTGGCGCCGATCCTGCCCGGCCGATCCATGCCGCCTCCGGATAGTTCGATGTATCCTCGTGATACATCGCCACGGTGCGTTTGTAATTCTTTGCATGGATTTTCCCCAGGTCTTCCAAGCTGCTGGTGCTTGCAAAAAACAACCGTGAATCGTCCGCATCGACTGCATCAGCAATCGCTGTGATATTCGCAAGCGTGCTGCTGGTAGACACCGCATAGTACCAGTCTTTATTAAAAATCGTCGGCAAAAAGTCCGTGATAACGTCACCCGTTTTATAAAGCATAACGGCGATTGATTCCGGAGAGTGGTCGCCTTGATTAAACAAAGCAAATGCGGCCTTATATACCTCAGTATTTGTGGCATGATCTTCCTTTACCGCTTCCAGATCGGAGTACACTTTATAATCCTGGCCGTTCGCGCTCGAACCGATGATCAGCGGTTTCCCCATGCCGATGATCGGCGTGGGGCGCTGAATGTCAATCACGACGGATACGTCATTGATATTGCTCAAAGCGTTCATTCCCTTCTGAGATTTACTTTTTCGATTGGTATAAGCTCCTGTTCGGTCGTATCCGTGGTCCGTAGCTCCACATCAAAGCCCATACGGCGTTCCCACTCAACCCCGATGGTGATGTCCCTGTTATCGACATTGCCGATAGAGGATACAATCACATCCAAATCCTTCAGGGCCTGTCGGCCGGTTGTTTTAAACCAATCCCGGGCCTTCAATGCGTTGGTCGTGCTGGTTACATTGTCATCGGCATACGACAAAAAGGAGACGGTAAATTTCACCGTCTCCTGAAGGAGCTGCTTTCCGTTGTGTTGGGTCTTTAATATACTTTGACCTGGCACCCCGTCGGATATGCTGTACGTCAAAAATGCAGTCTTGGGCATGTCTCCGCCGCCGTTCATGTTGATCACCGGCAATTGCAGGGCTTCTTTCAACCCTTGGACCCACGTTTTCCGGATTTCATTGTACGGGATCATTGGCAACCACCTTTTTCAGTAGATATTTCTTGATGTCGCTGTAGTCTCGTAATGCCGGATCGTCGACAATGTACTGGCTCCCTTGATATTCAATCAAATCCCCGCCAGCATGCTCCGACAACGTATAAAGGGCTTTGTCCTCTGCGGTGTACTTTCCCCCTTCCGCCTGCGTAAGCTTGGCATCGAGCGGCTGAATATGCCCTTGCAGGGTGATCCGCTCCGGATCAGATGGGATTGGATCACCATATTCGTCATACCCTTTTGTCTCCCCGGGACGCACGAGGATATACGGGCGAAAATACTTTCGCATTATCCCCGCAAATTGGAATTGCCGCAAAATCGCTCACCCCTTCCGGACGACAATGAATTTAAGCGAGTCCCGCAGCTTCTTTTCCTGGGCAACGAGAATTTTGTTGCTCCCTTTACGTCGCGCATAGATCGGGTTGAGTGGCGGCTGCCTGATTTTATCGAAGTTTTGGATCATTTTTTGCAGCCCTGTTTGACCCACTTTTTCGAGCAAACCTCGGGCCGTTTCATTCTTCAGTACAATTTCATTCACTCCGGCTTTGACCAACTTGGATATAGCGGCCTGGGCTTTCCGTTTCCCGCCTCCGATCGGAGACCGCGCCGGTATCCCGGCTTTAGCGGAACCAAATTCGTGGATAGCTGCGATCATGGCCGTTTCGGCATCGCCGGAAGCTCCGATATGCACTTCATATTTGGTCAGTTCTTCGAGCTTCTTCAGGATATCCGGCAAATAGGTAAGCTCTGTGACCTCGACATTTGCCCTTCTCGCCCTTCTTCTTGTCGCACGAGGCATGCCATCACCTCACAATCGAATCAGAGCTTTAATGACAGCAGGCATTTCCACTCCGTCGTCTTTATAGCTCACGGATATGTCGCCCACCCGTTCCGAGGAGATTCCCGGAGTGCGCATGAGCATTTGAGCATACATGATGCATGCTAGTGTTATATTTTCGGGCAATGTGGCTGGCTCAGCGCCTTCCTCGTCGTTCGGAAGAACATACCCGGCCAAATATTCCACCTCGATAATGCGTGGCCCACAGGGCCATTCAGAGCGTTTAAACAACATGCCGTTTTCTGATTCGATTACAAAAGAGTCTGCGGACTGTTCCTTTCCTTCCACTCTCAATTTTGATACCGAATGCACGGGATAATTTCGAAGCCTAAGGAACTGCGTCCCAGGGCCATCCAAGGTTTGTTGATAGGTCCTTTTCTCGAAACTCCGGTCCGCTTCCCGTTCAATTGCGATTGAAGCAGCCTTTAACGCCAAAAGGATGTCCGCATCTTGGGAATGGTCATCCTCCGGAATCCCCATAAAGCGCTTGGCGGTTTTAAGCGTCGCCAGCATCTACGACACCGTCCGATGGGGCATCTTTTTTCATGGCCGCGTCGACCTCTGCCTTGGTAGCTTCTTTGCCGATTACATCGGCCGCCTTCAATTGAGCTGCCCGCTCCTCGTCGGCTTCATAAATTGATCCGGCGGCAATAATTTCGTCCGTATCCTTGTCTACAAACGAATGGATCACATGGTAGTGTTTTGTTTTTTCTGCCATCGTCGCACACTCCTCTTTTTTTATTTTTGAAGATCAAGCCCGGGGACCCGGGCTAATCATTTTTAAGGCTTAGGAATCCCCAGCTTCACAAATGGCGATACCTCATAGCCGTTTTTGAGCTTCAGCGGCCCATTAAGCCAAGGCTTGCCGTCCACGTTCCAAAACGCCTTGATAATCGTTTTGTTCTGCTTGAAAAGTGGATGCGCGGATGCCTGGATGAAAATCCCCGCACCGTCTTTGATGACATAATATCCAAAATCATTAAGTACAAGATCGCTCTCTTCCCCAAGGATTGGAGAATTCTCGGAGAATCGGATCGGATATCCAAGCAAGGTGCCCGATAAACGGTTTGCAATATTAGGCTGGAAAATCAGATTTCCGGCTTCGTCTTTCATAGTAAGCAGTTGAGGCAAAATCGATTGCGAAGCAGACCAAACCAGTTCTCCGCCCAGTTTCGCTTTTGCAAGCATTCCGACGATATCCAAATACGAGATGGTTGCAGCCGTCTTCCTTGCTACCGTGACACAAGCCGCTGAATTAATAGCCCCCATTGGTTTAGCAGTTCCGCTGCCATACAGGAAAGCATCATCTTCAGCAGCAGCGATTGCCCCGCGGAACAAACGGGTTACGATGGTATTAATAGCGGACGCGTTTCGAAGCAGCTTATCCGTAACCACGATATGGCCCGCAACTTCATGAGGCGTAAGATTCAAGTCCCTAAATTTCGCGTTTGTTTCAGGCTTTTCGTCCCCCTCGCCGATCCAGTTTACCTCGACACCGCCATACATATTGCTTCCTGCTCCCTGGTCAAGCGCTGGGAATGTGATGCTTGCATCCGGCGTATTCTCATCTGCAGGAATGACTAAGGCCCGAGGCCGGACAATAGCCGATTCCGGCGTAACCTCAAACAATTGTGCAGAAAATTGCGGAGGCACAAAAATTCCGCCAGATGTGTTATTGCTCATAGCCATTTCGCGGTACTCTTTCAGCCTTGGATCTTGGGGATTTTCCCGGTAAGTTTTCACCATATCCCCGAAGCTCCGGAATTCGGATTCATGCTGCGGGTCATCTGGAGTACGTTTGGTGCCTCCGGCTGACATTGCCAGTTGCTGTGCTCGTTCCTCTAATTTGATTTCATCTTCCAGCGCTCGGGCTTCTTCCTCCCAAGTTGTAAACTTGCTTTCTTCCTCGTCCGTGAAGCCCCGCTTTTCGGTTTGTGCCGTGGTAATAAGTGCACGCATTTCATCTTTTTTAGCAGCAAGCTTCTTTCTCAATTCGATCAGATTTTTCAAATGAGTCATCCCCTTACAGATTTAATTTTTTCAATCTCATGTCCAAATCAAGCAATGCCGCTGCCCGTTGTAATTCCTTCTCTTTTGGAAGCTCAGGCTTCGGTCGTGCTTGAAATACGTCTTCTGCTGATCGTATACCTACGGAAGTCTGAGGATAGGCCGGGGACGTTACCGGGCTTACCTCGAAAAGCTGCGCTTTCCGAATTGAACGAATCGGCATGTTTGGATTAGTTTCATAATCCCAATCCTCGTCCTCTTCATTGAGGACTTGAAAAATAAAAGACGATCCTCGCACATCGCCGCGCTCGATCGTCTCAATGTATTTTTCAGCCCAACTTGGAGGGGTAATTTCGTATCTCAGACCGATATCGTCTTCAATAAGGGCCAATGTGTTAGGTGTTCTCCCAAGTATTTCTCTGCTGTCATGCTGCCAAGCTGCGTACACATCCGGATTTATTAAGGACTCTGTAAAAGCCCCTCTCTCAAACTTTTCTTGGAACAACCCTAAAATTGGATGCGATAGTTGACCCCAACGGACTGCATAACCAATAATCTTTGTCGGTTCTCCATCAAGCTTCCGGACTTCTGGCAGGCTCCCCGGTAGCATCAGCTCCCTTTGTTCCTTCGTTTCTTTCATTTGAATTCTCACCTCCTTCGTTAAATCCTGACCCGAATTTACCTTCGTAATATTTGTCGAGAATATCCAAAGGGATCATATTCAGAGGCACAAAGTATCGATCCCCGCCAGGAATCGGGTTTTCGTTTTCCTTCTCACGGATGTCATTTTGCGAATAAGCACCAAGGTTGAACATTTCCTTATAGAATGCCGCCCTTGCCGCCGAATCCCCTCGAAGATACCCTTCGATAAGAAACTCAGCGAATAACCGCCTCTGTTCCGTTTCGGTGAACAGCTTCCAGTTGATGGTTTGTTCCCACCTGATCAGCCAGGGGCGGACAGAATGAACAATGAAATCCGTGCTCTGCTGTTCAATGTTAGAGAACGTTGCCCGCTCCAAGTCCGCCATCATATGGGGCGGTACGCGAAAGATCCGGGCAATTTCGAGAATTTGAAACTTTCTCGTTTCCAGGAACTGTGCGTCATTCGGCGGAATCGTATTTTTCGAAAATGTCATTCCCTCTTCAAGCAGCATCAGCCGGTGAGCCTTTCCCAATCCTTCATACTTTTCTTTCAGCGACTTACTCAAACGTTCATAAGCCGGTTCGCTTAAGGTAGAAGGGTGGGTAACAATCGCCCCCACGTTTGTCCCATTCGCAAAAAATTCAGCCCCAAATTGTTCGGTAGCAAGGGATAATTCTATCGCCTGCCTCGCCCACTGGATGACTGATATTCCTTTCTTGCCATCAAATCCAAGTCCAGGAATATGAAACATGGCGTAGAATGGGACATTATGTTGTTTGCCATCGGAAGTCGTCACCCTAAAGAATGGATGACCATCATTTGTCTCCATGTGTTCCACACGATGGGGAGGGATCGGCCACAGCGCTTGAATTTCGCCGAGGGCATCATATTCAATCTCTGCGTAGCAGTTCCCCCAAAGAAGAATGTGCGTCATCATCGTTTCCCGAAAGGTAAAGGCCGTCATTCTAGGGTTCGGAGACCGCTGCAATAAGTCCGCTACGCGGTGGCTGACCCGCTCTTTCCCTCTCGGTTTCAGCCGTTTGTAAACGGGCAATGGCAGCGAAGCAACCGTTTCGGCCAAAATGCGGACGCAAGTCAAGACTGCCGTGGATCGCAAAGCCGTTTTTTCCGTCACGACGATACTTCTACCAAATGGAATACCCAGAGCACTGTATAACCAGCGTTTAGGATTGCTCAGGTCAGAGGAGTCGCTTCTTTTCTCCAAAAACCGTGAAACAAATGGGATTTTCAGTGTTTTCACCTCCTTTTTATCGAAAAATTGTTAAAAAGCCCTGATTTCTTGCGTTTCATAGATGGATTTTTTGTCTTTTGAAACCATAGCCCGGACCATGGCATTAATGATGGCCGCCGCCAAGTCGATCCGCTGGCTATCGTCTTTATGTTTTTTGGATAGTTTGATATTCCCGTTGTTGTCCACAATTTCCACAGCGTTTGACAGGCACCAGGTTAGCAGGGGACTCCCGTCGTGGACGATCAGCCCTTTCAAGACCAACTCCCGGAAGAACTTTGTAGGCTCCGAAAGCGTCTGGACCCCTTGGCGGATTTCAACGCGTTCATAACCTTCGTTTTCAAGCTCTTGGGTAAAGTGCGTGGCATTGTACGGGTCGTAACATAGCTCCAAGATGTTCCACTGCTGTTCCTTCTCCATCTTTTGAATATGGCTTTTGATATACCGGTAGTCGGTCACGGCACCTTCCGTTAACGTACACCAGTCATCTTTCGCCCAAAAGCGATAAGGAACACGGTCCGAGTGCTCATGTTTTGTTGCCGTTTCTTCCGGCATAAATCCATGAGCTGTCACAGCATACCGGCCATCATCCAGTTTGAAAACAAATCCATCCGCCGTCAGGTCCGTTGATTTTGAAAGGTCTAGCCCTGCCCAGGTATCTCGGCCATAAACCAAACGCAAAAAAGCGTCTCGATCAATTCCGAGCGCTTTCCATTTATCCATAATGCCGGACATATATTTATTCTCGCTATCCGCCTGCCAGCGGTTTACCCGCTTTGTCAGAAACTCCCTGATCTTATCCGGGTCACCGGTGTTGTAGGCTGCATTGTGCTCCGCCCTGATCTGTCTTAGGAGCTCCTGGGAATATTCATTATCTTCCTGAAGGATCGGATTTGCCTTTGGCCAAGCCTTTTCATCATGAGGATCATCCTCTTTGTCCAGTTCGCGAATCATCACGAAGTATTCCTCGTCCATAGGAATATCGCCCCGCATCATTTTCGAAAGGGAATCATACTCCTTCTTGCACGGACTGTTTTCGGCATCCTTCCCGGCCGTGGAAATAATGAGCATCAACGATTGCAGCCTCTTCCCAAAACCGGAATATAGCACGTCCACAATTTCAGAACTCGGATGCGCGTGATACTCGTCAATAATGACCATACACGGAGCGCCGGAATCCTTGTTCTTGGTGTCTTTGGACAATGGGCGCAACCATCCGCCGCGCTTGGCATGCTCAACATAAGTCCGCTTAATTCGCAAGCGCTTGAGAATATCCGGGCTTGCTTCACCCATTTTTTGAGCGTCGAGCCAAACCCGTTTAGCCTGCGTCTTGTCAACCGCAGCACATTCCACTTCCGGACTGTCCTCATACCGTTTAAGGGATGGGTTACCGGGTGGATACACACAATCACCGCACATTCCATACAGGGCAAGGCCTGACATTTCTGTTGATTTAACATTTCCTCGCGCCCGCATGTTGAATGCCCGTTTGAATCGTCGCTTTCCTGTTTCCCTATGGACCCAACCAAAAATGCACCCAAGATCAAATTTTTGAAATGGGAGCAGCTCGATCAGCTGGCCGGAGAACGGTCCGCGAACATGACGGCAGCATTTTTCAAACCAGTCAAATATTCGGTCTGCCCGGCTTTCATCAAAGACATACGGAAATTCGTCGGTCCCCTGTCGTTTTAAATCTCTCAAATGCCTTTCGGCGGCAAGACGTTCCAGCTCGCAGCTGATCCGCAGCCCGGACACGATTTCGGCAGCATACCTATGGGTAGGGTGGACATCATCCCACTCGGGGTTAGTCGAAAAGGTCCTCATTCGGATCCCCCTCGGCGTCCGCAAGTTTCTTGGCCAGGCGCGCCCGAGCCTCCGCGTTAAGTCCGAGCTTATTAGAATAAGACAAGATAATACGTGCATAGCTTTGGGCCAGCTTGACGTGTGCACTGACTACATTGTTGCCCTGAGCGTTGACCTCCGTATAACCATGGATTTCAATCAGGTTATTCGCTTCTTGGTATCGGGCTACCGCGTCACAATATGTTCCAAGCACATCCTCGTCCACCTTGTCCAGGACATCGAATTCCTCCATGTCTTTGACCGTCTTTCGCCAAACCTTCCTGGCTTCATCACTCAGCCAAACAGGAATTTTTAATTTCTTCTTTTTCTTGCGCTCGAACTTTTGGGCGGCTGCTTCCCTGGCCTTTACCTCTTTTTCGGTCCAATGCTTGCCGCCGCCCTTTGCGCCGATCCGCATGTGATCGAAATTTACAATTTCAGCCATTCCATAACCTCCTTACCCATTTGAAACTTTCGCTGGGGACATTTTTTCGCATTAGAGGGGCGCGCGGTCTCTTAGGCAAAGTCTCTCAGAGATTTGACCCCCCTACCCCTTCAATTAAGAAACAGTGATGGCAAATTCATCGGATTTACCCATTCCCAAACCCTCCATCCTCTTTCGCTGTCTTACGGTTGTGGCACGACTCACACAATGGCTGCCAATTATTCCTGTCCCAGAACAATTGCCTATTTCCTTTATGCGGAATGATATGGTCAACTCGTGTTGCCTCAGTCAATTTGTTGTTGTCCTGGCAATGTTTGCACAGCGGATGATTCCGTAGATATTCCGCCCGAGCCTTCCTCCACTTACCGTCATACCCCCTCTCTGCTGCGGTACCTCTGCTACGATCAACAGCCCGCCGATGTTCATTGCATCTGCTCCCCTCACTCGTCAGGGCAGGGCAACCAGGGTAAGAGCACGGCCTCCTTGCTTTACTTGGCATCGCACGTATTCCCTTTAATGCGTAACCTTTCTTGGATCTTGTCACAAATCTCTATAGCTCCTTCAAGCGATGAGGTATCAATATCAATCTTCACTTTCAAGTTGCCGACTGTGATACCCTCAGGCGCTTGATCTGCTTCCATCACAGTCCATGCCTCCCGATCATATTTCCCTAATACTGGGCAATTCACAGATTCGATTTCCTTTTTGATCGTGTAGGCTTTGCCTAGAACATCAAGAGCATCCATAACACTGATGAGTTCTTCTCTGTTTTTCAATGTCCTATTGAACATCGTCTTCATCCTCTCTCTTTACCCCGGATTTTTTGGTAATATTTATGCGATTAAATTACACATATCTTATAGTTTGTTAAACTCGCGCTCAGTCCGAAAATACAGGCATATCAAAGCTTTCTTGGCGTTTCTAAAAATCAGTTTCACGTAACCTTAATATGAGTAATTGAGGCTACGCACGATGACGTTTCAGGGCCATATCCATCGTATCCTGTTCCAGCCCGATATATCGGAGCGTGATTTTTGAGGAAGCATGATTGAAGTAATCCATCAACAAACCGATGTCTTTGTCGGTCGTTTCGGTATAAAAAATATAACCGAATGTTTTGCGGAGAGTATGACAACCTAACTCTGTCAAACCGAATTCTTCTCCGACGGACCTTATGATCTTATAGGCCATTTCCCGAGTTATTGGCCGGTTAATCCCTTCCCGGCTTTTAATCAGGTATTCATTCGGCGGCTTTCCCTCAATGTATGGGATGAGCTTTTTCTTCAAGTCAGCCGAAATTAAAATTCTCTTCTGCTTTCCGGTCTTTTTCTCACGGATCGAAATGTGTGATCCGCTGACATCCCTTACTCGCAACCTTAAAATATCGCTTATTCTAAGGCCGGTATAAATGCCGATCAGAAACATGATGAAGTTCCTGTAATTTGTGCTTTCCAGGTAATCTTTTATGTCCTGAAGCACTTCCGGATCCCGAATAGGCTGAACAAAATTCATTTCTTATCACCCACTTTGGGCATAGAGCCTTTAGCGCACATATTGCTTGGTTTGGAGCAATACTGAGCAGATGCTTCCCATTTGCCCCAAACACACCCCCGACACTTCAGCGGCTGCCTAACCATTGGTTTCTTTTGTTTCACAACGTACCCAGCACCTCCACCTTCAAAAAAATACCGCCCCTAAAGGACGGTTGTGGTAAATTTCTTATGATAATAAAGGCCTTGTAGGAATCGAACCTACGTTACCGGGAGGCCATGGAAATGCCCGTATTTATATGCCGCCCGGGCGGAGCGACTTCGGGGCATCTAACCCCTCCTCACGCCGCACCCTTGACGATTAACGTCTAAGGTCATGTGACCCACAGCACGGCCGAGCATCTACAGCGATAAGGGGCAGTAGACTTTTCCCAGGCAAGATTTTCCTTGCCTGAGTCCACTGTATCCCCTAACCGCCGTCAGCTCGCCGTCAAGATTCCTTCGACTTTCCCTCAGTTTTTTTAGATGATCCCCCACAATTTTAGGCTATCAGCAATAGCTGCGATCCCCTTATCAATGTAACGATCAACCGTGCTATTGCTCATGCAGCCACTGTAAAACATAACGGTATCCGTGTATCTTCTGAGTTTAAAAAATCTGTGCTCAATGACCCTTTTTATTTGGTCGTCTTGGATCAAGTTTAAAGCTAGTTCAATGATTTCGACTTCATCTTTTTTAGCCTGGTAAACCTTTTGCATTTGCTCCGGTAGATTGGATTTTCGGGAAAATGCCAGTACCATTTGCTTGTCTTTCATGTAGTTTTCGAGTAATTTCCGAGTTTTCAGCTTGTCTGTTTCGGTTACGGACGGCCAGAGCTCCCCTTGCTCTCCCATCATTACTGCTGACAACAACATTCCCCTCATCCCCTCATTATTTGGTATAATAATGAAAGGAACATGTGTTTGAATCCACCGAGAGACGGCCAAATCACTACGGTGGATTCATTTTTATGCTACGTCATTCCTCTTGGTAAAAACCTTTGTCCTTATCCCAACAATTTGCGCTTGTATAGTTCAAGGCCAACGTCGATAAATCAATTTCCATTTCACCATCGTCCGTCGCGTGTGCAATCTCTTCGCCAGTAAATCCTGCAGCCAGTAAAACCTGCAAATTTTCATCCGTTCGCGCTGCAAGCACATATTCCAGTTCGCCTAATCCAGCGGACCACTCTATGACTTCTAATGAGTTGATCGCTTTTATTTTCGCTGTATCCTTCATTTGTATATTCCCTCCCGGTATGGATTGGCCAAGGCCTTAACCCCAATGTCCATGACGTTTCATAATTTCAATTATTTCTGCCGCATACGGTTCATCCGTGTTAATTACAAGGTACGTGTTACTTTTCTTTCCCTCGGCTTTTCGATTATCCATAATTTCTCCAACCACTCGATCGAGCGCTGACAAAGAATCAGGATCTAAATTCAAAATGTCATCATTTTTCAGAACCGTAAATTTCATTTGCATCCCTGCTAACATTGTGTATCCCTCCTATGCTTGATGAACAACATGAAAGTCAACCCATATATGATTGATTGGTACGTTTAAGCCATCTTCATTCGTGATACCGTTTTTATGGTTTACTTGGTATGGAATGTCCGCCCCAAATATTACGATCCCGTTTGCATCAAGCATATTGTCTTGGAGATAAACTACCTTTCGCTTCACTCTTTATCCCTCCTGGTATGGATAGGCTAAGCCTTAACCCCAAGGCCCATGACGTTTCATAATTTCAATTACTTCGGCCGCATACGATCCTCTTTTGGATATTTGATGTATTGCGCATCACTTTCAATCATTTCATCGAAAATTGAATCCATCCATTCTTGGAATACTGTCAGGCCGCTTTCTCCATTTGTCGAATGCTCATTTACAAGGTTAGCGAACCCCTTTGCAAATTGATTTCTGTATTTAACTTTAATTTCATCATCATATTTTTCTGGGTAGTAATTGAATGCTGTAACCAATAAATCAATTGGCAATGTAATTACAACGTTCTTTCCGCTTACCTTTGCATAATTCATTTTATCGCTCAACTCCCAATTCATAGCATTCTTCATCATTCGGAGCTTCAGCGGTAAATCCCAAATTTTTACCACCTTTTTTCATAAATAAACCTCATTTTCGCCAAGGTGCTTCTCCCCTTCGCTTTTGTGACTACTGCGCCTTATAACCTGACACCCAAGCAAAGCCTCTTCCCTTCCGGCCAGGATCCTCAATGATGTAAGAAAGCCCTTTTCTGACAAATCCATCCGGCTTGACTCGGATTTGTCCGTATCTCGTTCTGACCGTCTGGTGTTGTGCTATTTCGGCAGCCGGACATACAACAAGATTTAGACGCTCGATCCGGCAACCGGATCGGATTAAGGGATCGAGCGCATTTTCGATCATCTGCACGGCCTTGGGGTTCATTTAACCTTTTCTCCCATGCGATCGAGCAAGCCGGCTGCAGCGTTGCGATACTTTTCATACTCCTCCGGCACATTGGTTTTGATTTCATGAAGGACAGATAGGAGATTGCTGAAATTATTCGTGACCGCCTCGAAGTACACCGCGAACTTTGCCAGAGCCTTATTATCACTTCGTTTTACTTTCTCTCGCAGCTGCTCCAGTTCTTTTTCAACTGCCTCCGGAACCTTCTCGATGATTTCCTTGGCAGGAATGTCGATCGGTTTCGCCTTCAGCTGCTTTTCAAGCTCCTTGATTTTCTTGTTTGAGTCTACAAGTGAAGCCTGGGCCTTGTTCAGCTCTTCCTGCAACTTGGCGGCTTGTTCATCATTGCCGGATGCCGTTGCTGCCTCGATTTCTGCTTTATATCGTTCGGCCAGCTCGTAATTCATTGCGTTCTGCTGCTGCATTTCGGACAAGCTTCGTTCAAGCTTCTCACGTTCAAGGCGCTCGTACTCCGCTTGCTCATTCGCCTTTTGTAACTGCTTTTCCAAAGCCTTCTTTTCCTTGATGACTTCTTTCAGCTCTCTTGTTGATAACTCCGTGACATTGTTTTCTTGTACAAACTGTTCTCGTTCTTCCGCTGGAATGGACAGCAGCTGCACCGCTTGGGTGTATGACAAATTTGCAAGCGCTTGGGAATTCGCGTACTCTTCGGATACTTTCATGAAGTTGATCGCCGTAGACTGACTATAATTCACGTTGTTTTTGAGCCACGTTCCCCATTCCCCATGCGGTACCAGTTCTTTGGCTTCTTTCAGCCTCGTGCCAATATCGATAGCAGACTGCAATACATATTGTCTCGCTTGTTGGTCGATCGAACGAATCTCTGCGGCAATAACATCGGCTGTGCGCTGGATGGTCATTTGTGTGGTCATACGGCAATTCCTACCTTTATTTTATTTTTCTTGGGTTTTATCTTCTGAGCGATAAATCGTTTTACCAGCAATTCTATTTCTGGTGTCATATCACAATTGTCATATCCTCGACATTGGACGACATATTCCCCTCGTACCTCCATTGTGTAAAAAGGCACTTCTGGATTGCTTTTCTTTCGAACAAAAAAAATGTTTGTTCTTCCTTCTGCGTATGAGTTGGAATATCCGCCAACGCAATGTAACAGGTGTTTTCCTTCTTCAAACAATTCGATCGATGACCGGGCTGGTCTTATCAGATAACCATTCCATTCAAAACTGAACTTTTCAAGGTCAGGCAGACGCCGGGTTATCTTCTCGTTTAGTTGCTTATCATTCTTCATTTTGATCCGACGTGTAAGCTTTAGGTGTGCCTCGTGCAAATCGTTAGGAAATAAGTTGTGCTCTTCTTTCAGATTAATTCCGAGTTCCTCACATTGTTTTCTATAATCACGCCAATCCGTAAGGATTGTAGTCGATTTTGTGTAATGCCCTTTTCGTAGCTGTTTAAGAAAATACTTGATTATTTTCTTCTCCGGTGCCCATGTCAAAGCAATCTTGTAATAATCCTCATACATTGAATATCTAAGATCGGCAAAGATAAAGGCTTCAGTAATGCTTATTGGAAGACCCTTCTTTCTTGCAAGCTGGTAATAACGCAAATGGTGTGGTTCGAAAGGAAGGCCTGAAGCTCGTGCCTCTTTGATATCTTGCTTAGTGATACGGAGAACCTTGGTCAGTGTCTTGCCATTCCAGTTAATAGCACCATGCGTTGGAGAGTTATAAAGCTTCGCCCATATCATCCCTTGCATTCCGGCTTTAGTTAGATACTCCACACATGGATATCGGGCTGCCAGGTCAAAAAAACAAACCATATCCGAAACGTAATTCTTGTTTTCGTATTCCACGTACTGTTCCCACGTTGAATATTCGAAAGGCGTTCCTTTAACAGCACGGCGTATATTTGAATCCGATCTGAACTTTTCCCAACGACTGAAACCGCTGAAATAGCGATCAAAAGCTGATGAAACGCTTTTGTTTGGAACTTTGCTCCAAGTGTTGAAATAGTAGCTCCGGCCTGGTTCAAAAAGATATAGGTGGCTGCAATTATATTGCGTCTCCACTTCCTTGAAGTCGCCGCTATAGTCTCGAATCACATGAATGATTCTCGCCGTAATAGCCTTGGGATTGACTTTTGACTTTTCATACCAAACCAGAACAGCCTTATCCACCATATATTTGCGGCTCACTCCGGCCGCACGTACTTGGCAAGAAGAATTGCAATGCGGACATTTCACAGGTTCTAACTGTTTGTGCTTCAAACGACTTACAGTACGATGTTGCTTATTGCAGTAGGTGCAGTATGCAAATTGAACACCAGCCACCGTTTTTACAAACAGGTACCTGCTCGATTTAAGAACCGTTTCATTGACATATCTAACAAGAGATTTGCTAATTTGGGTCGGGAAGTGTGCCGAGAACTCCTGCCAATCCATTTCTTTCACCTCACAGAAGATCTTCTAGTTTTACGTCAAAATTTGGCTTTTCCGGCTCCGGAGAATGCTGCTCCGGCTTGAACGGAGCCGGTTCACCCTGCATCCCAAAATATTTCAAAACAATCGCAAAACCTTCCGTATCCGTGAGCATGGCCATGCCGTTATGCTGTTTTTTTCTGGCCTCGTTCTTCATAGCTTCCAAACTCTTCGCAATCGTTTTATCCGCGTCAAGAACCTTTTCAGCGCTATCCGGATTAGCTTCGATATGTTTGATTAGGAACTCACCGATCACCTGGATGTATGGATTGGTCTTGTTTTTCTCGATTTCGGCTCGTAGCTTATTAATTGCTTCCTGCATCCGTATCCCCCCTCATAATTTCATGTTTGTACAGATGATCCTTTAGCAGATCGTACGATACAGTCCGATCATAGAGTGGAATGAAGCGATGTTTATTATCATCCGTTCCCGAGCCCGCAGCGGCGGCGTACCGGAATGCAGATGGATACTCTCGGCCGCTTTCAAGGATCGGAACGCCCAACTCTTTACAGCGTGTCTTAGTCAGCAGCACCGCGAAAGGATACGGTTTGGCTGTCCAGCGGTCTGAACGCGGGATATAATATGGCAACCCTGACTCCAACACTTCAGTTTTCGTATACCATCCCTTTTTATTGGGCATGCAATGATTCCTCCTTCATCCAATTTCCAAGACGTTGACCAAACTCCTGAATGCCGCCATCGATCTCTTCCGGATCCAAACCACGAAATTCAGACTCGAGCTCCTGGCGAGTAGGAATATGTCCAGTAGCCAACGTTCGAGATTTTAGATATTCGAAAACGGTCCATCTATTCATCAAGAAAACCTCCGTTCTCGGTCAACTCGTTTTTTCAAAATTCCTTACACCGTCGCCACGGCGGAAGCCTAATATCTTGGCCTCCTGTGCATCCACCTTAGTCATGTCAATTTCCTCGATAAACCGTGCCCAAAACGGAACGTAGCGAAATTGACTTTTTTCAGCAGCGTTATAAACATAAGCTGCGGGGCTTTCCCTGTATTGCACCGGGCATCCGACTTGTTTGCAGCGTGTGTATGGCAGCAGAATATCCGCAATCGGAGCTGGCCTTGTCCATCTTCCATCCCACACCCATTCACCATTGATTTCGACTTGAAAGGGTATCAAGCAAGGCTTTCCGCTATCTTGTGCTTGAACCTTGTTAAGCCAGAGCTTACGCATGACTTCTCCCACCCTTGTTGGTGCTCATTTCCTTAGCCATACGCATCATCTCTTCGAATTCGGCATCAGATATCTCAGGCTCCGATGACGGGGCTGCCATTGAAATTTGTGGCTTTTTACTTGTTCCAATTGGTACGACTTTTGATGAATTCGTTTTTTTCTTCATTGCCAGTACAAGTCTTGGAAACTGTTTGCGAAATTTCTCAGCGCTCAAAACATTGCTTTTCCAAAAGTCATCGTTTACAACCCAATCCATAACCGATCGGATTAAATCCTTATCTGACTGCTTGTCCAGCTCTACCAGTTTTCTAAAGTCATCAGCCCAGGTTTGAAGGTTCGTCTTCCCGGTTAAATGCTGCAGCCCCTCTCTGGCTGCCATTTCGTCAATTTTGTTTTTAAAATACACGGCCATTTTGTAATAGGTGTTTTCTGGACCATACTTATCCTTGTTATCCTTTTGAGGAGGATGATTGTCCTGAACTGCTGAAGGCGGTTCGGGACTCATCTTTTTATTTTCTTTTTTATTTCCTTTACTTTCCTTTCCTTTACTTTCCTTTCCTTGCATTGCATTTGCATTGCTTTGGTCATGCATTTGCATAGGCTGTGCATTTTCGCTGGCTTTGCCAGACTCCGACTTTTCCTTATCCCATCTAGCTTTTGCAGCTGCTGACCTTTTAGCCCTTACTTCTTCCCTTTGGGCCATCCGGCGAATTAGCGAATTACTCCAGAAGAACTTTCCATCGGATTCAAACAGGTGAAACTCGTTAATACAATCTGCAACAAATTCTTCAATTTTTGAGCAATCCGCCTGCAACTGTAATGCAAATGCATTAAATGCGTATTTGGATTGCATGTCCAATTTATATCCATCCGAATCCCGCATCATTTCAATGATCATCCAATACCATCCATAACCTTCTGCTCCATATACACCGCGCATTGCAGATATCTTGGGATCATGGCGGGCATTAGAATCGTGCGAAAAATAATAAGCTTCCTTCATCTTGCCAGCTCACCACCTTTTTTGCCCCGTTTGTGGTATAATGAAAAAAATATTGAGTAAAATTGTTGATCACGCTGGCAGGCGTGGTCTCTTTTTTTTGGGAGTGAGCTCGAAAGATTCAATAACTTCGGCCGGATCGCATTTCAACAATTGAGCTCTTAGCGCCTTGATTTCATTAATAATTGCCGTGGTAGCTGGGTCGCCGTCAATCAACATGGAATACAAACGACAAAGCCTCTTACGCAAGCTGCGGCGCTCCATATCACGCTGTGCGAACACATCTTTCTTCATGTGTGTTCAGACCTCCCCGAATCGCATTTGCATGGCCTGAAACGCCAAGCGTTTGTTATTTGAATCAAGAAAGTCCATGTCCGATAAATTTACTTTATGCCGTTCGTTGAACAAGTGCAGGGCCAGCTGAAGCATGAACTTCTCGGAATGACTCCATGGCTGCGCCTGGCGCTTCAGTGCATCGACTTTTATGATCCGGTTGTTAACGTCAATGTACTTTGTGGTGCAGACACTTTTGAGCCTTGGCTGATTCAAAAACAAATGCAACGTGCCCCGCCAGTAACGGTCTTTCATTAGATCTGCTGGGATTGTGCTCACCTGTATGCCTCCTTTATGTAAATATGATGCGTTTAGCCGCATCTTCCGACGCCAGACAGGAGTAAGGTTATGATACTGTCCGACGCCGGAAGACAGGGCTAAAAGCCCGTGTCACCGTTTCATCTTATATTGCGCACCTCTTTTATGAGCAGCCAGCCGAACATGTAACCGATCAGATAAGCTATAAATCCTTCTGCTGGTGTTGCATTGTATAAACCGAGTGCAATTACTTGCATCAAAATTCCGGCGCCTATCCCTCCTAGAGAGAGTGGGAAATCCTTCATGCCGTCCCCCCCTTGCTTTTCTGGCGACCCTCAGCTAAAATGAACGATAAGAGAGTCATTAGACGTGATCTCAGACGAAGCGCTCGGCCTGCCCGCCGGGCGTTTTTCATTTCTTTTTCTGCTAAATTGATCATCATGTTCAGGTACTCTTCTGCGCTTCGAATGTTTCCGCCAATCATCATTTCAGGATTCTGTCGAATCAGCTGTAAATTGTGCTTCGCGTTTCTGCCAGCTTCGATTGCTTGCTTTACCAAATCCTCTCTAGGCATTCAAATCCCTCATTTCAGATATTTTTTGGACTTAAGGTACGCCCGGTGCTCCTTCCAAACTCCCATCCACGAAAAACAATATTCCTTACAGAGAATTGCGACGTAATGTGTTAATGCGGTAATTGCCTCGACGCATTCCATCAATGTCAGCTTTATTTGCTTCATATCTGCTTCGGCCAGTTGTTCCTTTGTCTTCGTAATTGGCGCCCTCTGTAAGGAGTCCAATGCTTCTTGAATTTCTTCTAGGGTTTTTATATGTACGCTCGATTTATGGAGGTCCACATTGTTCAGCCAGGGTACCGACGCACCTTGCGTTACCTCCCCAGCTGCAGCAATGTAGAGCTGTCCGTCATCGTAATGCTTGGTCGTCGATGCCATGACTTCCTTAGTGGGCTTCCTTGTCCCCTTTACAATCTTTCCAATCAATGAGGCGTCGACGTGAGCAGCGGCGCCGGCCGCCCCCCGTGTCTCCCCATTTCTTTTGAGCACTTCGTCGAGTGCTGTGCCAAATTGTCCAATTGCCATTTAAAAACCATCTCCTTTGTCCGTTATATGGGATGATTCTGGACAAGGGATTGTTGTAATATTTAGTTGTGAGTAACACATTCCCCAACCTTCATCCCCGCCGCCTGCAGCTGGTACCTCTCGGGCGGCTTACTTCTTTTAGGCTTGTCCGCATGTGTGAAACCTAGATGGTTCCACCCTTAGAACGAACATCATGAACAATTTTCCAAGCTGCAGAATACATATCTTTAAGAACTTTTTGAACTTCTTCTGGAGTTTTGGCCATGTAGTTGTCACAAATATGGACTTTACTTTCGCCGAAAGTATACGTTTCAACAATGTTGGGTTCTGGAAGATTAATTTTAGATGTTTGCACCTGGTCATCCCTCCCGGGATTATGTATATGCGGTGCGAGTTGTAGGACAGCCATTAATAATCACTACTCCTTTTGTACAGATTATTCGCCCGAAACTTCGCGTACTGCGTAGCGACTGGCTAAAAAAATTTTGTCTCTTGCTACTTTATAAAGATGAGCGATCTTTTCCGCTCGGACGGGATCAACTTGTCGTTGACCATTTTCAATTTGGGACAAGTATCCTACAGGGATATGCAGTTCCTTGGCGGCTTCACCAAGGGTGAATCCAGCAGCTAGTCTCGCACTCTTAATTGGATTGATCACTCTTTCACCTCCCTGATCAACTACTCGTTTTGTGAAGTTATTTATATAATACATTGCGTTTTGCAAAGTGTCAATGCATTTTGCAAAGTTTCTAAAAGTATTATTTTCATTCTGCAAAGTGCAAAGTATAATATTTTTAGGTGATAACTATGTTTGATGGAGCACGTTTGCGCAAATTGCGCAAAGAGCACGGGCTTACAATGAGAGATTTTGGCGCTAAGTTTAGTCTTGCAGAGTCCACTATTTCAGGATACGAAAACGGGAGCCGCAAACCTGACTTAGAAACTATTGATAAGTTTGCAAGCTTTTTTGATGTTTCAGTGGATTATTTGATGGGACGAACAATTGTTCCAAGTGTACCCAGTGAGACAAACCTGTCTTTTTTTGGGGGGCCAGATAAATATACTCCCGACGAGATTGAAGAAATGGAAGCTGCTTTGGAACGATACCGTGAAATGAAACGAAGAGCGGCCCAACAAGTGAACAGAAATAAATAAATTAGCCAGCAATGGCTTTTATTTTTTACTCATATTACGAACATATATTCTTAACAGAGGTGCAATATGAGATATCCTTACTATGCTGAGACAATATTGGAAGAGTTTATTTCGGAGTTGTACATTAACAACGGAATTGTAGAAGCAAAAGACCTTGAGATCCCAATAATAGCAGATACCTTTAACATTGAAGTTTTCTTTGATAATTGCATTTCTTGTTCTGACAATGAAAAAAGAGTCATCTTTATAGATAAACGATTAAAGGAACATGAGCAGCGTACAGTATTCTTTCATGAGCTCTGCCATGTCTTAAGGCATTCTGGAGATCAGCGTTCCCTCCCTCAATTATTTACTCAGGGCCAAGAATTGGAGGCAGATCATTTTATGATGTACGCTGCCGTCCCCTTTTTTATGGTAAAGAAATTACCTATACCGAATCGGCGTGGAGAAGCCATCAAATATATTTCAAAAAAATTCCACGTATCTATCGAGTTTGCAGAAAAACGCCTTAACCAGATTCAGCGTAGGGATTTGCAAGGAAAGATGGATCGGTCTTTTATTGAACAACAGGAATTATTTCGCGGGGAACATGAAGTGTTCACGGAAGGAATTCAGTTGTATGCTTATTATGATTTCAACTCAGACATCACCGGTCCAACTCAGCTCATATTAGAAGCAAGCTCGGATGCCATGGACTCACAAATCACCTATTTTTTTGATCCCAATGGACCATTTGAACGGTTGGAAATTGAAGATTTCTACGGTTATAAATGCACACAACTTAAGGAACAGGATCTGATATATAAAAATGGGAAGATCGGCGTGAATTTTGCTGTCCTGAACTTGATCTACGGACGATCAGCAAAAAGATTTGTTATCCAAATGAGAGACGTTGAAAACGTCGTTTGTTTTTAAAATCTCCTCGGGAGGGTTGAATCTATGGAGAAATACAAAGAGTATCAAGGAAAATCACATATAGATATCGGAGCAGAAAAGCGACCTGAGATTAAATACATTATGGACGAATACGGTCTGTATCTGCGGAAATCACGCGCTGATATCGAAGCAGAGGCACGTGGTGAAGGGGAAACTTTAGCCCGCCATGAAAGAAACTTGCTTGAACTCGCTCGTAAAATGGGTGTAAATATTAAACCAGAAAACATATTTCGGGAAGTTGTTTCTGGTGAGAGTATTGAGCACCGCCCCGTCATGCAAGAAGTCCTTCAATTAGTGGAGGATGGAAAATTCAAGGGCATATTCGTAATGGAAATCGAACGCCTAGCGCGTGGGGACACCGTAGACCAAGGGATAATAGCGCAAACTTTTAAATACTCAGGAACAAAAATAATTACACCTACCAAGATTTATGATCCAAACAATGAATTTGACGAAGAATATTTTGAATTCGGGCTATTTATGTCACGTAGGGAGTACAAAACAATAAACCGCCGACAGCAGGCTGGACGTATGGATTCTGTCAAAGAAGGAAAGTTCATAGGGAATATTCCTCCGTATGGTTATTTGCGCCGAAAACTCGAAAAAGAAAAGGGATACACATTAGTACCCCACCCTGATCAAGCGCCAGTTATCAAAATGATTTTTGATATGTATGTAAACCAAGGTATGGGTACAAGTATGATAGCCAATAAACTGAACGAACTTAAAATACCAACGGCTAAAAATAGCGTGTGGGTCCTAGCCACGATTAACGGTATCATAAGAAACCCGGTCTATTATGGAGTGATCGCCGGAAAGAGAAGGCCACAAGTTAAGGCTCGGTCTAAAGGTGTTGTTACAAAAACCAGACCGAGGGTTGATAGAAAAAAATGGGTCACAGGTGAAGGTCTACATGAACCGCTCGTCTCCAAAGAAATATGGGATAAAGCCCAAGAGATAATGGGAGGCCGTTCCCATGCTCCTGCTCCTACTGGCGTCATCACAAGCAGTCTGGCTGGACTAGTGAGGTGTGAATTGTGCGGCAGACTAATGGTTAGGCGGCCGTATAATCGAAATCAGCCTCCATCCCTTATTTGCGTCACGCCAACTTGCACAAATGTAAGCTCTGCTTTTGATTTGGTAGAGGATCGCATACTTGAAGGTTTAAGTAGATGGTTGGAAAACTACAAGGCGGAATGGGAAAGTGCAAAAGGAGATTCTGAAGGAATTAAAAATGACGAATCCCTTATTGCTGTAAAGGAAGCAATAGTTCAGCAGCTACACAAGAAAATAGATGAACTGAGAAGACAGAGCGGAAACCTAGATGATTTATTAGAGCAAAAGATATACTCATTAGAAAAATACATGGAACGGTCTCAGGTGCTTGCAACTCGGATCGCTGAGGCGGAAGAGGCTCTGGAATCTGCTATTAAGGAGCTTCAACTTGAAAAGAGCCGTCGACAAGCCAAGGTGGATATAATCCCGAAAGTGCAGCACGTACTGGACACATATCCAAAAACGGATGATCCGGCATTAAGAAATGAACTGCTGAAGTCAGTTCTTGAAGGCTGCACATACAAAAAAACTGTCAGAGGCCATTGGTCTAGACCTGACAGCATGAAAATGTTTGATCTTACGCTTTATCCTAAGCTTCCACGGTCATACCAATGAACGATAACTACAGTGCGCGAATTCTTCTGCACATCATAGTTGTCGTTCATAATTCTCGCGAGAAACTTCCTTATTATATGTTAGGCTACATGCAATCAAAAATCGATTCATCATGGTTATATTATCCCAACCTCTGTTAA
>NZ_JAVLSX010000024.1:0-45544 GCF_031583795.1 Paenibacillus sp. VCA1 | reverse complement strand
AGCGGGTGATGGGAATCGAACCCACGCTACCAGCTTGGAAGGCTGGTACCGCCCCTAGTCTGTGGTGTTCAATTTGGGCATAAAACCTTATAGATTAACGGTTTTTCGATTTTTCTCCTAGTCTGTGGTGGTCAAACATTAATCAAGTTTAGAAAAAAGTTTGCCCCTTTTTTGCCCCTTTTGCTTAAAGGGGGCAAACACCAAGGAGGAATATCGTTTGAAATTTGAAGACCTTACACCCGGATTGCCGGTGCGTATTGCTGATGGTCATAAGAGTGGTTTCGGTGGCCGTGGTGGTATCGTGTTGGACGTTGGAACGTTCCAGCTTATTTCCGGCGAGCTCCGGATCGGTGCTCTTGTTAGCACAGGCGAGGCAAAGTTGGTCATTGAAGCGGCAGACCTGGAAATTGTCGGTCTCGATCCTCCGGATCCGGGCTGGGAAGAGTTTAATATATAATAGAAGAGAAAATCTCCGCCGGCATAAAGCCAGCGGAGATTTTTATATGCTTGCGGAAATGATGTCCCCGAATTTAATCCAATCCCAATCATCATCGTAACGTAATTTAATTTCCTTCGTAAACATGTTAATCACGGTGACAAATCCGGTCACATGCTTATCCTCGTATGAATCGTATAGCTGGAGCGTAACGGGAACATGTTGGTTAAATGAATCCTGTAATGCCTGCCCGATCTGTTGCCACTCCTGCTCATCAATTACCGGCTTCGGCCTCGGGTCCTTGTGGATCATGTATCGGTTGTATGCTTCGCGATGTTCCGGCAGCATCATCCGGGATGATTCAAACAGGCCATTTCCCTCCAGTTTTGTCGCCATAACAACAATCCTCCATTCAGAACATTTGTTCTTATTATATACAAACATACGTTCGTTTATCAATTACAATAAAAGGATCCTCCAGCAGATTGCCAGCGGATCCTTTTATTTACCGATGCTTTCGGATTGCACAACGGTATTTCCGTATATGTTGCTTTTATTTTACATTATAATATTATTCTTGTAAATAAATAAAAAAACGATCCGGAACCACTCGGACCATTTTTATTTATTTAAGCACCTTCGCGTTCCAATTCATCCATAGGAATAAACCAAGCCTTCTTCCCATAGTTTCTTGCCCAAAGAATTTGTTGGCTTTTTGGATGTTTCCTCCAAGCTCTCCAAATCCCATAACATCCCAATCTTTCATTCCATACAACTTTATGATTACTATTACTATTCATTAACACATCATCCTCTTTTATAAATTTATTGCCGAGAGATGATATGTGTGTTACAATATCGCTGTCAATGTTTGTTTAAGTCAATATTGTAGTGGTTCGCACACTCTTGTGTAGAATTTAACTACAAACTGTAGGCTCTCGGCAACTTCGAGAGTTATTTTTTTTGCTCTGCATATTTGTTTCCCTCCTTTTAACACAGGTTATCACTTACTTATTTATTGATTTCAATTGTATACGAGCAGCATCTTGTGAAACACCGCAGTTCTGCATTACTTCAAAAACGGACATCCCTTGAATTATATGAGGTGGAGCAAGTAGTTCTCCGGCAAAGGCATTTGCTTGCCACTCCGGGTCCCGGTATGCAGGTAATTGCCCTGACTTCTCCCTATTTCTAGCAAACGAGATTCTTTCTTTCGTATGTAGAAAATAATGTCCGATTTCGTGTGCCATGGTAAGCCGATCTCTCGGTTTACCTGCTACTGCTCCATCATAGACATCTTCCCTCAGTTTTATAACCTTATCTTCGGGATAAGCCAAACCATGATTCGAACCCATTTCATGTTTGGGCAGTATCTCTAAAACAAAGTTTTCGTCCATCTGAGGCATAACAAATTCTAGAAATTCCCTGATCGGGAAATACCTAGTGTCGGTTAGACCCATAACTTTACGAATATCATTCACAAAGTTTCGAATATCTTTTCTTGATAGCGGAGAGGCTTCATAAATACTCACTAATCCACCTCCCCTGCATTTCTTCTCTGGAGAATATTCCAAATCTTTGATTTTTCATTTTCATCCAGTTCCTTAAATTCTCGAGCAAATGACATTACCAGATTTCTGTCTTTGCTACTGGCTTCTTGCAAGTCGATTTTTACAGATAGTTGAGAGCCCTCGATTGCAGATTTCAATTTCTCGACCTGCTCAATATCGAGCTCATACAGATTGGTAATTTTTTCGAGCCAATCATGAGGGATATTCCGCTTGCCTGTTTCGACGGCTGACAAATAGGATGATGTAACATTCAATTTATCGGCCATTTCCTTCAGCAACTCTCCATTATCAATTCTCAATTTCCGGCAAAATTTACCGAACAGAGTTAACATGGATGCTCCCTCCTCCCTATATTAAATTAGCTGGAGATGGTATTTCCTATATTTACATATTAACACAACTTGTCCTTCTGAGTCAACAAAAAATGTTGATTATTTTCACAATGCATGTGTCATTTATTTTATAAGTAATTATAAATGGATCATCGCCCTGCCAACTGAGGTCAGCAGGGCACAAGATTATTTTTCTTTTTCGATTTGCTCCAGCTGCCGTTCGAGCTCAGCAATGCGCCCTGTATTGCCGGCGATCAGCTGCAGCAGGTTTGTCCGCAGCCGGTTAAGAATTACCGCTCCTTCTTCCCGCGTCATCGTATCCCCCGGCCGCGTCCCATCAACATATCCGTTCTTCGTCATTGTGTCCCAAGCTTCGGCCGCCCAGGCGCTTACTTTGTTAATATCACGTTCAGACATCTTCTCTCCATCCTTTCCCGATTGTTTTTTACCATACCTGCGCCGCAGCTCGTCGACCGTACCGTCAAATTCATTGAGATCGACCGGGCCAGAGATCCCCGGCACTTTGCGCCCGCCGCCCGGGAGCTCGCCACCAAGAGTGCCGTCGCTGTACTGCCAAAACTCCCAGCGGTTCCACCCCGCCGCGTCCGCCGGCGCTTGATTGCTGTACCTTGCGATCCAAAGCGGATAATCCTTCAAGCCACTAAACCGGCTGATAAATGACGGATAAGTGTAAACCATCGGCTGCCGCCCGGTCAGTCGTTCGACTTCTTCCAAGAAGGCCTTGGCTACCGCAGTGCAGCCGGCAGGCGTTAATCCGCCTTTGTTGCTCTCGTAGTCCATAACAAACGGCAGGTCAAACACCTCCGGCCCGCCTGCCGCTTTGATTGCATTGTGAAATACCTGAGCTGCTGCCCGTGCCTTGTCCGGAGTTGTCACCGAATCGTCCACGTAATGGTACGCCCCTATCAATAGGCCCGCGGCCTTAGCGCCTTTAACGTTAGCCAAAAACTTATCGTCCATGCTGTTTTGGGTTGCCTTAATGAAAGCAAAAGAAATGCCGGCAGCTGCCACCGCCGGCCAATCGATTACGCCCTGCCAATGCGATACGTCGATCCCTTGGGCATTGCCCTTACTCCGATTTTGCATCGCTATCAGCCCCAATCTTTGCCTGTTTGACCGCTTGATGACCAAACACTGCAAAAGCGCCAGCAAGGATGCCCTGTATAAGCGACTCAGCGCCCCAGCCAAGCATCCATACCGTCAGCAGGATGGATACTACTACTACAACATAAACGATGCTCCAGTCGGGCACACGCGGCGTCTGCTTGATCATGTATCCAATAATCCAGCATGCCGCCACCACAATCAGCAGCTTAGGGTCAATCAATGTCCAAATCGTATTCCAATCCATATTTCATCCATCCTTTCGGAGTTTTTTATCCAGCAATTTTGATAGCCGCCACAATCGCACCCATTACAATTGTGATTGCAGCGCCACCGACGGTTCTCCACAGCCACTTCTGGCCGTCCTCGATCCGATCCAGGCGGTGATGAGCAGACTTGACCGATTGCATAGCTTCCCGCGCCAGCTCCTTGGCCGCTTCGGTCGTGGCTGTAAGCGTCGGCACCTGTTCTAAGGTCTTCTCAATCCGCGCGAGCTGTATTTGTATCTCGACCAACGCTTTGGTCGTTCCCTCTTCCATGTCGATCGCCCTCTCTTCCGGCACATTGTTTCCCCCTTTGTGTCTCTATCAAAAGAAGCCCCCGGATCGCTCCGAGGGCAAAATAAAAACGCCTTTTGCGGCGCTAGTTTATACTGCTGTTCCGTTTACAACCTCCGTTACTACGTTTTTCAGGTTATAAAGCTGCGGTACTTGCTCGACCTTATAAGTCCCGGCCATAACCAAGCTTACCCATACCTTTACAAGCCCGCTGTCCTTGGTAAATTGCATGATCGCTCACCTCCTTTCATCAGGCCGTTGGTGCTGCGGCCATAAGCATAGTTAGTTCGGCAACTGCTTGTTTCAACTCTTCAACTTGATCCGTTAATGGCCTTTGATGTACTGGTTCCTCAGGTTCCGGGTTATTAGGGTCCGGGTAGGAAAATTCAAGTTTTTGGGTCTCAGGATTGACGCGAAAACCATCACATGTTGCAAATTCCTCGGCGTATTGCCCAGGTTCCAGTTCCAGGATGATTACTGATTCGGGATCTCGCCCAATCAGATTGTAAAATGCTTGAAAGTCCGACTCGATCGATGGGCGTTCGAAGTCATCTAACACCTTCAAATCTCCTGTGTGGGACAATATAACACCAGTTGTTTTATCAGCGTATATTCGTCTGCCAAATACTTTCATTTCTATCCTCCTAACGCCCATAGGCATAAACTGTAATTCCTTTTGTTGTGTTATTACCATTGCTATAGTACAAATGGATGCCTGTCAATGTTGGAGTGGTTAAGTTGCCGTTATATGACATACCTGTTGATAAAGAACCTTCGGGATGTCTTAAATAAAAAGATGAAATACCTCCATCTCGATCTTCGACATTCGCGATTAAAAGGACTACCGACCAATTAAAACCAATATTAATGTCAAGATCCACGTTACCGTAAGGCGGCACAGAAATATCTTGCCTATAAAATTTTTTCCCTTCTTGAAGTGTTCCAACCAGTCCTGCAACATTTACTCCTGCTCTTAGATTTGCGGCTGTAAGTCCTGGAACAGCGGCAGTGACCCATGTAGAACCGTTAAAGTGGCCGTTTGGCGGACGAATAAAAAATCGATCTCCAGGCCAAACAGTAGACTCGAGTCCGGGCATGTGGTTGTTCTCTGCGCTCCGATTCGGCATCCTACCAGGCGTCCCGGCCACGGTGTTACCAACGAGCAGCGCATTTTGATTAAACTGCACGCCAGCAACCTTGCCCGCCCCGTTATGATAACCTGTTGGGATCGTTTGGTCAGCTGGTCCCGGTGTGATGACCACCGCCCCTTTGTTAGGCATTGATCCTGTCAACCCATTTCCACTGCCATTTGAGAATGTCTTTCCTGCTAAGACGTCGGCGGCCGTCGCATTTCCTGTTGCCCGAATAACCCCCGCCATTTTTGCAATGAGCTGCGCCCAGGTTTCATTGGTGGATGCCGCTACCCCAATGGAGTTGAGCGCGGCAACCACATTCGCTTTTTGCTCAACTCCAAGCTGCTTTGACGCTAAAGCCTCATCCATGGCCGCCTTTACCGCCTTTGGCGTCGCAGCCATTGCCTCGGACGTGCTATCGGTAGCGCTGGAAAGCTGCACGATGCCCGCCTCCGTTAACGTGGCAGGCGGAATATGGATGTTATCCACGTCCTCGCGTAATTGGTTAATCTCCTGTCCGATCTCGTTCATATCAGCCGGTTTGACTGTATCCGTGCCAGTCCAGTCTGTTTTAGCCATTCTTTATTACGCCCTCCTTTACCTCAATTGTTTGCAGCATCAAATGGTCCGCCGTGATCGGCACGTTAACCGCATTACTGGTCAGGACGTTATCCGCAGCGTCTTTCAGCTCGACCAATGTAATCAGCGATACCTCGGCCACGGGGACTACGTAATTGAGCGCCAGTACATTGTCAGTAACAGCCTTTACATCAAAATTGGTGATTGTATATGTTCCGTTGATGACCACCTTAGCTACACGGCTGTTTACGTACTCGGCTACATCATGCAACAAGCCCGTGTTTATCATTTAATCGGCACCTCCGGTCCGTAAGTTACGAAAGGCTTCTCCCCGAGCTTCCAAGATCCATCCAGCCTATAATTCCATGTCATTTCTTTCATGCCGATATGCTCTTCCAGGTCGATCGCCCCCTCAAGAGCGGTATTTTGCTGGTAGATCATATTAGCCGGCTTGATCGTCTCGATCGTCCGAATGACTTCCTTAAACACGTTGGCGTCGTCAATGTTGGTCGTTACGATCAACAAATGTTTTGCCAGATCCCGGGAAACGATCGTCATCCCCGGCCCGACCAACATATCGAGCTGCTGCTGCAGGTATCGGATCGTAAACGGCGGCTTGGTTTGGTACCTGTTAAGGATCCGCTTGCGCCGGAACTCCAGCGACTCGGTTTTTGGATCCGCTTGGATACCAAGCATCTGCTCGCGCCGTTTGATCGCCTGCAGGCCGGACGTCTCGACAAATTGATCATCGAGAAGCTGATTAACCGCGCCATCCATCAGCTCCAGCTCGGCGGACTCGGTTGCAGCCAACTCGACGAAATCTTCGATCCTTTCGTAAAAGTCGGGCAGGTGAATCAGGATGCGGTCGTTAGCCATGGATCGTCACCGTCCCAAGCTGCGGCACGTCGTCGGAGCCAAGCGTCAGGTTTGCCGGCGTCCCATTGATAGATGTGCCGGCGACGTCCTCCACCCCAGCCACCGTCAAAATACGTGCATCGATCTGCGCCGTCCGGACGACGAGCTGCTGCTGGTTGTGCCAGTCCCGTCGTAGCTCTAGCAGGTAAGACGTGATGGCTGCCTCGACATCCGCCTGAACCTGCCCTGGTGTGACGCCTGCCGCCAGCGTCAGCGTCGTCTCGACGTTGATTGTGACCCCGGCCACGCCGAAAATCGTAACGACGTGATCGATTGGAGCCTGGCCGATTCCCTTGCCGCTGTTAACGGTCGGATCCATGATGGTCTGCACCTCTTCAACCAGTGTCTGCGATGGCGGCGTCCAGTCGGCGGCAATGATCGTGCATTTAACCGTGCCCCCGCCCTGCCAAACCGGATAGACCTTGGTAGCGCCCACGCCCGGGATCTTGTTAATCCGCTGTTTGTAATCAGCGACGTTGCCGCCAAAGGCCGGCTCGTTAACAGCCTCATAACACCGCTCTCGCAGCGCATCGTCTGACTCCTCGTCCTCGCCCGGCACCAGGACATCGCCGAGTACAGCCCGAGATAGGTTTGCCACGTAATCAATCGGCAAAAGCGCTCCAAATTGAAAATTGCCGACCGTCCCGGCTGTTTCACAAACCAGCTTGAACACGCCCGCGGTGATACGCTCTTTTGCCACAAAGGTCAAGTCTTCGATCGCAAAGCGGCTCCCGAGCGGCACGTCCATTGGTGCGTCACCCGATCCGTAAAACAGTCCTTTGCGCTCAGCGGGCGTCGCAGCAGCTCGGTTAACACCGAATTCGGCCGTCCTGCGACTGAGGTACTCGCCCGATGCGGTATCGACAAAAGACAAGTTGTAATTGATGTCCAAATCGATATACATCTGGGCCAGCTCAGCGGCCGCCGGCGCGCAGGCATCGTAAATGACGCTTCCCTCACGTTTGTCGATTGTATCCGGCACCCGGGAGAGCATGCGGTCCAAAATATAATCAAATGTCATGTGCTCATACATTCCGGCTCACCTCCTGTTCAAAACTGCCGTAAACCGTGACCACTCCGAACCGAAGGGTTATCTGGTCGCCCAAAATCTCGGCTTCAACGTTTTGCACCGACTGAATTCGATCATCCGGCATTAACGCTTCCTGGATCATACGGGTTGCTTCGGACCGCACAAATTCCGGACTGCTGCCAAGAAGCAACGTCAATTCGTGGCCATAGTCGAAGCTGTATATATCGTGCCAAAAGCGATCAGTCTGAAAAACCTTGAATACAGCCTGTTTAATTGCGTCCAAGCCATCGATCTTTCCAACTATTCTTTTTTTGTCAAAATCAAGTTGCCAAGTGAGGGACGGTAGCGGCTGAACATCCAGCGACTCGTCCAGCAGATTCTCATCCGTTTCCGGGATCATGCGCTCACCACCCTATCCAAAATGACATATTGTTGACCACCCTGTACCCGAAGCAGGAGCAGCTTATCTCCGGCCTCAAGTCCGCGCCGGATGACGATCGGTTTCTCCGGCAGCGCTGGCTTGGTTTGTTTCGTGCTCGTTCCGGATCCGCTGTCATCGGTGTATTCATGTGAATGGTGCAAATCGATTTCATAATGGATTAGCGACTCAGGCACAAGCAAAAAATCCGCCGGAAGTGTAAAACGTTGGTCGACGTTTACTTCGAGCGGATCCGTATTGATTACTTCGCCAAACATGACGGCAGCAGGGTTGCCCGCAGCCATTGCGTCCATGGCGGCCTTTTTCACTGTACTTAATAAATCAGCCATCAAACCACCCTCAAATCAAGTGTCATTGTATGCTCTGCGCCATCAAAATCATGTGAGCACTCATCCACTAGCAGCGCCTGATCGACGCCATACTTGGAGATGACAATACGGACGCGCATGCCGGCGCGGATCCGGATATCACCAAGAGCGCTCACCTTTAGCGATTTGGATTCTCGGTTTTTGAGCTTGGCCAGGTTGGTCAGCATTTGATTGATCTGCGCTTGGTTCATGTCCTCATCCACGCTTTGGTAGAGCTGCAGCACGCCCCATCGCTTGATATTAACGCTGTCCTTGGCCATGTAGACTTCCCGTTTTCCCGACTTTTTGTTGTCTTTGTACAATTTGATCTGATTGTACGTATCGTTATCGATCGATCGGTTGATCTGGTAATCGTACATAAGGCTTTCGTCGCCAACAACCAGATCCAGCTGCATGTCGTTCACCCCGCGCAAGCAGAGCGATCCAAAATCATCGTACAGGCAGTAATCCCGGCCAGTGCTGCTATAGGTGAGCGTGATCGCCTTGCAGATGATATCCAAAAGCTTCTGACCATCCTCGCTCATGGTCGGGATCTTGTAGCCGGTGTCAGCCACCTTGCCGAGCTTCAAATTAAAGTCTTTGGCGATCCTCTTTAAGACATCCGACGCCGTGACGCCCTTGAATACGTAGGTATCCGTATTCATCAGGTACCGTACCTGGTCGTATGCGGTGATCTTGACGGCCTCGTCGCGGCCTTCGTCGATTGAGAAAATATAGCCATGAAAGATGTTCTTTTTATCGAACTGAACACGGACAATGTCACCATTGTTATACGTAAATTTTTCAGTTTGGACGGGGCGAATCATGGTGAACGATAAGCTGCCGGCTTTGCCCATCCGGGACGTCTTCCAGCTTAAGCTCTCGACTATTTCGCTGACATCCCATTCGGCGTCCGTGCTGGCCCCCTGGCGGTTGATGAGTTTTACGGATAATGTCACGGTAGCTTCAACACCTTTCCGGGCTTTAACTTTTTCAAATCAGAGTCCTTGAGGCCGTTTAGCTTCTGGATTTCTTTCCAGCGCGAGCCGTTCCCGAGCTGCTTTTGGGCTACCGTCCAAAGGCTCTCCCCAGCGCGAAGGGTATAGGTTTTGGGCTTTTGTTTGTAATTTGGCCGAGCCTTGGCCGCGGATTTCTGGATCGTCTTTTTCTGCACCTTCCCGCCGCCGTTGACCGTCTTGGTGACGATTTTGCGGGCAGCGTAAAAGACGTATTTTTTGAGCCGGATATCGTATTCGATATCTCCGGCGCTGCCGGCAACCTCTTTCCAGGTAAACGACTCGATGCTGGCAGGCGTGTTGATGTCGTAAGTGTCCGACGTAAAAATAAACCGGATCGGCTTTTTCGTCTCCCGCCATTTTTCGATCATCTTGATGTACTCGACCGGGTGCAGCAGATCGTCCGTCGTCACAAACGGGTACCACTGAGCCGGGAAGAGGCCGCTGAAGCTGTACTCCGTGAGCTCCGGATCCTTGATCACATTGATCTGCCCAAGCCCAACCACATCGTACGTACTTCCTTGACCGGACTCGCTGACCTCGATCTCAGAGGGATTGATCGGGAGCCGCAGGACCTCGGCTTTATTGTTAAAGCTCAGCTCGACACCATAAACTCGCACCATTATCCCTCCTTATCCATAAACGGCATCCGCGGAGGATGCGATATCTTGCTCCAGTTTTTCGGTGATATGGGCGACAATGGTATCAATGTCGCTTTCGTGCCGGACGTGCGTATCGCCAAAGTTTACCGATGGCTTGATCGTCACGAAATTCTGGATGTTCTTCATCTCGGCGAGCTCACGCATCATCTTCAAGTCCTCGCTGCTGATATCCACCTTGCCCTTGACCTTATCGACCTGGCCTACTTTCCCGACTTTGGCTACATTTTTATCCTTGTCGTCGACTCCAATCGTCGGCATTTTCGGCGTGGAGACTCTGCCCGGTATATTGGCCTTGGTTGCTGCCTTGGCAGCGCCGGATGCAGCCGATTTTGAGTTTTTCTGAGCCGCCTTTTCGGCTTCTTTCTTAGCTCGTTTATCTTGGCGGTCCTTAATAAATTCCTGCACTTTAGCTTCACGCTCGGCAGCCTTTTGCACAGCATTTTGTTTCATCCCCTCGAGCTTTGCAGCCCTCGACTGTCTCGCAGCCTCAGCTTCTGCAGCGGCAGACGCGGAGATTTCCAAGTGATCAAAAGTCTCTAGGCTTACTCCCGGGATTTTATTGAGCTGTGTTATTACCCAGTTAATTTGGTCAATAACACCATTGGCTAACTGCTCGACAATTTTCAGCGACTGAACTTTGGCCCAATCGAATGCATCTGCGATGCCATTCCCTACCCATGTAAAAAAGATAGGAATCTGATCGAAGAAATTCAGGATTCCATTCCACACTCTCAACAGACCTGCCGCAAAGGCGTCATTGGTATTCCAGAGAGTGACTAAGGCCGTAATGACTCCAATGATAAGAGTAGCTATCAGCACAAAAGGATTAGCATTCATGATTGCATTAAGGGCAGCCTGTGCAGCATTGGCAAGCCATAAAGCCACGGTCATTCCTTGAGTTAATAAAAGATAGGCGCCCAGAGCCCCTACAATCCCCCAAATGATCGGCTCGATCCAAGACCAGTTATTCGATATAACATCCGAGAGCCAGAGCGCGTTTTCTACCAACATGGCAATGGTTTGTGCAGCAAACGTAAGACCGGCCGCTAGACCATCGAAGAACGGCTGGAACTTCCCGTCTTGAAAAGCCTCGTTAAGTGTTGTTATCAAAGGCATTAAAGCCTCGACAGATCCCTGGCCAGCTTGTGCAAAGCCGAGTGCAAAATTCCTTTGGAACACTTCTAGCTGGAACCCGAGATTATTCTGAAGGGCTGCTGCTGCTTTTGCCGTTGCCCCCTCAAAATCCCCCAAACCTTTCTGGCCCTCCTGCATTGCGAGGATAACGGAATCTTGGAGATCCTCCCACATTGTGCCGAATATCTTCAGGCCGACCGTATTCCGGTCTGTGGCATTATCCATTTTGCCCAGTGCCATCAAAGTTGCCTGGTAAGCGCGGTTGGCCGATTCACCGCCAGCAGCGATTTGTGCGGCCATCTTGTTTGAGTCCATTCCCAAGGCAGTAAATGCTTCCTTGCTTGTGTCAGAGAGATCCTTCATGCGGATGAAACTCTCTTTCACCGCGTCCCCCACTTTATCCAAATTCCATGCGCCCTGCTCACTCCCCGCGATCAGCGTCGCAAACATCTGCTCGGCCGACATGCCGAGTCCGGAAAAGTGTACGGAATACTCGTTGACCGTATCCAGCAGGTCTTTGGCGTAGTTTCCGCCGCGCTGGAATCCGGTAGTAATCAAGTCGAGCGCCTTCGTTTCGCTTAATCCTTGAAAGTTTGCCATCAATGTCCGAGTAACCTTGGACAATTCCCCGATATCAGTTTCGCCTTTGGCTACCTGCTCGACTGCGTAGGCGGATTGCGTATAAGCAGCAGATGCTTCTTGCGATAGGCCCTTTAGATTTTGGCGAACAGTGGCAACATCATTACTTACAGCCTGAAGAGATTCGCCCCAGCCCGCGGCATAGACATTTTTAACGCTTTGCAACAGGGCTGCAGCCTGACCTTCGTCGATTCCGACCTGGGCCTGAAGCGTTCCCTGGAGTTGCTGTTGATCGGCCGCCCCGCCAGTGGTCCCATTAATCAGTGCAGCTCCGCCTAATACGCCTGCAGCGATCCCTAATAAGTTGCCCATCCCACCAATTATGTTGATTCCCGAACCTCCGTTGCCGCCTGGCCCGCCACCAGGGCCACCTCCATTTTGAATGGCTTGCGTTAAATGCTCAATTTCAATCCGTAGTCGATCAATTGAGCTGTCGAGACTCCCCATTGCGCCGGACAACTGGGCGTTTACGTTTAACTGTACATTGGCTTCGATCCGCCCTATTTGAGATGAGATTCTACTGCCTAAATTGGCCGCGTCATGCAGAGCCTGAGATGTGTCGATCCGTACGCTGATGTCGCCCACAGGCCGTTCAACCAGACGACGCATTCGTTCGAGCCCTTGGATGGCGGATTGAGTTTGATTGGCCACCCGGCGTAAAGGCGCGCTGAACTGGTCGATCATCCTTAAATGCGATGCGATAGTAGCCATGGAACACCTCCTTCGGCAAAACAAAAAGAGCCCCATAAAGGGCTCTTAGGCTCTCTGTAAAATATTAAAATAAATCGGTCATGAGTTTTTTATACATTTTATCATCTATTTCGAGTAAGCTTTTTGAACCGTCTTTAAATTGCACTGCTACAACATGCGTACCCTTTTTCTTTGCTGAGAGTCCAGCCAACATACCGACGGGACCCAAAAGAAGAGAGCCTGCTAATCCACGGCCAACCGCACTAACAGCGCTGGTCTGATTGCTTTCATCCACGACTTCATAGGCTTCCACCGTTTCTTTAGTGAGCTCTACCCTTTTGAAAAAACCAGTTGCAATCGCAATACATTTTCCTGTGTTTAGCACGATTTTTTTCTGATAGTCACCTGCTATAACTGCGTTTTTAGCGCCCATGCCCCTTCTCCTTACACCAATATTTCCCTAAATGATACCATAGAGTCGGCTATTTCGGCTATTTCCTATTCCGATTTCTCTTCGCTTTCTCTTTTTTCTCATTATCGATCCGGACGGAGATCATGGCGTAAATTACGGCGCGCTCTCGATCGGACATGGCCATCAGGTCGTGCGGGAGGATATGCAGCTCATGGAGGGCGTAGTACGCATAATTCGCGTCGGCATCGCCCTCATTGATTAGTTTTTTACCTCATCCACCAGTTCGTTCATATCAACGTCGAAACCGGAAAGCTTATTAATCTTTTCAACAAGCGTCGTCAGCTCGCCGGCCAGGAGTACACGTTGGATGTATTCTTCCGGCGTCTTGACACCAAGTTTCTGAATACTTTCGGCATTTTTAAAGTCGGGATTGACTGTATTGTTAATTGCGATGGAAAGATTGAACAACTGGTTGTCGAATTCGACTTTCTTACCCTTCTTGATCTGCGTTGCTTTTTTCCGGATATCCTCAAATTCGATCGGCGTCATGGCCTTGATTGTAAATTTAAGAGGATTGCCTTTCTCGTCAACAAAGCGCGGCGAGATGACAACCTCCTCGGTCAAATTATCCACTGGGTTCGCAATCAGGAAATCTTGCAAATTCATAATATATTCGCCTCCAAAATTTTATTAAGGAAAAGCGCGACCAAACGGCCGGGCCCCATTATCCACCTGTGATTTGGTTAAATTCGTCCTGCAGGTCGTAATCGCTAAATGTAAACGGCATTTCTTCTTCAAGCATATCGTCGGATGTGGCATCAAAGCTTGCAGCAACTACGCTGTTCAGGTTACACCCCTTAAGGATCGTCGTTTGCTTTCCGGTTGAGCTCCCAGGCTGTTCGTTTACGACCATAAGATCAAACCAAAAATCTTCGCCGGTTTGAATATACTTTCTCATCAACTGCCGGAAAGTTGATGTTACATAATAAATGGTCAGGGTACCCGATCCTGACCATCCAGCTGAACGTTGAGGAGTATTTGTCTTACCTAGCACAGGTACATCTACCTTGTTCTTTTCAATCGTGGCCTCAAGGGATTTTGCATAGAACAACTCCTCAACCCGGCCGTTAATCGTAGCATAGGCTTTGGCCATCTTGCCGCTGATTGCATCGGTTTCGCGAAAAAACATCTTATACCACCTCCACAGTCATGTAGATTTTCTCGATGCTGTCCACGGGTTGAATCGAGAGCTCGACCAGAACGGACTCCGCGTCAACACCAGGGGAAACCGAAATATCGGTTTGCGAATCAAAATTCTGAATCGCTCCCATCCCTTGCAGCCTAAGCAGATAAGACACGATTTCAGCTTTAAGCAGTGCCCGGCCATCCGCATTATTGGATACTTTACCGATGTAAAACCGGTCAAAGATACGTTTGATATCGTTGGCCAAGCCGTCCAGTACCCGCATTAAACGGTTCTTGCTAAACGACTCGCTTCGGTCAGGCGTGAATTTCGTCAACGTGTTGATATCCTGCTCAATCACAGCTGTCCCATCCAGTGGTGTGATCACCAGCTCGCCGTTTTTAAGCGCCGCGATCGTTTCGCTATTGGTCAAGCGCGGATAAGCGTCAACAGCGTTCGGGATGGCCGTATATGTCAACGATTCGTTAACGTTGGCCGCGGCCTCCATAGCCGCAATCTCCCAAAGCAGCATTTCTGGCGGTACCTTGAGGCCGTCGGACGTAACGATGCTATTCTTCAGGCTGATGATCCCTTCGTAGTTCGCTGCCGGATAACCAACGAGCACTGCTTGGATCTTCTTGCCTTCCTCCTCACGCTGCCGTCGGACGTATGCCACAGCTAGTTGCTTGCTCGTCGAGTCCGTCAGAGGTACGCCCAGGATGTTAAACTGGTACGCCTCAAAAGCGCTAAGCGCCGCCGAGAAGTCCGCACCGCTGGCCGTACCGTCTGCCCCTCCCGTCAGCTTTACGCCTGCTGTCGGCGTCAGCGTGCCGGTGCCGGACCAATCAATAAATGCGTTCGGCTGCAGATCCTCGATCTTGGTTACCGTCTGCCGATCAACATCCTCTCCGTCCAACATCGTCACAACGTCAAAAGCTGCGGCATTGTCGATATTGGCCTGGACGACGATCTGTAGATCGTTCCCGCGTGTTCCGCCCCATTTAGCGGTCGCCGTCAAAGCACCTTCGGTCGCCTTGGCCTTGGCCGCCCCGGATCCGCCGAGACGATACAGCAAGACGGTCTGCGCGTGGCTTACAGCAGCAGTGATATGACGGATGCGAGGATCGTCGGCTTTAAAACCGATAATATCAAGGGCTTTGTCCGCATACTCCGCTGCGTCCAGCACAAGAACACCTGCCGGATCCCCCCAAGGCAGCGGCGCAGGAAATGCGACAATCCCGCGTGCCCCCAGGCTGTCAAACGGCTGCTGGCGCGCTTTAAAAGTGATATAGGTACCCGGCCGCGTTTTGTTTTGCGTTACCCATGTTCCTCCTGCCATCTTAATTCAGCTCCTTTTTCAAGTACGCCTCCAGGGCTTGCTTAGCCTGGGCGTCTGTGTATGTCTTCTCGTCCTCCAGCACCGCGGCCAAAATGTCACGTTGCGCCGGTGTGTACCGACTGGAAGAAAGAAATTGTGCTTTCGTGTAGGCTGGCTCAGTCGGTTTTGTCGTGCTGGCCGCCTGGTCCTCTTTTTTACTCATGGACATGTCCCTCCTGTTCAAGGCGCTGCATTTTGGGTTCATCTGGCGTCATCTCCCACACAAGCAGGCTGTACGTCACGAAAAAATGCAGTACCTCATCAATGATTTGAAAACGCACGCCCTGGCCCCGCCACGATCGGCCGCCGATCTGGATCCACTCAAGCGCTGCAGTCAGCTGCTCACCCATGTTGTACATGTCTGCATTAGCGCGATCCGGAGCAAAATACCGGATCACAAAAGGATGGTCGCGGCGGTACCGGCGGCCGAGCTCCTGCGTATGCACTGGTTCGAGCAGGCGCACAAAAAAACGAGGTGGATCAAGATTCTGCTTAATCTCCTCGCCGGATATCGGGATTTGCGGAAATGCTGCATCAAGCGCCGCATGGACCGCATACCGCACGTCATTAAACGTCACCTGCACAACATTACCTCCCTAAATATCTTTCGATAAACCTTTGCAATTTTCGCTCCATGATGGCGGGCAGCTCGCGCTCAAGCTCCTGCTCGCTGATCGTCATCATAAATCGGCCATCTACCCAGCCTTTATGGTCGGCCGTTCGATGACCGTACTCCACGTAGGGGTAATAGTAGGCATAATTAATAACCTCGACCTCGGCACCACCAGACGTGAACGTCACATGGTTTATGGCCCAACTCCGGCGCAATTCGCCTGAATCAGTGGGTGTCCGGGGGACGACTTTCGCTAACAATCGGTTGGCCAATTCGATGGCACATTCCTCCATAAAATCGGGCCACGCCCTTTGCATTTCTTTAAGGTTATCCCGGAATTTTATGATTTCTCGGAAATCAAATTCTCCCATTTTGCCCACGGTATCACGCCCAGTCCTTGCGAGTCAGGTTTATCTCTTGATGGCTGCTATACGGTGGAAACGGCTGGCCAGCGGTATACGTCTCAACGCGACCTGTCGCAGCCCGTGTAACGGCTACCACGTCGCCCTGATGGATCTCAAGCTCCGGCGCGATAAACAGTTTGGCGTCATATTGGAGGTTGTTTGCGTCCTCGGTCTGGCCATTACGGGCGAGTCCGGTCTGCGAGAGCTTACAGGGCTGATCCACGTATACGGCCAGCAATTCTTGCTTCGTCTCCTTCGTTATCGGATCCTTAACATAGACATACCGGCTGATCGTGGCGCTGTCCTCATACATGCGCTCGATTTGCCGGCGATAGCGGCGGTAATTGATCATCCGCCCCACCTCAGCCGCCGATAATGATTCAAATCTACCCGGTAAGCAAATACCACTTGATCGATGGCAGCCTTCGCCGTGTTGGTGAGGCCGCCCCCTGATCCGGCAGCGGATACCGATGTATCGCCAACCTTAATGTTCCCACCCTGGCCGCCGACGGTGTCGTCAATCTCGTCCACACTGGGCAGGTCGACGCGAACAGCGTCTACGACCATGCTCGCCCAAACATACAAGAGGCCATCTGGCAGGCTGCTGATATTGCAGTAATGCTTAATCCGGCGCTCGATCTCGTCAATGTACGTCTTGATCAGCGGCTGCAGGTTATCATCGGCCAGCCCTAAACGGAGCTTAATGATCGGCCAGACTTCCTTTTCGGTAATCATCGGAAATACCTCCTACGCTTTGAGTGCCGCAACCATTTGATTAAGGAGCGTCGCCACAGCCTCAAGAGTGGTATTGGACGGATCCGCAATCGGCGTCAATGCGGCAATCTCTGCTTTGCCTTTTGTTCGTTCGTTGATTGCGCCCGCCAAAACCGCCGCCGTAATAGCCCTTGCTACTGTAGCCGTCCCTGTTGTCGCCTCCGCAGAGGTAAGGGCCGACAGGTTCTGATTGCTGGTCCCGGCTCCGATCGCTGTGCGGGCTGCGGCAGCGTCTGCGGCTTTCAAAACGGATTTACCAACGGCACTCGCATCCGAAATGGCGTTTGCTGTGACCGCATCGGCAGCAAGCTTCTCGGCTGTTACAGCGCCGTCGGCCAATTGGTCCGTCGTAATGGACCCCGGTGCGGGGGCCGAGGAGCCCATCGGCAACGGGTTTGACGGCGATACAGGTACTGGTTTTTTCAATTTGTCATCCCAATACTCCATAATCATGGCAATTACTCCTTCAAGGCCGCTTGAATACGGGAAAGGATTTCGTCTTTCTTCGTCGCGTCTCCCAGGTCAATTTCCATCTCTCCGGCAAATTCCTTCAACTCTTGAACGGTCATGTCCTCGATCTTCTTCGGCTCCTGTTGGCCGCCTGATTCCTGGCCATTGTTCGGGTTATCCTTTGATGAATCGGAGTCCTCTTTTACAACGTCAACGAATTTTTGGATCTTGGCATAGGCTTCCTGTTCAATCTTGAACTCCTCCCCGCTCAAGTGCCGGCGGCCGTTATGCCTTACCGGGATTTCTTTAACTTTTACGATCATAGGTTCCACCTCCAAATGATAAGAGAGTCCATAAGGACCCTCTTAAAGAACTTGAGCCTGGAATACTTCATCGGCCAGTGGGAAGCTTGGCAGCGCGGTCGCTACTGCTTTGGTCCATGTGGATACCGGATCCACATTCTCTTCGTACACCATCGCCAGGACGTTGCCGATCATTTCCGTTTTGATGCTCGGATCACGGGTCAGGCGGATTTCTTCGGCCGTTGGTCCGTAAATGGTTTCGCCGAGCGCTCCATCAGGGAGCAACACGAATTTATTCTCAGGGAAATACCGATATTGCGAGTACGTGCCATCGGGGTTCTGTTTACGGTACATCTGATCGTAAGTAGCAACCGTTGGCAAATCGAGCTGCTGCAGGTAAGCATTGAGCTCCGCACGAGAGGCGATTCGGGTCGAGTTTTTACCAAACAACGCCCCTACAACCTTGGGATGCCGCAAAAGCGCGCTGAGAGCCTTTTTCGACGTCAATGCACGCGGCGGATTTGTTCCGAGGGTGTTGGTCCAGTCCATGATCTGCTCGATCGGATCGCTGTTAGGGTCAGACCATACGTCTGTGCCCGAAAGCACTTCCTTGTGGTTTGCCGGAACGCCGTAATCGATCGTGGCACTCAGGTTGTTTTCGGCGAGTGTTACAGTGCCGTTTGCTACAGCTTCCAAGCGCATGGCTTCGATCCGTGCGCGAACGCCTTGGACCAAAACGTCGATGTCGTTAAACACCTCACGCATCAGGTACTGCTGTTCAGCGGTCGTCCGTGGATTCTCTAGGGCGATGATATCCTTCTCTCTCAGAGGCAGTTTCCTCTTAATCAGCGCCAACTCGAGCGCTTGTTTGCTGGCCTCGCGACTGCCGATCTCGGCCTCTGTATCAAAGCCGTGCACGCTGGCGATAACCGGGATTTTACGGGCGCCTTTGATAATGTCAAATTCGAGCGAATCCCGTTTCACCTCTGGAAAAAGCGTCTCGCCAAGCAGCGCTGGATACTGGCGATTTTGCAGATAATTCAAAACCTCTCTCTGGTTAAAAAGCTCCAAAACATTAGGCATATTGGTTTGTCCTCCTTATTCAAGCGTCGATTAAACGACCTTTTTGAAATTAATAGCCTTCATGGCCGTTTTAGCTTCATCAGCTGGTTTAACCGGCAGTCGGTCTTCCAAGACCCATCCGCCGACCATAACAGCGCCAGGCTGCGGGCCTTCCGTTACATCGGTGTCCGTGAGCAGGATCCCGATCGCTGTAGCGTCATTTTTCGGATATACCGTTCCTGCAGGGACGATCTTTCGGCCCTGAACATTCGGCGTTACGCCCGTGTCATCGACCTGGTACGTAAACGACTGGTAATCGGCACTGGCCAAAAAGTTGATTTCCTCTACTTTGCCGTAATTTTTGACATAAGGCATATTCATTCGCTCCTTTCATTTAGCCCCAAAGGTTCAATCCGGCGGCAGGGGCCTTTCCGCTTTCATTTGCTGATTTGGCAAAGCTTGCGCCAACGGATGTATCTGGGTTACCTGATCCCCCAGCCCCGCCTTCAGGCGGCTTTGCGCCCTTGAATTTCGGCTTGCTGCTGTCTTCCGGGACAAACAAAAAAGCCTTGCTCTCCTGCAGGGCTTTGATTTGGTCGTCCAGGCCTGTTTTAATAGCGCCGTTGTCGTCCAGTTCGATTTTCGATTTGTCGAGCAGCCCGGCAACGATGTCCGGATCGTGGACCTTGCCGGCAAGCGCTAACTTAACCGCAGTCCCGAGACGGAGTTCCTTGACTTCGTTCTCGTATTTCTCCTTGGCCGTCTTATTCTCGCCCTGAAGCTTCTCAATTTGCTGTTTAAGCGCTTCGGCATCACCGCTGGATTTTTTCAGATCCTCCAGTTGCTTGTCGCGATCGGTGACTTCCTTCTCTGCCTTTTTCCGGGCCTCAACGACATCGTTATACTGGGCCTTCGAAACAAAGTGTTTCGGCAGCTCTTTGCCGGCATCTCCGGCAATGGCCTCGATCTTCGCATCATCCAGACCTTGCTTCTTTAAAAGCTCACGCAGCCATTCCATTTATCATCAGCCTCCATAGATTTTTATAGCTGCTCTCCAGCTAAGGGAGCCGGCCGATATACTCCGGCCGCGAGTATGCCTAGTTTTACGCCGTACGACAGGGCAAGGGCTTATCCAGCCTCTTCGACCAGGGTGTACCCCTCTGCAGCGAGCGATTCTTTGGTGCGGACGCTTAGGGTTCCAGCATCGTCTTTCACGATGTACTCGCCCACTTTCGCGATCAGGACACTATAAGCGCCACGAATAACTCGCAGCTGCACACCTTCGCTGGTGTACTCGACACTGATCGGCAGACCTGCAAAGTCGATGATCTCCTTGTGATTTTCCGGCGTGTTCACAAACTCGATCGCCTCAATAAAAACGTTCTTTTTATATCGTTGTGACAAGGTTTCACCTCCCCGGGCATGAAAAAAGCACCCTCGCCTAATGCGTGAGTGCTTCATTATTCTTCTTCCTGTTCATCCTGTTCATCCTTCAGAACACCAATTTTTCTTAGGTGATCACGGAAACGTTTCTTGTCGGCTTCGCGCTCTTCTTCGGTCCTTTCGATATGGCCGATGATCTTCGGTTTGGACGTATCATTCCACCGGGGATCCGAAAATGGTTTTTTACCTTCGCTCATTTAATCAGCTCCTGCAACAGGATATGGTATACCCCGTTAATCAGCTCCACTTCAAGGACTTTAAACGGGAAATCCCGGCCATACAACACTTCCAGTTCGCCCGGATTCAATTCGCGGGCGTCAGCCCCAAAGGCAGCGTCAAGGATGTAAATCTGCACCTGAGCTTCTGGATTGTATAGGGCCCCCGCGGTCGTAGAGATGTACTGCGGAAATTGTACCACGGAATCAGGCTTAATGTCAGCCATGAATTCATCTGTACCGGCCGATGTTGCAAAGAACAATGAACGAGTTACATTGCCGCTAAATTTCGGAAGCTTACTCAGCGCCTTATCCAACTTCTCCACCCATTGCATTTCATCGCTATTGAGTGGTTGCCCGCGGCGCAGCTTGTCGTTCAACGTATAAGATTCGCCGCCGATGTACCGCATAACGGCTGCCTCTTCGTCTTTCGGGAGCTTCGGCTGCTCGCTCGCCGTGGGTTTCGGTGGTACCGGTACATCTTTTGGCTCCGGACCGGGTATTTTAATCTCAGCCATCTTATCGGGGACCGTCTTCACTGGCGTCGGCGTCACTTCTGGCGGCTCTTCGACTTTCGGAGGCTTCTCAGCATCCTTGGCGTGCTCCTCGGCCCATTCCTTGTACGTGATATTCCCAGGGACGTTGTATGTCTTCCCGTCTTTTCCCCGGGCTGCGCGCTCTCCTGGCTCGGGCTCAACGTCATCCTCGAAAACGGGAATGGTTGTCGAGCGACAATACGCATGCAGCGGCGGGTAATTTACTCCTGGCTTGGCCTCGCTCAGCGGGATAACCTCGCCGTCCATATCCCGGCACTGGGTCGACGTCCGTTTATCCAGGGTGGCCACAAACTTGTATGCCTTGATACCCTGCGATTTGTAGCCGTCAAGCCGGGATTGACCAGCAAAAAAGGCAGCCTCGGTCAATATGAGCCGTTCAGCTGCGCGCTTGCTGACGCCCATACGGTCCGCAAAATCAGCGATCACCTTGTCGGAGGGCTCGCCGCGGATCAGGTCCTGTGTCAGCACGCTCTGCAGCTCGGCGAGCAGCTTATCCCTGTCTCCCCAGATACGCGCGCTGAAATTGCGGCCGTCAGGCGCCCAGGGTTTTGCCAACACTGCATCGATCTGCTTACCGTCCAGCTTGGCAAATGGAATGCCAACACCGGCACCGCGCTGTACTTCGTACATGCCTTTGTAGTAGCCGCTTTTGTAGATGTTGCCGAGCACTTCCGGGGTTTGCTTGGCACGCCTGGCCGTCAGCAGCTCTACCTCCTGCTGGATTTTAAGCTGCAACTCCTCCAGCCGGGTGATGTGTACCTTGGCACTGGCGTTTTCAAGCTCCTTCATCCAGCGCTGATCGATGGCATTTTCTTGGCCGGCTTTGATGTAATCCTCGACCGTCCAGCGAAACTCCTTAAGCTCGTTAGCTTTCAGCAGCTTGCGGGCTTCGGCCATGGTTACTTCGTTGTTCTGAGCCAGGCGAGCATACCAGGCTTCCGTCTCCTTCTTGATCCGTGCCATGGCTTTGTCGTATTCGGCATTCTGCACCCGAATGTAGTCCTCGCCTTTCTTCAGTTCAGCCTCGTTGAGCGTCTCCATCCGCCGCGCCCAGTATTCTTCCGGTTTCACTCCTCATCACCGTCCGGATCCTCCGCCTGATCGGGAACTACGAATCCCACTACCGGCGCAGGATCTCCCGGCGGATCCGATGGGACATTCAGCTCCCTGGCTAGCTCCGCCAAAGCCCGCAAATCCTCTGAATTGACTGGTCGACTAATGTTCAAGTAATCAATAAAGGATTGCGTCATGTCTTGTATCAGCTCATTCATTAGCCTGATCGTCTTTGGCTCCAGCATCCGGGCCACCTCCTAAGCCGCCATAAACGGCAAACTGGGCCGCGGCCTCTTCTTTTTCTTTTGCTTTGCGATCCAACTCGGCCTGTACATCTCGCACATAGGGGTGCTGAGCGACAAGCGTCTCGTCAGACAAAATTCCCACGCTGTCCTTTATCCCCTTGATGATGCTTTCCTCGTCAATCGGCATGTCGCGATTGAAGACAAACTCGACATCCTCGTTGCTGTAATCAACGTTGGTCGTGTTGTACAAATGCGTGTCGATGAACCACCGAAGCTGTTCGAGCGAAGCCTGGAACTCTGTTTCCATGAGGCTAGCATCCAGATCCAAGTCCGAGTACAGGAACCGGAGGGCGATGCCGCTTGGCGCGGATCCGAAATTGGCAGCCTGCGTGTCGACGCCGCGGCCAAATTCATAGATGTCCTTCCGGGCTTGCTCCATATGTGTCTTGTAGGCCTCTGTGTTGATCTGAAGATTGATCGTCTCAACGCCGGAATTGCCGTCAGGATCGTCAATCTTGATGATCCGATATCTGGACATGTTTTTACGGATCTCGCCAGCAGGAGAGCCCCCGTAGCCCTTAACGACATACAAGCTGTCGGGCAGGTCCTCCAGATTGTTGGAGTTATCCGATTTGTTGCGGTCATAATCGTCGACCAGCGACTTGATGATCTCGACGAGCGGCTGCTCTTCCTCGTTGTATTTCCAGCAAATGAACGGCACTCGCTCCCAGTTCATCGGCTGCTCCTGTTCATCGGCTTCAAGCTTAAAGTGCGAATCTTCCTCTCCAGCCTCTACGTCCTTAATCAGCTGGGATCCGTCAAATACGTACCGTCTTACCCCGGTCGTATCCCACCACTCTATTTTTCGAACAGTTTTCTGATTCAGGCCCTCATATACGACAACCTCATAATCCCGGATAATCGCATCCAGAACCGTGTGCGCTTCGTCGGCCCATAACGGAATGATTTCCTCCGAACGCATCTTTTTGAAGCTCAAATTTCCATCCTGATCGTAATAAACATGCAGCCAGGCGATCCCTTTGTTAACCGCTTCTTTGCCAATTGACTTGAGGCGCCGCATCATGGCCTTGTCAAAAAAATCAGAAAGCAGGTCGTGATACGCCTGCTTTTCCGTCTGGATGCTCAACGGTTTCCCCAGCAAATACCCAACCTTTTGATCGACCAGTTTCCGGACAAACGCGTTGGCCAGCCGGTTATCGGCCAGATTTTCCGACTTTACCCGGCGGCCATCTTCCCCGACCACTGTCCGGTTTCTGTCCAGGATGGCGTTTTTGACCTGGTAATACTTCTCGCCGATTTTCATCCATTTGCGTTTCGGGGAATTTTGCCACGCGCCTATTTCGAGTTGTATGATCTGCTCCAGCGTTGCGGCACTTTGGGCTCCCCGGATAATGATCTTTTCGATCTCCTCTTGCTCGCTGGGCGTCGGGCCAAGTAACGAAAACACCATGCCTTACCTCCTTCCTTATTCGAAACTGAAGTTCCCTTTGAGGTCCGAGACCTCATAATCGTCCAAGGCATACCAAATAGCGCTGAACGTGTGCGGATCAATCGAGAATTCATCCTCTATAATGTCTCCGTTCTTGTCCACCGCGTAAGTTAAATCCTTGAGCTCATAGATCACGTTCGGACAGGCGTCCGAGCAAATGATTTTCTTGAATCGCTTTATCTTTTTCGTGTATTGAAGCCTGGAGCCCTGAAACTTCTTTGCCGGCCTCATCGCAAAGCCCATCTGGCGGAAATACTTGATCGTTTTCGGCTCCGCAGAGTCCGCCCGGATGACCTCGCCGGTGCCTTTGAACTCGGCCAGATCCTCGGCCGTTCGGTCATCCGTCATTTGATTCTTGTAATACTCCCAATGGATATACAGGATCTTCTCGTCATGATCCACGGTCAGCCGAACGAGGGCGTTGTACGATTTCTCAAAGCCGAAGTCCATTCCGGTACGCCGGATCGGCGAGCGGATTCGCCGTATAGCGTCCATGACCTGATCATGCGGCTGCACCTCGAATTGAGGCAGCACACGCACGCCATTCACGCCGAAGCGGCCCCGGCGGGCAATACGGTGCAGATCCGGATCATATTTTTCCATTTCCTCAAGCTGCTCGATGTAGCTCTCAGGCAGAAACAGGTTATCGTCGGCCACGGAATGATGATAATACGTGCCATTGACCACCTTGATCCGGTCCCGGTAGAGCTCCTCGTCGTCCAGGACGATTACTTTGGCTTTCGGGTCCTTGAAAAAGTGCTTGTAGCACCAATTGGCCGTACTGACCGGGTTGGTGCTCAGGATCATGTGAAGCGGGAGTGTCGGGTGCCGAAGCCGGCCAAGTAGCTCCTTAAAGCCCTCGTATTTGACCTCGCTGCATTCCTCAATCCAGACGATTGACACGTTATGAATGGATTTTAGTTTCTCCGGCTTATCCATGCCCTTGAAAATGATCTTCGACCCATTCGGGAATCTGATCTGCATCGGGGAAATGATCGTTTTGACCTTTCCTTCCAGCCCAAGATCGACAATGATCTCGGACAGAAGCGCATATGTGGAATCCCGAAGCGTGTCGTACACTTCCCGGACAACCAGCGCCGTCCGCTTTTCCTCCAGCAGCTTGAGAATGAGCTTCAGGCCGACGTGATAGCTTTTGCTGCTGCCATATCCGCCGACGAGGAAGTAAAATTTGTGTTTCCAGTCAAACAAAAAATCCTCGAAATGAGGATTCACTTCCTTCTCAACCATGGCCGCCGTCATGACCGCTCACCCTTCCGGACAATACGGATCTCAATCGGCTTGTCGTCGTCCTTAGCCTTCTCGACCTTCTGATCCAGCAGAGCAACCTCGCCTTTGATCTTGGCGATCCGCAGCTGCTGCTCTTCTGTCGCGAGCTCTGTTTTTAGCAGCTCGTCATACTGCTTGATCAAGCCCTGCAGCGTTGTCATGGCCCGGCTCTGAGCCTGCAGGAATGTCGCTTGTTTATCCCAAGCTTGCTGCACTTCCCAGCGCTCTCCGATGACGTTGCCGTCCTTTTCCTCGACCTTCTCGATCGTCTTGTCCTCCCGATCCCGGACGTACATAATTTGCTGCGCTCGAATAATGGCCGTGTACTGGATCATGATGTTGTCCCAAACGATGTCCAGCGGGGAGCGGGTTTGCAGCTGCTCCATGATCTCCAGCGACTCCGCCGGCAAGTATTTGCGGAAAAATCCATGCGTAACCGCCTTATCGTTGCCTGGCGGGCCGCCTGGTCCACCGCGGTTCCCGACGGCGTTCTTGTTGCCCTTCGGCGCGCCGCCTTTGTTTGTGTGCACCCTTTTCGGTTTGTGTGCACCCTTTTTTCGATCCCAGCCATGCCGCTGTTTCCAGCTCTTCACGGTGTTTAGGGAAACGCCGTACTTCTCGGCAATCTCCTTGTATTTCATCCCAGCCATATAATCTTGCTCGGCCGTTTTATGCAATTCCGCCATTTACACGATCACCACCCCCGGCGTTGTGTTGGTTTTGTTGGTACAGGTTATTTCGCTTTGGACGTTAATGGCTGTTTTTTTTCACACAAAAAAAGCACCCCGAAGGATGCTTAGATAGCATATAACATGTCAATGAATTCCAGACATTCATATTCGCTAAGATTTGTGTAGAACAGCAATGTCCCATCGACTGAGACTCTAAATGTCACTGTTTTATCCCCATGATCGTAAGTGACAATTACACCTGTTAACTGACCGGAGTTAAGCATGTTCGAATAATATTGAGTATTATTGATACCTGAGCCTTTTAGTGATACTCCAGTTACCGTTTCAATTCTAACGTCAAAACGTGCCCCGCGAACATCTGTTGAATCATCAATAATACCCAAAATATTAAAACGATGCTTCTCCAACTGCATCGGAAACCTGTTTTCGAAGATCCCGGTTGCTTTGAAGGCATCATCTTTCCTGCATAGCGCCACTAAACGTCTAACTTCGGGTTTGTAGTATATTTCATACATTCCCTGTTTTACAACCTGATCAATAAATTCTCCTTTTACTCTTGCCCGGTAATCAATTACTTCATCGGTTACAATTCTGTAATTCTGGTAGCCGGTTGGAGATGTTTCATTCGCAAAAATGTATGTGTCCAGATTCTCATCAAAGTTGTTAACTCGTTGAGTTTCTTGAAAATGATGGGTTTCTCTAACGAGTTCGCCGAGTTGCTCCTGGTTTCTTGGAGTAATATCAAAACAACTAACACTGAACAATTAATCACCTCATTTGAATAGTAAAGCCCTTTTTGCGGTCTCCTCTATTATATCGAAAGAAGTGTCATTAATTGTTAGCTTTTCTTTAAAAACTCGTATTTGATGATTGTTTCCTGAAACCCTATCATTCTGTCTAGGAACAATAGCGCTGATCGGAAAGAAACATTCAAAATGTGACACGTTATTTTTCCCAAGTCGCTGGACCATCAATCCATAAAATGGATTTTTCCCCTTTGAAAATTGGACATCCAAGTTGTAACTCGTCACATTTGGTCTTATTGCTCTTTCAATATCATTAAATAATTCACGTAATTCTCTCAGTTTTTCCTCTGCATTATTAAGCGTTACATTCATTTGCGAAATGCTCATAAACATGACTTTACGGGAAATCATTCCGTCTTGGAAATCATCTTGTACGATCATTTTATACACATCGAAATCGTACATTTTTTTGTTAACCATATTCACGGGTCGACTATACTTTTTGTCTTTATATTTAAACTTAAGAACATCCTCTAACCTTTTATAGGAGTCCCCCAGTTCATCCAAACTGAATTCTGCATTAACTGCCCACGTTGTATCACGCCACTTAGAAAAAAGTCTAACAACAAAAAAATAATATTTAGGGGATTTACTGTACAGCCATGTGTGCAGCCCAAACAAAGCCGGTATGTACATAATGACATACTTTAATGTCTTTAATACAACATCAAATGCACTCACCAAAATCCCCCCTTTACAATTATTTTATCACAGACAGCCCGCTTTATGAATTATATCGACAGACTAAGAAAAAACCATTAAGTCTTTAATAAAAAATACCGCCTCGATCCGAGACGGCAGTTCAAAGAGGAAGATGCACCGGCGCCAGGAATTGAACCTGGTACCACCCGAAGGCTGCTTTTGCGGCCACCTTCGTGCTCTACCGTTGAGCTACACCGGTGATAAAGGGCGGCCCCATGTCCGCCCACACCACCTCCAATCGAATATATGTCAACTACATATTGATCGGAGGCATCATATGAGAGACGGCTGCCGGACAGCGCGGAGGGCCCGTCGGCAGCCGTCTCTGTACATTTTTGGTACACTATCATGTTATCATTCTTAAAATGACACGGTAAATGACCACTTTGTGACACGCCATTTAGCTAATAGACCGCATGCCGTCAACCCCAAAAAGCAGGCTGGATAAGGCTTCGCAGGCTTTGTTAACGTCACGGTACACCGATCTTTTCTCTATTTTGTGACATTCACTAAGCTCCTCGACTGTTTTTCCCTCATCTGCGATGTACAAGTCATACATGACTTTGAACCGTCGCAGGTCCTCAGGCTTCGATTTCTCGGAGAGGATCCGGTATATTTCAATCATCTGGTCAATATACCGAACCATGGCAGCAGTCCGCTCTTTATTTTTAATTATTGCCTCAATTGCCAGCTCATCGGTATCCAGGTATTCAAAGGAATCTGGATCCTTCAGCTCTTCAAGCTCCTGAATGTTTTCAGCACAATGGATTTTGAATTTGCGGTAATTGCGCAGCAGTAACTTCGTGTTTCTCAAGCGACGATCTCTTTTTAGTTTATACTGCCGTTCCTGCTCTTTTTTATAAAATTCCAGCGCAGTCTCCGCGGCGATCCGTGCAATCTCCTGTTCGTCCATAATGCGCCCTTTCTTTTCGATCATGCTTCATCCCCCGTTCTTTATCTTCTCAGCCCGTACTTTCAGGGCCTCCAGCAATTTATTTTGTGTTGTGGCTTTGGATTCCAATGCGGCCATCACGTCCTCATCAGCGCCGCCCTGGACAACCAAGTGATGCAGGATAACCTTTTGCTTTTGCCCTTGGCGGTGCAGGCGGCCATTCGCCTGTTCGTACAGCTCCAGGCTCCAGTTAAGCCCGAACCATACAACGTGATTGCCGCCGTCCTGGAGATTCAGGCCGTAGGCGGCGCTGGCCGGGTGCGCCAGAAGGATATCGATCTTGCCGGCATTCCAGTCAAGCTGATCCTGCGGCGTCTTCAGCTCCCTGACCCGGAGGCCAGACTTTTCAAGCGCCTTTTGGATCCGGACAAGGTCGTGCTGGTAGCTATAAAACACCAGCGCCGGTTTCCCGTTCAGCTGCTCGATCAGCTCCATGAACGCCTCGATCTTGCAGTCGTGGATCTCATGGACGTTCCGTTCTTCGTCGTACAGAGCACCGTTACAAAGCTGCAGCAGCTTGCCCGTCAGTACCGCCGCGCTGGTTGCCGTGATTTCGGTGTCATCGTCCAGTTCAAGCAGCAGCTCCTTCTCCATCTGCTTGTATTGCTTTAAGGCTTTGTCGTCCAAAACAACAGGAATGATATTTGTGATCGCATCCGGCAGCTCCAGATAATCCTCGGCTTTCATGCTGATGCAAAGATCCGCGATCTTCCGCTGAATGACCTCATCGGCTCCAGGCTTCGCTGTATATCCGAATCCGTTGTAATTCTTCTCGAAATATTTCGTCCGGTACCCCGTAATGTTCTTTTCCAGCCGCTGGCCCTGGTCCAACAGGTGAACCTGCGCCCAAAGGTCAAGCAGCCCATTCGGCGCCGGCGTTCCTGTAAGCCCGATAATCCGTTTGATATGCGGCCGGATCCAGGTCAGCACTTTGAACCGCTTTGCCTGGTGATTTTTGAAGCTGGAAAGCTCGTCGATCACAACCATGTCGAATGGCCAAGCGTTCCGGTAATACTCCACCAACCACGCCACATTGTCCCGATTGATCACCCATACGTCCCCCGGCGTGTTCAGTGCCCGGATCCGTTTCTGCTGATTCCCCAGCACCGGCACGATCCGAAGGTGCTGCAGGTGCTGCCATTTTGAGGCTTCGTTACTCCACGTTGCCTCTGCAACCTTTTTCGGGGCGATTACCAGCGCCCGCCGGATCGCGAACCGGTTATATTTCAAATCGTTTATGGCTGTCAGTGTTATGACAGTCTTGCCCAGGCCCATATCGAGAAACAGCCCTAACGCCTCGTCGGCCAAAAGCCGGTTTATGCAATACCGTTGGTAATCATGGGGTACGAAGCGTTTACGCTCGAATGTCGCGTTCATACCTCCCACCACATCTCCTTAAGCATTGCATCTACCTTCTCACGACTATCAATCACCCGGACGTCTTGGCCGAGTTCACGAAGTCGCTTGTGTTGTGCCAGTTGCAGCTGGGTGGGTTTGCCTCCCGGAGCTTTAAGCTCCACGAAGATTACCCGACCATCGGGCCGGAATACGATCCTGTCTGGTACGCCGCTGTTCCCCGGCGATGTCCATTTCGGGGCCCATCCCCCCGCCTTTTTCACTCGCTCCCTTAAATAGGCTTCGATATCTCGTTCTCTCATGCTTGACAAACCTCCTTGCAATGTGTTACGCGTGCGCGCCTACGTGCGCGGAACTTTTTATAAATTAGGCGTTTTAGGCGTTATATATAATCCTCTATTCTCTCTATTTTCTTTGTTTTTTATCTTTAATTAGTTAAGTGTCCAAAGTGTCCAATAATAGTAATAAATATAGATATATAGCGGTTTTAACCGTTGGACACTTGCTTGGACAGTGGGTTGGACACTTTCAAATCTGTCCAATTCAGATTTTGGACACTTCGCGAACTGTCCAAGGCATTCTGTCCAAGCTGTCCAAGTCATTTTCTCCTGAAGCCTCGCTGCCAGTTGTATGGGCCGAACCACCCTTTATACTCTTCCCAGCCAGGTAATGTCGCCAGAATACCGTTGATTTCCCGGGTATCCGTTTGTTTGATGTATTTAATGTCCGATCGGAAGCATTCGCACCAAATCTCTGCGGCGCATATCCGGTCCCGGGGCCCCGCCGCCCCTTCATGGGGCTTCCCGAACTCGCCACTCCAGTACATCAGCCGCGTCGGTATATCACGTTTCTGCCAATCCTCCGGAACAGGTCGCTCAACGAATGCCCGAATGATTCCTTCTTTAACGCTGGTTTCTCTGTGTGCTTCCTGCTGATTCTTCGCCAGCTCTTCGGCTTCTCCTGTAAGATACAAGGGTTCTCCTAACTGCCACCGCAAAAAGGCCTCAGCGTAAATCTGATCGACTTCCGCCTCCAGATCCCGAAAGACACTTTTCGTAGGCGCCTGGACCCCGACATCGATCGGCCAAAAGCGCCGGTTCCCCGTCCGGTCCCTCAGAAATTCGCTATCATTGGTCGTTCCGAAGAATACGCAGCGCCGCGGATACGGCATCGTGCGCTTTCCGTAGGCCTCCCGGAAAATGTCCTCTGTCCGGGAGAGGAACTGCTTGACAGCGTTGCTTTCGGACTTCGACATCCCCGTCAGCTCGCCGACCTCGTTGATCCAGATGCCTTGGATCAGCTCCATGGCGTCCTTACCCTCAAAGGTCGTTAAGCTGTCGCTGTACCAGTTCTTTCCCAGCAGCCGCAAGAAGGTCGATTTCCCGAGCCCCTGCGGCCCGGCCAAAATCGGCATATAATCGTATTTGACCCCTGGCTGCATTGCCCGGGCAACGGCAGCCGTTAGCGACTTCCGCGCCACGGCTCGGGTATACACGTTGTCCTCTGCGCCCAGGTAATCCGTAAAAATAGTATCCAGTCGAGGAATGCCGTCCCACTGCAGCCCTTCCAGGTACTGCTGCACGTCGTTAAACCGATGTTTGTGCGATACGATCGTCAAGGCATGAGATAACTTCGTTTCCACGCCGATCCCGTACACCTTTTCGATATAGTGGTAGATCCCAGCGTCGTCCGATGTCCCCCATGGCCGCCGATCCTCCCGCGGGTCCCACGGCAGCGGGCCAAGCACAAGCCCCCGATTCGCAAACTCGTCGAAAGCAATCTTCCCTTTCAGCGCGGGATCATGCTCCAGGATGATCAGGATATTGTCGACTGTTTTTAGGTAAATGCCGTTGCTGTTGATCTCCAGACGCTGCATCCAGTCCAAATTGTCCGAGTCCGCCGCAGACCCTGCAGCGACTACTCCGGAGTCCGCAAAACTCTCCACTGCCTTTTCATATCGCTCCTGCTTAAGCAACCCGGCAACCGGCTCCTGCTGCATGGCGAACGTCGTCATGGCCGTGTAGGACGGCAGCTTGTTCGTCGGCGTTCCTGGCTTTGCTTCGTCGTCCTGGTCGCCAAACTTATGCAGCCGTACCAGGTCGAACGCGTTAACCAGGCGGCCCCCGCACGGATCCGTGGCATGGTGCGAATAAAGAAATGCGCCGTCATCATAAATAATGGCGCCGCCCGTCGTGGATCCGCCGGCGTAGGTTAAGCGTCCGCTGCCGTCATCCGTCGGAATATACAATCCCGGCAAGAACGCCTCGATGGCTGCCGGCACATCGTACACCCGGCAGAACGCCCCTACGATCCCCGGCTTTTCCGTCGGATCTCCTTGTTTCGCCGCGAGCCGGACGTGCGTCTGATTAGTTCCAGGCACCTGCGGCCACTCCGTGATGTTCCGCCAATCCGTGTACATTGCAAGCAGGCCGTCAGCCGAAAGAAACGGCTTATCACCGTACAAGAATACATACTGACTGTCCGCGCAGCAGCTCGGCCAGTACATGAGCCGCGTCGCTTGGAACGTCGTCGGGTCACAAAACCCTATGCCAATGATGGCCGCCAGCTTACGTGCCAGCGGCTCATATTCATCGGCGGTCACCGTTCGATCCAGCGGGGCCAGCACCCGGAGCCGGGGCTTCGCCTCCTCATGCTTCCGGGTGCTGTACACCGCATACGCGCAGCCCAAGCCGTCCAGGCGGCGCAGCACGTCAGCCGTACCGCCTGCGGGGATATTGTCCAGGTCCAGCGTCAGCACGTCCCGTCCTGTCACCGCCCCGGCTTTACGACGGCCGCCGGCGAGGGAGCCGCCGACGAAGCCCCCGACGTCCTTCAGATCGTCCTGTTTGGACTTCGGCATGGCCAGGTATTCGGCCAGCGTCTCCGTGCCGCGCGTTGCGATCCGCAGCCGTTCCACCAAGTCGGACCAGTAGATGGACTGAGGCTGCCAGTTTGTCGAGTGCCGGCTGCCGGCGGCGGATATGGTTAGTTGTCTATCAAATTGCATGACGCCTGCCTCCTGCGTGTTATATCAAGATTGAACAAATTTTTGGGCGAATCTCAGCTGCTGTTCGATATATTCGTCCGTCTCCTTACCGCCCGTTGCCAACCAATCGCCAATCCTTTGACTTATGTCTTTTAAAACTTCGGCAGGCAGCTGGCCGGCGATCATGAAAATTTCGTGCAACGGGGAATGCTCTTCTAACTGCTCAGCCATTCTGACATCTACCGGGCCACAATATTCCACGGGGCCGCAATACGAGCTACCGCAACCCGGGCAGGATGGTTCCTCAATCTCGTCCCCTGGATCCTGCTCGAGTGCAAACCTCAGCTTGCAATCATCACATTCAAAAGCTTCCCACTTCATTTCCGTTCGCCTCCCAAAGCTTGTGTTTGCCTTTCCGTTTACGAGTCGGCGGGTCCGGCAAGGCCAAGTAGACCTCGCCGATCAGCTCGCCGTGTTCATCGAAAATGAACTCCCATGGAATATCTTGAAAAATCGGATCATCCTTAGCCTTCATTGATTTCGCCACCCATCAAACGATTGATGTACCAGGCTGCTTTCTGCAAATCTTCCTTTCCGTTCTTCCATTTCCAGCGCCAGAGGTATTTGATCGCGGCCCCGGTATTGTAAGCTTCGGGACCAGAAAGGCCTGTTGTCGCCGCCTCGATCGCATCGATACACTCAATACCGCCTCGGTTGTAATGCGGAGGATGGTTAACAAGGTCGATAGTGCTCGGCTTCTCAGCCTCCGCAGATATTTGGGTTGCGAGCGTTGCATATTCGCCTTCCAGCTCATTCAATCTGCTTTTCGTTTTGTTCAATAAATCCAGAAGCTCATCATGACCAGCCGCTTGCTCCTCCAGTTCCTCTACCGCTCGCTTGTATTCGTCTCTCTCCCGTTGCAGCCGATCGTACTCGTCTTTAAGTGCGCTGTTCGCCTCGCGGGATAGCGAGAGCTTCCTTTCAAGGTCGTAAACCTTGCTCATTGCTTGATCGAGCTCCGCACGAACACGGGTCGCATCGTCTGCAGGGGCAGAAGCTTCTGACTTTGCCGGTGGATCGATTTCTGCCTGCAAAGCCTTAGCCTTTTCCGGATTGATCCCCTTTAGGCCCCACTTCTTGACCCAATATTGAAGACCGTTATATCTAATTCCCCAGGCTTTCTCGATGCTGGAGAGTGTTTCGCCGTTTGCAACCTGCTCGATCAAAAGCTCCTTTGTAAGTCCGCAAGATGGGCCGTCCTTTACAACGGGCATGCCGTTCTCCTCCTTCGAATATCTCATTTTCGCCCGCCGGCGCTGCTCCTCCGAGGACATGCCTCCGATTCGGACGTTTACCGGCGGTTTCTCCTTTTTATCCGGGACTGGTAAAGCCCGATATTTTTCAAGTTCTTCATCCGATAACCGGTACTCGATCACCTGGCCGTATCCTTTTGTTTTCAATTCGTTTTCCCGTTTAGGAATAGGCGTACCGGGTTTCTCGCTTACGCGCGGAGCCATATCGTCCGCCACCTCCTGGCTCGATCATCCTCTTTGAGGCTTCAAAATCTCCTTCAAATCTATCTCTAGCAGCCGGTGCTGCGCTTCTTGTATAGTGCGTTGCAAAGCTAGCTTCTCAGCTGACTGGACATCATGAACCGAGTGAACCAAATCTTCAGGCAGCAGAGTTGCTAAATCCTTACGGGAAGGCTGGGGGATTCGGGAAACACGGATAGACTGCTTCCGGATCGAACGTTCGATATGGTTGCGAACGGTACGTGCATTGCCGAAATTCGGCTGGCTCTTCTCAATCCACATGACGCTTGCCAAAGCGTCGAGGTATTCTGGCGTTGCCTGGTATTCCTGATCCAACAGCATTTGCTGAGCAATCCGAATGAGATCAGGCACGCTGTAATCAGGAAAATGAATGGTTGTTGGGAATCTTGAAGCAAGCCCAGGATTGAACGAGAGGAATTCCGCCATATTTTTCGGATACCCAGCAGCAATCACGACAACCTCCTCGCGCAGGTCCTCGATCTGTTGCACCATTGCAGCTATAACCTTTTCATCGTGCCGGTGATCGGCCTTTCCGATAAATGCATAGGCTTCATCGATGAAGAGCACCCCGCCTCTGGCTTCCTTGAATTTGCTGGCTACTTTTTTTTCCGAAGCGCCTACATGTGCCTCGGCTATGGTTCCCTGGTTGATCTCTACGAATGGAACAGCACTACCTCTGCGAGTCAGCAGGCCTATCTCGGCAAACGCCTCTCCGATCAAACGTGCCGCTGTTGTTTTGCCAGTACCGGGGTTCCCGGTGAATACCATGTGGTTTGATTGTGGTAGGGCCTTGAGTCGGTTCTGCTTGCGCAGTGCGGCGACTCGCCGGTATTGAATCATCTGCTCTACCTGCTCTTTGACATCGGCCATTCCCGGTAATGCTGCCAGTCGATTCAGCGCCCCCCGAGCTTTCTCATTTATAACGACATCCATCAGTATCAATCCTTCATATAGAAATCTGTGACAAAGCCGGCTCCCTTCAACGGGAGCCCCGGCGCCCAAGCGATCGGCTGCGCCATGATCTCCAGGATTCGATCCAATTCCTCCGGCCGATCCGATTCGACGCCTATTTCGTCGTGAACGTGCAGAACGGTGTCATATCCTGCTTGCTCCACTCGCATTAGCGTGACAGCCAAGCAGTCCCGGGCGATCGCCTGCACGATATTTTCCACAAGCTTGCCCCCATAGGTTGATATCGTCGTCCATTTGCCTGTTTGCTGATCGGGGCCTTTATAGTGAAGCGCCTGTTTGCCAAAGTCGTTCAGTGCAAGCGTCGGTTCCACATAATACAGTTTCCGACCACTGGGCAATGTGATTGTGAAGAAATCCAATCCGGAACCGTGATGGCTTTCCCTGGCCATGATAATCCCCCGGACACCGACCGACTGCCCTGTCTCCATCACTTCGATGGCTGCTGCCTCCAGGCTGTACCACAGATCGCAAATCCGTCGATTAGCATTACGCCAGCGAAGGACGATCTCCGGAAGCTCGGCCTCTGAAAGCCCCATATCCAAGGCGCCCATGCTAATCAGCGCGCCTTTCCCGCCCTGATATCCCAGGGCGAGCTCCGAAACTTTGCCCTTTTGCCGGAGCTCCTTGTCGATCATCTCCAGCGGGATCCCGAACATCTGCGACGCCGAGGCTTCGTAAATCTTGCCATGTCCTGCGAATACCTCCAGCCGCCATTGCTCATCGGCCAGCCAGGCAAGCACCCGGGCCTCGATCGCCGAGAAGTCTGCGACCAGAAGCTTTTTCCCGTCCGGGGCTATGAATGCGGTCCGGATCAGCTGGGAAAGGGTATCTGGCACGTTACCGTAAACAAATTTGAGCATGCCGACATTCCGATCCCGGACGAGCTGCCGGGCAAGTTCCAGCGTCTCCATTTTGTTTTTGGGCAAATTGTGGACCTGCACCAGGCGTCCCGCCCAACGACCTGTACGGTTTGCCCCGTAAAACTGCAGCAGCCCCCGAACCCGGCCGTCAGCGCAAGCAACGGTCTGCATGGCCTGATATTTCTTGACGCTTGTTTTGCTGAGCTCCTGCCGGATCTCCAGCACGCGCCGGGCTTTGCCTTCGTCAAGTTTGTCGATCAGCTTGCTTACCGTACCTTTTTGCAGGTTCTCGACTTCTTCGCCCGTCTCTTCTTCCAGCCATTTCGTGAGCTGTTTAACGGATTTCGGGTTATCCAGCCCGGTCAGCGTGATGGCTTCCTGCCGCAGCTCTCCCGTCACTTGTTCGTCCACGGCCAGCGCACCCTCGACGAGCTGCAGGTCGCAGGCGATCCCGCGGGCATTGATTCGCTGGTCAAGCTGCCATAGCTGCCATTCCTGATCAGGTACCGGGAAGACCGATAGCCGGCGAAGGATTTCCTTTTCTGCCACAACGTCACCGATGCAATACTGCTTAAAGAGCTTCCACTTCTCCGGCTCGTGGTGCGGAAGCGTCCGGGTACGGTAGCCGTTTGCCTTTGTCGGTTTGCATGGAACGCAGAATGTGCGGATTAGCGCGCCGCCGACGCCCATTTTCTTTTTGTCCTGTGGGATCCTTAATGCTTCCCCTACCTTGGCAAGCCCCGCCGGATATCCGCAGTACAGGCCGTGTATTTGAGTGCAGCGCCATTGTTCAACTGGGGATTGAAAGAACTTATTAAGGCAGTACCACTCAAAAGCCGCATTGTATGCGTGCTTCAGTACACCTGGATCCCGAAGGGCGTCAATGATGTGCGGCGGGATCTGCTCTCCCTGGGCAAGATCGATAATCTTTACCGTCTCGTCTCCAAAGGAGTACGCAAACAAAAGTATTTCGAAATCCGGGCTTTGCACGTATTTATAAAGACCTGCCTTTTTGATGTCCACGCTGCTGTACGTTTCGATATCAATGTTCAGATGATACATTTTTGCGTATCCTTCCTAATACAAAATGCGCGCAGCATGCGGATCAGGCGCAGAATAGACCTCAGAAACCGATCCTGTTTCTTTAAATTCTCGTGAAGTCTTCATCAAAGCCCCTTGAATCCACTCGTCCGAAACTGTATAGAGCACTGGTTTTTGTCCAGTAGCAATAATCTCCTCAGCTTGCTCCTTGGTGATGATTTCCCCGGAGAAATTTATATAGGATCTAGGAAGCAATTCCGATAATTTGACAGTTTGCACATTTACAACCTCCATATATTGGGATAACAAAAGGGGACCCTTGCGAATCCCCTTCGTGTCAAAGCTTAGATGCCCATCACGCCGCCGTTATAAGGCTTTCCTGTGATTGGATCGATTTGTGGCTGTTGTGCTGGCGACTGCTGACCATACCCCTGCTGCCCATACTGCTGTTGTGGCTGCTGAGGAGCCTGGCCATACCCTGGCTGCGCTGGCGGCTGTTGACCGTAACCTTGTTGCGGATAAGCAGGCGGCGCTGCTGGTGGTTGCTGGCCGTACTGCTGTGGCGGGGCTGTCTGCTCCCAGCCAGTCGGAGCTGGAGCCGGCGAGTAACCCACGCCGCCTCCATTACCGCCGAATGCCTGTTCCGCACTGACCCGGCCGCCGAGCGGTTCGCCATCCGCCAGTTTTTGAACCGGACCAAGACCGGCAGCTACCCCGCGATTTCCACTGTTGGAGAACGGATAGAAATTGATATTTACACGGGCGTACATACCGCTGTAAACCTCGGTTTGGTTGATAATCGGGTTAAGATTTGCGTCTACAACCTGCTGCTGTTGCTTGCTGCTGGCCGTCATGACCCAGTGCCCTCTGCATTCGGGACCGAACGGCTCGCCGTTTTGGCGGACGCCGTCACCGTCCCAGATCGGCGTTTTGAGCTGCGGAGGACGGGCGCCGTTCCAAACGCCAGCCACACCTTTTTGAGCTGCTGCTTCGATGGCGGCATTGATCCGCTGCATGGTCGCGACGTCTGTTTTAGGGATCAGGATCGTCGTGCTGTATTTTGGCTCTTGACCTGGTTGATTCGCGTGTGGTTGAAAAAGATGAACAAAGCTCAGTCTTACCTGTCCAGTTGTTACGTTTGTCGATTCATTTGCCATTTTTTGTTTTCCTCCTTGGTTATAAGAGCCGCTAGACCAGCGGCCCGAAGTCATTTGATCGATTTGATAATCTGCAATTTCACCCATAATTAGCTCCCTACTGGATCTTTGAAGGCATCTTCCGGCTTGATCTGATCGCTGTATGCCGGACGCGGATCGTCAGCAGGGGCCAGTGCCGGCGCGCCCGATAGTTTGATAACATGCCCCGGCTCTTCCAGCAGTTCGCGGTACTGCTTCTTGCCTAAAACTTTCTCAAGTGTTGGCGGTGTCAGCGGTTTCCGCTCGAAGAGAACCGCCTCGTCTATACCATTATCCAGCAGGTGTTTGAACGCTGCGTCAAGATCGGTGTATCGGCGGGAGCCCCGACCCTCGACGGCCTTCCAGCCAGGAACGCTTCCGCCCATCAGAACCTCGGCGAGCGCGGCCTCCTTGAGCGAGTTGTACCAGCTGACAATTCCCTCGGCCCGGCGCAGTACGTCACCCACTTCGTCCCAGCTGATCAACGGCGGTTTCATCGGCGCTTTGTCCTCAACGGACATCAGCTGTTCCACACGAGCCCGGCAGGTATTACGTGCCCGGCAGAATCCGCAATGGCTGCCGACCACATACTCGCCCTCGCCCTTAAAGGCCTTTTGTGCAATTGGCTTGATGGATTCGCCCCAGGCAAGTAGGTCCGTTACCGAGATTGACCACTCCGATGGTTGGTCCCATACCTTCGGCTGCACGATCGCCATATGGATCGTTTCGATATCGTAAAGCATGCGATAAGCCCTTAGCGCGCCAAGAGCATAAAGCATCATTTGCGGATTGTTCTCCGCCGGCACGGGGACGCCTTGGCCGTTCTTATAGTCGATAATGTGCAGCTGTCTATTCCCAATCACGATGCAGTCACCAGTCCCGAACCCTTCCGGAACGTATTCGGTCAGATCCAGCCGCCGCTCGATCGCCACATAAGGCGGCGAAGGGAACGCGTGAACGATTTTCTGCACGTACTCCAAATACATATCGGTATGCTGATCGATCACAGGCTCGTAAAGTTCGTGTTCTTTAAACTTTTTCAGCGCAGCGTTGTATTTCCGCGTAGGGATCCCGGAGAACGCCTTTTGAAGCTTCAGCTCCCCAATCTCATGAGCCAGCGTACCGCGTTTTGCCGACTCGCTTGTCGTATCCGGCAGCGTAGCCTCCAGCCGTGCGCTTGGTGTGCAGTGAAGCCAGCGGCGGGCCCCACTGGCTGACAGCAGGGCGTGATCACGCTCCGCATGTGCGATGTTCGTCATATTTTAGCCCCCAGCCCGCGCAGCGCCGTTGCAAATTCTCCGTAGCGCTCAGGCGGCAGCTGAGTCAACGCCTGAACACCGAATTGCTGAAGCAGTTGCGTCAGCTCGCCCCCGCGGCCAGCGTCCACGAGCGGCGTCGCAGCGACGGCCAGTTGGTCAACCGAGTACGTTGGTTGAGCTGTAGGCACCGTCCCCGTGGGTGCTGGTTGATTGATCGGCGCGCCCTGCTGAGCCTGCGGCGCATACGGCGTCGTCGGAGCTGGTTGGCTAACGGGTACTGACGGTTGAGCCGGAGCTGGCGGAGACACAGGAGTCGACGGCTGATATGGCTGTGCTGGAGCAACCTGCTGCTGATTTGCTGGTGCAGCTGTTGGCAGAGCGGAAACTTCGGTATTTGCAGGAACGTCGGAATTTGACATCCCGGACAATGTGCCGGCCAGATCCTGAACAAGCTGGCGGGCATCAGCGGCGTTTGCCGCCTGCAGGGTAATTTGGATAGGTGCAAGATGGCTCATATTTTAATAAGTCCTCCTATTGGAAAAATTGGTTATTTGATAGCAGGCGACAGGGATTCTTTGATCTTGCCCGCTTGCTTACTGAGCTCTCCGATGCATTTCAGACAGATGTTATTGCCGTAAAACGGCTTCGTATCCTCCTCAATATCACCACAGAGATAGCAGCCGGGTGTGTACTTCTTCAGGACGATTCGATCCCCGTCAACGAAGACTTCCATTGGATCGCCCTCGTTGATTCCAAGGGTCCGTCGAAGCTCCATAGGAAGGACTACACGGCCGAGATTATCAAGACGACGAACAATTCCAGTTGTTTTCATATTGCATTCTCCTTCCGGCCAGTGTTAAACTGGCCTTAACGTATACTTAATTTGATGTGTGCAGTTTGACGGCTCCTACCCCGTTCAAGCTGCATTTTGCTTTTGAAGCCTGGATGCCAGCATTACATATTGCCGGCGGTAGATTTCGCGCAGCTTGGCTGTGCCGGCCGTCTCGATCAGCTGCAGCAGGTTCCCACAAACGCGGATCCGTTGTTTACGGTTCATACCCTCACCTCCTCTCAGGCGTAAAATGACTTAAATGTACTCTCCGTGAGTGTCGTAACCGCAACGTTTGCAGTACCCCGCCTGCTCGATTTCATAACTCCAGTAACCCGTGCACACAGTGTAAGAGGCCCATTTATGCCCTCTGTATCTGCAGATCAGACGCTTTAACCAGTTAAACAAGGCCTTCACCCTTATACACTTTTTAGTACCGATTGGTCAGAAGCTTCACGGCCAGCGATGATTGTTACAGCTCCAAGCTTTTGCATCAGGCATTTTCCAGAGCAAACCAACTCATTGCCGATCTTGGTTACCGGCTGCCCCACAAAAATCTCAGCCCCGCATTCCTCGTTGGCGCAATAATCGATTACGTCGGGAACAACAGTTTCCAGCACTTTACTCAATCCGTTCACTTCCTTTCAGGACAGATTTGCTTCCAATGCATCAAGCTGATTGCATAGTTCGTGCTGCCATTCTGCGTCGTTTGCCTGATAAGCGATAAAGGATAACTGCTTGAGCTCGTCGATCCTTCGTACAACCTGAGCATTAAGTTTCAAACAGTGGGCTATGTCCTTCTGCTCCAATATGGAAAGCCGCTCATAGCCACCCAACCGTTCAGCCTTCTCCGTCAACTCGGCCAACCGGCGGTGCACGGAATGAATACCGATCATTTCAATCCCCCTTCTGGACCAAAATTGATTCGATGTGCTTATCCAGGTCAATTTGCCGGAAATACAGCTGATTGCGTTGCCGGAAATAAGGTATTTCCCTATTTCGTACCATGCGTCGCAACGTTGATTCAGAAACTTTGAGGTACACGCACGCTTCCTCAAATGTGAAGGTGTTAGCTCGCAACGCCTTTTTGATCTCGGGCTGCAATTCGGACAGGATTTCGGCTGTAAGCTCCCGTTTTAGATCAGCTCTGAGGGCTTCGATGAAATCAGCGGTGGTCATGAGGCTTCGCTCGCTTTGTACTTATTGATGAAATAAATCTGCCCTTTTCCTGTGACCTTTGGAGTTTTACTGATCGTGACATGCCCGTCGGAGTGTGTAATGCTGGTTTCTTTGATCTCAAAAAGTCCGAGTTCCATGGAACGTTGTGTCGGCATGTTATAATCGGCGCCCTTACGCTTGATAAGGTATCCTTCGTCTCGCAGCTGAGCAAATAGCCGCTTTTGTCCGGTTTCAACTCCATTTTGTTTGAGGATTTTGGCTAGATCGCCGATCAGAATACTCGATTTACTGGCTGCAACGGAATCTGCAAACAGGACTTTCGGTTTGTCTGCTTCGATCTGCGCTGACAATCTTTCCTTTTCCTGGTTCGCCAGTTTGAGACGCTGTGCCAAATTGATGATCGTATCCGGGTTAAGCAATACTTCCTCGATTTTTGCTGGCGTCATATATGCTCCATGCTGCCGAATCGTTGGAAGTACCTCTCCGGTAACCCAGCGCTTGAATTCTTTGGCTTTTGCTTGAATTTCTGGATTATTGCCTTGTTTGGCTGCTCCGAATATGAGACTATAGAGGCCAGATTCGGAGCTGAATTTTTTCAACTGTTTCCTTCCGATCGAATCGATGACCTCATGGACCGTTAGGTCATCTTCTTCAATGTGATTTTGAATGGCAGCATGCGGGTTTGAGAACGAAAGCGCTGTTGCTGCCTCAGTTGCGCCAAACCACTCTGTGCCACCCAGGACCACCACTGGCAAGTTTCCAAACATCGGGTGACTAAAAATTTCAGGTTTACTCATTTGACTACCTCGCTTTCCATGCCGAGCATTTTTGCAATTAGCGGTTTTTGCTTCTCGCCTGGTCGCGTCCCTTTGAAAATTTCCGACACATACGTGACTGACACACCGAGTTCCTGTGCCACATCTTTCATTTTGATGTTTTTCTGGAGCATGATCATTCTCGCCTTAGCTCCAAATTCTGAGTAGTGCGGCATATTCGAAAACCTCCCTCCTAAAGATTGTAAAATTTACAGCTAAATTGTTGACACATGACTGAAAATAATCTAATATCAGTAAAGAAGGCATAACCAAATAAACGTCGTTGGGGAACGATTTTTAAAACAGGACATTTGTCCTCTGGTTTTTTGTTGCCTTTTTTGCCATAAGTTTAGCTGTTGACTTGATTATAGCGTCATATTTTCAGCAAGTCAACATTATTTACGTATTATTTTACGTAATACGAAGGAGGGTGTTTAAGACTTGTTGGAAAATATACAGAATCTGTGTAAGGCAAGAGGGATCGCAATATCTCAATTGGAACGAGAGCTTGATTTTGGAAGGGGCGCTATTTATAAATGGGACAAGAGCTCCCCATCTATAGACAAAGTTCAAAAAGTCGCAGAATACTTCAAAGTATCTGTCGACGTCGTATTGTATGGTTTTGAACTCACCCGGTTTGAGGAGTTATTCAGGATCATCATGAACAGAAGAACCTGCGAACAATTCGCTAATGAAACAGGAATTGATCTTGAAACGGTCGAAGACTATGCTTTTGGAGTAACTACCGAACAACCATCGTTAGATTTGGTCAAGAAACTAGCGGACAGCAACCCTTATAAAGTTATTGTTGATGATGAGAGCTTATTTAAAGCGGCTGGTTATTCTATAAAACAGGCGTATGAACCAGAAACCATTGCAGCACACCATGATGGAGAGGATTGGTCAGCGGAAGAATTAGAGGAGATCGAACGGTTTAAGGAATTTGTACGCTTAAAACGACAACAAAACCGTAAGGGGTAAGCATCTATGAACCAATACGAGAAACTTCTTCACGAAGCATTTAACTTTAATGTCTCTGTGTATGAAATGCCTATGAGGAACAAGGGGCTTTACTCTGATGGTATCATCTGGATAAATAAAGGTATCCCAACTACTGCTGAGAGAAATTGTATACTTGCGGAAGAGATCGGCCACTACCACACTTCATCTGGTAACATCCTTGATCAACGCGATGTACGAAACCGGAAGCAAGAGCTCCGCGCGAGGCAATGGGCCTATGAGAGGCTTGTACCCCTTTCATCGATCGTACAAGCCCATAAGGCCAAGGTTAGAGGCAGGTTTGAGATCGCCGAATATTTGGGGGTTACAGAGGACTTTCTTCAGGCTTCAATAGATCGTTATCGTGATAAATACGGAATTCTTACATCGATTGATAATTACATAATTTTTCTCGATCCGCTTCATGTAATCGAAGTGGTCGCTTAACCTTTGCGCTTTCCGGCCGCAAGGCCGTTTAAATATACCTATAAACAGAACATATGTTTGGAGTGATGCAGAAAATGGCATGGATCGAGCATGTGGGAGGCAACAAGTACAAATTGGTTGCTCGGGATCCGTCGAAAGTGTCCAAGCCGAAGCGATCGACTCGAGTAGAAGTGCCGGCCGACATTGCAAAATCGGCGCGTAAAACTGAGCAATGGCTCACTCTGGAGTTGGCGAAGTGGGCCGAAGCTGTCGAGTCCGGCGAAGCAACCGGCAAGACCCGAAGCGAGAAAATCAGCTTTAAGGATTTTATCCCGACCTGGAAAAAAGGATACGCGAAGCAAAACATGGGCGGAAAGACGATCCTCAACACAATGGAGATCATCGATTCAAGGCTCATACCTGAGTTTGGCGATTCCCGGATCGATCAAATCACCACTCTGCAGCTGGTCACCTGGTTTGCGGGGCTTACAAACAAAAAGACAGGTGCCCCGCTGGCGACCAATACGAAGCTGAACATTTATAAGGCAACCAAGTCGATTTTTGATGCCGCTGCCGCATGGGGTGTCATTAAAAGCAATCCCATGGACGGCGTGCAGCGCCCGAGCCAAAGCAAAAAAGAGAAAAAGGAGATCCGTTCGAAGAAGAAAGTTTATACCCGGCAAGAGGTCGAGAAGCTCCTGACGGCCCTGTACGCCCTTCCTACCCGCTGGCGGCTGTATTTTACCGGGGCAATCCTTGGAGGCTTCCGGCGCGGCGAATTATTGGCCGTGGAGTGGCCTGACGTCGATCACGAGAGATCCGCAATTTGGATCGAGAAGCAAATCACTTTGGACGAGGAAGGAAATAAGATCGAAGGCGAGGTAAAGACTGAGGAGTCCGAAGGCTGGGTGGCTATGCCTAAGTGGTATATGGATGAGCTTAAGGCATACCGAAAAGAGTGGGCCAAAGAAAAGCTCAACTGCAAAAAGTGGCTTGGGGGCGATAAGGAATATATATTCCATGCCGGAAAAGGCGTTATGTATTATCCATCCACTCCGACGCTGACCTGGAGCCGATTCCTTGAAAAGAACGGCCTGCCGCATGTGAAACTGCACGGCCTGCGACATACCGCCGGCATGCTGCTACGAGAGTCAGGCGCTGACCTTAAGACCATCCAGGAGCGGTTGCGGCACACAAAGCTGGATACAACGGCAAACATCTACACACATAAATCAGAGACGATCAACCAGGCTGCCGTTGCCCACCTGGAGGAGCTGAATCCAAAATGGCTCAAATTTGCCCCCTAATTTGCCCCCGCGGGAGAAAGTCGTCAACCGTTTGTCGAAAATTGAACAAAGAAAAAACCCTTGTGGGTCAAGGGTTTCAGAGCTTTTTGTATCTAAAGCGGGTGATGGGAATCGAACCCACGCTACCAGCTTGGAAGGCTGG
>NZ_JAVLSX010000023.1:0-57514 GCF_031583795.1 Paenibacillus sp. VCA1 | reverse complement strand
ACCCATCCCGAACACGACCGTTAAGCCCTCCAGCGCCGATGGTACTTGGACCGAAGGGTCCTGGGAGAGTAGGACGCCGCCAAGCGAAGGACCACTGTTGATGTATAATCGACGGTGGTTTTTTTATCCCTATTTGTGGATATCTTTTTGAATCCGGAAAATTTCATCCACAATTCTCTCTCTTTTTATATTGGAAAATAGAGTTATGCACAGAAAAAACAATCGATTTTTGTAATTTTGTAGATTTTCACAAAAAGTTCTCCACAAATTCACAAAATAATCCCCATAATACACAGAATGACTTTTAATACGTAATTTGAAGGATCGTATCGTTCCCTGTCTAATATGATATCCACATTGTGAGTAACTTTAGTTGAAAGCGTTTGATGATACACTTCAGCGATGTTTCATGATGTATGGATGATCTGAACCGCTAACTTTACGGACACTTCTCCTCGAATAGATTCCATCCAGGCTACTAGCCTCTGATGACACCTTCTCTCCAATTCCTTGTACTTTTTTAGCAACTACAGCTGTTGTTTCAGATAACAACGATTCTCAGCCTTTACTTGTTCGAGTTCTGAGGCGTACTCAGGACCTTTTCCAAAGCTGTACTGCTAAACTACAGGCTGCTCAAGCCGATGAAGTTCCCTATTACGATACCACGACATCCAAACTTAAAGTTGAGTTACATTCCTGATCCCTAGCTCGTCCATGACCTTCTTCACCGGAATACCTGCTAATCTCATTTTAATCGTCTGCATTTTCACTTCTACAGGGTAACTAACTCGTGTCACCAAAGCAAAAACACCTCCAAGTTGTCCTCCACATCTTACGACATGGTTCCTTTCACTTGAAGGTGTTTTTAATTTGTCTCACATTACGAGGTCAGTCCATTAATGCTGCGACGGGCTTTTTCCATGACTACGATATGGGCAGAAACAGCAGAGTAAACGGCAGGTTGCTGCCAGAGGCCGGGGACAGCCAGATTTCCACCTTTTCCTCCTGGTCCTTCGTTCGGTACAGCACGGTGGCGTTGTTCTGGGAGGGGTCGTTATGCTTGATATCGACGACCCGGTCATTCACCCTCGCTGAGCCCAAGTACCTTCCGCCGCGCGGATTGAAGGCGATGAGCGTGTTCGGCTCGACATGGTTCAGGATGATTTTATACAGGACGCCGTAATTGCCGGAGTTGATGGCAACGCTGTTCAGTATCCCATCCATTCCCTGCTGAAAAGGATCCGTGGTGTTATCGGTGAGCGGCAGGCGCTCCGGCTCTTGTCCAACTTTACCGTCAAACGTGAACACACGGGTAGAATCCGCGAATGTTCCCCGGACGATCGACTCGAATGGGTTCAAGTCAGGCAGGGAGGGCAAAACCGCAATCGGGTCTTGATCCGCCCGGACCATCACCATGGTGTATTCAATCGGCCCGTCACTGGTCAGATCGGCGTTCATCGAGACGATGTCTCCGGGAGGAGCGGCATTGGCATTTAGCTCAGGGAAAAGGGCCACGCTTTCACCAGGTGCAATTTGCTGACTTGGCCGGGCGTTTTCGGTCAGTGTGGACTCCAAATACCTTGATCCGGCCAGCCGCCCGGACAACTCAGGGTATGGTGATGGTCCGGCGAAGCCAACATGCTCAACCTGAATCGATACATCCGTGTCATTCCGATTGGTGGCAATCAGGTAAAATCGCGCTTTGGTGCTGAGGTTGTTTTTGTGATGCACCATCAGGCGGGTCGGCCCGGAAATGGTATCCCGATACAGAATTCCTTCCTGATTGACCGTTTCCGGTCCGCTGGTGCGGAACAAAGTATACGGCTCAGTCTTGTAAGCATACGGCAGTGCCTTATAGGATAAAATCGCCTTGCCGCCAATTTCGAAAGTACTGCCTGGTGGGCCGAAGCGCTTGGCGTATTCTTCCTTGCTGTACATCACGTCGTTTGTAATTTCAATCCGTTTGCTGTATGTCGAGGTTAGCCCGTGTTTGTCGGTCACCGTGAGCTTGATGTCAACCATGCCTGCTTCGAAGAAGGCGGGTTCGTTGTTCACCCATTCGCGGCTGGTAATCGCATCTTCGTCATCGGTACTCTCATCATAGAAGGTCACCGGTTCGCCGATCCGGTATTGATCTTTATCCGTTCTAAAATAAGCATTCGGTGCTTCGTTTTTAGGTGTTTCTGTCGGCGTTTCCGCGCCGGATCCGGAACCCGAGCCTGAATTCAAGCCGCCGGGATACAGTGTGATTTGGTTTCCCGCGAGCGTATATGGGATCTTAAAAGCGGCCGTCAGCGAGGTGAGCGGAACCATCAGGACACCGCGGTCCTCGTAGGCTTCGCCACTCATCATTTGCCGGCTTCCGTTGACATCGTACGTTTTCGTATGTATCCGGTACTGGGCTTCCGTACCGTTTGCGGAGACGCTGATTTTTTTGTCGGCAGCTTGATAGGTGACCTTAAAACCCAGGAACCCGGCGAGGGAGCGGAGGCTGACATAGGTAACCCCTCGCTTCACCACCGAGGAGCGGCTTAAGGTATAGGTAGCCCCGTTATTTTGGATCCGGTTGCTGTTTAGATAGATAACCGTTGCGGGGTTCTGGTTCGCAAGTGAGGCGGAGGCAGACTCTTCTTGTGAGACTTCTGCGAAAACTGGAGATACCTCGTCGGAGGCCAGCAAAATTGAGGCGGTAAGTAGAACGGCTTTTTGGATCTTCATGTTAGTATATAACTCCTTTATGAATTGTAATTGGACAAAATTCAAAAAATACTCCGAGAATACCAAGCGATGGCCTTCATTTTGCGGCGATAATCACCGCTCCCAGCACAATAACGGCGGCCCCGATCCAGCGGTTCAGCGGGACGCTCTCGCCGAAGATATACCAGGCGGCAAAAATGCCGACCGCGTAAGCCAGGCTCTGCAAAGGGTAGGCCAGACTTAAAGGCAGACGTGACAACACGACGAACCACAGCCCTGTGGCCAAGGCGTAAAGCGCAATTCCGAGCAGGATCCATGGCGAGAACAGGACTGAAAAAAAATTGCCGATGTGGATGCCCCCCTGCTGCTGCAGACCGATTTTCCAAACAATCTGCCCGGCGACGAGGAGGATGATGTTGAGCAAAACCATCAGGTAGGCCATGTTAACGAATCACCTCCGCCATCCGGTCGTCGGAGGAAATCTGAGAAGGCTGAACAGACCGGCTATAAGCCTGATCATCGGACCGGTAACGTAACTGCCTGAGTGACGGTTCCGCTGCTTGGTTTGTAACTTTAAGAAGAAGCTCATGGTTTGTATCGAGCGGATCGGTCGAAGCACAATGAAGTCGATTCTCAACAGGATTTTCGATAGACAGCAGCTCATGCTTATTGGTAAAATCATCATCTCGATTAAGAGGTGCCGGATTAGAACCCTCCATCCCCTCGTCCGGATTACCGGCCTTATCTATCGGCATCGCTGCGGCCTCAGCTTCGAGCTTCTTGATGCGCTGCTCTTGCAGCGCTAACGTTTGGGTCAGCACAATAACCCGGTGCGTGAGGGAAGAGACGGCCATCGTCAAATGGAGCAGAATGAACAGCACGGCCACCACGCATAGAAAATAAAGCAGGGACGGGGGATAATAAATATGAATCCACTGCGCGACTACGTCGAGCAAGGACGGAAACAGGGACAGCGCCATCATGATGGCGCTCATCAGGAGCCAAAGCAGCGCGTACTGCTCCCGCAGCTTGCGCTTGCGGATCAAAACCAGGATCGTGCCGGCAAACGCCAGGCTGATGCAAAAACTGATGAAGTAAATATTAAGATTCATAGAGGTTTTCCCACGCTTTCCTTTTCATCGTTTTCATGAGCAGGACGGACAGGATGACCTTGGACATGTAATACACGGACTTTAGCGCCGATATGCTAGACACGCCGCCCTGCCGCTCATTCATGACGACCGGGATTTCGGCAAAGGACAGCTCCCGGTTGTAGAGCAGCATCAGCGCCTCCACCTCGGGATAGTCGGCCGGATATTCCCTTGCAAACAGGGAGATGGCCCTTCTTCCGCACAAGCGGTAACCTGAGGTAGGGTCGGTAACGGTCCTTCCGGTCAACCGGCTCAGAAGGGCTGACAGCAGACCGATGCCCATTTTGCGGGCAAAGGTGGATTGAAAGCCTTGCTTGGTAATAAAACGGGAGCCGATCACCATGTCGGCATCCGTATCGTGCATGGCGGACAGAAGCCGGCTCAGATCGCGCGGATTATGCTGCCCGTCGCCGTCAATCTGCGCGGCGAAGTCGTAATGATGCTCCGCCGCGTAGCGGTAGCCGGTTTGCACCGCGCCCCCGATGCCTAGGTTGCAGGTCAGGTCGATGACATTGGCGCCGGCCGCCCGGGCAATCTGTCCGGTGGCGTCGCTTGACCCGTCGTTGATGACGAGCACATCCGCGTAGGGCGTGTCCTCGTGAAGCCGCTTGATCACCTGTGCGATACCCTCGGCTTCGTTATAGGCAGGCACGATGACGAGAATCTTGAGGGATGGTTTATGAATTTCCGTTCGTCTCGGCATGGGAAACGTCCCCTTTCTGCGAATTGGATGATGGTTGGTCTAGCTTAGTCCATAGCCAGCGGAGGATTGCGGCTCCGATCACCGCATCTATCGTAATAATCAGCGGCATGGCGGTGTAGTTGTAGCGGTACTCGGGCACAAAAGCCAGGCGAGTGACCGTCATGACCGCCAAGATCAGCGTAAGCAGCGTCAACGGCTGCCTCCACTTCCTGAGTGAAGCGATCAAAGCCAGCGGACAGAACCAAACGACCGCCACATGCAGCAGGCTGCCCAGCGGGCTCGGAAGCACGCGGTATAACGGTTTATGGCCGCTGCCGAAGTACATATTAGAATAGATGTACTTGAGCTTGCCGACGGTGTACCATTTCACGAACTGCCACGTGTGCTGCGTAAAGCCGACTTTCAACCGCTCCTTGGCGACTTCCATCTGGGTTTTCCCATGGCGGTCCACCAGGCCGTCTTCGTAGTTTTTATTCGGATAAGTTCCGGCTGCAAACGGATTGACCTGGGTCGAAGCAATGACAACCTCGTGCAGGGATACCATGTTGCGGATCACCCAAGGCGAGAGGACGATGCCCATTCCGATACAGGTGAACAGAAGCAGCTTTATCGTGAGACGGAGTTCTTTTTTCCATAGAAAATGAAACACATACACCGGCGCGATCAGGATCAGAAACTCCGACCGGGTCAGTACCAGCAAGCCCAGGGCGATTCCGCTAAGCAGAGCGAGGGTTCGCGTCTTTTTCTCAAAGGCAGTGAGCTGCAGGCGGATATAGAGAACGAGAAAGAAGCAGGCCAGCGTTTCGGTCAGGACAGCACCGTTGCTCCAGATAAACGGCGGATATACGCTGCTGACGAGCAATACGATCACGGATACCGTTGAACCGGCCAGCTTGCGTGCAGTTGCATACATTAGCCACAACGTCGCCAGACTAAGACCGACCTGGATATACCGAATGTATGGGAACGGGTCATGGTGCTGATAATCCACAAGCTTGTACACAGCTGCCATGAACAGCGGGTACCCCGGGGTAACCTGGGCGTTCGGCTGGGTGTCCTTGTAGGCGTAAATGCCTTTTTCCAGAAGCTGCCGGACCGTGGCATCGTAATTTATGGTGTCGTGCGAAACATGGTGGTTCACCGAGACCAGGAAATCGAGCCGCAAGTACGTTGCCAGTGCAAAAATCAGAAGAACCAGCATCATAAACAGCGGCTTTTTATAAGTGGGTGAAAGCTTCGAAATATTCGTGTTCATTCGGGATTTCTTACTCCTTCCTGGATGGACATGTTATGTACAGGGGATGCGTCCGATACTTAATGTCCTTTTGCTGAATCCAAGAATACCGGAGACTTCTTAATGGGAGCCTACCCAAATGCTTAACAAACGCTTAAGTTTTTCTGTTAAAAATGTGTCTTCGTTCAACTCTTACGGACAGGTTCCGGAAAATCGCCAAAGGGTTTGCCGGCTAAACCGGAGGAATAGTGTTGTGTCAAAAAATCGATATAAACGAAAAAAACTCCCGCCTGACGGCGGGAACGGCTTTTGAGCTTGCTTAGCCCGAACGGAAAGCTCGGGAGAACTCGTTCCAATCCGCTACAAGCAGATCTATCTTTCTGCCGGCAGGGGGATGTATCCTAGAGTCGGTGTATTCCTGCCGGTTGACGAACCGGCCCGCAGCACTTAAGGTGCTCTGTCGACTAGTTCCATGTTATGCATGGTTTAATCATCAGAAAAAAGCGAATGCGTTCAGAGAAACGTAAGGAAGAGAAAGAGAAGGAAGCGAAAAAGGAAAGAAAATAGGAAAGAAAATAGCCGCACTCCTCACACGGGGAGGCGGCTATTTGCCTTGTAACGTATGGAAAAAACCGCTAAGCAGACGCAGCCGGAACGGGGAAACGGGTTTCAAATACGGTTTGCTTGGTAGAACTTTCCACGGAGATTTGTCCTCCGTGTACCTCGATGATGCTTTTCGTGATGGCCAGCCCGAGCCCGGTGCCGCCGGTGGCTTTGGAACGCGATTTTTCGACGCGGTAGAAGCGTTCGAATATATACGGAAGATCCCGTTTTGGAATCGGTTCTCCATAGTTGCAGATGCGCACGCTGACTTGCCCGTCCTCTTGAGCAATGTAAATGTCGATATACTTGCCGCTGTTTCCGTATTTGATCGCATTGGAAATCAGGTTTTCGTAAGCCCGCACCAAATGATCCCCGTCGGCTCGTATCGTCACCGGCTGCTCCGGTGCATGGAGTTGAAGCGTCATGCCCGCCTTATCCAAACTGGGAACGAACTCCTCGGCCAGCTGCCGGAAGAACCCGACCACATCCAGTTCACGCAGATGAAGGGGCAAGCCGTTGTTGATCCGGGTGTATTCGAAAAGATCGTCGACGAGTTTTTTGAGGCTGAGCGATTTTTCATAAGCTATATTCATGTAGTAACGGAGCTCCACCTCATCGGTATAACGATCCTTATCGATGATTTCCAGAAAACCGAGAATGGAGGTCAGCGGGGTTCGCAGGTCATGGGAAACGCCTGTAATCAGATCGTTTTTCGTTTTTTCGGCGTTTCGCTCTTCCTGAATCGAATGGTTTAGCTGTTCGCTCATCGCATTGATGCTGTCCGCAATCCGGCCGAGATCATGATTCTCCCTGACCGGGATTTGATAATCAAAATGCCCCTGAGCGATTTCGGTCAACCCGTGATTTATTTCATCGAGATAGGAGTGCACCTGTTCGGATAAGCTGTTGATGTTTCCTGCGATGGTACCAAGCTCATCGGCGGTTTTTACATCAGTGGAAGCGTGAAATCTGCCGCTTGCCATGTCCTTCAGGACAGCGGCAAGTTCCTTCGCGTAACGAACGAGCGGCCGGGTGGCTGTTATATAGAGAAACGCAAAAAAGCTAACCCCGAATACGACGCCTGTGGTCTTGGAACCGATATGGTTGATCACCCAGATGAGGGGTCGGTTATAGGGCGAATACGTGATCAAATAGGAGGCAAGCAGCCAACCGAGCAGCACGAACAGCAGCGTCAGTCCGGTACAACCGATGAAAATCGCAAGGAACTTCCAACGTATGCCGATATATACCTTGGTGTTCATGGCGTTACACCTCCTTCGCCGATTTCATTTTATAGCCGATGCCCCAGACGGTTTTAATGTAAGCGGGATGCTGGGAGTCTTTTTCGATCTTTTCGCGGAGCTTGCGAATATGGACCATCACTGTGTTTTTTGATTCCATGAACGGTTCGTTCCACACTTCTTCGTAAATTTTATCCATGCTGAGCACGATTCCCTGATTGATCGCAAGCAGTTTCAAAATTTCAAATTCGCGGGGCGTCAGCTTCACCTCCTGGTCATCCACCGTCACGGTATGCGTTGCGATGTTGATCACCAAGTCGTCGATGACGATCTCGTCTTCGGCGGGAGTGCCGCGGTAGTTTAAATGCTTGTACCTGCGGAGCTGCGATTTGACCCTTGCGACCAGTTCCAGCGGATTAAACGGCTTGGTCACATAATCGTCGGCACCGATGCTGAGGCCGGAAATTTTGTCGATATCCTGGCTTTTCGCCGACAGCATAATGATCGGCGTATTGTTCTCCTCGCGGATTTTCATGCATGCTTGAATTCCGTCCATTCGGGGCATCATGACATCGAGAATGATCAGATCCACCGGATGGCTGCGCAGAATGTCCAAGGCTTCCAAGCCGTTGGACGCTTTATATAGAACATACCCTTCATTTTTAAGATAAATTTCAATGAGCTCAATGATTTCTTTTTCATCATCAACAAGCAGGATGGATTCTCTGGACATGCGGTATTTACACCTCTTTGAATAATATAAAGACTAGGAGTATGCTGTATGTATAGAATTATAAACCGGAACCCTTAACATAGAGGGCATGAATTTCTTAACATTTGCTTAATTTCCCGGTTGTTGATGTGGCTTTAGGATAAGCATTCCAATGCTTATTATACATAAAGAAGACTTGAGTCAGGCCGTAATCATGAGGGGAAATTCCGAAAACGAAAAAGGTACGCGCAGGTGTACATGCAATTTTTACTCAAAAGGGAGAGAAAACCATGGGCAACAAGTGGACGGAAACCTATCTGATTCATTCCAACGACATCGATTACAAATCCGAGGCAAGACTGTCAGTGCTCCTGTCATTAGCACAGAGAACAGCCGATGCCGATCTGGAGCAGCTAGGGGCGACGAGAGACCAGATGATCGAAGCGGGCATGGGCTGGATGCTGATAACCATGGATTTGCGCATCGGCCGGATGCCGAAGGCGCTGGAGGAGATCGCGATCGAGACCTGGAATAAAGGACCGAAGGGGGCGCTGTGGCAGCGGGATTTCCGGATCTATGCCGGCGGTGAGATCATTGCTGAAGCATGCAGCATCTGGGCGCTGGTCGACATTCAAAAGCGGAGAATGCTGAGACCTTCCAAATTCCCGTTTGACGTCTATATCAATGAAGAGGACTCTGCCGGTGAAACACCGGATAAAGTCGCCATTCCGGAGGATATCGCCCTTCGGGACGCGTACCGGGCCGTGGTCCGTTACAGCGGGATTGACGCCAATCTGCATTTGAACAACGCCCGTTATGCCGATCTGTGCATGGACACGTTAACCAAGGATGAGCTTGCCGGCCTCACGTGCGCGGGATTCCGAATCACGTATCATCACGAAGCCCGTTTGGGCGATGAAATTCAGGTCAAGAGGTCCGAGGTGGCGGACGGCCGCCTATATGTAAGCGGACAAGCAGCGGACGGAACGCATTATTTTGACGCATACCTTCTATTAAAAGAAACGGACCGCAGCGATGGATAATTCGGCTTGGATCAGGGGATGGCTAAACGGTAAGGGGGGATAAGCATGCCGCATCGTAAACCGCTCAAAATCAACAACCAGCAAAATCGAGCGAGCAGGAAAGAGGAAAACGTAACGCTGCATCCGGATAAAGCTGCTAAATTTCCGCCGAGCCTGAACGAGATTCCGAAGCAGGAACAGGATTAGGCGCACACTGCACCACCCTAAATCCCTTCAGAAAGGTACCGTCACCGGACGTGATGCCCACTGAGGGGATTTTTGTTGTTTTCACGATTTGAACCGAATCGATCAGGAATCGTCCCCTTTGCATTCGCAGCCGCAATCAATGTTATAATAGGACGGAAGAAAGGGTGGATACATAATGAAATCGCTCGTATTAGCCGAAAAACCGTCCGTGGCTCGCGAAATTGCGCGGGTGATGGGCAGCAGGGAAAAGCATAAGGGATATTTTGAAGGCCCACAATATATCGTGACTTGGGCGCTGGGGCATTTGGTCGGCCTTGCCGAACCCGAAGATTACGACCATAAGTACGCAACTTGGAACCTGGAGGATTTGCCGATTTTGCCGAAAACGATGAAGCTGAAGGTGCTTCGTGAAACCAGCCATCAGTTCAAGATCGTGCAGTCGCTGACCAAACGCCAGGACGTGAACAAGCTGATCATCGCCACCGACGCGGCGCGCGAAGGAGAGCTTTTGGCCCGGTGGATCATGAAAATGTCCCACTGGAACAAACCGTTCCAGCGCCTGTGGATTTCCTCGCAAACCGATAAAGCGATCAAGGAGGGGTTTGCTTCGCTGCGTCCGGGCAACCAGTTCGACCGTTTGTACGAGTCGGCGCGCTGCCGGGCCGAAGCGGACTGGATGATCGGGCTGAACGTCACGCGCGCATTGACCGTCAAATTCGGGGCGCAGCTGTCCGCAGGGCGGGTGCAGACCCCGACGCTGGGAATGATCATGAACCGGGAAAATGAAATCGTGAACTTCCGTTCGGAGGAATACGATACGCTGAAGGCGGATTTTGGCAGCTTCACGGCAACCTGGCGCGGCAAAAACGGAGACGCCCGCATCTTCGAACGCCAGCAGACCGATACGATCAAAAAGAAGCTCGAAGGACAATACGGCAAAGTAACCCAAGTAAAAAAATCGGAAAAGGTCGAGCCGCATCCGCTTGCTTACGACCTCACCGAACTTCAGCGGGACGCGAACCGCAAATACGGCTTTTCCGCGAAACAGACGTCCAACGTGCTGCAGCGCCTGTACGAGCAGCATAAGCTGGTCACCTACCCGCGAACGGACAGCCGGTATTTAACGTCGGATATGGTTCACACGCTGAAGGAACGCCTGGAAAGCGTGGCCGTCGGCCCGTATGCGCAGCTGGCCCGTCCGCTTTTGCGCAAAAACCTGCCAACGTCCAAACGGATCGTCGACGATTCCAAGGTCAGCGATCACCATGCCATCATTCCGACGGAAGAGACGGTGCTGCTGAACCAGTTAAGCACGGAAGAGCGCAAGCTGTACGATTTGATCGTGCGCCGGTTTATCAGCCTGTTTTATCCGCCTGCGCGTTATGACAACGTCAGCGTGGTCGTGCAGGTCGAAGGAGAGCAACTTCACGTCAAAGGCACCACAATCAAGGATGCCGGTTGGCGCGAAGTGTACGGCGCGGATGCGGATGATTTGTCCGACGACGACAACGACGGGGATGACGACGACAGTCCGGTATTGCTCCCCGAGCTTCGCGAGGGCGATTCGGTGAAAGTGCAGCGCGTGCACGTCCAGAAAGGAAGAACGCTTCCGCCGAAGCGTTACACCGAAGCCAGCCTCCTCTCGCAGATGGAAAAGCATGGACTTGGAACGCCTGCAACGCGGGCCGACATCATCGAGAAGCTGATCAACTCCGACACGATCGAACGCCAAGGCAACCTGCTGCATCCAACGGGAAAAGGAAAACAGCTGATCGAGCTGGTGGCGCCCGAGCTGCGCACGCCGGAACTGACCGCCCGCTGGGAAGCCGAGCTTGAAAAAATCGCCCGCGGCCAAGGCAAACCCGACCCGTTTATCGAGGGCATTCGCAAAATGTCCAAGGAATTGGTGTCCGAAGTCAAAAACAGCTCTGCAGGCTATAAGCCGCATAACGTCTCGAACAGCCACTGTCCGCAGTGCGGAACCCGGTTGCTCGAGAAAAAAGGCAAACGCGGCAAAATGTTGGTATGCCCGAGCGAGGACTGCGGCTACCGCCGTTCGGACGAAAAAAGGCTGTCGAACCGCCGCTGCCCGACATGCCACAAAAAAATGGAGCTCAAGGAAGGCAAGGCCGGCATGTACGTGCAGTGTCTGCCCTGCGGCTTTACGGAAACGCTCAATAAGGACCATAACCATGTCAACAAAAAAGAAGCGCGCAAGCTTGTTGAAAAATACGCCAAACAAGAATCTGCGGCCGTATCCAATCTGGGTGAGCTGCTGAAGGCCGCCATGGAGCAGAAAGACGGCAAATAAGGAAGGTTTTTGATCCATAATGGCTGTATGCGACAAGGGAACACGGAATCGTTTGGAGTTTGTCCATTGTTTCCGCCCGAACGCGGATTTATAATGGAAGTAGGCAGTAAGAACGGAGGTGGTTGCCCGGGTGAGAACAGCCCTTTGGGTATGGTTTATTTTCATCAATGCAGTGGGCTACCTGGTCATGTCGGAAGACAAGAAAAGGGCAAGAAACAGGCGCGACCGCGTGCCGGAAAAAACGCTGTTTTTGCTGGCGGCCATCGGCGGGGCGCTTGGCGTATGGATCGCCATGTACCGCAAACGCCATAAAACCCGCCATTTAAGCTTCCGAATCGGCATCCCTCTGCTGCTGTTTATCAATGCCGTTCTTTACGCCTACTTTTTAAGGTGAGTTTTGGCTTCAATGGAGGCAACAGCATTTTGCCGGGCATCATCGCATTTTCTTTCTGTTATAACGGTAGCGGAGTTTTATGACTCGTAACGCTTGCGCTAAAGTTTACTCTTTCGTCTAAAGGTTTAATAAAAAGGGACGGTACTTAAGCTTTAGCCAAAGTTGCGGCGGTTCTACAAAAAGAGAAAGAAGAGGTGGGTTCACATGTTATTCTCCAAAATCCTTCTGGCATACGACGGTTCCAAAGCTTCCAACCGGGCGCTCGACCGCGCGGCGGAACTCGCGCAAGCGGTTCCCGGCTCGGTTATCCAAGTCGTGCATGTGTTCGATTTTCCGCGCGTGTTTATCGGCGAGGGGCTCGCTCCGATTCCCGCCTCCGTGAACAAGGATTATTACGACCTTGCGGAACAGACGATCGAGGAAGCGAAGAAGCGGCTGAACGACGCGGGCGTCAATTACAGCACGGAGCTCATTCAGGGCGCGCCTGCGGAAACGATTTTGAAATATGCCGGAGATCATGATTCGGACGTAATCGTCATCGGCAGCCGGGGACTTGGCGGAATCCGTGAATTCGTGCTCGGCAGCGTCAGCCATAACGTGGTGCAGCATGCGCGCATACCTGTTCTTGTGGTCAAATAAAGTGAAAATATGAAAAATGTAAGCCAGTGTGCCGGATTCGAACGGTATGCTGGCTTGCTTTTTAGATGGATGGACGAAAAAACGAACATTATAATCGTTATTGATTCAATTGTTCGTGTTTGAGTTGACATGTGATGTAGGGGATTGTTAAACTGTAGGTGTAAGCCGCCTCATTCGGTGGACTTCGACAATCATCAACCATTTTCAACTAAAAATGACTCGTATAACGCCGGGGATAAGGCCCGGAAGTTTCTACCCGGAAACCGTAAATTTCCGGACTACGAGGGAATACCGCTAGGAGAGGCTGAAGGCCTTTTTTCGGTCTTGGCGTCTGTCTTTTTGCCCGCGAGTTTTTCGGCGCGCCTTGCGTATTCCTGACATGGTCCGGTATCCTGAAAATCGACATTTTCCTGGGACCGGGCCTTTCGTTCTTTTCCGGCTTTCACTAGATCAAACGCTTCACTTTAAAGACACACGCGCTTTGGCAAAAACCACAAAGAAAGTAGGTCGAAAACATGTCAGCATCGGTTGCAGTGATCATGGGCAGCAAATCGGATTGGGAAACGATGCAGCACGCTTGCATGGTGCTCGATGAATTAAACATTCCATATGAGAAAAAGGTCGTTTCCGCGCATCGCACGCCGGATTTGATGTTTTCCTATGCGGAGGAGGCCGCGCAGCGCGGGATTAAAGTCATTATCGCCGGGGCAGGCGGAGCCGCGCATTTGCCGGGGATGGTCGCTTCCAAAACGGTGCTGCCGGTGATCGGCGTGCCGGTGCAGACGAAAGCGCTGAACGGCTTGGATTCGCTGCTGTCGATCGTGCAGATGCCTGGTGGCATTCCGGTGGCGACGGTAGCGATCGGGCAAGCCGGGGCGACCAACGCGGGACTGTTGGCGGCCCAAATCATCGGAGCATCGGACCCTGTGATCCAGAACCGAGTACAGGCACGGCGGGATCACATCCGCAATGAAGTGCTGGAAAGCAGTGATTCGTTATGAGCAGCGTACAGCAAAGCCAACCTCAAGCGAAAACGCTCCTTCCGGGGGCGACGATCGGCGTATTGGGCGGAGGGCAGCTTGGACGGATGATGGCGCTCGCCGGAACGGCGATGGGCTATCGGTTCGTAACGCTCGACCCGACTCCCGATTCCCCGTGCGGACAGGTGACGCCGCAGATCGAAGCGGGCTACGGCGATGAAGAAGCTGCGCGGAAGCTGGCTGCCGGGTCGGACGTCATTACGTATGAATTCGAAAACGTCGACGCGGGCGTCGCCGCCCTGCTGGAACGGGAATCCTACGTGCCGCAAGGCAGCGCTCTGCTGTATACGACGCAGCACCGGCTGCGCGAAAAACAAGCGATCGAAGCGGCGGGCGTTCCTGTCGCCCCTTATCGCGAAGTAACCGATTTGCAAAGCCTGATCATCGCGGCCGGAGAGCTCGGTCTCCCCTGCGTGCTGAAAACGGCAACCGGAGGGTATGACGGCAAAGGGCAAGCGGTTATTCGCACGGCAGACGAATTGGAGACGGCATACCGGGAGCTGGAGGCATCCGGGAGAGAGCTGGTTTTGGAAAAGTTTATCGCTTTCGCCGCCGAAATTTCCGTTATCGCCGCTCGCAGCCCGAAAGGGGAAATCAAAAGCTTTCCCGTATCGGAAAACATTCACGTGAACGGTATTTTGCATCTGTCGATCGTCCCTGCAAGAGTCGAGGAAAGCATTCAGCGGGAAGCGCGGAAGCTGGCGGAACGGCTGGCGGAAAGCCTGAACGTGGCCGGACTTCTGGCCGTCGAGATGTTCGTGGCGGAGGACGGCGGACTGTACGTCAACGAAGTCGCGCCGCGTCCCCACAACTCCGGGCATTACACGATGGAAGCATGCGCCACCTCGCAGTTCGAGCAGCACATCCGGGCGATTTGCAACCTCCCGCTGGGCGATACGACGCTGCTCAGCCCGGTCGTCATGGTGAATGTGCTTGGACAGCATTTGGAAGAAGCCGTGAAGCTGGCAGGCGTTTCGGATCCTTCGCTGAACGAATTCGGCGTCGTGCCTAAGCTTCATTTATATGGAAAGACTGAAAGCAAGACCGGCCGCAAAATGGGCCATATCAACGTATTGTGCAAAGACGTCCAGCATGCGCTGGATTGGGTAGAACAAACTCATATTTGGAGGCAAGGATAATTCATGATCGAACGTTACAGCAGACCGGAAATGCGGGCCATTTGGACCGAGGAAAACAAGTTTAAAGCTTGGCTGGAAGTCGAGCTTTGCGCTTGCGAGGCGTGGGCGGAGCTCGGCGTCATTCCGAAGGAGGACACCAAGCTGCTGCGGGAGAACGCTTCTTTTAATATCGACCGTATCTACGAAATCGAGCAGGAAACGCGCCACGACGTGATCGCTTTTACGCGTACCGTGTCCGAAAGCCTTGGGGCGGAGCGCAAATGGGTGCATTACGGCCTGACCTCGACCGACGTGGTCGATACGGCGCTCGGCTACCTGCTGCGGCAGGCAAACGAGATCATCGAGCAGGATTTGATCCGCTTCATCGACATTTTGAAGGACAAAGCGATCGCCTACAAAGACACGCCGATGATGGGGCGCACGCACGGCGTACACGCCGAACCGACAACGTTCGGACTCAAAATGGCTTTGTGGCATGAAGAAATGAAGCGGAACCTCGAGCGTTTCCGCCACGCGGCGAAAGGCGTGGAATTCGGCAAAATTTCCGGCGCGGTCGGCACATACGCGAACATCGATCCGTTTGTCGAAGAGTTCGTCTGCCGCAAGCTGGGTATCAGCCCGGCCCCGATTTCGACGCAAACGCTGCAGCGCGACCGCCACGCCGAATATATGGCAACGCTAGCGCTGATCGCGACGTCGATGGACAAATTCGCGACGGAAATCCGCGCCCTGCAAAAGAGCGAGGTTCGCGAGGTGGAAGAAGCTTTCGCAAAAGGCCAAAAAGGTTCGTCGGCCATGCCGCATAAACGCAATCCGATCGGCTGCGAGAACATTTCCGGCCTGTCCCGCGTCATCCGCGGCCACATGGTCACGGCGTACGAAGACGTGGCGCTGTGGCATGAACGCGATATTTCGCATTCCTCGGTGGAGCGCATCATTTTGCCGGATGCAACGATGCTGATCAACTACATGCTGAACCGCTTCGGCAATATCGTGAAAAATTTGACGGTATTCCCGGAAAACATGAAGCGCAACATGAGCCGCACTTTCGGCGTGCCGTTCTCCGGACGCGTCATGACCAAGCTGATCGACAAGGGCTTCAGCCGCGAGCAGGCGTACGACACCGTGCAGCCGCGCGCAATGCAGGCATGGGAGGAGCAGCGCCAATTCCGCGAGATTATCGAGGCTACGCCGGAAATTACGAGCGTGCTGAGCGCGGAAGACATCGAAGACGCGTTTAACCCTACCTGGCATTTGAAGCATGTGGATACGATTTTCAAGAGACTTGGTTTGGTATAAAGAAAAAAAGTGGATCAACATTGGACTTTTGATTTTAATGAGGCGAAAGTAGCGAAGGGGACGGAATCGTTCTGAAGAAGCGTTAGCGCTCGCCTAAAAGCTTTCCGTAGGAAAGCTAGCATCGAAAGCAAATGCTTTGTGAGCGGATTTCTACCATAATAATGTAGGTTGAATCATTGAAATCCGGGAACAACAGCGATCGGAAGAACGATCCGTAACCGCAGCGGTCAACTTCGCCAATAAGCTAATTTCAGTGTTGATCCACAACATGGGGAGGATTCACATGACATCACCGGCCGTATCCACCGCAGTGGAACTTGTTGATGCGCCGCTGTTTTACAAAGGCAAGGTTCGCGAGCTGTACGATCTGGGGGAACATACGCTGATCGTTGTCACGGACCGGATATCCGCGTTTGATTACGTGCTCGAGCCCGCCGTGCCGGAAAAAGGAAACGTCCTGAACCGGCTCAGCGCCTTCTGGTTCGACCAAACCCGGGAGCTGATGGATAACCACGTAGTGCATACCGATGTGGAGCGCCTGGGCGAGATTGCAAAGGACAAAACGCTTCTGAAGAACCGGATCATGGTCGTCCGCAAAGCGAAGCGCATCGATATCGAATGCGTGGTCCGGGGTTATATCACCGGAGGCGGATGGAAGCAGTATCAAGCGACGGGCGAGATTAACGGGATCAAGCTTCCCGAGGGCATGCGGAAAAACGAAGCTTTTCCGGAGCCGATCTTTACGCCGGCCGCGAAAAACGACGTCGGACACGACGAAGACATTTCGATGGACCGGATGAAAGAGATGGTCGGCGAGGACCTTGCCCTCGAGCTGCAGGAGAAAAGCCTGAAGCTGTACAGCTTTGCCAGAGATTACTGCGCGGAGCGCGGCATCATTTTGGCGGATTGCAAGTTCGAATTCGGTATTTTGGACGGCCGGGTCATCCTCATTGACGAAATTTTCACTCCGGATTGCTCCAGGTTTTGGGCCAAGGAAAAATATGCGCTGGACATCGAGATCGACAGCATGGACAAGCAGCCTGTCCGCACGTACCTGGCGTCAACGACGTGGGATCAAAACAGCCAGCCACATCCGCTTCCTGCGGATGTGGTAGAGGAAACCACCCGCCGGTACCAGGACATTTATCATCGGTTGACCGAGCGGGCGTAAGGCCGCTTAGATATTTTTCTTCAAAATATAGTATTTATCATAAGCTCATTCTATCGATCTAACCTGAGGAGGAACTAGAGGAATATGTTGAAAGCTACGGTCTATGTCACGATTAAGCAGGGCGTACTTGATCCGCAAGGCGTTGCGGTGCAGGGAGCGCTGCATTCGATGGGTTTTCAGGAAGTAGAGAGTGTGCGCATCGGCAAATATATGGAGCTTAGCCTGGACACGAATGACCGTGCCGAGGCCGAGCGCCGCGTCAAAGAGATGTGCGAAAAGCTTTTGGCGAACACGGTGGTTGAGGATTACCGTTACGAATTGGAGGGCTAACATCCATGAAATTTGCAGTTCTCGTTTTTCCTGGCTCCAACTGCGACATCGACTGCTACAAAGCGGTGCAGGAAGTTGGAGAGCCTGTCGATTACGTGTGGCATACCGCGACCGATCTTTCCGCATATGACTGCATTTTGGTTCCGGGCGGATTTTCGTATGGCGACTACCTGCGCTGCGGGGCGATTTCCCGGTTTGCGCCGGTCATGAACGAAGTGGCGAAAGCCGCGGAAGAGGGCAAATACATTCTCGGCATCTGCAACGGATTTCAAATTTTGACGGAAGCAGGATTGCTGCCCGGCGTACTGCTTCGCAACAACTCGTTGAAATTCCGCTGCCATGACACGGTGCTTAAGGTCGTGAACAATAAAAACCCGTTTACGAACGATTTTGCGCCGAACGAAGAGATCGTCATCCCGATCGCGCATGGCGAAGGCAATTATTATTGCGACGAAGAGACGCTGAAAGAGCTTCAGCAAAATAACCAAATCGTGTTTACGTACAAAGACAATCCGAACGGCTCCCTGGCCGATATTGCCGGCATTTCGAACAAACGAGGCAACGTCGTCGGCATGATGCCGCATCCGGAGCGGGCGGTCAAGGACCTGCTCGGCTCGGCGGACGGAAAACGCATGTTTACATCAATCCTGAAAGCTTGGAGGGATACCCATGGCACAGCAAGTGTCCGCTAAGGAACCGACCGCACAGCAGATTGCGGAACAGAAAATTTATCAGCAGTTTGGCGTATCGGACAGCGAATACGAACTGATTTGCTCGTTTATGGGCCGCCTTCCGAACTACACGGAGATCGGCGTTTTCAGCGTCATGTGGTCCGAGCATTGCGCCTATAAAAACTCGAAGCCGCTGCTTCGCCGCTTCCCGACCAGCGGACCGCGCGTCCTGATGGGACCGGGCGAAGGCGCGGGCATCGTCGACATCGGCGACAACCAAGCCGTCGTGTTCAAAATCGAAAGCCATAACCACCCGTCGGCGGTTGAACCTTACCAAGGCGCAGCGACTGGGGTAGGGGGCATTATCCGCGATATTTTCTCGATGGGCGCAAGACCTGTTGCCCTCTTGAACTCGCTTCGTTTCGGCAAACTGGCGAGCGATCGCGTCAAATACTTGTTTGAACATGTCGTTTCCGGCATCGCGGGGTATGGCAACTGCATCGGCATTCCGACCGTGGCGGGCGAAGTGATGTTCGACAACAGCTATGACGGCAATCCGCTCGTTAATGCGATGTGCGTCGGCCTGATCGATCATGACAAAATCCAGCGCGGCGTCGCCAAAGGCGTCGGCAACCCGGTATTTTACGTCGGACCTCCGACGGGCCGCGACGGCATTCACGGCGCGACATTCGCCTCCGTTGAGCTGAGCGAAGAGTCGGAAGCCAAGAAAACGGCCGTTCAGGTCGGCGATCCGTTCATGGAAAAACTCGTGATGGAAGCCTGCCTCGAACTGATCGACACCGGCATCGTGCTCGGCATCCAGGATATGGGCGCGGCGGGCCTCACCTGCTCCAGCGCGGAAATGGCGAGCAAGGCGGGCAACGGCCTCGAGCTGTATCTGGACCAGGTGCCGCAGCGCGAAGAAGGCATGACGCCTTACGAAATGATGCTTTCCGAATCGCAGGAACGGATGCTTTTCGTCGTTGAACCGAAGGACGAAGCGCAGGCGATGGAAATTTTCGAGCGTTGGGGCGTCATCTGCGCCAAAGTCGGCAAAGTCACCGACGACGGACGTTTGAAGCTGTTCCATCATGGCGAGCTGGTCGGCGACATGCCGGTACAGGCGCTTGTCGACGAATGCCCTGTATATGAGAAACCATCGAGCGTGCCTGCTTATTATGTAGAAAATGAAAACGTAGATACGCTGCGTTATAACGAAGTCAAAGATTTGGGCGGCGCCTTGAAAAAGGTGCTGGCTTCCCCGACCGTAGCGAGCAAGGCGTGGGTGTACAACCAATACGACTATATGGTCCGCACCAGCACGGCGGTGCGCCCGGGTTCGGATGCGGCGGTGATCACGATCGACGGCACGCGCAAAGGGCTCGCCATGACGACGGACTGCAACGGCCGTTACGTGTACCTCGATCCGGAAGTCGGCGGCAAAATCGCCGTCAGCGAAGCAGCGCGCAACATCGTTTGCTCCGGAGCGGAGCCGCTGGCGATTACGGACAACCTGAACTTCGGCAGCCCGGAAAAGCCGGACATTTTCTGGCAAATGGAACGCGCGGTCGACGGTATGGCCGAAGCCTGCCGCGTGCTGGATACGCCGGTCATCGGCGGCAACGTCAGCTTGTACAACGAAAACGCAAGCGGCGCGATTTACCCGACGCCGGTGGTCGGCATGGTCGGCCTGCTGCATGATACGGACCATATTACAACCCAAGGCTTCAAACAGGAAGGCGACGTCATCTTCCTGCTCGGCGACACGAAAGCCGAACTTGGAGGCAGCGAATTCCAATATGCCGTTCACGGCGTGACGGAAGGACGTCCTCCGGCATTGGATTTGAATACGGAGAAAACACTGCTTGCAGGTGTGCTCGGCGCCATTCAAGGCGGACTCGTGCAGTCCGCGCATGATTTGTCCGAAGGCGGCCTCGCGGTCGCATTGGCGGAATCCTGCATCAGCGGCTCCGTAGGCGCCCAAGTATCCCTTAGCACGGAATTGCGCAGCGATGTGGCGCTTTTCAGCGAATCGCAATCCCGCATTCTGCTGTCTGCAAGCCAAGAACTAGCCGACAAGCTGGAGGCGTATTTGACCGAACGCGGAGTACCCGTGGTACGGATCGGCTCTGTCGGCGGCGAAAGTCTCGTAGTGACGATTAACGACGCGCAGGCATTGAACGAACCGGTGGCAGGACTGCGCCAAGTCTGGGAGGATGCGATCCCATGTCTCATGAAATAGCATCTCAGCCGCTGTGGACCGGAGACTATTATAACGAAGGAGCGGGCAAAGAAGGCCTGTTCGACAAATTAAAAGAGGAATGCGGCGTATTCGGGGTGTATGGACACCCCGATGCCGCATCCCTTTCCTATTACGGGCTGCACGCCCTACAGCACCGCGGGGAAGAAAGCGCCGGGATTTGCGTCAGCGACGGGGAGGAGTTTCATTTTCACCGCGGGATGGGTTTGGTGAAGGAGGTCTTCGACAAAGACCTGTTGTCGTCTCTTACCGGCTCCATTTCCATCGGCCATGTCCGTTATTCGACCAGCGGCGACAGCAAGCTGGCGAACGCGCAGCCGCTTGTGTTCAAATACCGCGCAGGCGATCTCGCCGTGGCGACGAACGGCAACATCGTCAATGCGCCGCAAATCCGGCGCGAGCTCGAGGAAAGCGGCTCCATCTTCCAGACGACCAGCGACACCGAAGTGATCGCGCATCTGATCGCCCGTTCCTCGAAGGACTTGGTCGAGGCGGCCAAGGACGCGTTTAACCGCATCGTCGGCGGTTATGCATTCCTGATCATGACCAACGACAAGCTGCTGGTAGCCTCCGATCCTCACGGGCTGCGTCCGCTCAGTATGGGCAAACTCGGCGATGCGTACATTTTTGCTTCCGAGACTTGCGCGTTTGAGACGATCGGCGCGGAATTCGTGCGCGATATCGAGCCGGGTGAGCTGCTCGTGCTGGACCGCGAAGGACCTCATGAGGGACGTTTTGACGAGAAAAAACACCGCAAAGCGCTGTGCGCGATGGAATACATCTATTTTGCCCGTCCCGACAGCGACATGAACGGCTCGAACCAGCACGCGGCGCGCAAGCGCATGGGCAGTCAAATGGCGCTCGAATCGTTTGTCGATGCGGACATCGTGACCGGCGTTCCGGATTCGAGCATTTCGGCGGCCATCGGTTATGCCGAGCAAACCGGTATTCCTTACGAGCTGGGCCTCATCAAAAACAAATACACCGGCCGGACGTTCATCCAGCCGAGCCAGGAGCTGCGCGAGCAGGGCGTGAAGATGAAGCTGAGCGCCGTCCGCCGCGTAGTGGAAGGGCAGCGCGTCGTCATGATCGACGACTCGATCGTGCGCGGCACGACCTCGAGACGGATCGTCAACCTGCTCCGCGAAGCGGGCGCCGTCGAGGTGCATGTGCGGATTACGTCTCCGCCGTTCAAAAATCCTTGCTTTTACGGCATCGACACGCCGGACCGGCGCGAGCTGATCGCTTCGTCACGAACCGTCGAAGAAATTTGTCGCGAGATCAATGCGGATTCGCTGGCGTTTTTAAGCCCGGAAGGCTTGATCACGGCGATTGCGGGCAATAACGAGGCGGATTATAAAGGCGGGCTCTGCATGGCGTGTTTTGATAACGATTACCCGACGCGCCTGGATTTCGACGGCGAAGAGAAGTTCGGTTGCGGCTGCTGATCGGATCATGCAGGGCTTGAGGCTCGAAAGTTCAATATATAAAACATTTATCTCGTATACTTTAAAGCCTGTAATCGGAATTCTTTCATAAAAAAGCAAATTCCTGACTTTAAGCTGCATTTATCAATTCATATTATCCATTGGAAGGGAAGTGTCGTGGGAAGTGTCTGAAGCCTACAAAAACGCCGGCGTCGATATCGCGGCAGGGAATGAAGCGGTAGAACGCATGAAAAAGCACGTGAAACGGACGTTCCGTCCCGAAGTGATGACCGATCTCGGCGGCTTCGGTGCATTGTTCGGATTAAACAAGGATAAATATGAGGAGCCGGTGCTCGTGTCGGGCACGGACGGGGTCGGCACGAAGCTGAAAATCGCTTTTGCGATGGACCGCCATGATACGATCGGGATCGACGCTGTCGCCATGTGCGTGAACGATATCGTCGTGCAGGGCGCCGAGCCGCTGTTTTTCCTGGATTATCTTGCATGCGACAAAGTCGTGCCCGAAAAAATCGAAGCCATCGTGGCCGGCATCGCCGAGGGCTGCCATCAGGCGGGTTGTGCGCTGATCGGCGGCGAAACGGCTGAAATGCCCGGCATGTACGCCGAAGGCGAATACGACATTGCCGGCTTTACCGTAGGCGTCGTCGACAAAAGCAAAATCATTAACGGCGCGGACATCGCCCCTGGAGACGCGGTGATCGGACTTTCGTCCAGCGGCGTGCACAGCAACGGCTTTTCCCTGGTCCGCAAGCTGCTTCTGGAGCAGGAAGGCTACAGCCTGCAGGATTCGGTTCCGGAGCTCGGAGGCACTTTGGGAGACGCGCTTCTCGCGCCTACAAAAATTTACGTCAAACCGCTGTTGGCCCTTCTGGAGCAGCTGCCGGTCAAAGGCATGGCGCACATCACGGGCGGCGGATTCATCGAAAATATTCCACGGATGCTGCCGGATGACGTCAACGTCGACATCGAATACGGCTCCTGGCCGATTTTGCCGATCTTTGAGCTGATGCAGCGTAAAGGTTCCATTTCCAGCCGGGATATGTTTACGACCTTTAATATGGGTATCGGCCTTGTGCTTGTTGTCAAGGCTGAAGACGCAGAGAGAGCGGTCGCCTTTTTGAAAGAACAAGGGGAAGAGGCTTATCTCATCGGCAAGGTGACTGAAGGCGAATCCATCGTGACGTTTACGGGAGCTGAAGTTTAATGGGCGTTTACCGTATTGCCGTCTTTGCCTCGGGCGAAGGCAGCAATTTTCAAGCGTTGGCCGAAGCGGCAAATGCAGGCAAGCTGGGCGGGGCGGAGATCGCGCTGCTCGTTTGCGACAAACCTTCCGCTCCCGTCGTGGGCCGGGCCGAGCGGCTGGGCATTCCAGCTTTTCTGTTCAAACCGAAGGATTACGACTCCCGGGAAGCTTATGAACGTGAAATCGTCGAACAGCTTGAAGAGCATCGCGTGGATCTTGTCGTGCTTGCGGGATACATGCGGTTGTTGACACCCGTCATCGTCGAAAAATACGCCGGGCGCCTCATCAACATCCATCCGTCGCTGCTGCCGGCTTTTCCCGGCAAAGATGCGATCGGACAGGCTTTGGCATACGGCGTGAAGGTGAGCGGGGTTACGGTTCATTTTGTCGATGAAGGGATGGATACCGGACCGATTATCGCTCAGGCGGCGATTCCGATCGCTTCGGGCGAAACGTCCGAGTCTTTTGCGGAGGCGGTTCATGCGGTAGAAAGAGAACTGTACCCCGAGGTCGTATCCTGGTTTGCCCAAGGACGGGTCAAGCTTGAGGGTAGGCAGGTTACGGTTTCGAATTTTTAAAGGCGATGATTGCGCTTCACAAAGACGACAAGTTCGGCTATGGAATGTGAACAATCCGATGTTTTGTCATGATGGGCATGTTGAGGGAGAGAAACACGGAGACCATTCGATATTTCTCGGGAAATAAAAGACGATCACCCGAATGTTAGCGTATTACGCGAGGATGATGGAGAATCGGCTTGCGAAGCCGTGATGGAAGGGACTCCACCATTCTCTACGACAAAGGAGGAGCATATTGTGGGTATTAAAAGAGCGCTGGTAAGCGTTTCGGATAAAAAGGGCATCGTAGATTTTTGCCGCGAGCTGTCTGCACTTGGCGTGGAAATCATTTCGACGGGAGGAACAAAAAGCCTGTTGGCGAAAGAAGGCGTGCCGGTCATCGGCATTTCCGACGTGACGGGATTTCCCGAAATTTTGGACGGTCGCGTCAAGACGCTTCATCCCGCGGTTCACAGCGGCCTGCTGGCTATTCGCGACAGCGCGGAGCATCAACAGCAGATGAAGGATTTGGGGCTGGGTTACATCGACCTCGTCGTCGTCAATTTGTATCCGTTCCAGGAAACGATCGCCAAACCGGATGTGACGTATGAAGACGCCATCGAAAACATCGATATCGGCGGACCGACCATGCTCCGTTCGGCTGCCAAAAACCATGCGTTCGTGACGGTCGTCGTTGATTCGGGCGATTACGGCACCGTGATCGAGCAAATCCGCGAGCAAGGGGATACGACCCTGGACACGCGCAAACAGCTTGCAGCCAAAGTCTTCCGCCATACCGGCGCATACGACGCCCTGATCGCCGATTATTTGTCGAACGTGACCGGCGAGCCGCTTCCGGAGCGTTTTACCGTGACCTACGAAAAAATCCAGGATCTCCGCTACGGGGAAAATCCGCATCAAAAAGCGGCCTTTTACCGCAAACCGCTGGCTCCTTCCGGCACGCTAACGACAGCCGAGCAGCTTCACGGCAAGGAATTGTCTTACAACAACATCAATGACGCCAATGCGGCGCTGCAAATCGTGAAAGAATTCGACGAGCCGGCGGTCGTCGCCGTGAAGCATATGAACCCTTGCGGCGTAGGCGTGGGCGAAAGCATTTTTGAGGCTTATGAAAAAGCGTACAGCGCGGACCCGACCTCCATTTTCGGCGGCATCGTCGCTGCGAACCGGATCATCGACAGCGATACCGCGAAGCTGCTGAGCGAAATTTTCCTCGAAATCATCCTTGCGCCGGGCTTCACCGAGGAAGCGCTCGACATTTTGACGAAAAAGAAAAACATCCGTCTGCTCCAAATGGGCGAATTCGGTTCCTCCAGAGAACGCAAAAGCAGCTTTGTCGTCACGTCCATCGACGGCGGCATGGTGGTGCAGGAAAGCGACGTTCACGCGCTGGATGAGGCTGACCTCAAGGTTGTGACCGACCGCCAGCCGACGCCGGAAGAACTCAAGCAGCTGCTGTTCGGATGGAAAGTCGTGAAGCACGTCAAATCCAATGCGATCGTGCTCGCTGCGGACAACATGACCGTAGGCGTTGGCGCCGGACAGATGAACCGCGTCGGTGCGGCGAAAATCGCCATTGAGCAAGCCGGAGAAAAAGCAAAAGGCGCAGTGTTGGCCTCGGATGCGTTTTTCCCGATGGGCGACACGTTGGAACTGGCAGCGAAGGCCGGCATCACGGCGGTCATTCAGCCGGGTGGATCCATCAAGGACGAAGAGTCGATCAAAGTCGCAAACGAGTACGGCATCGCCATGGTGTTTACGGGCGTTAGACATTTTAAACATTAATCATAATTGGGCGAACGGCCAATGTTACGGTAAACAATAGAAAAGTAGCGAAGGGGACGGAATCGATTCTTGCTGAGCAACAGCGATCGTAAGAACATTTCACCCGGCTGCCTTCATTCCCGTACCGTCATTGGTCAACTTATACTATAAAAGCCGGACTCGGCATATCAGTAACGACATATGAAACTTCAGATCGGGCTCCGCCTGCTGCGTTTGAAAGCGAAAGCGGGCGGAGCCTGAATAATATTTTTGGATAATTTACGGGAGGCGGAACATGGATATTTTGGTCATTGGCGGCGGCGGACGCGAGCATGCAATCGTCTGGGCGCTGCGGAAAAGCCCCAAAGCGGGGACGATATACTGCGCGCCGGGAAATGCCGGCATCGGGCAAATCGCGGAGTGCGTGCCGATTGCCGTACATGAATTCGACAAGCTGACCGCTTTTGCAAACGACAAAAATATAGGCCTGGTCGTTGTCGGACCGGATGATCCGCTCGCGGACGGCATCGTCGATGCGTTCGAAGCGAAAAACATTCCGGTGTTCGGACCGCGCAAAAACGCGGCGGAAATCGAAGGCAGCAAAACGTTCATGAAAGACTTGCTCCATAAATACGGCATCCCGACCGCAGCTTACGAAAAATTCGACAACCATGAAGCCGCTTTGGCTTATTTGAATACGCAGCAGGCGCCGATCGTCATCAAAGCGGACGGGCTTGCGGCAGGCAAAGGCGTAACCGTCGCCCGCACGATGGAGGAGGCGCAGCAGGCGCTGCACGACATCATGGTCGCCAAAGTGTTCGGCGAGTCGGGCGCACAGGTCGTCATCGAGCAGTTCCTCGAGGGCCAGGAGATGTCGATTTTGTCCTTCGTCGACGGGGAGACGGTACGTCCAATGCCGGCGGCTCAGGACCATAAGCCGATTTTCGACGGCGACCGCGGGCCGAATACGGGCGGGATGGGCACCTATTCGCCGCTGCCGCATATCGATCCGGCCATCGTGGAGAAAGCGATCGAAACGATCATCAAACCGACCGCCAAAGCCTTGGTGGCCGAAGGCCGCCCGTTCCGCGGCGTGCTGTTTGCGGGGCTGATGATCCAGCCGGACGGAACGCCGACGACGGTCGAGTTCAACGCCCGTTTTGGCGATCCGGAAACGCAGGTGGTGCTGCCGCGGCTGAAAAGCGATCTCCTCGACATCTTCCTCGCGGCCGTAAACGGCACATTGGCCGATGTCGACATCGAATGGAGCGACCGCGCCGCCGTCTGCGTCATCCTCGCTTCCGAAGGTTACCCGGCTTCTTATCCGAAAGGGCTGCCGATTGACGGTCTTGAACCGTCCGCGGACGAAGAAGATGCGGTCGTGTTCCATGCCGGCACGGCTTTGAACGGGCAAGGACAATACGTTACGAGCGGCGGGCGGGTGCTCGGCGTTGTCGGACTGGGCGCCGATATTGCCGAAGCTCGCCAAAAAGCATATGAAAAGGCGGAGCGGATTACGTTTGAGGGCAAGCAGAACCGCACCGACATTGCCGCAAAAGCGTTGGTATAAAGAATTAACAACTCATTTTTAAGAGAATATATGAGATCAAAAAAAGGAGTCTTCGTCATCGAAGGCTCCTTTTTTGTGCTGCACCAATGTTATTGTCTTCTACACGAATAAGCGTAAATTCCAAAGTGTTAATTTATCTTGTATTTATCCGTTGTTTATCTGGAATTTACTTTTCATAGATATAATTCAATATATTACTTTTTCTTACTTAATATACAATGTTGCTTAATTTGTTTAAGACAGCATGAGCAAGTAATCCCAGTCGTTCGTTTGCTGTTCCGCTATGCCGAAGAGCGTCGCACCAATCCCGGCGGCTCCTTCAAGAAGGCCTGCCTTGGTTAGCCATCGTATCGTATCATCCGCAGCCGGCTCGGCATCCGTGAAGCCGAGTGGATGGCTTGGATCGAAACGCTGCAGCAATTCGGCGCTTAATTGATGGATCAAAGGTTCGAGTGCCGGTTCCTTGCTGTTATTCCACATGCGCCAACACATTAGAAGCAATCCGGACAGACCGTGGCATATGGAAGGGGAATTTATATTATTTTGTTCGCATTCGTATTTAACGGATTGGATGAAGGAGCGAAGAGCATGCTGCTTTAATTCTATGTTGTTTAAGCTCTTCGAAGCCGTATATAATGCGCATGCGACCCCGGGTGTACCGTAGCACCAAGCTTCTCTTTGACGCTGTAAGTTATGCTTCGAGTCATTTTTATAGTATTCGAAAGGAATCATGTGGGGCCAATAGGTCCCGTATTCGTCTTCCCCCTGTACATCGAGCAGCCACTCAGCAATACATTCAATGGCTCCATACTGCCCAGGTAGTTCGATTCCGCTATTATAAGCGGTGGATAATAAAGCGAGAGGGCCAGGTATGCCATGCGCCATTCCACAGTTAAGGCTGCCCGTTGGAAACCGTTGTCTGTCTCTTTCCATGAGGTGGAGTTTGCTGGGCGTAAACCAGCCCGGAACCGTTTTGCCATCCAAACGGATCGGCTTTGTCAGATCGATAAGGAAGTTAATCGTCGGTTCGATTAAAGGGGATAAATTGGGATCAGATGGATTCTTCAGCAGATATCTGCCTAAACCGGCAGCACCCGATATGGTGTCGAACATTTCGACCGGAACCCCGTTTTTTTGTTTCATTAGCTCCGTGCTGGTTTGAAGCCGTTCTTCAATCAAAGGCGCCATCCATTGATGGATCTGATTCAAAAATTGATTATAAAATTCGCCATGATTTGATGCGGCCAACACCGAAGAGGCAATACCGGTCCACCCGCTAAATAATGAAATATCGCGCGTTCCATACTTGGCAAGATAAGATTGGATTTCAAGCAGATTCGAATGAATAGCTTCTTGCCAATCGAACGTGTCGTCCATTTCACGCCATAAAGATAAAAGATGAATATTTCCCGGATAACCATGAGATAACGAAATGTCCCCCCAAGGGAAAAGTTCGGAATCCGTGATGACATTGCCTTTGGAGTGAACGGCTTCAAATACGGATTTGGGGTCTCGTAGTCGTACAGCAATTTCTTTGCTGATCTCCTTTGCTTTTCTAGGCAAGCGCTCGGAATGATGCTCTTTGACAATGGATATATCATTTTTCATGAGGTTTATCCTCCTTTAACTGCTCTATCTAATTATGGTAGAACATTTTTCTTCTGTCCTTAAAACGCAATTAAATGTTAATTAATAATTTTTTAATAGATATTCTTTATTTAAGAAATAATTAAGTTGCAAATAAAGACTATTTAATAAATGGAATAATATAATCGAATTGTAAATATAAAGGAGGTGAAATGCTATGAAAACCCAGTTTGATCTGGACTTGCAAGTAGCTAAAAACGAGGTTGCTCCGAAAGACGTACAACCTGCCAGCGGCTTAATCTGTACTCCATCTTGTTTGACTGGAACACTCAACTGTAAAATCAGCTTGTCTTTCTGCAGAACTTGCTAAAGGTAATGCAGACATGCAACCAAAGATATACGGTCAGAAGACACGGTTTGTTCAAACCGTGTCTTTTTCTCACATTTTATTAAATAAAAGGAGACTAAGAGAATGGGATTGTCCAATGATTTAAAAGAACAATCCGTCATCATAAGCAGATGTATAGCGCAAAGAGTCGTTCATCTGCCATTTATAGAAAACGCTGTTATGAAATCTGCCAACTTGTCTCCTTCCAGAGGCCAAGCCCCTTGGAATCCGGCTTCATTGGCCGACGGCATACCCGGAATATGGCTGCTTTTTGCGGAGTGGGACCAGCTTGAACCGGAGAACGGATGGAAAGAACGGATTCACCATCATGTACTGTCTTTATTCGAAAACATGGCGCTCAGGACTTCTGACCTTACGCTTTTTTCGGGAGTAACAGGGTTATCCTATGGATTATTAATAGCATCTGATCAGCGAAGCAATTATTCACAGGCACGCGCCAATCTTAATTATGTTATTGCAAGCCATTTCACAAACCATACGTTGGAAGCTTCGGGTTTGGATGCGCTGGAGATTATCAATGGTTTAAGCGGCGCAGGAAGATATATACTGGAAAGCTATCAAGATGAGGGCATATGTGAGATTGCCGAGCCCTTTTTTGCCATGTTGGTTAAGGAAGCGCATTCATTCATGGACGGTATTCGCTCCAGCGCGCCGGACACGATCCGACTGGGCATGGCTCATGGTCTTGCGGGGACTCTTGCACTATTGGTTACGGCTCTTCACAAAGGTTTTGAAGTGGAAGGTTTACATATTGCAATTGATCGTATGGCCGATTATTTGGCCCAGCAAATTCGCAGAGACCGATTCGGGTTGTATTGGCCTGTTTCTCCCGGGCGAAATCAGCAGTGGAGTAAAGAAGAAAGGGAGGAAACGAGGGAGATTGAAGGATGGTGTCACGGCACGTTAGGGATATCCGTTACGTTAATGAGAGCGGGCATCATTTGCGGCAGGGAACCGTGGAAAGCGCTAGCCGATGAAGCTGCAAGGTCTGTTTTTAGGGTCGGCGACGATGAACTGAACGCGATGACTCCTTCGTTTTGTCATGGCCTTGCAGGTTTACTGCATTTGTCGAACTTCGTTTATAACCTATCCGGCAATGAAGAGGCCGCCCTGTTTTCCGATCGGGTGGCTGGTAAGCTGATCCGGATGTTTGATGAATCTCTTCCCTTCGGTTATCAAGACTTGGAGGACGCCGTCAGCATTGACAATCCAGGCCTGCTTCAAGGGGCCGTCGGCATTGCTTTAAGTTTACTTGACTATGGGAGGTGGGATGATCCGAAATATTTGGGGAAATGGAAGGAAGTATTTCTTGTTTCATGACATGGAGCAAAGCAGGACTATTTGAATAGGGGGTTCATATGAAAAAAACAATCATTTTTGTTGCGCCCGATAGTCCCAACCAAGTGTTTTTTAACCTCATGAATGAATCCAGCCATATCCAAATTTTGTTTTATGACTCATTTCACCAAATAGAATTAGCCATTGACCATCGATGTATAGGCATCATCGTTTGTCAGAAGACTCTTACGCTGAAGGAATTATCCATCTGGTGCAGGCTCAGAGAAAAAAACAGCATTCCATTCATATTTCTTACTCCGGGCGATAACAACCAGCTGGAGCTCGATATTCTGAATCAACTTCTATCCCTTTCCTCCCAATGCAAGGACAAGAAGGCAAGGAGGGAGAGGGAGTGTGTTTATTTATCGCCGGATACGATGTATGACCCCAATGTCAAAATGATTTGGAAGCACGGAGAGGGGCAAATGCTTACGCTGATGGAATACAGGTTGCTGGAATATTTTTTGGAGTCCGGCGATTGGGTCTCCAATATTGATCACATCATCAATAAGGTTTGGGGTGTCGATACCTTCACTTCATCCAATACGGTATATGTTCATATTCGAAAGCTGCGCGAGAAGATCGAGGCTGACCCCAGCAATCCGAAAATACTAGTAACTTGCCACGGACTAGGATATCGATTAAACGTCGTAAACAACCATTTGGAGGAGGCCGGTTATGAAGATGCATACCAGTATAAATCCGTTGAAATCGAAGAGATGGTATAAGCCGTGTGATTTTTTTATCGTCAGGATCCCTTTACTTCCTCTCAACGCCTATTTGCAAGTTCTGTCGCAGCCTTCCTTTCAAGCGAAACCGGCCCAAGAGACGGAAGAGCGCTTAAAAGAGGAAGCAATGAACTCCATCGTTCAAGAAGCTATAGCGGTTGCGTCTCCTTCGCTGAGGTCTTTTTTAAATTGTTTGCATACGACGGCATGTGAATCTGACCGGAAAGCCTTACAAAAATACGAGAAGACACTTGTCAGTTTTCTCCGCTATTTTATTCGAATGTCGACCCGAACCACCCCGTATGGATTGTTTTCAAGGGTAGCCCAAGGGTATTTCGGAGACCGCAGCGACTTGGATGCCGGTTCCGTGGCGGATAACAGGAAAAGGGCAAGGCCGGATATGGAATGGATTTTTCATTTGATCAAACGGCTGGAGTCGGATCCTGTCATTGTTGATGGATTAAAGGTATCTCGTAACAAAACATCCATGCTTAAAGGGAATCGGGTGAAGCTGCCTGTTCGCCCTCAATACGGGATATTAAAACTCGAGACTTCACCTGAAGGGATCAACTCGATCGGGTTTTCGGAAGTCGTTGAATTTGCGCTGAAAGCCGCGGAAGAGCCGATAGAAGTGAAGAAGCTAAAGCAAGTGATTTTGAAGGCTTTTCCGGAAGCAACCGAGGACATCGTTCATCATTTTTTGTCGCAGTTGTTGGAGCAGGAGTTTATGATCAGCGAGCTTCGGCCTCCGTTCATGGATGTATCGCCATTGGAGCACATCAAGGGTGTTCTTGCCGGAACGGACGGGGCTGAAAAATGGATGACGGTATTAAGTGATATCAGCAACCTGTTTCATCTTTACGAGCGATGTCTTATTGGAGAAGGCGAGCCTTTATTCCACCAACTTACCGAAAAGATGAATGAAGTTGTGACAACGGATCATTTGGTTCAGGTTGATGTTACATTGGATAAACATGTTATGCTGTCCCGATCCGTTGCTGATGATGTTGCGCTCGGAGCCGAGCTGATGTGCAAATTATTTGTTCCTGAAGGAGCGGGGTTAGAAGAGTATTTAAATCGCTTTCTCGAAAAATACGGCGTATATCAGGAAATTTCGATCCAAGAGCTGTTTGATCCTGATTGGGGGCTTGGAGTTCCAAAAGCATACCAGCCGGAGTTTAGCCCTGAAGGTCAGCAGAACTTATACGGACGCAACGCTGCTTTATTCCAATTGGTTTCAGAGGCTGTGCGTCAGGGCTCTGTTGAAATTCAGCTGACAGAGGAATATGTTCGGCAACTGACGGTAGTTACGGATCCGAATGAAGCTCCCGAATCGATGGAGATTTATTATACGTTATTGGCCGATTCCGCCCGGCATGTCGATCAGGGGGATTACATGTTGGTATTGGGGGCAAGCGCAGGGTCGAGCGGAGCCGGAAAAACGATGGGGCGTTTTATGGATATGTTTGATTCAACGTTGATTGAAAAATTCAAACAAATTTATGCCCACCATCAACAGTTTCATCCGGACGCCGTCCTGGCGGAACTGGTTTTTATGCCTTCCAGCGGCAGGGTCTCGAACATTATGCTCGGAAAAAACGGGTTGGCGTACGAAATCGTATCGGGCACCACCTCCTCTAAGGATCAGCAGCATACCCTTCATATCGATGACTTGCTTGTCGGGGCTACATATGATCGATTTTATATTAAATCCAAAAGGCTGGGAAAAGAGGTTATTCCGTTGCAAACGCATATGTTTAACCACAGGATCTCACCCTATATATTTAGGTTTCTTAGCGATATATCCAGAAAATTGATGGGAACGTGGTCTTATTTTAACTGGGGACCGTTAGAGCAATCCCCCTTTTTGCCGCGGCTCCGTTACCAAAATATCATCATTAGCTCCGCACAGTGGAGGCTTTCCAAGCTGACTCTTGGCAGCACTGATTCAAGGGAAGAGTGGGACAACACGTTCAACCTGTGGAAGGACAGATGGAAGGTTCCGCGGTATGTCTATTTGACAATGGGCGATAACAGGCTGCTCTTGGATTTAAACAATCCGTTATGCATAGATGAATTGCGGCGTGAAATAGCGAAGCTGCGGGACGGCCAAGAGCTGCTTCTAACGGAGTGCATAGATCACCCGGGTTCCACGCCTCTAACCTCGGATAACGGAAAATATATCGGCGAATTTGTTTTCCCCCTGCTCAAAAGCAAAATCGATCCAAAACCTTCTCCTGACCTCGCCAGGAAAGGAAATCTAAAACATGAGGCAGCCGGTGGTTCTCCATTCGTCTCCAGGGGGATTCTACCCGGTGAGGAATGGCTTTATATAAAATTGTACGGAATTTATGAGAGGGAAAATGATCTTATAGGCTTACATTTGGCGGATTTATGGGACCGGCCCGAGATCAGGCAGTGGGCAGAGAAGTTTTATTTTATTCGCTATAAAGACGACGAAAATCATATTAGGTTAAGATTCTACGGCAATCCGCATGAGTTATGGTCTACGGGGATTCGATACCTGAACCAATGGTGTAATAAGCTGCGTCATGACGGATTGCTGACTCGAATGACGATCGACACTTATGTCCCTGAATTCGAAAGATATGGCGGGATTACATTGATGGAAATGGCAGAGTCGGTTTTTGCCGCCGACAGTAAATTCGTAAGTCTATACCTGGGAGAAGTCCGGAGAAAACAAATCCAACTTGCCGAGGAAGCGGCGGCGGTCATGAACATTTTGGATATTCTCTCCAGTTTCGGACTGAACCTGGAAGAACAGATGAATTGGCTGGAACGCAAAGTTGACGGCAAGGAGCATATGAAGGCATATAGGGAATTAAAAAACGACATCATTCAAGCTATGGAGGCCAAAGAAGCCGGGCTGTTGTTCCAGGCGGATGCTCCAAATTCCCTACTGCATGCATTATACGAAAGACAAACGCTGATCCAGTCGTATTCCAAAATGATTCATGACGCGAACAAGCAAACGGGACTGGCCAATGATTCAAATGATATTCTGGCCAGTTTGGTGCACATGCATATCAATCGCTTGCTCGGCATTAATCGGGAACTCGAAATCAAATGCATGGCTTTGGCCAAATTTTCCGCGGCCCATTTTTATCACGCGAAAGGAGCTCTAAATGTTATCTCCTGATACAAGCATGAAGGATGATTACGTGTCGTTTTCCTCCAAAAATATATTTCGGACATTTCTATTTTGGCCCCGCATATTTAAACTGTTATGGGAAACGCACGCCCCTTATTTGATGGGGATCTTGTTCGTCAGTTTGCTTAAAGGCGTCCTGCCTGCCGTTGTCCTTATTGCTACAAGGGAATTGATTAACCATGTCGTCGGAGGCGTGTCCAAAGGTGATTTTAGACCTGTCCTGCTTGCTTTTGGATTTTTGATTGTACTGAACGTTATATCGGACTTGTTCAACATCGTTGACGGGTACTTTCGAAAAATGTTTCAAAGCCTCCTGTCCAACAGGGTGAACTTAAAGATCATTGAAAAGGCGCATCAAATGACGTTGCAGTCTTTTGAAGACGCCGACGTTCAAAATAAGCTGCAACGCGCGCAAGCGGAAGCAAATTACCGGCCTTTTGAGATCTTTGTGCAAATCCTTGCGATTATAAGCAGTGTCGTAACCCTGTTCTCGGCCTGTGCCATTCTTGTTGCCTGGAAGTGGTGGGTCATTTTTGTCATTTTCCTGATTCCGTGTTTGTCATTTTACTCCTTCTTACGAATCGGACAAAGGGAATTTAATACTTATTACAGGAGGGCGGCAAAGCAGCGGGAATCTTGGTACCTGTCATTTCTGGTGACCCGGGACAACAGCTTTAAAGAAATCAAAATTTTTCAATTAGGGCATTATCTGCGCGGAAGATATATGGCGATATTGAAGGAGTTTTTTAAAGAGGATAAATTTTTGGCTGCCCGCAGATCTTATACATCTTTGGTATTTCAAATTATCAATCAGGGGGCCTGCGGTTTCGTCGTTTTTCTGGCTGTTTATAGTGCGTACATGGGACAAATTTTGCTGGGGAATCTGATCAGTTTCATTCAAGCCATTACGCTGACCCAATCCACCTCGCAAAGCGTCGTTCAAGGAATCCTGAGTTTGTGTCAAAACAATTTGTATGTCAAACAGCTGTTTGATTTTTTGGATTTGCCCGAGGAGGAAGAGGTACAGGGATCGGGCCAAAAAATATCCGATATCCAGAGCCTGGAATTTCGCAACGTGTCCTTTAAATATCCGAATACGGAGAGAAACGCACTTTCGAATGTAAGCTTTACCTTGAATAAAAATGAGAAACTAGCCATCGTAGGCAAAAACGGGTCCGGCAAATCTACCATTGTAAAGCTGATTACGTTATTATATTCGGATTTTGAAGGGGATATCTTGATTAACGGGAAATCTATACGCGATTTGAATAAAGAAAGCTTCCGTGAAAAAATGGGAGTGGTTTTCCAGGATTTCGTACAATATGAAATGACGGTAAGGGACAATGTCGGATTTGGGGATGTAAAGGATAAGGAGAATGATCAGCTTGTATGGAACGCCGTTGAGCAATCCGGAATTACCGAATTGGTTCAACGCCTGCCGAATAAATTGAATACGGTTCTGGGAAAATGGTTTGAGGATGGCCAGCAATTGTCGGGCGGGCAGTGGCAGCGTGTTGCCATTGCGAGAGCTTTTATGCGGAATGCGGATATCTATATTTTAGATGAGCCGAGTTCTTATTTGGACCCTCATTCCGAGCGGGAAGTATTCGGAAAATTCGAGCAGCTGACCTGCGATAAAATTGGAGTATTCATATCCCACAGACTTTCCACGGCCAGAACGGCGGACAAAATTATTTTATTGGAGAACGGCCGAATTATTGAAGAAGGCACGCATGAAAGCTTGATGAGGTTAAACGGCACCTATTCTGAAATGTTTGAAATCCAAGCCTCCTCTTATCGTTCAACTGACGATTCCGGGTCTACGGAGAAAAACGCTTATTGGTCGCCACTCGTTAGCACTTCGGCTGAATAGTGCATGCTCCAATCCTAAGCGCTCATGCTGGTTGTTGATCCAAACGTGGGCGCTTTTTTTATATTCCCATAGATGATGAAGAAATGGCTGAGTGCTTCTTTCTCCCTTATTTGTTATATAATACATATATGCCGATGCGCAATCCGACCATTTTGGGCATCGGCTAAATACGATGTCGAACTAAAAGGAATCAAAGAATGATGGAGAAAAACTTTATCGATCAAATTTCCATATTGCTGGTGGACGATGAGCAGGGGTTGTGCGACATGCTGACCGCCGTGTTAAAGAAGGAAGGCTTTCGGCAGATCCGCAGCGCGGGAACCGGAAGCGAAGCGCTTCAAATGTTGGCCGTGCTCACGGTGGATGTCATCGTGCTGGATGTGATGCTCCCGGATGAAGACGGCTTCGAAGTGTGCCGGAAAATGCGCAAAATGACCGAAGCGCCGATTCTTTTTTTGACCGCCAGGGACACCGATTTGGACAAGCTGATGGGATTTGGCATCGGCGGAGACGATTATATCACCAAACCTTTTAATCCATTGGAGGTTGTTGCCCGCATTAAAGCCCGCTTGAAATACAAGATGCGGGAGGAAAAGGCGGCAGCGGCCCAGTCAGGAACACTGGATTATAACTATTTCCGGGTTGAGCCTGAAGCCGGGGAGCTCATCGTGGACGGGAAGCGGGTGGAATGTCCGGCGCGCGAATGGGAACTGCTCGTATTTTTATGCCGTCATCCGAACCGTATTTTCAGCACGCGCCACTTATACGAAGCGGTTTGGAACGAACCTTATTTCGGAGATGAGAAGACCGTTGTAATCCATATCTCCCGGCTGCGGAAAAAGATTGAACCCGACCCGGGCCATCCCCGCTTTCTTGTGAACGTCAGGGGGCTTGGCTACAAAATGGTAGCCCCGAGGAAGGGGCAGGAATGAAGTCATGATCAAAATGGCGATTCGGTTTATTCAGTTCATCCTCATGTTGGTGGCGGCTTCCGTTGCTTGCTTTATTATACTTTCGATTGTCCTTATATATCTTCGGGAAGTCATGACTCCGCTGCAGTTCATATCTACTAGAACATTACTGTTTTCAATCGGGCTCATTCAAATCGTCTTATTCATCTTGGCTTGCGGCTGGAGCGTTGGCAAACCCCTGATCTATTTAATTCGTTGGATCAATCGTTTATATGATGGGAACTACCATCAGCCCGAAGAACATGTTCGGACGCAATCCAAGAATCCCGTACAGGAAAAAAACTATCGTTATCCTTATGCTTTATATAAAGAATTGTTCGAAGAGATGAGCCAGTTATCGGAGCAGCTGCATCACAGCGAAACGGAGCGGCTGAACATGGAAGCCAAAAAGCAGGAATGGATTTCGTCCATCAGTCACGACCTGAAAACGCCGCTGTCCTATATTGAGGGTTACGCCCATATGCTAACCGCAGCCGAATATCATTGGACCGATGAAGAAAAGTCGAACTTCAGCAGGCAGATCAGCGACAAGACGGCCGACATCAAAAGGCTGATCCAGGATTTGAATCATACGAACCGCTGGCCGGTAGAGCAATTTCCCATGGACCGTAAAAGGGAAGATGTGGTGAATTTTCTGCGCGATGTGGTCATTGATATCGCTAACCACCCTTTGGCAGAGCATACCCTGTTTACTTTTACGGCTTCGGAAAGCGTGTATAGGATGGATTTTGACAGCAAGCTGCTCGGGAGAGCCGTTCAAAACGTACTGATGAACGCCGTAATCCATAATCCTCCCGGAACCCGGGTTACATGCGAATTTGCAGTTCAGGATAACAGCGGGTTTATTGTGATCGAGGACAACGGAGTCGGGATCGACGAAGACGTGTTGATGGAGGGGATGGTTCATTCCGGCAAAGGAATCGGGATAGCCAGAGCTTTTGTCGAAGCGCATTCCGGAAGGATGAACATCACGAAGGCCGACGGCGGGGGCACCCGGGTTGAGATCACATTGCCGAATTAGGCCGATGAATTATGCTGCCGTTTATTCCTTGTTTACCTGTTATTTACCCTGCATTGCTACACTTGAGATGTTCGTTAAGATGCAAGCAGGGAGGAATAAGCGATGACGGATTATGCAATAGACACCCATCAGCTAACGCGAAGGTTTGGACAACGGGAGACGGTGAAGCGGATTGATCTGAAGGTTCCGAAGCGGGAAATCTATGGATTTTTGGGGCCGAACGGAGCCGGGAAAACAACGACGATCCGGATGCTCCTTGGCTTGATCCGCGCTTCGTCCGGAGATATCCGCATTTTGGGTAAAGATCTGAACAAGAACCGAATGGAGATATTAAAAGATGTAGGTTCGCTCGTCGAATCTCCGTCTTACTATGCCCATCTTTCAGGTTATAAAAATTTGAAAATCGTAACGCTGATGCACGGGATTCCGGAATCCCGAATCAACGAGGTTTTGCAATGGGTCCGGCTGGAGCAGGCCGCCCATCGCCCGGTGAAGGGGTATTCGCTTGGCATGAAGCAGCGGCTCGGTATTGCGATGGCGCTGATTACGGAGCCCAAGCTGCTGATTCTGGACGAGCCGACAAACGGCTTGGACCCATCCGGCATACAAGAAATACGCGAGCTGATTTCGCGGCTGCCCCGTGACTTTGACATCACGGTTTTGCTCTCCAGCCACCTTTTAAGTGAAATTGAGCAAGTGGCAACCTATGTAGGGATTATTAACCATGGAGAATTGATCTTCCAAGGGCCGCTTCAGGAATTAACCGAACGGAGCAGGCCTTATGTATGGATGGAAATCGACCAGCCTATGGAAGCGGCTGTCGCCTTAAGCGGCAACGGATGGGATGCGGAGCCGGATGCAGCGACAGGCCAGCTTAGAACCTCCGTGACCGACCGGCGGGAATCGGCTGAAATGATTCGATATCTTGTTGAGCAGCAGCATGATGTCTACCGGGTAACGGAGAAGAAGAAGACCCTTGAGGAAATTTTCCTTGAATTGACCGGGCAGGAGCAAAGCTTATGAATCTGGAGCTTATACGTGCCGAGGGCCTCAAACTGAAGAGATTATGCCGCTTGATCCCTTTTTTGCAGGGCATCATTTTGATCAGCATGACGGCGCTGGAGTGGTATCTCTATTTTCGTCAAGGACCCGGGGGAGTCTATGCAGGTTTTGCCGTCATGTATATGTTTATCTCGTTTGTTTTTTTATTGGGCATTACGCTTCTTGCCAGCATTATGGCAGGTACGGAGCACGAAACGAAGGCTTGGAAGCAGCTGCTGGCCATGCCGATCCCCAAAGGATCGATTTATCTGACGAAATTGCTGTGGATTTTCATTTTGCAGCTGTGCACTGTAGCGATTACGGTCGTTGGTATGTGCATCATTTGGTTTTTATATACGAGCGAACCGCTGCCGTGGACAATCTTGATCTTACAGCCGCTTTTCGTCTGCTTGTCTTCCCTGCCGATGATGGCGATCCAGCTGTGGTTTTCCACCGTGTTTTCCAACCAGGCGTTGCCGCTGGCTATAGGAATATTCGGTTCCATTTCCAGCCTGTTTTTGGCTCGAAGCAGTTCTTCCATCATTCATCTTCTTCCTTGGTCATATCCCGCTTTATCCAGTCCGCTTATTCCCGGTCATGTACAGTGGATTTGGATATCGCTTGGCGTGGGATTATTGTTGTCCATCCTGGGAGCTTTCATGTTCGCCAGAAGAGAGTTTGAATAGGAGGAACAGAAGACATGAAAATGCTTTTGCGTGCCGAAGCGATGAAAATCCAATGGAAAATCGTTTTTTTGCTGGCTTTGCTGGATACGCTGATCAATGCAGCCATGGGCGTGGAGCAGCTCCAAAGTTTGAAGGAATTTTTTGCGCCGAGCTGGACGACCCTTTATATCCACAGCGTGAATCTTCATTCGATGTTTTTCTATCCTCTTTATTGCGGGATTCTGGCTTCATTATTGTGTATGTACGAGCACCGGGACGGGGGCTGGAAGATCGTGCTCGGATCTCCCGGTCCGCGGCATAACATTTTCTATGCCAAATACTTGGTATTAATCGGGATTCTGGCGCTGGTGCAGGTTGTATTCATGTTGGGGTACCTTGCCGCAGGCAAGCTGGCGGGTGCTCCGGGAGGCATTCCTTGGGGAACGTTGCTGTATACCGGGCTGGGGGGATGGATCGGCATTCTGCCGCTCGCCGCCCTGCAGCTGATCGTTTCCATTAAAGTGCGTAATTTCGGGGCTTCCCTCGCGTTGTCCGTAGGTTATGTCGTTCCGAACATCGTGCTGACCGGTTTTCATTCCTCGATCGGGGCTTGGCTTCCGTTTACGATTCCCTACTATGTGATGATGCCGCAGGCGGCCATCTATGCCCCAAGGGTCGAACCTTATAGCTTGTGGGCGATTACGTTGGTTACGGGAGCGGCTTATTTGCTTATCGGCCAGCGCTTTTTTGAAAAAAGAGACTGGTTATAAATGATCGATTGTGGCATTATCAGCGGGCGTAACCTTTCGGGGCATGCTCATGGTAATGCCTTTTCGCATTCATCGTTTTTTCCACCAGGCAGCTTACTCTTGCTGCCGCGAAAAAAACACCTTCAAAGATGCTTCCATACCTTACGAGATGGTTGCATGTTCTTGAAGGTGTTTTATTTTGCCTTTTTAAATTGCCACTTATCTACAACGGATTTCGGTAAAGGCGGCGCTTTGAAGGCATCGTCTGTTATAGATTGTCAAGCAGGTTGTCCGCAGTGAGTTGGATGTGCGTTCTAAAGATGTCGACGGCACGATCGCTGTCGCGGCTAAGAACGGCATCGGTTAATGCTTTATGTTCGGCGCGGCCATCGCGGGTTGGCTGCTGTTGGAACGACCAATGTCGATAAAATTCGCTCAAATCCCAAAGGCGTCTGCAGATATCCAGGAGAAGCGCATTGGGGCATGCAGCGATAAGCTGGTAATGAAATTGACGGTGGATATCGGACCACTCTTCGCGAATGGCAAGCTTTTGATCCACTTCCTCGTATTCGGCCGTTTGCGATAATTTGTGGTGAAGGGCGATGACATTGGATTCCCATGTGAGATCGCCATGGGCGATGGACAGGCGTAATGCTGCGGATTCATTGATCAACCGCGCCTCTATGATGCTTTTCAATTCTTCTTCCGACGCCGTTTTCACGGAAAAGCCGTGATTCGGGTTTTGCAAAACGAGGCCTTGGGTTGCTAACCGGGTCAGTGCTTCCCGAACGACGGCAACCGAGACATCAAAACTTTTGGCTAGTTCCGAAACGGTTAATGGAGAGCCTGGTTCATATTGCCCGGCCAAAATATCATGCCTCAGTTTCTTTGTAACATTTTCACTTAAAGTGGACGAACCGTTTCTTTTCGCCATGAAGCCGACACCATCCTTTATAACATCGGGATAATCCACGTTTAAATAATTTACACTGAAACTTATAAAAAAACAAGCTGAAATTCGAAAATACAATAACAAAAATATTTATGTTTACAGAATCGATTCTTGGATATATAATCGAATCGTACAAAAAAGGAGGAGTTTACAGTGAACAACAACCCATTTGCCAAATTGCCGGAAGTCGCGGCCTTTCAGGTAACGAGTAACGATATTGTAGAGGGCTTTCCCTTGCCTCTCCAGCAATACGCGTCTGGAGTGGAGGGGGGCAAAGATCTTTCGCCTCATTTGAAATGGTCGGGTGCGCCCGAAGGCACGAAGAGCTTCGCCGTCACCGCGTATGACCCGGATGCCCCGACCGGATCGGGCCTGTGGCACTGGGCGGTCATCAACATCCCTGCCGGCGTCAGCGAACTGCCGGCCGGCGCAGGCGACGAACATGGCAGCGGCTTGCCGGAAGGCGCTTTGCAACTGCCGAACGATTTGCGGCTTGAACGGTTTATCGGTGCGGCGCCTCCAGCGGGACACGGTCCTCATCGGTATTATTTTGTCGTTCATGCGCTGGATGTCGAGAAGATCGGCGTTGACCCAAGCGCCACGCCGGCTCTCCTGGGATTCACCATGCTGGGCCATACGCTGGGAAGAGCCGTTCTCATGGCAACAGGTGAAATGAAGTAACCCGAGTGTTCGCAAGCTGCAAAAGGATAGGAACGCCTGATGCTTCAACCGAAGCATCGTCATATAAGGAAGGAGAGGTGAAGCAAAACGGTTCGTCATCGAATTGTATGTCCCGTATGCCGCCAACCGATTAAAAATTTGAAGCATACGATCATTTGCGGCTGTGGGAGCAAAATCAAAAACAAAATTGCCATTAAGAAGGCGGGAGCATCATGAAGCCGATCCATGAACAAACGATTCTTGTTACGGGAGCGACGGACGGCATCGGCAAACAGACCGCGATCGATTTGGCGTCGCGGGGAGCGACCGTTATCGTGCACGGGAGAAATGACGAGCGGGGAAGGGCTGCGGTAGAGCAGATCGTCCGGTTAACGGGAAACGATAACATTCGTTTTCATAAGGCGGACTTTTCGTCGCTTGCGGAAGTGCAGCGGTTCGCAGGGGAGGTACAGGCCGAGTATGCAGGTCTCGATGCGCTGATCAACAACGCGGGTACCGGTGGATCAGGAGAGCGCGCCTTAAGTCGGGACGGATATGAGCTTATGCTTTCCGTCAATTATTTGGCCCCGTTTCTGCTGACCGGTTTGCTGCTGCCCATGTTGAAAGAAAATTCGGCGCGGGTCGTAAATGTTGCGTCCGCAAGTCAGAAACGGATCGAGTTATCCGACTTAATGCTGGAAAGAGGTTATTCGCCGTTAGCGGCCTATCAGCAAAGCAAGCTGGCCCTCGTAGCGTTCACGTTCGAGTTGGCCGAAACTTTCCGGAGGACGGGGATCACCAGCAACTGCTTGCATCCCGGAACTTACCTCGATACGAAAATGGTGCGCGAAAGCGGCGTTACTCCGCTAGGCAGCGTTCATACCGGAGCAGATGCGGTCGTCCATTTGGCTGTTTCGACCGAACTCGAAGGAGTCACGGGGAAATACTTCGATCGAAAAAGGGAAGCAACTGCCGACAAGCAAGCCTATGACGGCCAATTTCGCCGCAGGCTGTGGGAGCTCAGCGCGCGCTTGACCGGCTTGGATCAAACAAGGCAGCTGCAATGATAGCCCAGTGGAACAAGTGGCGCTGCGGACTTTGAACGATATACGAATGTTTTGGAGAATCGAAAGACCGGGATTCCTTGATGAGCAAGGAGTTCCGGTCTTTTACTTTATTATTCGTGAGCAACGATTCACTTCGCGTAGGGTTTTCACTTATTGTTGGCAGGCCCGCTAAATCAAACCACTTGCTATTTATCTTCAAATCACATATTATATAATTAATAATCTTAAGTTAAAGATTTTATAAAAAGGAGGCATCATGACCATGCTAAAAACGGCAGGTATTCACCATATTACGGCATTCGTCAATAACGCGCAGCAAAACGTCGATTTTCACGCCGGCGTACTCGGATTGAGACTGGTCAAAAAGACGATTAACTTTGACGCGCCGGAAGTATATCATTTATATTTTGGCAACGAAAACGGCAGCCCCGGAACGATCATCACGTTTTTTCCGCAGGATAACGCGAGAACGGGCGTCATCGGCGGCGGGCAAGTAAGCATTACGGTATATGCCATTCCGGCCGGCAGCATGGACTTTTGGACGAAACGCCTCGATTCCTTTGGCATCCGTCATGAAACGACGAACCGGTTCGGGGAGAGCTACCTGCGTTTCTTCGATCCATCGGGATTGCAAATCGAGCTCGTGGAACGCGAGGAAGGAACGCCAAGCCGCTGGTCCTTTAACGGCATTCCGGCGGAGCACGCGATTAAAGGATTTGGCGGAGCGATGCTCAGCAGCATCTCTTCGAAAAATACGATGCTCGTGCTGGAAAGGGTGCTTGGGCTCGAACGTGTCGCCGAAGAAAACGGCCTGGTTCGCTTTAAAGGATTCGGGGACATCGGCAACATCATCGACGTCAACGCCGAAAATGCCCAGTGGGGCGATCCCGGCGCAGGCACGGTGCATCACATCGCATGGCGGGCCAAAGACTATGAAGAACACGAGCAATGGCGCGCGCTGCTGGCGGAAATCGGCTTCCAGCCGACGCCGGTCATTGACCGCCAGTATTTTAATGCGATATACTTCCGTGAACCGGGAGGTATTTTGTTCGAAATCGCGACCGATCCTCCGGGCTTTGCCCGCGACGAAACTTTCGAGGAACTGGGCACGCATTTGATGCTGCCGGAATGGTATGAGCCGCAGCGCGAATTGATCGAACAAATATTGACCAAGATTGAAGTACGTGAAGTGAAGGGGGAATTTCAATGAGCAATCTAAGCATGAAGCATGTTTTTAAACAAGGTTCCGATCCGGCCGCGCCGGTGCTTGTCCTTTTGCATGGCACCGGGGGCAACGAGCATGATCTGCTGCCGCTGGCCGAGATGCTGTCGCCGGAATCCTCCGTGCTGGGCGTGCGCGGCAACGTGCTCGAAAACGGCATGCCGCGCTTCTTCCGCCGATTGGCGGAAGGCGTGTTCGACGAAGAGGATTTGGTGTTCCGCACGAAAGAGCTGAACGATTTTCTTGATGAAGCGGCGAAGGAATACGGCCTGCAGCGCGAGCGCATGATTGCCGTCGGCTTCTCGAACGGCGCCAACATCGCCGCCAGCCTGCTGTTCCATTACGAACATGCGCTGTGGGGAGCGGTGCTGCTCCATCCGATGGTGCCGCTGCGCGGCAAGCAGCTGCCGGATCTGACCGGGGTTCCGGTCTTTATCGGCGCAGGCAAAAACGACCCGCTCTGCTCCGTATCCGAAACGGAAGAGCTGCAGTCGCTGCTGGCCGGGGCGGGAGCCGAGGTTCAAGTGCATTGGGACAACCAGGGCCATCAGCTGAGCAAAAGAGAGCTGTACGCCGCCTCCGACTGGCTGGATAACCGTTTCTAATCAATAAAGGGGGAACCTCCTGTCCCGACATGGGACGGGAGGTTTTTTGCATTCGGGCGATCCGCGTCTCCGAACCGATTTTTCCTAAATTCCTCTTGAAAAATGGCAGCAAAAAAGGTACGGTACTGAGTAATAAACTTTTAAGGCGAGAATCAAAGCCCGGAAACGATAAAAAAAGGCGGGCTGATGGAGTGAGGGGAACAAAATGAAGGAACATGTTCAAGAAACGACCGGCAGCGGAGCCCATACGGCAGCACAAACAACGGAATCGATCGGCCATTCGGTTTCGATGGAGGATATCGTGCGCGCGCATCACGTCCTGCGCGAGGTGATCGTCCGCACGCCGCTGCAGCTCGACGCGGTATTGTCGGCAAAATACAAATGCAACGTGTATTTGAAAAGGGAAGATTTGCAGGTGGTGCGGTCCTTTAAAATCCGCGGCGCCTACAACATGATCCGTAATTTATCGGATGAGGAACGGGCCAGAGGCATCGTGTGCGCAAGCGCGGGCAACCATGCCCAAGGCGTGGCTTTTTCCTGCAATGCCCTTGGCATCCAGGGCAAAATTTATATGCCAAGCACGACGCCGAACCAGAAGGTGAAGCAGGTCAAGCGTTTCGGCGGCAGTAACGTCGAGGTCGTCCTGACCGGCGACACGTTCGACGACGCATTCGAACAGGCGATGAAAGCTTGCGAGGAGCAGGGCATGACGTTTATCCATCCGTTTGACGCTCCGAAAATCATTGCGGGCAACGGCACGATCGCGATGGAAATCATGGAAAGCATGGACGTCCCGGCGGATTACGTGTTCGTGACGATCGGCGGCGGCGGTTTGGCGGCAGGCGTAAGCACGTACATCAAAACGGTAAGCCCGGCCACGAAAGTGATCGGCGTCGAGCCGTCGGGCGCGGCGTCGATGAGCGAAGCGCTGCGGCGCCATGAGGTCGTGACGCTGCAGGAGATCGACAAATTCGTCGACGGCGCTGCGGTCAAACGAGTGGGGGACATGCCGTACGCCATATGTGCAAGCAATCTCGACGACATCGTGAAGGTGCCTGAAGGCAAAGCCTGCACGACCATCCTCGACCTGTACAACGAAAACGCGATCGTCGTTGAGCCGGCGGGCGCCCTGCCGGTCGCGGCACTCGATCTGTACAGCGAGCAGATCCAAGGCAAAAACGTCGTCTGCATCATCAGCGGCGGCAACAACGACATCGACCGGATGCAGGAAATCAAAGAACGTTCCTTGATGTACGAAGGCATCAAACATTACTTTATGATCAATTTCCCGCAGCGTTCCGGCGCGCTTCGCGAATTCCTCGAGGACGTGCTCGGTCCCGGCGACGACATCACCAACTTCGAATATACGAAAAAACATAACAAAGAAAACGGCCCGGCCCTCGTCGGCATCGAGCTGAACAGCAAAGAGGATTACTTGCCGCTGATCGAGCGCATGAACCGCAAAGGGCTGCAGTATACCGAGCTGAACAAGGACTCGAACCTGTATAATATTTTGATCTGATCGCATGGAGTGCTTTACAGAAAACGTTCTTCCTTCACGGAAGGGCGTTTCTTTTTTAGATATAAGACCTCCATGCCGCTTCGCGGCACCACTGATGGATGAAAATTTAGGTCAGAATGTAAGTTTCGGAGTCCGCTATAGCAAGCAAAAATGCCGCCAGTATCGCAGTCAGCCTTCTATGGAAGCAGTTCGATAGATGCTGTTCTTGTGCAACGGACCGGAATCTCGATAAAAACTTCAATTTTTATATTGACCGAACAGTCACCCAATAATAAAATGGAGTTGTATTCCAAATTCAATGTGATGATGGAGGAATTAATATGGACTTGTATTATGAGGTTAGCGGAAGCGGAAAACCTGTCGTGCTCCTTCATAGCGGCGGTGCGGATTTACGGGATTGGACGTATGTCGCGCCTTTGCTTGCACAACATTATAAAGTGGTCGCTTTTGACGGCCGCGGCGCAGGGAAGTCTCCATCGCCCTTGGAACCGGCGAACTATGTTGCAGACCTGCTGGCCCTGCTTGATCATCTGGGGTTTGAAAAGGCTGCGCTTGTCGGCCATTCGATGGGGGGCAGGATCGCCGCGGATTTTGCGCTTGAGTGCCCGGACCGGGTTTCGGAGTTGGTTCTTGTCGGTCCCTCATTATCAGGTTTTAACCTGTCCCAAGAATTTCAGGATTGGATGCAATGGATCAATGAAGCCTTCCCTGATATCGACAAGGTGATCGAGCGTTCCTTTGACGCTCCGTCGTACCGCATCATTAAGTCCAGCGAGCATTGGGAATTGATGCTTGATATGTTCCGCCATCATTTAAAGAAAACTTCGGAATGGGGCAGCTTTGAATCGATTTGGCCGGAACCGCCCGCCATTGAAAGGCTAGGGGAGTTGGTACCCAGAACCATGCTTTTGATTGGCGATGAAGAACTGCCCGATAACGTTCGGATGGCAGAGTGTTACCGGGAAATCCCCGATTTCCGTTTGGTCACGGTTCCCGGCGCAGATCATATGGTTACGCTAACCCACCCTGATGAGCTATGCCGCCATATCATCCGTTTTTTGGGAGAGTGAACATATGCCGCGCACACCGGAAGAAAATGAACGCATTCGTCAGATTTCCAAAGAGAAAATTCTCATGTCCGCCATGGAGTTGTTCATGAAGCAAGGGTACCATGCGACATCCATTGACGAGGTAGCCAAACATGCGGATATATCCAAAGGCCTTTTATACAACTACTTCAAAGGGAAAGAAGAATTGCTCGCGACCATGGTCGAGGCGAGAATCGGCGAATTGGTGGAGGTGATGGAAGCAGCAGCCTCAAAAAAGACGCCGGCCGAGCAGCTAAAGTATATCGTTGAAGGCGCCATCGATAATGTCCGGGACAAACCGGAAGTATTCCGGTTTTATCTTCATTTGCAGACCCAGCCTGAATCTGACGAAGTGTTGGTGAAATACAGCAAAATGCTGATCGAAGAAAGCGCCAGACAGTTCAATTTGCAATGCGAGATGTTTGAAAAGCTTGGGGTCAAAGAGGCTAGAAAACGCTCATTGTATTTTTCATCCACGCTTCAAGGCAGTATGTTGATGATTTCAACGTATCCTGAGCAGTTTCCGATCGAAGAGATAAAGGCACAGATTATTCAAGAATTTTGCGGATGAAGCAGGTTTGAACAAGGGAAGAAAGCTTCCGGGATAAAAAAAGAAAAACGCCATCGTGTACCCGATAAACCGCTGCGAACAGCGGTCCCTCTTTCGGGGGAATCACGCAGGCGTTTTTTAATATTTTTCGTGTTATGAATCCATTTCATAATGGGTTAAACATGCGATAACGAAACGATATATAGACAAATAAAACCGTTTTGATCTATATATCGCCCTGATTAAAGCTGCTAACGGTATTATGAAATTGATTCGTTATAAATAATAATTCGTCATCGACTGATCGCTGGCCAACACGGCTTCGCTGTCGAGTTTCTTTTTCAAATAAGACTTGTCCGACGAGATAAAGATGCTCATGATCAAATCGACGACAAACAGGAACGTGATGTGATTCGACAGGAGCGCACTGTTATTCACTGATATTTTATCCGGCACGATAATTTTCTCATCCGCATGTTCCGTAATCGGCGACGAATCATAACAGGTGATGGCAATCGTTTTGACCTGATGGACCTGCGCGATCGCTACCGTCTCCACAATTTCTTTCGTCGAACCGGAGCGGGAGAAAGCCACAACGGCATCTTCTTGGCCGCACTGGGCGGCAGCGATCTTCATGGCACGGCTGTCATTAACCGCCTCGGCCATCATGCCGATGATGGACAAGCGGTTCTTCAGGGCGATGGCGGCCAGATACGAATCGAACATGCCGATAATATAAATGCGCCGTGCTCCCTTCAACATATCCACCACGCGGCGAAGCTGCTCCTCGGTAACGAGCGCGGACGTATTGACGATCAGTTCGTTATAATCGAGCGCCAGCGCATCGATCGGGTTGATTTCCCGTCTTTCTTTTTTCTTGGCTTGCATATCCCGATAAAAAGCGTCCTGGGCAAAAGCGATCTTGAAATCGTTAAAGCCCTTGTAGCCGATTTTTTTGCAGAAGCGGTTGATGCTCGTTTCCGATACGCCGATTTCATTGGCAATGGCCGTAATCGTGTTGCGCGTAATAAAATCCGGATTGTGTATAACGAAATTGGCGATCTGGTTTTCGCCGAAGGTGAGTTTTTGGGTTTGGGACACGATTTTGGCGATGACGGCCGGAATCTGTGAAGACATGATACCTCCTCCTGATCTAACGCGGGAAAAACTAATCCGGCGGGGCTGACGATAACTTTTCCCATTATATCATACTGCGTGAGGTATGGAGAGAGCGTCATATCCATTATTTACAAGCTTCGATCTGCCGCATGAACTCATCCGCCGGAAGCTGCCGCTCCCGGATCAAATAGGCATAGTCCAGCAAATTGGGCAGGCAGGGGAGCGCAAGCAAATCCTTGCAAAACGCATGCGCGGCGATCTCGCAGCACTGCACCACGCTTGATTTTTTCGTAAACGGCCCCAGCTTAAAAACCTCGATACTGTCGAGTTTTTCATTCGTAAACACCTGATCCCGGTACTCCAGCCAATGGTAGAACTCATGAGCCAAATGAATATCGACCAGAAGATCCAGCTCGTTTTTGCCGGTAATGCACTGTTCGCCAAGAAGCTCTTGGCATACCGTTTGCATGCCTTTCAGGGAAGAGGCGTACAACATAATCTCCGGCGGCGTTTTGGCAAAATCGATCTGCGCGCGAAAAGAGACGTTATGAAATGTCCCGGAAGCTTCCGTGATTTCATACCGAAGGCCGGCGTCCCTGTACATGTCCCGAATGCCGAGGCCTTTATACGCTGACGCCGCCAGGCGTCCGGCCTGAAGGGACTCATGGACATAGTAGGGGATTTTTGCAGGCGGTATTTTGTGAAAAAGCGGATCCTGCCTCAGCTCCATGCAGCCTAAAACTTCATCGGACAGACCGGACAAGCAGTCGGGCAAAAGGGTTTGAACCGGCATTCGCGGCGACCTCCTTGCTAACTTAGAAGATTTTCCCCACGTTAGATGTAATTCGGGATCCCTGAATCGATCATGCACCCGAATCCACACGCAAAGCTATTGTTTTACTGATAAGCCACAACCAGCATTTCATCCTGCGGCGCAAGCATTTCGGTTTCGATCTCCAGGATGGACAAAAGCTGCTCTTTAGTCTGCATGCCGGTTAAATCCAGCATTTTTTCCTTGTAAAAGACAAACACCTTCGGAATCGTGGCATTGGCGTCGGAATAAATGGTATTGTCGTCCAAAAACGAGCTTAGCGCTTCCTGCGCGGATTTATTCAGCTTCGTAAAATGGACATTGTTTTTCTTGAAGCGGACAACGCCTTCGCGGTCCAAAACGCTGACGGCATTGGATTTTTTCTTCAGCAGTCCGAACAACGACTTCTTTACGCTTTCGCTGGCAAACAGATGCCAACGACCGGTTTGTGCGGCAAGTACGGTCGTTTCCACCGGACTGTCGATGGAACCGGCGGCAATCGCCCGCATGTCTTCCTCGGATATCGCTTCCTGGGCCAAATCCTTGGAACGCAGCTCGGTGGAGCCGGTGGCGATGGCGCGGAGAATATTTTTCTGGCTGTCGATTTCGATCGTCACTTCAACGGTATCCTCGGAAGCGCCGGATTGAACGATCCGTTCGATGATATCGGCGCGGATGCGTTTGATATCCTCATCGGTCGGATTGACGACGGTCCGCTCCAGCTGTTCCTTGACCATAGCAAGCGCCACGCCGATCGTTGAAACATAGGGCGCATTGTTGGCGATTTGGAATTTGAATCCTTCGCGCTCTGCCATCGCCGGGACAAGCACCGCGCCGCTGCCGCCGCCGCCCACCAGCGTAACGAAGCTGCGGTCCAGCTCATAGTCTTCGATCATCTCGTTAACGGTTTTCATCGTTTTATCGATGGCGATGTTCATCACCTGTCTGGCGGCTTCTTCCACGGTGACACCGACGTATTCCGCCAGCGCCTGCCAGGCTTTCAGCGCGGCTTCGGTATTTCCTCTGGCATAATCGCCCTCGGGAACGTAATTCAAAATATTGGCCGCTCCGGCCAGCGTATACGAATATTCCTTGCCTCCGGCGCATTCGCAGATGACGTATTCGGCAGGGTCCCCTTCACGCGGGCTGATGAATTTCACTTTCGGATCGACGATGTTTTCTGCAGCTGCGAAAGCCTCATATTCTTTGCCGGCAATATGCGCGCTGCGCGGTCCGACATCCGTAATTCGTCCACCGGCTACCTTGATCATGCTGCCGCCGGCAATGCCAAGCGTCCGTACATCCAGGGATTGTAGGTAGGTGCGGTGGCCGCCGACCTCGGCGTTTTTGATCATGACCTTGCCGTTTTTGATGACGGAGATGTCGACGCTGGTCCCGCCGACCTCAAAGAAAATGCCGTCGGAAATTTTTTCGTACATCAGCGCGCCCGCTACACCGGCAGCCAATCCGGACAACATCGTCAGGATCGGGCGCTTGCGCACCTCGTCGATGCTCATGACGCCGCCGTCGCATCGCATAATCATCAGCTGCGACTTTATGTTGGCGTTTTTGACGGACTTTTCCGTCATGTTCGCGGTCTCCATCATCTTCGGGATGAGCGAGGCGTTGATCACGGCGGTGCGCGTCCGCGTCTTCAGGCCGTACAGCTGGCTGATCTCATGTCCGCCCGTGGCGTACAGGCCTTTGCGGTTCGCAAGCTCTACGACGCGCAGCTCATTGGCCGGATCGTCCACGCTGTAGGCTTCGGAAGCGACGATCACCTCGGCTCCTTGCGCGGCCAGTTCATCAATGGCGGTATTGATTTGCTCATCCGTCATGTTTTTGGAGTCCAGATACGTATGAAACGTCCGCAAATATTTGCCCGGCGCCAGCTCGATATCTCCCGGATTGGATTCGGAGCGGGCGCTGAGTCCGTCAAGACCCGAACCCATGCCGATGATGCCGACACGGGCGACGTCTCCCTCCAGCAGGGCATTGGTTGCTTGCGTCGTTCCGTGTGCGATGAAGGTAACGTCTTCGGGATCGATGCCTTTGCTGCTCAGAATGCGATTCAAAATTTGCACGATCCCTTTCGCCACCCCGTCCGGGTCATGGTGCGTGGTCGGGATTTTCATTTTTTCGATGACTTCGAATGTTTCATTGTCGATGAGAGCCGCGTCGGTAAACGTACCGCCAACGTCAATGCCAACCCTTACTTTTGTTCTCCCCATTATGTCCTCCTCCGGATGACGGGCAAAGAACCTTCTGCCGGAGCTTTCCCTAAGCTTTTCGCAGGGCCCTTGTGCCCGGTGTGATCTAAATAAGTTGAATCTAATTCATGTAAAAATCCGCTCAAAAAGCATATGCTTACGATGCTATAAAAGTTGAACCAATGATTATGAATGGAAAGGAGGCAGCCGGGTGAAATGTTCTTACGATCGCTGTTGCTCCCGGATTTCTATGATTTGAACCTAATCTATGGTAGAAATCCGCTCACAAAGGCGAACGCAGTATACGCTTCCGAAGTAGCTTTTTTTCAAAAAGCTTTCAGCTTCTCCAGAATCATTTCCCCTAGGTTCAATATTCTAAATGCATCTTCTGTAGAATATTGAACCCTCTTGCCTGTTCCTTTTCATTATCTTTAGTTCAACTTATATAGCTTTCTGTAGGAAAGCTTTTAGGCGATCGCAGCTAAGCTTCCGGAGTAGCTTTTTTTCAAAAAGCTTTCAGCTTCTTCAGAATATTTGTTCCAGGTTCAATTTCTAAAACGATCTTCTTTAGAAGATTGAACCCTATTGCCTATTCCTTATTTCTTTCTGGGTTCAACTTATATAAGCTGTTTTTCTTTTTTCTTTTACAACTGCGTTCACAGGTTTACTGGTTCTTTGTTTTGACACAGACGGTTAAAATACCAAGAATGCTCCAATAACTACTGAGATGAGGACAGAGGCCATCGTCCATGGCAGCGTCTTTTTCAAAATCTCGTTGATATCGCTTTTCGTAAAATCGGCCACCCACACGTTATGCGAGTTGGTAGGGTCGGATACGGACTGCACGTTGCTGACGGCGCGCAAGGCGAGCATCGCGGCCACTGGCGTCATGCCAGCGGAAACGAACAGGGCGGCGATGCCGCTGCCAAGCCCCCATACGTTCAGCGGTCCACGGTAGATCGCAAGCGGCGACAAAATCGTGAAGAACAGAATGTACGTCAGCGGGTTGCCCGGCAGCACGGACTTGATCAGCGGCGAGATGACAGCCGATACCTGCGGCGACATGACGGAGCTCAACAGGATGCCGATGCCGATCATAAGCCCCATGGCGCCGGCGACGTCCTGAATCCCTTCCACCAGCGCGCTGGAGAGAATATGGATCGGACGTTTGGGCCAGGTGAGCAAAATGGTGACGATTGCGCCGATAATAACGGCCGGAACGATGTCAATTTTGAAAATGAAGACGAGAAGCACCGGCACCAGCGGACTGATCAGCGCAATTGCTGGCACTTTTTTGTTGTCGCCTGGCGTTGCGGCCGGCATTGCCCATGCTTTGCGGCCTTTGCCGTCTTTTTGGATGTAAAATACGATCATGATGAGCGAAATAACGAAAAGAGGGAGGGCGACGACCATGGTGTAGTTGGCGATTTTATCGACGGAAAGGCCCAGCACGTCGACATAAACGGCCCAGTTGGAAACGTTGAAGAGGGAGCCGACCCCGACGGCCAGCAGGACGACGATCGAAGCGACGAATTGGGAAATGCCTGCCGTCAGCATGATCGGAATGACGATCGTACCGACCAGGATCACCATGCCAAGTCCGCCTGCCGCCGAAAAAATGATGGATGCGGTAATAAAGAAGAGAATAGCTATAAGTACGGGTTTATCGCCGGCCAGCTCGGCCGCCTTGCGGATGATGGATTTGGTAATGCCGACCTTGTTCAGAATCTGGCCGAACCAGGCGCCGAATATAAGGCCGGCGATGGCGCCGGATAACTTCATGGAGCCGGATGCCAGAATGGTTTTGGCGATGGTGGTCGCCTCCGGATTATTCGACAGCAGCGGCACGCCCGCGATAATGGCGAACAGTATCGCCATGCAGGGCAGAGCCAGAATGGTCGGCAGCTTGCGCGCCATCATGAGTCCGACAAACACCAGAAAAACGAGAAGAATACCGATTGCTTGGAACCACATTGCCGTTGTCATCCAATTTTCCCCTCTCGAAATGGGTGTTTTATACAAGTTGAACCAATGATTATGAACGGAAGGAGGCAGCCGGGTGAAATGTTCTTTCGATCGCTGTTGCTCACGGATTTCTGGATTTAGCAAATTTCAATATGTAGAAATCCGTTCACAAAGCATATGCTTCCGATGCTAGCTTTCCGTAGGAAAGCTTTTAGGCGACCACTCCGTTTCTCCAGAATCATTTCCTCCTCTTGCCTATCCCTTTTACTTTAGTTCAACTTATATAGCTTGCATTCGGAAAGCTTTTAGGCAGCCGCAGCAAATGCTTCCGAAGCAGCTTTTTTCAAAAAGCTTTTAGCTTCGTAAGAATCGATTCCGTCCCCTCCGCTACCTTTGCTTTTTAAGAACTAATTATGATGTTGAGCCCTTTCTTTAGTACAACTTTTAAACTTCTAGGTAAGCTCCTTGCTCTTTTAAAATTGTCTGCACTTTCTTGATGTCGATGTCCTGTACATTTTTACCCTCCAATGCCGCGAGTGCCGCGGCAACGCCGCCGCCGTGACCGATGGCGCCCGTTGTCGGTGTAGTTCTCATCGCTGCCTGCGCTTCGAAGGTGGCCGAAATGCAGCGGCCGATGATGATCAGGTTATTCACGGAGCCGGTAATCATGCAGGAGTAAGGTATGCTGTATACGCCGCCCCATTCCAATTTTTGATGTTTCGTGCCCTCGCCGTCCGGACTGTGGATATCGATCGGATAACCGGAGTGGGCGATGGTATCTTCGAACAGGCGCTGCTCTAAAATATCCTCAGCGGTCAGCGTGTAGATGCCCTTGATTTGGCGCGAGCCGCGGACGCCGATGTTTGGCCCGGTAGACTCAACAACCGCATTCTCGAATCCTGGAATGTATTTACGGACAAAAAGCTCAAGCTCGCGGCACTGCTTGCGGCCTTCCATTTCCGCCTGGCTCAGGCTATGAGCGTCGGTTGCGTCATAACCGAGTATACGGGTGGTGTTCAGGATGACCTCGCCGGGGTTATTCGTTTCGAAGAACAAAATATTTTCGCGCGGAATGGAAATTTCACCCCGTTCTTTGGCTTTGCGAAACAGGCTGTCGAATCCGCCGACCGAAAGGCGGGGGGCTTTCTCGATAATGGAGGTATCCCCGTTATAAAGCGGAAAGTCCTCCGGGTGGCTGTGAATGTATTCCTTAACCTTTGGAATGTCGACATTGTACATTTTCATTTTTAAGGTCATCGGCTGCGTTGCGCCGTCGGATTCGCGTCCTTTCGTGTATTCCACGCCGGCAAGAGCGGAGAGGTCGCCGTCTCCCGTCGCATCGATGAAAACAGAAGCGTGGATGTCACTAAGTCCGGATTTATTGCATACCCGTATGCCCGTAATCCGGCCGTTTTCCGTAGTAACGCCTGCCAGCATCGTATGATATAAAATCTCGCCGCCGGCTTCCGTGACCATCAGCTCAAGTTCATGTTTCATCGCTTCGGCGTCAAAAGGGGTAACCGAATATGTAAAACCTACCGTATCAAAAATATGCCCGGGAGATTTGCCCAACCGCTTTAGCCGCTCGATCAGCTCCCCGGTGAAGCCCTGAATGACCTGTTTATCGCCGGCATGGAAGGTCATCATGGGTCCAACGCCGTTTGCGGTAAGCGTGCCGCCAAGAAATCCGTGGGACTCGATAATCAGCGTTTTCGCGCCGGTTTTGGATGCAGCGATGGCCGCCATCGTACCGGAGATGCCCCCACCCATTACAACTACGTCGTACTGCTGCATGTTCCTCGCTCCTTTTTTCCAAGATGTAATCCTTTGATGCCTTTAGGCTAACAAAGAAAAATTACTTTGTAAACGCTTTTAGAAAATAATTTTCTTAATGTACGGAAATGCTGAAAGTTATTTGCTGAAGTGTGATAGTACATTTTTATGTGAACTTGGTGTGGAAATATCATAAAAAAAGAAGACTCCCAAGGACGGAAGTCTTCTTTATTTTGCGTTTAAGTTATACATGCTCAAATAACATAATTATATCGTCGAGTAAACAATCAACGGTATGTACCATTCATGATTTTTAGTATCGAGATAGAGGTTGGCCCAATGAATTATTATGAGCATGTATTATCAAGGTCGTTTGGAGTCGTTCGTTTGGCCAAGAATGTAATCAATGCTTACGTTATAAAACTTGGATAATTTAATTAAGACAGAGCTAGGCACATCCAACTCCCCGCTTTCGTATCGGGAGTAGGTTGCTTGTGAAATGTTTAGATGATCAGCCAATTTTTGCTGCGTCAAATCTCTGTCCTCTCGCAAATCACGTATTCTCTTATACACTCTTCATCACCTAAGCCAAGTTTAAATTATGCGAAAATTGCATATTGTATTTTATGCATTTTTCGCATAAAATCTACGTGGAAAGTATTGGATGATACGAGGATGGGATGTTCTAATTACCAATTTCCACTAAGGGGAGAGTCGTAATGAAGAGTATTTTGGAGGAAATATACTACGGCAACCTGCGTCCCGAAGAGCAAATTGTCCCCACAGATCCTAAATATCGATCGATTAACAGAAAACTAACGGAATTGATAGAAGAAGCCAAACAAAGATTTTCGGAGAGCGATTTTGCAGCCCTTGAGGAAATTCTGGATTTGAATGGGGAGTCTAACTCTATACTAGCGAGTGCTTCTTTTGTTCAAGGGTTTAGGATGGGGGCTTTGGTGATGGTGGAGGTGTTTTGTGGGGAGGGG
>NZ_JAVLSX010000022.1:0-59581 GCF_031583795.1 Paenibacillus sp. VCA1 | reverse complement strand
TATTAGGCACGCCGCCAGCGTTCGTCCTGAGCCAGGATCAAACTCTCCAAGAAAGTTTGTGACTCATTTTGAATCTGACGAGAAATAATTCTCATTTATGCTCCGCAAATCATTCAGTCAAAAGACTTGAACCAATTTGCTTCGCTGTCGACCTTGCAAGCAAGGTCTAATCTCACTCGTTGTTCAGTTTTCAAAGATCAAATTCTTTCGTTTTCGCCGCTGTTTTTTATCGCAGCAGCAACTCTTATAATATATCATGTCGCCCATCATTTCGTCAAGCACTTTTTTTAAAAACTTTTTTCTTTGCTTACCGATCCGGCAAGCTTGTACCTTTTTGAAAGGGGCGAGATTTAATTTACCACAGAATGCGGACGTCCGTCAACTACCCCATTAAAGTTATTTTTAAACCGAACAAAAGCGCCACTCCCGGAAGTCCTAAAACCATGACCGTCCCCACCGTAGTCGGATTCAGAGGAATATACACCTCCGGGATCAAACCCGAGAAATTCACCAGGTACAACCCTAACGCCGCAAGCACCAAATGCGTGCCGAACATCGTTAACCAACCGAAGCCGATTTTTTTCCTGAACACGATCAACAAAAGCAGCAGCAAGGATACCGTCATTATTCCCATGACGACCAGCTTCATTCTTTTCCCCTCCTTCGTATTAGCGGAACGTCGCTTCCAATATAAACAAATGGACGACCGCCTAAGCCTCTGCCCTTTGCTGGACCGGAAGCTGAATGCGATTCAGCCCCATTCGCTTGGCAGCCCTTAAATGCATCTGGTATTTAAGCTCCGCCGCTTCCAGCATGTAAATGGCATAATCGATTTGTTCCTCTCCCACTGCTTGCTCGAAAAAATGCCTTGCCTGCTCCCATTCCGCTTGAGCCCTCCGCACATCCATAAACACCGCCATTTCCTCATCCTGCTTCTGCTTTAGCTGCCATGCCGGCGCTTTCGGGTTATTGTTTCGAAACCATCCCATGAAGCAAGCCCCCTATCCGTAAAATTGAAATGGCAAAGCCGGCTTCGCCCGCTCTCCACTTTCATTCATACGACCCGGAGGACAAACTTAGAACCAAAAAAGGAAGCCCCAAATGGGACTCCCCTCATTCTTTCGTTCATTGTTCCACACAAAAAATCCATGATTACAATTGGCGCCGGCCCTCCAGCGCCTTCGACAACGTGACTTCATCGGCGTATTCCAAATCGCCGCCTACCGGCAGGCCATGGGCAATCCGCGTAACGATGAGGTCAAAAGGACGGACGAGGCGCGAAATGTACATCGCGGTCGCTTCGCCTTCAATATTCGGATTCGTCGCCAAAATAAGCTCCTTCACGCGTTCATCGCTGAGGCGCGTCAACAGCTCTTTCAGCCGGATATCATCCGGGCCCACCCCCTCCATCGGCGAAATGGCGCCTTGAAGAACGTGGTAATAGCCGTTAAACTCCTTCGTTCGCTCCATGGCTACCAGATCCTTCGGATCCTGCACCACGCATATGACGGACGGATCCCTGGTTTTATCCTGGCAGATGCGGCAGGGGTCGGTGTCCGTAATGTTGCAGCAAACAGAGCAATAGTGGAGATTGCGCTTCACACTGACAAGCGCCTTGGCAAAATCAATGACGTCGTCTTCTTTCATATTAAGCACGTGAAAAGCCAGGCGGGCCGCCGTTTTCGGCCCAATCCCCGGCAGTCGCGTAAATGCGTCGATCAGCTTGGCGATCGGTTCGGGATAATACAAATCGTTAGGCCTCTCCTTCTGCCTTCAATTAGAACAAGCCCGGAATTTTCATGCCGCCCGTGAACTTGCTCATGTCGGCGTTGGCGATGTCGTCGGCTTTAGTCAATGCGTCGTTAACGGCCGTAAGCACGAGGTCCTGCAACATTTCAACGTCGTCCGGATCGACCGCTTCCGGCTTGATCGTGATGGACAGCACTTTCTTATGTCCGTTCACTTCAACCGTAACCACGCCGCCGCCGGAACTGCCTTCGACTTTTTTGTCTGCGAGGGCTTCCTGGGCCTTCAGCATTTGCTCTTGCATTTTTTTAACCTGTTTCATCATTTGGTTCATATTATTCATAAGTATCGTCTCCTCTTTGTTCATGGAATATTGGCGCGCAACATGCGCGGGTTAATCTTTTATGATCACGAGATCTTCTCCAAACATTTGGAGCGCCTCATCAATCCATGGCTTTTCGTTCGGGTCCTTGCCCTCGTGCTCATGCTCCAGCTGCAGCTCCTCTTTCTGCTGGGTGCCTGCGCCCTCAATGGCCGCCGCCCAGTCCCTCTGCATCATCGTGACCAGGTGGTAATGCTTGCCGAGCTTGTCATGCAGCACGCCTTCGATGACCTGCTTGTTGGCGGGCTTTTCCGTCGTCTCGCGGTGGATGTTATTTTTAAAAGCTACCAACACCGCATCCTCCAACACCGATACCGGGTCCCCGTCCATAAACCAGGCGTGAACGGTTACCTTCTCATCCTTGACGCCCTGAAGGACCTGTCCCCATTGCCGCTGAACCTCTACGAATTCCGGGCTGTTCTTGCCGGCCAGGAACTGATCAAGGTTCGCCGGTATTTTGGCTGCGGAAGACATCCGCGGAGCCGGCTGGGACGATCGGGCAGGGGCTCCTGAGGAAGTGCCGGAAGAAGGTGCTGAACCGCTTGTAATGAGCTTCTCCAACTTCTTCTCTAACGCCGCCACTTGGCGCTTCAACTGGCTCACTTCGGCGGAGTCTGCAGGCGCCGCGGACGGCTGCTGGGCCTGCTGCTGTTCGTATCCGGCAGCAGTTCCTTGCGGAATGCCGCAAAGCTTCAACAGGGCTACCTCAAACAATGTCTGCGGCTGGGAAGAATACTTCATCTCGCTTTGATAGTGGTTCAAGGTTTCAATCATATGAAACAGTTGTTGCCTCGAAAAAGAAGCCGCAATTTCCTTATATTCCTCCGGATGAAGCACCCGGTCCGTCAACTGGGTGACGTTCGGAATCATTTGGATCATGAGCAGGTCGCGGAAGTAATACAGCAGGTTCTCCATGCACTTGTCGGCGCTTTTGCCCTCCTGCATGAAACCTTCCACGATCTGCAGCACATGGCCTGCATCACCCTTTTGAATCGCGCCGGCAAGTCTGCCGAACTGTTCGGAAGCGATGCCGCCGGTCATGCTCAGCACTTGTTCATAGGATACATGACCGCCCGTAAAGGATGCAATCTGATCCAAAATGCTGAGCGCATCCCGCATGCCCCCGTCGGATAAGCGGGCTATATACTGAAGGGCCTCGTTTTCGGCTTCCATTCCCTCTTCTTGGGCGATTTGCGCAAGCCGCTGCGTCTGCTCCTCCAGGGATACCCTACGGAAATCGAAACGCTGGCAGCGCGAAATGATGGTTGCCGGAAGCTTATGAGGCTCCGTCGTCGCCAATATAAACATGACGTGTGGAGGAGGTTCCTCCAATGTCTTTAACAGCGCGTTAAACGCTTCTGTCGTCAGCATATGCACTTCGTCAATAATATACACCTTTTGCCGAACTTCGGTTGGTGCATATTTTACTTTCTCGCGCAGGTCGCGGATTTCCTCTACGCCCCGGTTTGAGGCGGCGTCAATCTCCTGCACATCCATGACCGCCCCGGCCGTTATTCTACGGCAGGATTCGCATTCGTTGCACGGCTCCGGTGCCGGACCCCGTTCGCAGTTAACCGCCTTGGCGAGCACCTTCGCGGTCGTCGTCTTACCGGTTCCGCGCGGACCGCTGAACAGGTAAGCATGGGAAACCCGCTGCTCGCGAATGGCGTTTTGCAGCGTCTGAATAATATGCTGTTGTCCAACCATGTCCCCGAACGACTGCGGCCGCCAGGCACGGTAGAGCGCTATATGTTTCACTTGCTATACCCTCTTTCAACTTCCCTTGCGTTCATGTTCGTCGCTTCATCATTATACTATAATCCGGCTTTATACAAAACGTCCAGCCGACATTGTTGAATTCGCTTTTTTTGGCAACCGGCCCAAAAAGGGCATAAGAAGGCGCTTTTAATAAAGACGGTTATCGGCACGACGACACACAAATTCAAACCTCAGAGAAGGGAAATTTTTATTGAAAACGCAAGGGAACGATTCATAAACTTTAGGCTTTGTCCTGCATCCTAAAACAAAAAAGCATCCTTGCAAAAGCAAAGATGCTTACCGATTCACGATATGTAATACCGTGCACCTGTTATTGATAATTGTGATCCAAGCGGCACCCCTGCGTAACGCCTCGGGCTAGGCCACCCTCCGGCACAAGAGCGGGCTTGCTTATGGCTGCTTCCTTCCGGACCTGACCAGGTTCACAAGTGCTCATTGCGGAGGACCCAACCGTCAACGACGCACGCAGGGACCAAACCTCACATCAACAAAACCTCTAACAGGAATTCAACCTCGCTACAGCGGATTGCGAGTTACAGGGCACCGCTACCTCCCCGTCTAGCACGGCAAGGAATAGTATAGTTCATTTCAGGACAAAGTGCAACCCGCAGCAAAAGTTGGCTGCCGAACCATGCTTTAGAGCTCGGCCATTCCCAACCATTACCGCTCCTCACACAATGTAACTTACGTTAAAGAGGCCTGGACGCCACCGCCATGGAACAGAAAAAATCCCTTGCCCGCAAAAGCGGACAAGGGATTGGTTGTATGCGTATTAGATACCGTATTTCTTTTTAAATCTATCAACACGGCCGCCGGCATCCACGAATTTCTGTTTGCCTGTAAAGAACGGATGGCAGTTGGAGCAAATCTCCACGCGCAGATCCTCTTTAACGGAACCTGTTTCGAACGTATTGCCGCAAGCACATGTTACGGTTGTTACGTGGTATTTTGGTTGAACCTCTTGTTTCATGTCTTTCACCTCTTTTTGCCCTGGGTCTCATGCGTACACAGAGTTATAATGACACAATAATCATATTATAACAGGGACAAACACAATAATCAACGAAATGTTAGAATCTGTTAGTCCCGTGCCAAAACAGGCTTCTTCGGCCTTCTCATGCCCTCGGGCGGTACATGGGTATAGGAACCGATAACGACGTCCGGCAGCTCCGCCTGGAAAATTTCGATCATCTGCTTCATGCCTAGAATTTCCCCTTTGGCAGGCGGAATCAGTTCCAGGTAGCTTTCCGGATCGATGTTCAGATTGCGCATTTGAATCAGCTTAAGTCCTGTACGGCGGATGAATTCGATCATCGCTTCGATTTCTTCTTCACGGTCGGTCACGCCGGGGAAAATAAGGTAGTTGATCGAGGTGTATACCCCTTGTTCGGTCGCATATTTCAGCGATTTCTCGACATTCGCGAGCGTATATTTGCGCGGTTTGTAATACGCGTTATAATGATCGTCCAGCGCGCTGATCGTGCTCACCCGCATCAGGTCGAGCCCGGCATCGACGATGCCGCGGATAAAATCCGTCAATCCCGCGTTCGTATTGATGTTAATGTATCCCATATCGGTGATGGAGCGAACTTCCCGGATCGCCTCGATAATGATTTTGGCTTGCGTCGACGGCTCGCCTTCGCAGCCTTGCCCGAAGCTGATAATGGACTCCGGCGTTTTGAGATGCTCGAGCATGATCTGAACGAGCTCCTCCACCGTCGGCTTAAAGTTCATGCGCGTCTGCGGCGCCACAAAACCGCTATCGTCCGGCTGCTCGGAAATGCAACCAAAACAGCCCGCATTGCACGAATAAGATACCGGAACGGCGCCCTCCCAACGGTTAAGGAACGTATTGGAGGCCGTCAGGCATTCGTAACCAAGCGCGCAATTGGACAAATGCTCATACAGCCGGTTGTCCGGATATTTCTGTCTGAGGTTCTTGACGCCCAATTTAAGTTCATCAAGGTCGCAATTGAGCGGATTCCATTTTTCCGGATCGTCGGAAAGTCGGGCGGTCGTGTAAAAACGGCCATCCTTCCACACGACGGCGGAATAGCCGAACAGCGGCAGCTTGTATTCTTTATCCGTCTTCACGTAGCCGGGCAGACACAGTCGGGTATAGCCTTGAGGAAGAAGCGCCCCAACGGCTTGCGACTCGCCGGGCAGCGGCATCATTTCCCCGGTTTCCGGGTCCATCCCGATCGCCCGCGTATTCGGCAGACCCACCAGCGTGGCCCCCTCCGGCAGCGGAATCAGCTCATCCTCCAAAATTTCCACGATCATGTCGCCGCTGCGGGCAAGCCCGTAAAGCGAAGGATGGTCGTATACATTGCCTTTCTCATCTGCATATACCAGGTACATGGTGTTCTCCTCTTTGTTTGTAAAAGTATTTATGTCAGCGGAACCGAAGCGGCTGCCGGCCTTGAGGTTCTCCGGTTCCCGCTGCCGCCGTGGCCGCTGCCGGAGCTTTTGCCGTTTCCTACGCCGCTGACGTCAAAAGACGCCAAAAATTCCGCATTCGTTTTGCAGTCCCGCAGCTTTTTCAAGAAACCTTCCACAAAATCGGCCGATTCATTCATATTTTTGCGGATCGCCCAGATCGTGTCCAGTTCTTCCTTCGTCAACAGCACTTCTTCACGACGCGTGCCCGAACGGCGAATATCGATCGCAGGGAAAATGCGGCGCTCCGCCAATTTGCGGTCCAAATGCAGCTCCATGTTCCCCGTTCCTTTAAATTCCTCGTAGATGATGTCGTCCATACGCGAACCGGTGTCGATCAGCGCCGTCGCCAAAATAGTCAGGCTGCCGCCTTCCTCGACATTCCGGGCCGAGCCGAAAAAGCGCTTGGGACGATGGAATGCCGCCGGATCGATACCGCCGCTCAGCGTGCGTCCCGATGGCGGAATGACCAGGTTGTAGGCGCGCGCCAAACGGGTGATGCTGTCCATCAAAATAACGACATCCTTCTTATGCTCCACCAGCCGAAGGGCACGCTCAAGCACAAGCTCCGCCACTTTGATGTGATTCTCCGGCAGTTCGTCAAACGTGGAAGCAACCACTTCTCCTTTAACGGAACGCTGCATGTCCGTCACTTCTTCGGGACGTTCATCGATGAGCAGTACAAACAGTTCGATTTCGGGATTGTTGGTAGAGATGCTGTTGGCAATTTCCTTTAAGAGGAGCGTTTTACCTGCTTTCGGAGGTGCGACGATCAACCCGCGCTGTCCCAAACCGACGGGAGCGAGCAAGTCCATAATCCGTGTAGACAAATGGTTAGGGGATGTTTCAAGCACGAGTTTTTTTTGCGGATAAAGAGGTGTAAGCGCAGGGAAGTGAAGGCGTTCCGCGGCCGTTTCCGGATTCTCTCCATTGACTGCATTAACCTGCAGCAAACCGAAGTATCGTTCGTTTTCTTTAGGCGCACGGCATTTCCCTGAAACCAGGTCTCCCGTTCTGAGATCAAATTTGCGGATTTGCGAGGCCGAAATGTAAATATCCTCGGTGCTCGGCAAATAGTTGATCGGTCTGAGGAAGCCGTACCCTTCCGGGAGGATTTCCAAAACCCCCTCCATGAACATGAGTCCGCTATGCTCTGCCTGTGCCCTCAAAATGGCAAAAATCAGCTCTTTTTTCTTCAGCTGGCCGTAATACGGGATCTGATACTTTTTGGCAAGCTTATACAGATCGGTCAGCTTCATTTCTTCCAAATCGGCAATTTGCAAATCCATGTAATAACCACCTATTCAATTTTATAAGTCCTGTGGGTCCGAATGCTGTTTCTAGCAGTCTATGAAAATCCTTATTAGGATAGCATTACCCAAATGGGAAGGAGATATGCAGTTTTGCTTCAAAAATCGTTTTCCTTAATGATTCGTGAAGATCCGCGTAATCCCCTTCCGCAAAATGATTATTCCTTTTCGCGCCATACGTCGGCGCCCAGCAGCCGAAGATTCGTTACCAAATGATCGTAGCCACGGTCGATGAATTCAACCCCGGTGACTTCCGTAACGCCTTCTTCGACCGTCAGGCCGGCGATGACCAGCGCGGCTCCGGCCCGAAGGTCCGTCGCCTTTACTTTGGCCGCGTTCAGGCGGCTTCGCTCGATGATCGCCGAGCGGCCCTCCACCCGGATTTTCGCGCCCATGCGAACGAGCTCCGGCACATGCTTGAACCGGTTGCTGTAGACAAAATCGCTCAGCACGCTAACGCCTTCGGCCTGCGTCAGCAAGCTGGTCATCGGGGATTGTAAATCCGTAGCAAATCCTGGATAAATCAGTGCTTTCACATCCACATGCCCATAGTTCGGCCGGCCGATGACGCGGATGCTTTCATCCAGTTCCTCGATTTGTACGCCCATCTCGATCAGCTTGGCCGTCAGCGCTTCAAGATGCTTGGGAATAATATTGTCGATAAGTACATCCCCGCGGGTGGCTGCTGCGGCAATCATGTACGTGCCTGCTTGAATCCGGTCCGGGATAATGGAATGGCGGCAGCCGCGAAGCTCGGAAACGCCCTCGATGCGAATGGTTTCCGTTCCCGCTCCTTTGATGACGGCGCCCATGGAATTAAGAAGCGTTGCTACATCTATAATCTCAGGCTCTTTGGCCGCATTTTCGATAATTGTGGAGCCTTTGGCTTTGGCAGCCGCCAGCATAATGTTAATCGTCGCACCCACGCTGGATACGTCCAAATAAATTTTGGCGCCCTTCAGCTCTTTGGCATGAAGGTGTATCGCGCCATGTTCATTGGTCACGGTTGCGCCCAATGCTTCAAATCCTTTGATGTGCTGATCGATCGGGCGAGGTTCGAAGTTGCAGCCCCCGGGAAGACCGATGACCGCTTCTTTGAAACGGCCAAGCATAGCTCCCATCATGTAATAAGAAGCTCTTAATTTTTTGACGGGGCCGTTTGGCATTGGAATCGATTTGATATCGGAAGGGTCGATCTTCATCTGGCTTTCCTTCCACGACACTTTCGCACCCAGCTCCTCCAATATCTCGGCATACACAGCCACGTCGCTAAGAAGCGGCAAATTGTCGAGCACGACCTCGGACTCGGCCAAAATCGCGGCAGGAATCAGGGCAATGGCGCTGTTTTTGGCCCCGCTGATCGACACGGCGCCATGAAGTGGGCGTCCACCACTTATCATCAATTTTTCCATACGTTTCAGGTTCCCCCCACTTACTTCGCAGCAGCAAAATCGTTGGTGTTAATTTTGGCGGATGAAATGGAAAAACACCGGCTAAGCGGTGTGCTCTCCATTCCAACCTATTCAATTGGACAACCCCTGCGCAGGGGCTGCCCATGTTCTTATCAAACAACACGTAAGCTCTCTTGTGCGGCAAAGCACAGAAACAACGAAACGCCGGTTTTACGCTTTGTTGTTGGAGCCGAATTCGCGGATCTTGCCGATGACGGTTGCTTTGATCGCATCGCGTCCAGGCACGATGTATTTACGAGGATCATAAACGTCCGGTTTTGCGGCAAGCACTTCACGGACAGCTTTTGTAAATTCAATTTGGTTTTCGGTGTTGACGTTAATCTTGGATGTGCCCAAAGAGATGGCTTTTTGGATGTCATGCGTCGGAATGCCTGTGCCGCCATGAAGGACGAGCGGGATTTGCGTCGCGTTTTTGATTTCTTCCATTTCCTTGAATCCAAGGTTCGGTTCGCCATGGTAAGGTCCGTGGACGGAACCAAGCGCAGGAGCAAGCGTATCGATGCCTGTTTCTTTGACGATGCGGACGCATTCTTCCAGCTTGGCATACATAATGCCGCCGACAACATCGTCTTCTTGTCCGCCGACCGTACCTACTTCAGCTTCGACGGAAACGCCTTTGGCATGCGCATATTCAACCACTTTTTTCGTCGTTTCGATGTTGTGGTCGATCGGGCTGTGGGAATCGTCGATCATGACGGACGTAAATCCGGCATCGATCGCTTCCTTACATTTTTCAAAGCTGGAGCCATGGTCCAGGTGAATCGCTACAGGTACCGTAATTTTCAGGTCATGGATAAGGCCTTCGACCATCTTCACTACCGTATAGAAACCGCTCATGTGACGGGCAGCGCCTTCCGATACGCCGAGAATCACGGGAGATTTCTCCTCTTCAGCAGCGAGAAGGATCGCCTGAGTCCATTCGAGGTTGTTGATGTTGAATTGACCTACCGCGTATTTCCCTTCCAGCGCCTTGTTTAACATGTCTGTCATCGATACCAATGGCATGGTTTCAATCCTCCTAAAGTCATCGTTTTGTCTATGGTTTAAAGCCGACTTCTCTTATTCGGGATTATTATACCACATCATGTTACAAATGCTAAACAAGCATTTGAAAATAACCCGTACCCCTTGATAGACGAAGGCAAAAAAAGAATTCTGCCTAAGCAGAATCCTCTCCCGTTACCCGGATTGAACAGGATTGTGTTTCAGCTGCATGTTTACCGCAACCCGCATTTCATCGATGTCAAACGGCTTGGTAAAATGCATCAAAGCTCCCAGCTCGGTCGCTTCCTTGATCATGTCGAGCTCGCCGTAGGCGGTCATCATGATCACTTTGATGGCGGGGTTCATTTCCTTGATATGCTTCAAAATTTCCAGTCCGTCCATCCCCGGGATTTTCATGTCGAGCAACACCAGATCGGGCGCATCGTTTTCTACGATCTCCAGCGCGATCTTGCCGTTCGCCGCCTGATACGTCGTATAACCTTCGCTGTTGAACACTTCCATTAATAAAATGCGTATTCCGTTCTGGTCATCGACAATCAACACTTTCTTCTTGTCCACTTTTGGCAAACCTCCCAACATCAGCCTGACCCTGCCTATCTACAATTCCCATCCATTTCCTAAATTAGCACGCCATATATCCAGTTTATGTTATTCGCCCTCTGGTTACGAATTCCTGCCTCTGCGCAAAAATGAAAAAAGGACCTGTAAAAAGGTCCGTTTTTTCAAATGGCGGATTATATCGTTTTATGCGCAATCGATGCTTTGACGAATTCGCGGAACAACGGCTGCGGACGGTTCGGGCGGGAAGTGAATTCCGGATGGAATTGCACGGCCAAAAACCACGGATGGTCCGGAAGTTCCACGATTTCGACCAAGCGGCCGTCCGGGGAGGTGCCGGAAATGCGCAGGCCTGCTTTTTCGATCGCTTCGCGGTATTGGTTGTTGAATTCGTAACGGTGACGGTGTCTTTCGTACACGAGCTCGTCATTGTAGCATTTCATCGCCAGGGAACCCTCGGCGAGCTTGCACGGATACAGGCCAAGGCGCATCGTGCCGCCCAGATCCTCGATATCCTTTTGCTCCGGCAAAAGGTCGATGACCGGATACGGCGTAGCCGGGTTGATTTCCGAGCTGTTGGCGTCATCCATGCCCAGAACGGAGCGCGCATATTCGATAACCGATACCTGCATGCCGAGGCAGATGCCGAAGAACGGAATTTGCTTCTCGCGCGCATAACGGATGGCGGAAACTTTCCCTTCGATGCCGCGGTCTCCGAATCCGCCCGGAACGAGAATGCCGCCTATTCCGCCCAATAGTTCTTCCACGTTCTGGTCGGTGACTTCTTCCGCGTTGACCCAACGGATTTTGACGTCGGAGTTTGCTTCAAAACCGGCATGGGAGAGCGATTCGACCACGCTCAAATAAGCGTCGTGAAGAGCGACGTATTTGCCGACGATTGCGATTTCCACCGTTTTTTCCAGCTTGTTGATCCGGTCGACGAGGCTTTCCCATTCGGTCATGTCCGGTTTCGGCGTCGTCAGCTTCAAGTAGTTGACCACGATTTCGTCCAAACCTTCGTCGCGCAAATTCAGCGGAACTTCGTACAACGTGGACGCATCGCGGCACTCCACGACCGCGCTTTCGTCGATATCGCAGAAGAGGGCGATTTTTGCCTTCATGTCGGCCGACAATTCATGCTCGGTGCGGCAAACGATGACGTTCGGCTGGATCCCGATGCTGCGAAGCTCCTTCACGCTGTGCTGGGTCGGCTTCGTTTTCACTTCGCCGGCAGCTTTAATGTAAGGAATCAGCGTCACATGGATGTACATGACGTTTTCGCGTCCGATTTCGCTTTTGATTTGACGGATGGCTTCCAGGAACGGCAAGCTTTCAATGTCGCCTACCGTACCGCCGATTTCCGTAATAACGACGTCCGATCCCGCTTCGCGGCCGGCGCGGAATACGCGTTCTTTGATTTCATTCGTAATATGAGGAATAACCTGCACGGTACCGCCCAAATATTCGCCGCGGCGTTCCTTGCTGATAACGGAAGAATATACTTTGCCTGTCGTGACGTTGCTGTTCTTGGACAGGTTGATGTCGATAAAACGCTCATAGTGCCCCAAATCGAGGTCCGTCTCGGCTCCGTCGTCGGTGACGAAAACTTCACCGTGCTGGTACGGACTCATGGTTCCCGGATCCACGTTCAAATAAGGATCGAATTTCTGGATCGTAACCTTTAATCCTCTGTTTTTCAGCAGTCTGCCCAGAGAAGCCGCAGTAATCCCTTTACCCAGGGATGACACAACCCCGCCCGTCACAAAAATGTACTTTGTCACTATAAAAACCCTCCTATTAAAGTTCCAGTAAATTCAGGCGACATATGATGTTTAGCGTAACCCTTTTTCATGATTTCCACCCGAAAAACGGCCGCGCCGGGAATATTGCCTTTACCGTCCGCTTGAACAACAATGCGCCATTTGAAATCAAATGGCACAGTGAGGTAATCCGGCATCTATATAGAGTGAACTTTTAACGAGCGAGTCCATTCTATGGAAGCAAAACAGCTTAAAACGCAACCCGTTTTGCCTCTTAAAAACAAAAAAAGTGACACCCGTAGGACGGGGCACTTTTTATTATTTTACGCATATTTGAATCTCAATCATAAGCCCATGCAATAGTTTACTCGTTGCCTTGTCCCCTGTCAAGAGAGAATGGCAAACGGATTAATATTTATCGTCGTCTTCTGACTCGTCGCCCAGATCCTCATCCTCTTCTTCGAGGTCTTCGTCTTCATCTTCCAGCTCTTCGTCTTCGATGATGCCTTCGTCCTCAAGGTCGTCGTCGGAATCGTCGTCGGAGTAAATATCGTCATGATCTTCGTCAATGCGGTCGAAATCTTCGTCGCTGTCGTCCGGACTGAAGCTGTCGTCCTCATCGACGAATTCGTCGTCCTCATCCTCGTCGTCGTCATCGTTAATGATGCGCGGACGTTTCGAGCTCGAGATCGGATCCTCCGAACGGTCGATCGGATACCAGCGTTTCAGCCCCCAAAGGTTGGTGCCAACGCATGCAAATCGGCCGTCGATGTTAATTTCTGTATATAGCTGCGCAACGGTTTCTTTGATTTCTTCTTCCGTCAAGCCGCGAAGCTTGGCAACCTCTTTCATCAGGTCGAGGTAATAAAATGGCGTATTCGCTGCCTTCAAAACGGCAAAGGCCAAATCCACCAATGGCATTTCCCTGATTTTTTCAGGGTCCAGCTTTAATTGGAGTGAGTTACTCACTAACGGACACTTCCTCTCACGCAATGTTCAACTTATACGGAAATCTTGAAGTTGTTCAGCCCGTATAACATCCTGCTTTATAACAACATATCCATTATCAAAACTAAGTAAAACCTATTTATAAACAAATTGCAAGTTTTTATCCGGGAATTTCGGGGCTTTGCGTGAATGGAAAAAGGCAGGGTCACCCCTGCCCTTTGACTGTATCCGCCCGGACATGGCTTTCCCTGCCGGGAATTTTGAAAGAGCCCTGAAGTCTCTTCCATTTATTTTATGTCCAGAGGTTTGTTTTGCCATTGAGGGCGGGGCCTATTTACGCAAAAAACGTTTACACTCGCTCCTTTCCCAAAAGATCGCTCCGCACCGACTTGGGCCTCCCCTTCCACCGACAAGCTTCGGACCAATTTCGCAAAAAATTATCGATTCTTATGAGCAAACAAGGGCAAGTTCCCACTCGAAGCGGCGCCCTCCCACATACAATGCAAAAGCAGGGTTCATTATGAGGGGGACTGCCCAATATGGACTACACCGGATTGATACAGATGCTGCTTGAAGACATGGAGAGTCCCGCACCGTCCGGAGCGAAACGGATCATTACCTTCGCCGATCCCCGGCATTATGATGCATTTGAACTAACATTGCAGGAGTTAAAAGCCCTTCATCCCGATTGGCCAGACCTGCCGACATCCCGTGCGCTTAAAGCGGTTCTGACACCCCTGTCCGGCAGCGCAAAACATCTGGATCCTTATAAAAACGACATTCTGATCGAAGAGGACAGCCTGGTCCAAGTCCATACGCTGGCGAACAAAACCAGCCAAGGCCCGGGCATTCCTTATGGCGTCAAGCAAATCCAGGCCCCCAAAGCCTGGTCCACCTCCACCGGATACCGGATCAAAATCGGCGTCATCGACACCGGCGCGGATTATTATCATCCGGACCTGCGAGGGTCGCTCGCCAAAGGCATCAATCTGCTGAACAGACATATGCTGCCATTCGATGACAACGGGCATGGAACCCATATCGCCGGCACCATCGCGGCCGCCAACAGCACGGAAGGCATGATCGGCGTCGCGCCGAGGGCAACCATTTATCCGGTCAAAGCCTTTGACCATAACGGTTCGGCTTACGTGTCCGACATCATCCAGGGCATCGACTGGTGCATACGAAACCGAATGCACATTATCAACATGAGCTTCGGCATGAAAACACGCAGCAAGGCATTGCTCGAAATCGTCAACAAAGCCTACGTATCCGGCATATCGATCATCGCTTCTTCCGGCAATGACTCGAAGCGGCGCAACATCGACTATCCGGCCAAATATCCGCAAACCATCTCCGTTGGGGCAACCGACCGCCACCGGCGGATCGCCAGCTTCAGCAACAGGGGCGAGTTCATTGACATTTATGCTCCTGGAGACAAAATCATCTCCTCCTGGACTCAAGGGAAATACCATGAGATGAGCGGCACGTCCATGGCTACATCCCATGTAAGCGGGGCGATTGCGCTTTTGCTTGCCCAAAACCCGGATTTAATGCCAGACGAGATCAAAGCGCTGCTGCAGCAAACGGCCACCCCTATCAAAAGCCGTAAAGGACAACGCCGCCCCGTCGAAGGCCTGGAGGTCAATGCGCTGAAGCTGCTGAAGGAAGGCATGAAGAAAAAAAAGTCCAAATCATAATACGAAATGCCACACCGTTCGTTTTGGCTGAAAGCCAAAAGAGGCTCTATCGATGCAAGTGAGGCATGGATGTCTTACATCCTAAAAAAGAAGGCTGTCTTCCCGTCCCGTAAACCGGGCTGAGGACAGCCTTCCTTGCTTCATGCCGTTCAGTTTATTTGCCGCTTGCCGCCGGTTCGTAAATCAGGCATCGCAACGTTTTTTCCGGATAACGCAATTCCACGGTATAGGAGCTTCCGCCTTTCATTTCGATGGATACGGCTACAACGCCGCGCTGATCATATGCTTGATCTTGTATAATTGTTGATTTTTGAATGGGGCGCGTGTCTCCCTGTTTTTTGACGACAATGGCTTTGGCCGCTTCAATCCAGCTTGGATCTTGTCTGATCTGCTTATTCATGACGGATGTAATCGGCGTTCTTTTATAAGCCGAATTAAAAATCGTGGTATCGATCACTGTCCCGCTCAATGCATCAATCATGACATCATACATCATAAAAGCACTTCCGTTTGCTTCCAGTGTGCGGACTTTATAAGGCTGAAAATGGACGAGCCACTCTCCCTTTTGCTCCGGTCCAAATTTATTAAATGCGGCACTCGCTTCCATTTTGGATATATCGGCATCAAACAGCTTGCTTACGCTTTCGCGGGCCTTCGCCATTGCCTCTTCTTTTCCTATATCTTTCGCATCCAGTTGCTGCTTTTGGAGCCGCTTGGACTGAGCAAAGACGACTCGGTAGGACCAATCAACAAATTGCAGCAGTTCCTCATCTGTCAGCTCACGGTCAGGGTAAATCCAAATGTCTTTGCTCATGTCGAAGTAGAAGCTCGAAGCGCCTGGTTTCAGAGGCAGCTTGTTTTGGGGGCGGATACCGTCATAGACATATCGATCTTCCAACGCTTTTCTCCGATTGACCTCTTGATCGCTCATTTTCCGACTCTCCGTTACCTCTTTGCTGTTGTCGATGTAATTGTATATTTGCTGCATCTCTTCAGCCGTCATCGTTCGTTCCAGCTCATCGTTCACAGTCGAGACAGGGGCTTTCCCTTCTACATTTAACACCGGAACCTTGCTGCTTGCCAGCGTAATTGCAACCGGCTTCTCTTGCGCTGCCGACGCTGCAAACGACTGTAGAGAAACAGGTTTGGTTTGCGTTAACGTTGCAATATTCGGGACCGCATACGCGTTGAATGCAAGCAAACCGCCGGAAACGACGCAAAAGGCTAGCGCCGTCAAAATATTTTTTGTTTTGTTTTTCATCTGCATAATAACCTCCATTTATGGGCCAGGCCCGGCCAATCCATACTTTAAACCAAGGATGTTATCGAGTAAGGCCTTCGTTGTTATGGAGTTGTAAAAAGATGCGGATACAGGTCCCCTCATTTTCCCGGGATTCGAGGGATAATGGCGCCTCATGCGCCTCGGCTATTTGTTTGCAGATGGATAATCCCAAACCGGCCCCGCCATGTTCCCTCGTGCGGGCCTTGTCTGCCCGGTAAAACGGCTCAAATGCCCGCTGAGCCTGGCTTTCGCTCATTCCCTTGCCAAAATCCCGAACTTCCAGCACCGCCGCTGAACCTTGTTTATAAGCCGACAAACGGATTTCGGAACCTTTCGCCGAAGCATGAATGGCATTGTCGATACAATTGACCAGAAACGACGAAAGCAGGTCCGGGTCTCCCCATATGCTCTCTATGCCGTTATTCAGAACAAGCTTTACGCCAGCTTGCTCTAGATTTTCTTGTTCCATCTGCCGGACAGATTGAAACAGCTCATCCACCGATAATCGGATACGTTCTACCGACTGAAGGCGCAAAACGGACAAGTCCAACAGCTTGAAGGCTAAATTTTTCAAACGGAGCGTCTCGCTCCAGATGTGACCGCTCGCCGTGATCCGTTCCTCCTCGCTGATATGGGCTGAATTCAAATACTGCGCAAAACCTTGCATGCTTGTCAAAGGGGTGCGCAATTCATGGGCCAGATTATCAACGATACGCTGTTTTTCCTCCGCCATCGCAGAAAGCTCGGTGACGTGCCTTCCGACGGCTTCCGCCATCTGGTTGAAATTTTGCGCAAGTTCCCCGAACTCGTCGTTCTTTTTTAATGCTACGCGCTCGTTGTAATTCCCGCCGGCGATCGTTTGGGTCGTCCTGGACAGCTGCCGTAAAGGTTTGGTTAATTGGCGGATCAGAATATATAACAAGAAGGCGAGAATCGGACCGGCAATGGCATTAACGTAAACAAAATAACGGTTCAATTCCTTTTGACTGGTATACAGTTCTTCAATATTCCGTTTATACACCAGCTTCAACTCTTGATACGGAGCGGGCAGTTCGCCCGAGGTTACAATTTCATGAACATGTTGTTCTTCCGTATTCGCTTGACCTAAGCCTTGCCGCTTCCCGGCCGATAAAGCCCCATCATACACAAGCTGTTCCCGATCCCACAATTGCAGGGAAATGTTTTGCTTCAGATAATACTCTGCATAAGAGCGCGCTACATCGAACAATACATCGCCACTTATGGTCATGCCCCGCGATTTGATCGAGTTTAAGTTCTCATAGATGTTGTTGGCGATTAATGCCTGCTCATTTGAAGATCTCTGCATCTCCCTTTCCATATTAAGCCGCCAGCTTTTATGCATAATCATAATGACGCTGACATCGAGGGCCACAATAAACAAAATCAGCACGACCAACAATGTTTTCTGCCAAAATCTCATGGCTCACCCGGCACTTCCAGACGGTATCCAAGCTTGAAGACGGTTTTTATCCGCTCTTCCCATCCCAACTTTTTGCGCAGCTGCCGGATATGGACATCGACCGTGCGGGTTTCCCCTTCATAATCATACCCCCAGGCCAGCTCCAGCAGCTTTTCCCTCGATAACGCAATATTTCGGTTTTGGATCAAAACGTCGAGCAGTTCGAATTCCCTTGCCGTCAACTCCACGGCACAACCAAGCTTATATACCTGCCGCTCCAACGTACGAATCTCGACATCGTCGATAATCAAAGCGGATTGCTCCTTGGTACTCCGGCGCAGCACCACATTGATCCGGGCCAGCATCTCCAAAATTTCAAAAGGTTTAATAATATAATCATCCGCGCCCAGTTCAAAACCGGTAATACGGTCAGCTAAAGAGTCTTTGGCCGTTATGAATATAACCGGAATATTCAGGCTTCGAATTCGCCTCATCAGTTCGAAGCCGTCCAACTCCGGCAACATCACATCCAATAAAATGAGATCAATTTTCTCCCGCTCTAAAATAGGCGGCACTTCCATTCCGCTGAAAGCCTTAAAAAACTGATGCCCAACCAGCCTCAAATTCATCGTTATCAGGTCATTGATCGGTTTTTCATCTTCCACTACCAATATAGTCGCCACGTTTAAATCCTCCCTTCCCCTGTATCATTCAAAACGCATTCAAACGAGCGTATTTGGTCGTATTCTACAATAAATGGAATTTTCCTCTATAATTCAACAAGCGGCCCCCATTGTCCGCCAAACAAAAAGCCCCTGTCCGCAGGCACTGGATTTCACAAAGAATTCCGGCGGCCGGGACAGGGGCTTTTGTATATTTATAGCTTCCTTACCGGAAGTTCAGTCGATCCGCTTCGAAGTGCTTACATTTGTTCCGGCGCGCTAACGCCGACCAGTCTCAGCACGTTGGCAATCACCGTGCGGACGGCTCCAAGCAGGGCAAACCGCGCTTGCGTTTGGGCGGCGTCTTCGGTAATGACGCGCTGCGCTCTGTAATAGCTGTGGAACAGGGACGCAAGATCATACACATAGCGGATCATGCGATGCGGAGCGTAATTGGCCGCAGCGACGGCAATCTCCTCGGGGAGCTCGCCGATCTTGCGGAGCAGGTCATATTCATGCTCGGCATTCAGCAGGCTGAGATCCACCTCGGCAAGCGGCAGCAGCATAATCCCCTGCTCCTCCGCCTGGCGGTAGATGCTGCAGATCCGGGCATGCGCATACTGCACGTAGAATACCGGATTTTCGTTGGAAGTCGAAATCGCCAAATCCATGTCAAAATCCAGATGCGAGTCCATGCTGCGCATCGTAAAGAAATAGCGGATCGCGTCGACGCCGACTTCGTCCATCAGATCCTCCATCGTCACCGCTTTGCCGGTACGTTTGGACATTTTTACCTTTTCCCCGTTCTGGAACAGGCTGACCATTTGGGCGATCAATACCGTCAGCTTCTCCGGATCGTAACCGATCGCTTCCATGGCCGCTTTCATCCGCGGAATGTACCCGTGGTGGTCGGCGCCCCAGATGTTGATCAGGCGGTCGTACCCGCGCTCGAATTTATTGCGGTGATAGGCGATGTCTGGCGTCAAATACGTATAAGTGCCGTCGTTTTTCACCAGCACGCGGTCTTTGTCGTCGCCGTAATCCGTCGTGCGGAGCCAAGTCGCCCCGTCCTGTTCGTATACTTGTCCTTTCGCTTTCAGTTCGTTCAAGGACTCCTCGACCAAACCTCTTTGATACAGCGACGTTTCGCTGAACCATTCGTCGAAATGGACTCTGAACCGGTTCAGGTCGCGTTTGATTTTATCCAGTTCCTTTTCGAGCCCGTAGGTCCGGAAATACGCTGCACGTTCTCCGGGTTCCATGGACAGCAAGGAATCGCCTTTTTCGGCGACCAGCTCCTTGGCAAAACCTTTGATGTCTTCGCCATGGTATCCGTCCTCCGGCATTTCGGCGTTTTGACCGAGTTCCTGCAGATAACGGGCTTCGATCGATTTGGACAAATTTTCGACCTGGTTGCCCGCATCATTGATGTAATATTCGCGCGTCACTTCGTAACCGGCAAAATCAAGCACGTTGCACAGCGCATCCCCTACGGCCGCGCCCCGCGCATGGCCCAAATGCAGGCTGCCCGTCGGGTTGGCGCTGACGAACTCCACCTGGATTTTTTGTCCTTGTCCGGCGTCGATGCGGCCGTAGTTTTCGCCTTGCTCGTACACCTGACGGATGACCGGGTACAGATAGCTTTTGTTCAGCGTGAAGTTGATGAATCCGGGTCCGGCGATATCCGCTTTTTCAATAGAAGCTTTATCCATGTCGAAATGCTCCAAAATCGCTTCGGCGATCTGGCGCGGGTTCTTTTTCGCGATCCGTGTCAGCTGCATGGCGGCATTCGTAGCCAAGTCTCCGTGCGACTTGTCCTTCGGCACTTCAAGCGCAAACAAAGGCAGCTCCTCGCGGCTGGCGATGCCTGCAGCCACCACCGCGTCGGCAAGCGCCTCGGCCACCAGCTGGTTGATCTGTTCTAATGGGTTGGTTGTCATTGCGTATCCTCCTGTATATGCAAACTAATGTCGAAATGTCCTGTACATTCCTCATGCACGTACAAATCGTACGTCCAGGAAACCGTTCCGGACAATCCGCGGGTCCATGTCATTTTAAGCGAGCTTGTCCGGGTCGAAAGATTAAACGAGGTATACGGGGACCGGTAATATCCCGGCAGCATGGCGCCTTCCTGAAACGTTTGCTCCGATTCCACCGCGCCGTGCCGGATCATTTTCAAGCTGTCCCGGGTGATTTTCAGGAGCGTCCGCGTTTTTTGTCCGTTCAGGTCCGCCTCCGGCTCCTCATATTTGAGATAAAGCGCCCCGCCGCGTTCAAATACTTCGGCCGCCATCTCTTGCAGCACGACGTCCTCGCCCTGCTTGCTTTGCAGACGGATGCGCGCTTTTTTGGCTTCTTGCATTTCGTTACGGCTCCATTCTGTTTCTTCCTATTGTAATACTATATCCAGTTCAAGGGTTCAATTCAACAGGAAGAAGCCGCTGCGCCCGAATCCGTCCGCTGTGCGCGCCTTCCCATTCAGCTATTATACATCTTTCGCGCTTGCCATTCTTTCCATTCTTTCAGGTTTCGGCAAACCCCCGACACAGATGAAAGATGATTCATAAAAGGATTCGGCTTTGGCGATAGCGAAATAGAACTTGTTTATGCATGATATCTACGGTTTTGGCAAACAAAACCTCGGCCATAAGGAGGATTTTTTTTGGCGGTATATCAAGACGGCAACTTGCGGATTCGGCCTGTTGCAGAAAAGGATCTGCCCCGTCTATGGGAGCTATCCGTAAAAGAAGAGGCGCCGGAGTGGAAAAAGTGGGACGCCCCCTATTACGAGCATAAGGCCGTCCCCTTTGAAAAATATGCGGCCAATAAGGAAAACCTGGTAGACCAGGATAATTTTTGGGCTATCGAGGCGGACGGGGAACTGATCGGAACGGTCAGCTACTATTGGGAGCACAAACCTTCCTACTGGCTGGAAATGGGCATCGTCATTTATCACCCATCCTACTGGAGCGGAGGTTACGGGACCCGTGCCCTTACGCTGTGGATCGACAGGCTGTTCGAAACGCTCCCCTTGGTCCGCGTGGGGTTTACTACCTGGTCGGGCAACCGCCGGATGATCCGGGTCGGCGAAAAGCTGGGTTTTACGATGGAAGCGAGGCTGCGGAAATGCAGGCTGTATAACGGGGTCTTTTACGATTCGATCCGGATGGGGATGCTCCGCGAGGAATGGGAAGAAGTAAAAAGCAAACGAAAAGGATAGGCCGCTTGCGGTCTATCCTTTTGACCATGTTTTACGGTTGAAGCGCCTCTTGAAAAGCAAATTTGCGGTTCCATGTCGCTCCGCCGTCGTGAGTGGAATAAATGGAGGATTTGGTGGCGCTGGTGACGGCCAGCCACCCGTCTTTACCGTTTGCAAAGGAGATGCGCGCGTCATATCCGTTGATTGACGGCTTCAGGTTTTTCCACGTCTTTCCGCCGTTATAGGTAACGCCGACCGATACCATGCCCCCGGCCGGGGATCCTCCCGCCAGAATGGCGGTTTCTTTGCCGTAAAGCTGCATGTTGCCCGGATGCCCGCCAGGCTGAGCCGGACCGCTTGAAACCACCGCTTTACCGGTTCCCGGAGCCGGGCCGCCGCCGGCCGTGTTTTGCGCGATCACCCGCTTCCAGTGAGCCCCCTGGTCCGTGCTTCCGTATAAAGCATACGATACCTGGGACATGCCCGAACCCCCGTAAAGAACCGCCCATACTTGGTTATCCCGGCTGTAGAGTTGGCCGCCGGCGGTGGATGAGGCGCCGACCTTCAGCTTCTCGCCCCAACTGTGGCCGCCGTTCCGGGTCTGCCAAACACGGTATCCTCCTCCAGGGGCTACCGTCAGCGCATAGCCGATTTTGGCATCATTAAAGATAGCATACCGCGTATTTGCCGGGGTCGGCACCTTCGCCCAGCTGTTTCCGCCGTCGTTCGTCCGATACGCGCCGGTCGCCGTATAACCGTAACCCGACTTGGCTCCCATCAATTGAATCCGTTCAAAATGAAGATTGCCGGTATAAACGCCTTTCCAATGGGCGCCGCCATCCGCCGATGCAAGCAAAACGGGCGTTTGCTTCGCCGGCAGCACAGCTAAAGCCCAGCCGTGGACGTTGTCCGTAAAATCAATCTGTCCGAATTGCCACGACCCTTTGTAAATTTCCTGCCAGTGGCATCCGGCGTCCGACGTGCCGATGATGAAGCCCGTCCCGGCCGCCCGACCCGTGCTTTGGCTCAGAAATTGGATATCCGTAAAACGAAGCGGTTCCCGGCCCGCTCCCGTGTCCTGCAGCTGCAAATCCTGCAACAGGCCGTGATCGCCGCTGCCGCAGGGAGCCGGCGTCTGCTGAGCCGCTGCCGCCGCTTTCGGGGATGGCCCCCAGCCCATCGGCAACACCAACAAAAACGCCGCTGCGGCAGCCGAAACAGGCTTGATCCATTTGTGCAATCTCATGAACAACACCTCCGTATATATTGAACTTACCCGTTCATCCCCCGAATTACACGTTTCATCCCAATATATAAGCTGTCATGTGAACACCTGCAGACCGCTTGTGGCCGAAGTTCGCAAGTTTCCTTGCCTAAAGCACAAAAAAAGCATCTTCCCTGGTTTGGTCCGGAATGAATCTTTCCCGGTACCTTACGGAAGATGCTTTGATTTAGGTTCGAATCCTTATTTTACGAATCCGAGCAGCATTTCGCGGATGAGCTTGGCGGCCACGATTTGCGTTTGTTCGGAATGATCGTATATAGGCGCCACTTCCACCAGGTCGCAGCCGACCACGTTCACGTCGGAACGGGCGATGAGGTGCACCGCCTCCAGAAGCTCTTTGGAGGTGATGCCTCCCGCTTCAGCGGTACCGGTGCCCGGAGCGGCCGACGGATCAAGCACGTCGATGTCGATCGTTACGTAAACCGGGCGCTTGCCCATCTGAGGCAGCGCTTCTTTCAGCGGAGCGGCTACGTCAAACGGGTAGAAGTTGATGTTCTCGCGTCCGAATTTGAATTCCTCGCGCGATCCGGAGCGGATGCCGAATTGGTAAATGTTTTTCCCGCCCATCAGGGCAGCGGCCTTGCGGACCGGCGTGGAATGCGAAAGCGGCTCGCCTTCGTATTGTTCGCGCAGGTCGGCATGCGCGTCGATATGGATCAGGATCAGGTCCGGATACTTTTTGTACATTTGCTCGATGACCGGCCAGGTGACGAGATGCTCGCCGCCGAGACCGATCGGGAATTTGCCGTCGTCAAGCAGCTTGCCTACGTATTCGCGGATGATGTCCAGGCTGCGCGATGCATTGCCGAAAGGCAGCAGCAGGTCGCCCGCGTCAAAATAGGTGATGTCTTCGATGCTTTTGTCCAAATACGGACTGTATTCTTCAAGGCCAACCGATGCCTGGCGGATATGGGCGGGACCGAACCGCGAACCCGGGCGGAAGCTCACCGTATAATCCATCGGCATGCCGTAAATGACAGCCTTGGAATTTTCATAATCCTCGGAGCTGAGGATAAACACGTTGCCGGAATATGCTTGATCAAGTTTCATCGTTCTTATGGTGCCTCCTTATTTCGTCAAGTCTTCCACGAATTTGGGCAGCACGAATGCCGCCTTATGAAGACGAGGTGTGTAATATTTGGTGTCCATTTCCGGAATGTCCGCTTCGTCGACTTCAAGCGGGTCGTATTTTTTGCTGCCCATCGTAAACGTCCACAGGCCGCTCGGATACGTAGGGATGTTTGCGCCGTACACGCGCACGATCGGGAAAATCTCTTTCACGTCGCGGTTTACTTTTTGGATCAGGTCGGCTTTGAACCAAGGGTTGTCCGTTTGGGCCACGAAAATGCCATCGTCTTTCAACGCTTCGTAGATGCCTTGGTAGAATCCGCGCTCAAACAGCGGCGCAGCCGGACCTACAGGTTCCGTGGAGTCGACCATGATGACGTCGTATTCGTTTTTGTGCTCGTGGATGTGCATGAAGCCGTCGTTCACGTGCACTTCCACCCGTGGATCGTCCAGCTTGCCGGCGATGGAAGGGAGGTATTTTTTCGAATATTCGATGACCTTGCCGTCGATGTCCACGAGCACCGCTTTTTCCACTTCCGGATGTTTGATGATTTCGCGGATGACGCCGCCGTCGCCGCCGCCGACCACCAGCACGTGTTTCGGATTCGGGTGGGTGTTCAGCACAGGATGGGCCACCATTTCATGGTACACGAACTCATCCTTTTCGGTTGTCATGACCATGCCGTCCAGCAAAAGCATATTTCCAAATTCTTCAGTCTCCACCATGGCCAGATCCTGAAAATCGGTTTTTTCGTTTACATACGTTTGTTTGATTTTAGCTGTAATCCCGAAAGCGGGGGTCTGCTTTTCCGTAAACCACAATTCCATCGACATTACCTTCTTTCCTCTAGAATAGAGGGGATTTCGCTTCCGTTTATTCCTTCGCGCGGAGCTTTTCGGTCCAGCTGAATCCCCGCTTCGTTCATTGTACCAAACTATGGATTCTTTAACACATCCTTTGAATTATACGTGATTGGCGAAATGGCTGTAAAGACACAGTTATTCTTCATTTTCGGAGCGGTACCGGCCCCGGAAAAAGAACCTTTCATCCCCGTCTATTCTTTGCCTGTTTCCGGCCTGATTATGAACGCATGATGAATATCCCCGCCCCTCCTTTCCCATAATGAGTGTATAAAAATGGAAGGGAAGAAAACGCCATGCCGCAGCAACATCACTCCAAGCCCAGACGCAAAAGCCGGTTTGCCGCGTTGATCAAGCTGATGCTGGCCGCCGCCGCGGCCCTTCTTCTTAGCGTAGCCATCCTGCTTGGGTTTCTGTACCAAAAAAGCCTTCCCGTCGCCGACACCGACCGCAACTCCCGCCTTCTGGACAGCCAGGGCAACATTATGTCCACCTTTTCGGCAAGCGGCCGGAGCTATGAACCCGTCCCGCTGGAGCGGATCTCCCCATTGCTCGTCAAGGCGACGCTCGCCGTCGAGGATCGGAAATTTTACGAGCATATCGGGTTTGACATCAAAGGCATGGGCCGGGCCATCCTCGTCAATCTCAAGGAAATGGACCGGGCTCAGGGAGCCAGTACGCTGACACAGCAGCTTGCCCGCAACCTGTATCTCAATCATGCCAAAACGTGGACCCGGAAAATCAGAGAAGCGATGTATACCGCCCAGCTGGAGATGAAATACAGCAAAAACGAGATTCTGCAAATGTACTTGAACGAAATTTATTACGGACATGGAGCGTACGGCATCGAAGCCGCTTCGCAATTGTATTTAGGCAAATCCGCCTCCGAACTGGACCTGGCCGAAAGCGCAATGCTGGCCGGGATCCCGAAAGGTCCAACCTATTATTCGCCTTATAACCATTTGAACCATGCGAAGAAACGCCAGCAAGTCGTGCTCGGCACGATGGTCGAAACCGGGCAAATATCGCAGCGGGAGGCGGAAGAAGCCGCCGCGGAAAGGATTCGCTTGAAGCCTATCGGCCAGCAGCAGGCCCGCGTGACCGCTCCCTTTTTCCGCGATTATATCCGAAACCTCGTAACCAGCCAGCTTGGCATCAGCGAAGAGCAGCTGGATCACGGCGGATTAAACATCTACACGACGCTGGATCCCCATGCGCAGGCGGCGGCCGAAGAGGCCGTGGCCCAAGGCATGGACCCGCAAAGCGAGCTGGAGACGGGCCTTGTGGCGATCGATCCGCGCACCGGTTACGTCAAGGCGATGGTCGGAGGGAAAAACTATAAGGCAAGCCAGTTTAATCACGCGCTCGCCAAAACGCGTCAGCCCGGTTCCGCCTTTAAACCGATCATGTATTTGACGGCGTTGTCCTCGAAAACGATGACCGGGCTCAGCACGTTTAACAGCGAACCTACCCTGTTCCATTATGACCATAACCGGAAAACGTATCAGCCAAGCAATTTCGGCGGCAAATATTTGGGAGAAATCAACATGCAGGAAGCGATCGCCGCCTCGGACAACATCTATGCGGTCAATACGCTCCTGAAGGTGGGGGCGGACAACGTCATCGCGATGGCCAAAAAGCTCGGGATCGTCAGCCCGCTGAAGCCGGTTCCTTCCCTTGCGCTTGGCACCTCGCCCGTCAGTCCGTTCGAGATGGCTTCCGCTTTCGCCGTCATCGGCAACGGAGGCAAACGGATGCCGCCCGTCGCGGTGCTGAAAATTACGGACGCGGCCGGCGAGGTGCTTTACCAAGCTCCGGAAAACGGCGGCGAGCAGGTGGTCGACCCTGCAGCGGCATACGTTCTTACGCATTTGATGGAGAGCGTATTCGAATCCGGGGGTACCGGCAGCCGTGTCTCTTCCCTTATCAAACGGCCCGTCGCCGGCAAAACCGGCACGACCGATACCGACGCCTGGATGGTCGGTTATACGCCGGAGCTGGCCACCGCCGTCTGGGTTGGCTACGACAAAGGACGGAATATTACCACGCTGGACGGTCACCGCGCAGCGCCGATTTTTGCCCGGTTCACGGAAAAAGCGCTGGAAAACGTGCCGCCGAAAATTTTCAACATTCCGAGCGGCGTCGCTGCCGTCTATGTCGATCGGGAAACGGGCAAGCTGGCCACTGCCGGTTGCCCGGACAAAAAGCTGGAAGTGTTTATCGCCGGCACGGAGCCGACCGAGTATTGCGCCGATCACGGCGGAGACACGGAGCAGCAATCTGCGTCCGAGCGAAGCGCTCCTGGAAAACGCTCATGGTGGAAAACCATTAAACGCTGGTTTACCGATTAACGAGATGCGAAAAATTGGCCCCTTTTCCGGTCGGCGACCTCCCCGGACTTGCGGGCCTTTTTTCTTCTGGATTGCGCAAGCTTCTGCATGATACAGTAGAAGTAACGCCCAATGGAAAAAATTTCATAACACGTTGAAATCATAACCGTACATAGAGGAGATTTTGAATGGTTAAAAAAATGCTGTGGATTGTCGGGGGTGTCGTGCTGGCCGCTTTATTGCTCGCCGGCGGTTTTTTGTTGTATGTGACCGTGACCGACTATAGGCCGGGCAAAACAGAACCGATCGCCGTCGCAAACAATCCGGACAGGGTCCTGGAAACGGGGAATGCCTTTACCGTCACGACCTTTAATATCGGGTACGCCGGCCTTGACCGTGATCAGGACTTCTTTATGGACGGCGGGACCGGATCGGGTTCGAGAAGCAAAAGGCAAACGGAGCTGAATTTGAGGGGCATGGGGACGTTTTTGAGCGGCAACCGCTCCGACTTCATTTTTATCCAGGAAGTAGACGTCAATTCAACGCGCAGTTATCGCCTTAATGAGGCCGAGGCGCTGAAGGAGTACCTCCCGAAATACAGCTTCTCCTATGCGGACAATTACAAAGTGCCCTGGGTTCCCGTGCCTGTCTTCCATCCGATGGGCCATGCGCGCGGCGGGCTGTTGACGCTTGCCAAATACAAAAGCAGCAGCGCGACGCGGTATGATCTTCCCGGCAAGGAAAAATGGCCAAAGCAGCAGTTCGACCTCGACCGGGCATTCATCGAAAGCCGGATCCCCGTGAACAATGGCAAGGAACTGATTCTAGCGAATCTTCATTTGTCTGCGTTCGATCAGGGCGGAAGCATCCGCAAGCAGCAGCTTCAGTTCATGAAGGAATATATGAAAAAGGAAGCGGAGAAAGGAAATTACGTCATCCTCGGAGGCGACTGGAACCACTCGCTGCCCGGAACCGACCCCAAAGCGTTCAAAACGACCCAGTCCTGGCCGGAGTGGCTGCAGCCTTTTCCGGAAAACGTTCTGCCGGAGGGCTTTCATTGGGCCGTGGACAAAACCGTCCCGTCGGTCCGGACGGTCGACGTTCCTTTTAAGGAAGGAATCAATTTCCGCGCGGTCATTGACGGATTTTTGGTTTCGCCGAATGTCGACATCCTTAAGGTGGAGGGCCATGACCTGAAGCATGAACATAGCGACCACAATCCGGTGACGGCCGAGTTTGTATTAAAATAAGCACAAGGAGGCCTTTGAATGCATGCATAACTCTAGACTAATCTCTCCTTCGCTGCTGGCGCGGACGGCGCTTGAAGCCGCCCCGCTCCTGCTTGGCCAAACGCTCGTGCGCGTGACGGAGGACGGTGAAGTCCGCTGCCGCATCGTTGAAACGGAAAGTTACGGCGGGGCGGAAGACCGGGGCAGCCACGCTTTCGGCAACCGGCGCACCGCCAGGACGGAGGTCATGTTTGCCGCAGGCGGCGTCGCTTACGTCTATTTGATCTACGGCATGTATTCCTGTCTCAATGTGGTCGTCGGCGATCCCGATGATCCGCAGGCGGTGCTGATTCGCGCCGTGGAACCGCTAAGCGACAAGGATGAAGAGCTGATGCTTGCTTACCGCGGCGGTTTTTCAGGAAAAAAGGCCAACCTGTGCAACGGTCCCGGCAAGCTGTGCCGCGCGCTGCGCATCGACAGAAGCCTGAACGGCTATCCGTTAAACAGGGACGACGGCATGCTTCGCCTGGAAGCCGGGGACCCGGTGGACGAGCTGCCAATCGTGCAGTGTCCAAGAATCAACATCGATTACGCCGGCGAGTATGCTCTAAAACCTTGGCGTTATTATATCGAAGGGAATCCTTACGTTTCCGTTAAGGACAAGCAGCCGACCCCCTGGAAGCAGGCATAGCTTGCCTTGAGGCATCCATCGAAAAAAAGTGCATACCTTCTTTTATAATGGAAGGCGACCTGCCGGAGATGGACAGACTATCCGGCAAAAAACGAAAGGGTCCGCTCCGGCGCTCGTTAACCCAACAAGCGGCGGGCAGACCCTTTATTTCGTTTGATCGAAAGAAATATGCGTTTAAACATCAAGCGCTTGCTTAAGTTCCTCCGGCGATCTCTCCCACCATTCCTCGTTATGGGATACCAGCAAATCCTTCAGCAGCTTTTTATCCTCCGTGCTCAGTTCGCTGAGCATAAACTTGCGTTTCAAAGCGGCATCCATCCGGTTGACGTGATCGGCGAGAATTTTCCAGCCTTTGCGGGCTTCTTCATCGATCCACATTTCGCTTGCGGTTGCGCCGGCGTAATATTGCCCCATCTCGTCGCGGTCGACAGCCACCCAAACAATCCACACCTGGCGGCCGTTCGGCACATCCTCACGATTGGTCGAAAAGCGGATGCGGCGTTCCGGCTTGCTCTTGGCATGCATGGCGCCGATATCGATCGTGGCCACGCCGCGGTCAATGACAACCGGAGAAATGTTGTTCAAGTCGATGGAGCCCGCGCCAAAACCGATTTTATGCTTGCTCTTGCCGCTGACGATATTCAGTGCAATCTGTTTCTTGCCTACTTGCTCCTTGTTTTCCACGTTTCGCGTGCCTCCTATTGGAAAACGCGCTGTCCGGATTTTCCAAACAGGCGTCCTGCTTTCTATGCCTAGTTTCATGCAACATAATTTTATTTTAACTAATAATCGCTGGAAAGCCAACATATACATGCTGTAGATGCTTGTCAACGGGAGGTATTCGTATATGGCTCCAGCACGCGCCAAAATCGTTGTTTCGTCTATCATTGCCCTCTGTCTTTTGCTTGCGGGAACAGGGGTGCTCCTTCTTCGGGATACGCCGGAATCGCAGCCTTCCTATGCTCCGGATCAGGCCAAGCCTCCCACTCCGATCGTCCAGCAGGAGAGCGTACAAAAGCCGACGGCCGAAATTCTCAGCAAGCGGGTGGTGGAATACCATATCGACACGACGCTCGATACCGAAAACCGCATCATCAAAGGAACCGAGACGCTGACCTGGACCCATCCCGGCAAAAAAACGGTGAACGAGCTGTACTTTCACCTGTATCCCAACGCCTTCTCTTCGATGGACTCCACGTTTATGAAAGAATCCGGAGGAAAGCTCCGGAATGATGCCATGCCTCCGGACGGCTTCGGATCGATGGAAATCACCGAGATGAAAACCGCCGAAGGCCTTTCCCTGATGCATCGCATGCAATATGTCCAGCCCGATGACGGCAACGTCAAGGACAAGACCCTCGTCAAGGTACGGCTTCCGAAGCCGGTCAAGGGCGGCGAAAGCATTACGCTCAGCATCCGCTTTGAGGTCAAGCTTCCGAAAATATTCGCCCGGATGGGCATCGCAGACGACGATTTTGTCATGGCCGGCCAATGGTTCCCGAAAATCAGCGTCTACGAGCCTGCCGGTACCAGAGGACGCCAAACGGAAGGATGGAACCTGCATCAGTATCACGGCAATTCCGAGTTCTACGCCGATTTCGGCATCTACAGCGTCCGCATTCACGTGCCGAGCGACTATATCGTTGCCGCCACCGGCTTCCCCGTACAGTCGGCCCAGGTTCGGGGCAAAGAGAAAATTTATCAGTTTTACGCCGACGACGTTCATGATTTTGCCTGGTCGGCATCGCCGAACTTTGTCGTCGCCGAAGAGCCGTTTTCTTCTCCCGAGGTTCCGGGCGTCCGGATCAAGCTTTATTTAGACCCGGCCCATAAAGACTTGAAGGAAAGATATTTCTTTGCCGCCAAGGCCGCGCTCAAATATTTCAGCAAATGGTACGGCCGCTATCCTTACTCTACCCTCTCCATTGTCGTGCCGCCGGAATCGGGTAACGGCGCGGGAGGTATGGAGTACCCGACGCTGATCACCGCCTTCGGGGCCAAGGACGATTCGCCGGGCTACGATTTGGAGCGAACCGTCATTCATGAGATCGGTCACCAGTATTTTTACGGCATGCTGGCGAGCAACGAGTTCGAGGAAGCCTGGCTGGACGAAGGTTTTACTTCCTATGCCGAAGATAAACTGATGGAGCAGGAATACGGCGTCATTCCGAATCTGCCTGTACAGGCATCCCTGATCGCCTCTCCGATGCCGCTGACGCAGGAAGCGTGGAAATACGGCTCGCAGGATCAATATGCCCTGAACGTTTATTATCGCGGCAAGCTTTTGCTTAAGGCGATGGAGCAGCAGGTCGGTACGCAGACGATGAGCAAAATTATGGGCACCTATGCTAAAAAGTACCGGTTCAAGCACCCGACAACCGCCGATTTTCAAAAGGTGGTCGAGCAGGTGACCAAGCGGTCCTGGCAAACCTTTTTCGACCAGTACGTGTACGGCAACCAGATGGCCGACTTCGCGGTCGACTCCATCTCCGTCCGCAAAAAGGACGCCGCTTCCGGCACGGTTTACGAATCGACCGTCAAGGTATCGAAAAAAGGCGGCGACTATGCCCAGGTCCCGGTTCAATTCGTCTTCACGGACGGGCATACGCTGAACAAGGTATGGAACGGTTCGGGAGAGAGCATCGAGTTCAAGCTGGAGTACAAAGCGCCCCTCGCCTGGGCCATGGTCGATCCGAATTATTCGGTCGTGATCGAAAACAGGCATATCAACAATTATTTGAAGGCGGATATGGACAGGAAGGTTCTGATCCGTTGGAACGTAAGCATCACCAAGCTGATTGAGACTCTGCTTGGAAGTCTGTCCTGGTGAGGTGAGAATCGGTGAAATCCCATATTGCACATGGCTGGAAAAGTCTTAAGAATCAATTTTATATCGTCATCATTCTCTTTTTATACCAGCTGATCTGGGGCTACTTCCTGTACAGGCTGGTCCATTCGGCCGTCACCCCGCTGCTGATGCGTTATCCCGACCCGCAGCCCAACGAGCTGAGCCAGCTGCTTTATTACATCGAGGGCAAGATGAGCCTTTCAACGAGCGGCACCGTGCATATGTACATGTGGATTTTGCTTGCGATGTTCGCATTGCGCATGCTGCTGACCCCTTTTATCCATGCGGGGATATTTTACGGGCTGCACCGCGAACGCGAAGGCGAAGTCGGGCTGTTTTTCTTTCAAGGCATGAAACGTCACGGCAAAACCGTCTTTTTGTTCCATTTGATCGAGTGGCTCCTGATCGCGGCCCCGGCCTACTGGGTGTTACCCAAAGCATATGCCGGGCTTCTGGCAGGCATGCAGCTGCAAACGTCCGGCCTGTCTCTCCTTCCTTGGATTCTCGGATGGCTTCTGTACGGATATATCGTGCATCAATTCATCCTCTTCATGCAGTTCGGCAAGACCGGAGGCGCCGGCTTCCTGCTGCCCCTGTGGCATTGCCTGCGCGGGTCGCTGCCGCTTATCGGCGTTTCGCTTGTCCTCGGCTCGACCAGCCTGCTTCTGTTCAGCCTCAGCACGGGAGTTTCCCTGATCTGGGCCGGCATCATCGCACTGATCCTTCAGCAGGGTTACCATCTGGTCAGCTGCATCATGAGATTATGGAGCATTTCGGCCAAGTTTGACCTGTGGTACGCCCAGGCGCATCGGAACGCCGAAAAATAATTTACGAAAGTTAAATTTTTGTCATCACTTCAACCCTCTGATATAAGAAAAACCCCACCCTTTTAAATCAAAAAGGGCGGGGTTTTGTCGTTTTTAGGTATTAGAACGATTTGCCAAAGACGCAATCGTCTGTTAAAATAATCCGAGTAAGAAGTTAGTAACAACTTTGTCATTTTTACTGTAACTATTTAATTTGTGCTGTAACGATAATTTTTAATGTCAGATACCGTTCGATGATAGACATCAGTCACTTTCGGGTGCCCGATCAAGGCCGAATTCCTTGGCACCGGGAAGCGGGGGAACCACTTTGGGTGAATTGATCTCGCAGTAAAGGGATCATAGGGGACGACCTTCAACCGAATCCTTAAGCTAACCTCGTAGGCAACATGGAAGGGGATTATGTTTTGAAAAAGAAGTTGACAGCTGCTGTGCTTGGTTTGACGCTGATGTTCTCCATGGGAACCAGCGTATTCGCGCAATCTTCTCTGAATCATGTCGTGAACAGCACGATCGGCGTTTCCTACAAAACCGGCGGAACGACGACCAAAGGATTTGATTGCTCCGGTTTCACGCGTTACGTATACCAGAAATTAGGTATTTCTATCCCACGCCAATCCAGTGCCCAATTTAAAATCGGCACCGCCGTCTCCAAAAGCAATTTGCGTGCCGGAGATCTGGTATTCTTCAATACGACCGGCGCGGGCGTTTCCCATGTCGGGGTTTACATCGGAAACGGAAGCTTTGCGCATTCCTCTTCTTCGAAGGGCGTTACCATCAGCAAGCTCAGCAACAGCTATTTCGCCAACCGCTACATTGGCGCCAAACGTGTCATGAGTACCGCTAAATACAAAGCGGCCGTCTACAACTAAGAAACTTACCCATAAACATACGAAAAGCTTACGGTGCCCGCGCGGAGATTTTTGCCGAAATCCCTCGCGGGTTTCTTGTTACTAATTAGACGTTCCAAACCGTTAAAAGGTAACAACTTTCAAAAAAAAAATTTTATTCGATTTTTCTTCATTCTATTTCTCCGTCCGTTTACTATGAATATAAACCTCTTGTCCAACAAATAAACCTTTTTTCCTATAAAATGCTCTATAATGCCCCTAGATCGGCAATCATTTTGCAAAAATCCCGAAATGCTGTTGAATTTTTCGTATATTCACGATAGAAACAATTGCCAAAACGTCATTCCTTTGTTACAATAGGTCCAGTGTTAGTAACAACTTTGTAATCTTTGCTGTATGACAGCATTTTGAAGATGTTTTTCCGATGGATATAGTGTAAAAAGTCAGATGCCGAATTTCCTCACACTAGGAAAGCGGGGGAACCATTTACGGGTGAATTGATCTTGCAACAGAGGGATCATAGGGGACCTTCTACCGAATCCTTAAGCTAACCTCGCAGGCACTCGGAAGGAGTATTGGGTTTGAAAAAGAAGCTAGCAGCAGCAGTCATGAGTTTTGCCATCGTATTTACCGTCGGCGCCGGAAGCGCTTTCGCGGATTCTAAAATGGACAAAGTCATCGACGATGTTCTCGGTACGAAATACAGATCCGGAGGTACGACGACAAGCGGTTTCGACTGCTCCGGATTTACGATGTACGTATTCAAGCATCTCGGCATTAACTTGCCCCATCAATCCGGATCGCAGTTCAGCATGGGCACTTCCGTATCCCGCAGCGACTTGAGAGCAGGAGACCTCGTATTCTTCAATACATCCGGCTCCGGTGTATCTCATGTCGGCATTTACGTCGGAGACGGCAAATTCGCACATGCTTCGACTTCCCGCGGCGTTGTCGTCAGTTCGCTTAGCGAAAGCTATTACGTCAACCGCTACGTTGGCGCGAAACGTGTCATGAGCTCGGATACATACCAGGCATCCGCCGTTGATTCCGAAGATAACGATGACGTTCAATAACATTCCGCAGCACTGGAACGGTATGTACGACCAGCCCGTACTTTGAGATTTTTGCCGAAATCTCAGTACGGGATTTTTTTGCGCCTGCCGTGACATCCGTCAGGAATAGATTTTCTTGAATAGTCAAATGCTACATAGTAGCGGACGTCTCTTAAGAAAGGAGGCTTTCTGGGTGAACGTTTCGAAGGAGGCATTTACCGTAGCTCCAATGACGCGTGAGCAGGCCGAAGCCTGCTGCGGCTGGACGTATGAACCGCCTTACGACCGGATCTATGCCTGGCTGCCTTGGGAGCAAATGGAAGCGCTTGGCATCGAGCTCGGCGATCCCGATTTGCGGAGGCAGCAATATGTGTCGGTTCTGGACGGGCAGGGCAGCCTGTGCGGCTTCGCGCAGCTTTTTCCGATGGTCAACGTCGTTCGCCTCGGCATCGGCATGCGGCCCGATTTATGCGGCCAAGGGCTGGGGACAAGCTTTATCCAGGCCGTTGTAGAAGCCGCCAAAGCCCGCTTTCCCGGCCAGGAAATCGATTTGGAGGTACAGGACTGGAACTTGCGGGCGATTCGGGCTTACCTGAAAGCAGGCTTCGAAATTACGGACATCTATGAAAAACCGGCGCCGGAGGGGACCGAACGTTTTTACTGCATGGTTTACGAGGGCACGAAGACGCCGACGGCCTGATTTAGCGTCAGTTTTTTGCGGACCATCGAACGGACGGCTCCGCAAAAATTCATTTCATCCGTCCGTTTGAAAAATGGTACGAATTTGTGTATTTTTAGTGGATTTGTGCTTGCTTTTGTTTGCTTTTTTGTCACAAAGTATTTGATGTACCGGCCTGTTCCGTTATAATGAAGAAATGAGAAGACTGCAGTTTACATAGAAAGGACGAAAACGGATGCAAAAATGGATCATGAGCGGTTTGATAACGATCGCATGCGTATTTGCCGTTGTGCTCATGTTTACGCTGCCAGGTAAAGAGCAGGTAGCCGAAGAAGAAAAACCAACCATGCCTGAAGTGACCATGGACGCTGCAGCGGCTGAAGCAACCATTAAAGCCCAAGGCTGCATCAGCTGCCACGGAGATCAGCTGCAGGGCGGCGTGGGACCGAACCTTCAAAAGATCGGAGCCCAAATGTCTGCTGAAGAACTTTATACGATCATTACTAAGGGCAGAGGCGGCATGCCTTCTTTCAAGGACAAACTGAAAAAAGAAGAAATCGCCAACGTTGCCGAGTGGCTTGCAGCCAAAAAATAATGACCGTTTCTTTCGGAAGAATAAAAAACACGCTTCGTACAGCAACCGAAAGGTCTGAACGGAGCGTGTTTTTTTGCTTTGCTATGCCATGTTCGTCTAGCGTTTCTCGCCTGAGCGCATTTTTTCGAACAATTCGTTAAACTGATGCGCTTCCTTGATGTCGAGGGCGGTAATGCCTCCGTCATCCCAGGAGGTCAACCGCAACGTTACGTTCTTATGATCAATCGTAATGAAAGGATGGTGATCGAAGGCTTCGGAAATCGTCGCCACCTCGTCGACGAACGAAATCCCTTTCATGAAGTTGGAAAAAATGAATTTGCGCACGATCCAGCGCCCTTCCTCCAACTGCCAGCCTTCCAGCTTCGCCAAATGCGCTTCCACTTCTTCTTGCGTGTAAACCATATTCTCATTTCCTCCCTGAAACAAAAACGCCCTAGTATCGAAATTAACAAGAATGTCGCTTAGCCCGGCTCCTTGTTAACTTCTCCCATTGTATTCCGATCGATGAATAAATATGAATATGGCCGTCCTCCGTGGCCAAGCACTTGTTTTATCTTACCATGACGGATATTCAAAAATCCATTCGGCCCTTGGACTAGATGAGTGGGACTACAGTCAGTCCCTCGTCCCCGATCAGCAGGTTGATCCGGTGGTTGTCCTTGTCGTACATGACTACGCCGCTGCCTACTTCGATCACCGGTTCGGTTCCCAAGGCATAAAAAAGATCCTCCGCAAGCGCCTCATGGACCTCCCGTTGCTCTTCAGGACTCAGTCCCACCCATTCGCCGCCGTCCATTTCGAAAAACAGGTAGCTGTCGGGAATCCCTCCCACCGCTTCCGTTAAATCCTTCAATATTTCGTCATATTCACGCCCATGTTTTACTCCCATGGCTTTACCTCCATCTGGTCACATATCGAAAATTTACGCCGAGCTCTATTTCCATCCCTTTGCAGGCATGGCGGAGCGCTTTTTTTCTTATCTGGTTCATTTTATGTAGGGACGGCGGCGCAAGCTGTACGATTCTCCCATGCGGCTAATAGGGCCGACGAACCCCTATGTTTCATTATACCGGAAAAACCCCCTTAAAAAAAAAGCCATTGCTGACGATAAATATTATAATCAGGTTTCTTGGTGCAGACACCATGCTGCAAGGATGCAAGCTTGGTGCACGAAAGGATTCAATTCTATTTCTCATGGATGAGGTGCGCAATGGAAATTTCAACACTTATCGGCCTAATACTCGGCTTGGTCGCAGTCCTGGTCGGCATGATACTCAAAGGTGCGCCTTTGGTATCCCTCCTCACCCCCGCCGCTTATGTCATTATCATCGGGGGTACGGCTGCTACGTTATTTATTGGTTTTCCGATGTCAGAGCTTAAAAAGTTTCCTAAGCTGCTGAAGATGGTTTTCGTCAAACAAAAGCTGGTGGAACGCCGGGAGCTCATCGCGATGTTTATGGAATGGGCCTCCATCACCCGCCGCGAAGGGCTGCTTGCCCTCGAAACCAAAGTCGAGGAGATCGACGATGCATTCCTTCGCAACGGCATGCGGATGATTATCGACGGCAACGACCAGGATTTTGTGCGTGACGTTTTGATGGAAGATATTGCGGCGACGGAAGAACGGCATCGCGCAGGCGCTTTGCTTTTTTCCCAAGCCGGTATGTACGCCCCGTCTCTCGGGGTTCTCGGCGCCGTCGTCGGCCTGATTGCGGCCCTGACCAAAATGGAGAATATGGGCGAGCTCGCGCATGCCATCGGCGCAGCCTTTATTGCGACGCTCCTGGGGATTTTCACGGGTTACGTGCTGTGGCACCCGATCTCCAATAAGCTGAAACGTTTGTCCAAGAAGGAAATCGAGCTGAAACTCATGATGATCGAAGGGCTTCTGTCCATTCAATCCGGCGTATCCACGATCGCGATCAGCCAAAAGCTTTCCGTCTTCCTGACCCCTTCCGAGCGTGCTCAAATGAATGAGAAGGAGGATTCAACAGGTGAGCAAAAAGACTAAACATGAATCTCACGAGGAGCATGCCGACGAATCGTGGCTCCTTCCGTATTCCGACCTGCTGACCCTGCTTCTCGCCCTGTTTATCGTAATGTACGCCATGAGCGCGACGGACAATAAAAAGTTCGAGGAAATGAGCAAAGCGTTTAATACCGCGCTTAGCACGGGCACCGGGGTGCTCAACTTCAGCTCCGCCCTGCCTTCGGACAAGAACCTCGACAAAGGCAAGAAAGACAGCCAAAACGACGTGGTGAACAGCGAAGAACGGAAAAGGCAAAAAGCCCAGCTTGCGAAGCAGGAACAAGAAGATATGGAAAAACTGAAAAAGCAGCTGGATCAATATATTAAAAACAACGGGTTGACCAATCTGCTCAATACGAAGCTGAACCAATCCGAGCTGACCATCACGATCAGCGACAATGCGCTATTCGCCTCGGGCAGCGCGTCCGTCAAACCCGAATCGCGCCAGTTGGCCTTAGCGATCAGCAACATGCTGCAGAAGTTCCCGGATTATAACGTCGTCGTCTCGGGACATACCGATAATATGCCGATCTCCAACAGCGAATATGCTTCGAACTGGGATTTGAGCTCCGACCGGGCCCTTCACTTCATGAAAATTCTGCTGGCGAATCCGAAGCTGAATCCGGCCATGTTCACGTCGAAAGCGTTCGGCGAATACCATCCGGTTGCTTCCAACGATACAACCCAGGGCCGGGCGATGAACCGCCGGGTCGAAGTTTCGATCATCCGCAAATATACGGACGCGGCGCAGCAAATGCAGGTACAAAATCCCTAATCCCGGATAATAATAAAAGCTGTATTGTCGTTTACAAACGATCATACAGCTTTTTTGTGTATTCTGCGGCAGGGCCTGCATTCTATTGAAGCTCGTAGTGGAGCAAGCGGCCCAGTTCTTTTTTTTCGGCTTCGGTCAGATCGCGCCATTTGCCCTTCGGAAGCGAACCGAGATGGATGTTCATGATCCGGATACGCTGAAGCTTGCGCACGGAATAACCGAAGCTGCTGCACATCCGGCGGATTTGCCGGTTTTTCCCCTCCGTCAAAACGATTTTGAATACCCGGTCGGAGATCCGCGTCACTTTGCAGGGAAGCGTCATTTCCCCCAAAATTTTGACCCCGCCGGCCATTCCCGTGAGAAACGAAGTCGTCACCGGCTTGTCCACCGTCACGATGTATTCTTTTTCATGTTTGCCTTCGGAACGCAATATTTTGTTGACGACGTCCCCGTCGCTGGTCAAAAGAATAAGCCCTTCCGAATCCTTGTCCAACCTTCCGATCGGAAAAATCCGCTCCGGGTGTCCTACAAAATCGACGATGTTGCCTTTGATATGCTGCTCCGTCGTGCTTGTGATGCCCACGGGTTTATGCAGGGCGATGTACACATGATGTTTCTTTTTGGCCTGCAGCGGTTGTCCGTCGATCAGCACATCGTCCCCTTCCTCCGCCTGGCTTCCGAGAACCGCAACGACGCCGTTAATCGTCACTTTGCCGCTCTCCACCAGCTTGTCGGCCTCACGCCGGGAGCAAAACCCCGTCTCGCTGATAAATTTATTAATTCGCAATGGGTCCTTCCCCCTCAAGATTGTTGTCTGATTCCATCTCCCATGCTATAGGCAGAACGATATCCACCCTCGTGCCTTTGCCCGGCTTGCTGAATATCTCCATCATGCCCTTATGGCCTTCAATAATACCCTGGCTGATCATCAGGCCAAGACCGGTTCCGTTCTCTTTGCTCGTAAAAAACGGCTCGCCGAGTTTCGGCAGGATATGGCTCGGAATGCCGATCCCTTGGTCCGTAATCGTGATTCCGATTTCCTCCCGGCTTAACCTGAAGAGCTCGATCCGGATCACGCCGCCATTTTCCATCGCTTCAATCGCATTTTTGATGATGTTGATAAACACCTGCTTCATCTGGTTTTCTTCGCAATGGACTTTGTAGTCTTCAGGCTCAAACTCGAATTGAAACTCGATGTCGTACAAATGCGCCTGGCTGTCGAGAAGATTCACGACGTCGCTCAGAATGCTCCGAATGCTTTTGACCTGAAACTGGGTCGCCTGCGGCTTGGCCAAAATCAAAAACTCGCTCACGATCAAATTGATGCGGTCAAGCTCCGACAGCATGATCTCGTTATGCTGCGGCGACACATGATTGGTTTCGCGCTGAAGCTGCAGAAATCCGCGCAGCGTCGTCAGCGGGTTCCGTATTTCATGCGCCACGCCCGCGGCAAGCTGTCCGACGGTCGTCAGCTTTTCCGAACGCCGCAGCAGCTCCTCCATCTTGTTCCGTTCGGTCATGTCGCGGGAGACGCTGATAAAGGACGTGATCTGCCCGTCCTCGTCTTTGACGGGGGCAGTGCTGATGCTGACCTCGACCAGGGAACCGTCCTTCCGAAGGCGCAGCGTTTCGGTAGGAGGCAGCTGTTCCCCTTTTCTGAGGGACTCGATGTTCTTGCGCTCTTCTTCCTCCAAAAAATCGGGAACGATCTGCAGCTTTTTCCCGACGACTTCATGGCTTCTCCAGCCGTACAGATCCTCAAAGGCTTTATTAACCTGGATGACCCGGCCCGACCAGTCCACCGTATGAATCGCATCCGCAATTTGCTGAATTATCGATTCCAAATGATCTTTCACCGATTTGTTTTCCTCGGCCGCCTGCTTCAGCTGATCGGTATAATCATGAAGGCTGGTCGTCATGGCATTGATCCGGGAAGACAACAACCCGAGCTCGTCCTTGCTGTCGATCGTAAGCGGCGTGTCGAACCGACCCTCCGTGACGTCCTTAACCTTGGCTAGAATCGATTCCATCGGGCGAATAATATAACCTGCCAGCACGTAACTTCCGAGCAGCACAATAACAAGCAGGGATGCCGAAATGGCGATATAATTGATCAGCTGCTCGTTCAGCACCTTCGAGATCGTTTGGTAGTCCGTCACGATGCTGATAATGTAAACGGATTGGTCCGGATTAAACACCGGGATAAAGCTCTTGAGCACCTTTTTGCCGTTAATCTTTTGTTCGAAAATAACGTTGGAACCGGTGCCGATGGCCCGGGACACCGCTTCTTTGTCTTTTTCCAAATCTCCATAACGATAGGTCCCGTACTGAATGGGACGGTTGCGCAATTTTATATTATACCCGTCGAAACCGGTGGCTGTCATATTCTTGTTGCCAAAAGTCCGGGGATTGATACATGTGATTTCGAGAATATTTTGGTTAACCAGCTTCGTTTTTTCGAGAATCGCTTCAGGGCTGACCATTTTCGCGTAATTGTTGACGATGTCGCTTCTAATGAAGGGATCGATCATGTAGTTGCGTTTTCCGTCATAATAGTAGCCCCATTTGTCGATAAAGTCGGGATTTGACGTCGAATATTCGAAAGGGCCCGTCCAGAAATGATCCAGGGACATTCCCTGGGAAACGGTTACTTTCTGCATGTTGAACAGCTGCTGGAATGCGGTAAACCAGAATCCCCAGTCGCGCGTCGACAACCCGAGCTCGCTTGGGTCGGAGGACCTGACGACGATAATGTCGTCCGCAGTTCTTACTAACAAAGAGATATGGGTAACGCCGACCTCCTTGCTTAATTTCCGGAGCTGTTCATTATCAATATCTTGGTAATCCGCAGGCAGCTCCTTGGCGGCAAGGATTGCAGCCATCCGAAGCAGCTCCCCCGCTTCCTCCTCCACGTATTTCGAGCTGTACTGGCTCTGCTCGATGGAGGCGGCAATCTGCCTGGCGGCAACCAGCATTTTGCTTTCGCTATCCCTTTTCAGATTGGCTTGCGTCGTGTAAAAACTGAGAAGAATATATAAAAGCAAAATTAACAGCAGGGAGCCAGACATGACCAAGGTTAATTTATACTTTATGGACAAAGGATCACCTCGTGGCAAAAAAGAACTTTGGCGAAAAATGACAATACTCTATCATCATAACCCCAAAACTACATATTTGAAAAGACAGATAAAATATGCATTTTTTTATTGCACTCAGGTTTTTCGTCTTGTCTTGCGTTGATATTTGAGTCATCCTTCTCTACAATAGATAAAATGTATCACCGCTGTACACTCAGAAAAAAAACCGGATATTTGCGAACCGTATCATTTGAACAAGGACATGCACATGGCCGGAATAACTTATGCACGTTATGCACATATTCACATTTTGTTAGGAGCAAATTGTGGACAATTCTGTGTGCAAGTAAAAAGTTATCCACAAAAATATGCACAGCATGTTAACATTCGAATGCTTGTTCGCTGAATAAACCTCAAATGGCATTAAAGGGGGATTTTTATTTTGGAAGAGAAACCAAGTCATCCTCTTTCTGTGGATGAATCTGTGGATAAGGCTGTGCATGAACGGTGGATGAAAGAAGCGATTGCTGAAGCGAAGCGGGCCGAAGCCATCGGAGAAGTGCCGATCGGCGCCGTGATCATCCGGGGTGACGAAATTATCGGCCGCGGGTACAATCTTCGCGAAACGTCCCAGGATGCCACCGCGCACGCGGAAATCGTCGCCATCCGCGAGGCCAGCCAGGCGATCGGCGCATGGCGTCTGCTGGACTGCCGGCTTTATGTCACGCTGGAGCCTTGTCCGATGTGCGCCGGGGCGATCGTCCAGTCCCGGATTCCGCAGGTGATTTTCGGGACGGGGGACCCTAAGGCAGGCTGTGCCGGCACGCTGATGAACCTTTTGCAGGAGCCGCGGTTTAATCACCGGACGGAGGTCGTGAGCGGCATCTTGCAGGAAGAATGTGCGTCCATGCTGACCCAATTTTTCCGCAAGCTCCGCGGCAAGGTGTGAATAACGTTTGTAAAAAAATTTCTTTTGTGCATCAGTCTTTCTCGCCCCATGAGGCGCAGCCTTCATTAAAACAGAAAACAAAACCACCCGGCTCGGGAAAACCCCGACCGGGTGGTTTTGTTTGTAAAACTTAGTAAGCTCCGCCCATTTTCTGCTGCAATTGCTCCATGGTAATAACGTCGCCTTCTTTTGGAATACCGATCTTGAACTCTTGTTTTTCGTTGATTTTGCTGTATTGGTTGTTTACTTCCATCGCCAGCTTCATGTTGTCCTTCGTATCAGGATCATTCATTTCAACGTTGATCACAGCGCTTTGGTAAGATGGGAAGTCCTTCTTGTCGATGGCCGTGTTAATGCTGAACTGGTTGATTTTCAGGTAGTTCTTCAATTCGTTCAGGCCTTTGCTCACTTCGTCTTTATTCGCGGAGCTCAGGTCTTTTTTGGCGTTATCGATTTCTTCCTTCGTCAGGCCAACCATTTCGCGGTATTCGTCTTTTGCAAGAATGTCGAGAATTTTAGGCAGTGCTTGGTTGACGAAAATTTCCGCTGCTTCTTTCACGTTTTCATTCGTTACGTTAAACTGCACGACTTGCTTGGCATCCACGCCTTCCGGCAGGTTTGCGTCTTTGGTGTTGATGTCTTTGAAATATTTTTTGCCGTCGTATTCTTCGAATAACGTATTCATGACTTCGTTCGACAGCTGCTGCGCTTTTTTCTGATCTAAGGAATCCGGATTAAACGTTGTACCGCCTTGTTCGGCAAGTTCCTTCATGTCCAGAACCAGGTACTTGTTGACTACATCTTCCGGAAGCGGCAGCATCGGGATGCTTGGAATTTTAACGTATAGTTTCTCTTTCGTCATGACCATCGGGATGTTGAAGCTCATGGACATGTCGCCCTTCAGGTTAATTCCCATGGTAAGCTCCGTTTGCATCGGATCGTTTTGATATACCCCATCAATTGTCAATTCGGCGTTTTTGAGCATGCTCATGACTTGGCTGGCAGCTTCGTTGTCCGCGGTTTCCTTGCTGGATACCTGCAGGTCTTTGATAACCACCTTGCTCTTCATTTCGTATGAAGTCATTTTCATCGCATTCCCCGTGGCGCTCTTCATGGCGTCTTTCGGATCCTGCTTGCTCGTGCATCCTGCAAGTACCACTGTCATGGATAAGATCAGTGTCAAAATCAGGACTGCAAGCTTCTTATTCATTACCTTCTCTCCTCTCTTTCTCTAGGGCAAATAGCACACCTTTTCATCATAAACCATTTTTAGGATAACTGGAACAGATTTTTGGAAATTTTATGATTGGAAAATAATTAATTTCCTTTTTTACCTGCATTGTGAGCTCACATTGCGTAATACGGAAAATATGTTCCATGGTTTCAAAAATGACGGACAGCTGATTTATAAGTATTTTTATACCTATAGAAAACGGCAAAAAAAGCACTTCGGCTCCTGCCAAAATGCTTTTTCCTTTTCCAGTTATGTTGTTTAAGGTTATCCTTCTTTATTCAAATGATCCACATGATTACGGTTTTTTACCTTTTTCGACCCGGAAAGAGGTTCCTGCATCGTATTTTCGTCGTCCCGGCGATGCTGCCGCTGCTCTCGACGCTGGGCTTCGGGTACGGGAATGGCTTTCGGTTTGCTCATCTGAATTCACCCCAATGTCGGATTAAGAGTGCTGATGGGTCATGTCGGTCGTCTTGTCGTGGTTCAGCGCATCCTGATGCCTGCGGTCGTTCGTATCCTGCTGGATTTGCTGGGCATGATGGCTGTTGACCGTCGTTTGGTTCAAATCATCCACAACGTTGCTTAAGTTCTTGTCTAGTCCGTTTTTCGCTTTCGTCATCTCTTTCCCTCTTTTCCCTGTTAAACGTGATGAGTCACATCGTGAAGCGCCTGAGCGCATTCATGAATCTGGCGGGTGTATCCTTGGGTCATATCCTGGATGACCTCGGTGCGCTCATCCACCGTTTGCCCGTCGCGTTCCACGTCGACCAGATCCACCTTGACCTCCCGAGTATCCAGGTAGGAGCACTGAAAATCAAAAGAGTACATCGTGCGTCCGGCGGAATCGATGTGAATTCGGAGCGCATTCGGATTGGCCTCATCCGCGAACACTTGAGCGGTATCCGAGGGCTCAAGGTTTTGCGGCAGCTGCGACTGCCAAGCTTGAACAAGCTGATCCTGATCGAGTTGAAATTCTCGGTTCATTTCATCACACCTCCCCTGCACTTTAATGTGTGGAGAAGACGGTGGATTTATTCGCTCTTGGCGCGGCGTATTCACCATTCCTTATGATTGCGGGTTTTATGTAGAGTTAAATAAAGACGATGGAGGAGAAATCCTATAAAATAAAAAAGAAGCCAATCCGCGTTCGGATGACTTCTGTCGTTTGCTATTCTGGCGGAGAGGATGGGATTCGAACCCATGTGGGCTTGCACCCTAACGGTTTTCAAGACCGCCCCTCGTTGTAAAATCCCGCCATCCCTTATCATGACTGAGTTTATTGCACTTTATTGTTGAACCGCTACGGCGGTCTGAGTTAAAGCGTTTATTTTGGTGCATGACCGTTAGATAACTTCACCTTATTATTTTCGAAGGTACGAGTCAACCAAAAAAATTTCATTCGTGCTTAGATGTAGGCGAACGCTACCGTTCTGGTCGTGGATTATTCCATTTTTATCAAACTAGCCATGATCGCCAATCACTTTGAGGCCGAATTGTTTTTGTAATGTCGAAATCATTGATATTTCTGCTTTTTTCATACGCATTCTCAATATACTTATTTGGATTTGAGACAAAATCATCCTCAGTTACTAATGATATATACGAGCCATTCAAAGAATCTACTGTTTTACAGGTCTGACAGCTATATACGGGATGTTTCAGATTAGTTCGATTTTTGATGATAATATCGTATAATTTACTATCATCAATGTTCCTTGATCTGCAACCATCAGGCTTCATAACCGAACTAAGTATCCATTCGTACCCGCCAAAATAGTAATCTTTTTGGATTACTCCTACAATGCCGTTACTTCTGGAAGTCCTATCATCTCTAGTTGTCTCTTTCAGTGAGTATTCAATCTCCCAATTAATCCAATTGCTCTGTTTCATATTTGGAGATATGACAACAATGGTTACCGAAGTATCAAAAATCATATCCTTTAGATGATTTTTGATAGTTTCTGTCTTTCTATCCGTCAAATCAGGTGAATCACTCGTTTCACCCTGATAATAACGGGCATCTGCCCCGAGAGCAGTAATAATTCGATCTCTTGTATGCCGAGCCTCACTATATTTATAGGAAATGAATGTTTTGCGTGCCATGCCTGCTTCCCCCTTCATACTACTTTTTTCTTTTTTCAAGCTTATTTACGATCTCAATCACACTTCTAATTAATACTTCGTCTGTTTGGCTTGTATCTCCCAGCAACTGATATTTATCTTTTAGTTCAGCATCAGGGACATACCGATCAAAATCCCTTAATACAGTCTCCCAAATTTTCTTAGCAGTAAAGCCTGTTGCACCAATGGGAATAGGAATTACCCTGTGACTCAAGCTTATTTCAAACTCTTCGATCATACCATTAGCATCTATAATATCGCCTGTTGCGGAATCGATTTTATTGCCAAACATAAAGACAGAAATCCCAACATTTTGAATCATGTTATTTCGATGTTTAGTCCACAGTTCATTTATAGGGATTTGGCCGGTTGTATTTTGCGGAAAGGGTCTTGATATCAGGCGTTCTTCTACACGTTGACTTCGCGTTTCATAAATCTCTTCCAATGCTCCTGAGATTACACAACTTCCTACCCCTAAGCCAAAACCAGTTACAATATTATTCCCGTTTTTGATAATTGCTTTGCTAAGGTTGCTGGAGAATTCTAAGCAACGGCGCTCTCCCCAAGTTCCATAATCAGAAGCACTACCTGAAACAAATATGTTTCTTCGTTTGTATTGTTGCTCCAATTCCTTGAGCAAAGAGGTAATATCCTCATACTGATTTACCAATAGCACTTTTATGCTATATCGTCTTAAATCATTAACTTTCAAATTCTGCTTTATCTCAGCATATAGAAACTCTGACTCACTTTTGAAATCATCCCGCTGAACTTTTTTCATAAAACAGTAGTGAGTTCGCTGGTTCTTTTCTAATAAAATTCTTATTCTACTTAATATATATTCTAAGTTGGGGTCATCAAAGCTGAATCCAATAAACAACATTGTCTTTGAAACCAAATCTCCTTGCAAAGCGGTGGTAAACAATTGTCTTTTGATGTTGTAGTTTTCATAATCATCTTTAGTCAAAACCGCTTCATGAGGCAGTGAAATATCACCATGCATTTTATAAATCCTAGCATCACTATTAGGTTTGGTGAACGCCAAACCTTCAGCCGTTATTTTCGCATCTATTCTTTTTCCTTCACTCTTTAAAGCATCTTCAATTAAAGTATCGTAGTTAGTTGTCCAATATGTACTTATAGGTAACCTTGATAGGATTTTATGGTTTTCAGTGATCTCAGCATCCTTAGTAAACTCATCGATAAGCGCTTGATTTATTTTCCCTCTACTTCCTCCGTTTTCATTAACATGGTACTGCGCTACTGCTATAAGGTCGCTCTCTTTGTCGATATCTAAATTGATTTCGTCAGCAATATCTCGAAGCAACTCTTTCCAGTTCACGAATCCGGCAGGTTTGGATAGTCCCGCGCCCGCAAATATAGCGACATTTGATTCTTCAATAGCAATTGTAAAAGTCTTCAAAAATTCAGCAACATCTTTATCCATAGGATAATCCCCCCTAGATTATGATTCAAACCATTGCTCTAAAGTAACACCCTCTGATTGTCCTTGCTTAAAGACGCCCCACCGTCCATCACTAACTTGTTCAATATAGTTGTATAAACCGTAGTATTCTCTTTCATCCCAAGTCCTATCATTATTTAAAAGTGGAAGTATAGCAATTCTATCCAATCCTTTTGTACCATCAGCAATCCCAAGCTCCCACGGTATCCAAATCGACTCAAGGCTCTTTGGGGTCGCTAGTAAAACAAATTTGTGCGATTTAGTTATTCTTTGCTTCAATTTATCAGCCGTTTCTGAGGATGTTCGACTAGGCATACTGTGGTCAAGCCAATCAATATATGATTTCTGACCAAATTGTGCCAAAAATCCTACTGCCTTTTTCACGGCTTCTTTATCAGTATGACGGTGTGAAAGAAAAACAGTGTTTGACTTGTTAAATTGAGTGTTTTCATTAAATGATTTCTGAATTGTCTGAGGCATACTATTCAATTTGTTGAAAGTTAAATATGACATAAATACCCTCCTTTTTTAGGTCTATTCTACTAATAAAATCCTACACAAGTCTACACATTTTTCCAATATGATGATTGATGACTTTTAAAGCTATTATCTTTGACTTAATAGAAAATGAGTAGAGCAAAAGTATTACAAAAACGATTTAAAAAATACTATCTTTAAAGATGGCACGGTATACTATTTAATCAATAGTTTATTGACCATAACGTATATTTATAGTATCGGATTTTCAGGAAACGCTTTATGCCCCAATTGCCCTTATTAGGAAGCCCTTCGTTTCACCCAAATATTATAGAAGGAACTGGCTTAGCCCCTTGCCGCCCATATCCTTGTACGCACAGGAAAATCGTAAAATTTTGGTACGGGTAGAACGAAGGTAAACCGCCCGCTTGGGGTAAAAACGCTTTCATTCGGCACTAGGTGGGGTCTCGCAAACGCTTATAACTGGAGAATTTATCAACCGGGAGCCGATCCCCTGCCGACTCCTACCAGTTCTCATAATACACAATTATGAGAACTCAACCTTAACTTAAGCACAAAAACTCGCCATTCGTTGACATGAATAGCGCTTTGAACATGCCTTAAATTAACTTATCCAATCTTGCGTTCAATTCTTCTAATGATATTTCTGTTTCTTGGCTTGTTTTGGAGGAATTTTGCTTTGAAGCTCCTTCTCTACGCCGTTTTTCCAAAGGAGACTCTCCTAGCCTATCCAACAGTTTATCAATCTTACTTTCAATTCTATCAAGTTGTTCCTTTAGTTCGCCCACCGCACTCACCCATTTTTACTCGATTTCTGCTTTTTGATTAGCTTTAGTGTCTGATGATTCATGACAGCACTTTTTGTCAGCAGAATTGCTGAAACACCGAACATCAAGACCATCAGTAATTCCATCGTCTCACTCCCTTCTGTCTGGTTTTATAAATTATAATACCCGAATATAGAAATGTAAAATTATGTATATTGTCAATATGTTTTCTTTATCGTAAAACCCAATAAGCCTGATAATCGGCCTGTAAAATCATGATTCCATTTCTTAAAAGTAAGGGACTGTCCCAAAAGTCAATTTTGATTTTTTTGTCCCCCACTTTGAACTGAAATTCTTCGAAAAAAAAGGCCTCAATCTCCACTATACAATGGAATTTGAGGCCCTTTCGGTTGTACATTGAGATTGTCATTCGAACATTTTGGGGACAGCTCTAAGTAGTCTATTATAGTCAGTGGAACGAAGGAAGTGTCTTGAAACCTAACCCGCTATTGGATGATCGGCTACAGCTTAGGACAAGGTTTAAACAAATGCTCCTGCACTTATTTAAAACTTCTTCTATACTTCTTTATATAATACTTATTAGAGGAGCTTAAAACCCTTTCTGTATAAGGATTTCCATTGATTTATCACTGAAAAAAGTCTGTGGAAATTACCACTTCACAGATTTATTTCAGTTCAATTACAGAACAAAGTCTGTTTTAAAAAAGAATATTTTCCGTTCCATCCTCAGCATATGGCAGAAAATATTCTGCTTTTCACATACAATTGTCAAATTGCGACGGTCACGCCCTTCAAGGCCAACGTTGGGTTTAGCGTATTCTGGTTTCTCCATTATTTAAGACCCTCCTAGTATTCTATCAAGTTCTTCAAGGGACATTCCCTTGCGCTCCTGTTTCGCTTCTTGTACTGTTTGCGTCTTCTGTGCCATCATTCTCGAAGAAGTACGCCTATTAGTTGCTTTGGCGACTCCTTTACTACCTTCATCAAATGTCCCTAAACCGGATTTTACAATATTTGCTTTCAGAAATTCCTTATACTCCTTCACTGACGGACATTCATCGAGTTTTCCAACCTCATGTGACAATTTTTTAATAAAGTTGGCTTCAACAGAGTCTGCGGCTTCCTTAACAATCATAAATAAGTCAGCTAAGTTACCCTTACTACCTTTTTTCATAGAAACTGTGCAGTTTTGGATGACTTGTTTTTCTGCAACATCTAAAACTACGTATGGATTGTCCTCCAGATTATCTGCCAAAGTAACAGAGAAATAGCCATCTTCTCCACCTTGCTTTGAAAAGGAAGTCACTATCCCTAGCAAGCGTGTCTTTGACTTGAAACATGCGGAGAGGAACGAAGGTAACCTTTTTGGTATGAAACCAGTAGGATCATACAGTTAGAAAAAGTAATAATTCGTAGAAGTCATCTTATAAAAGTGCATGAATTGGGGAGATTCTATCTAATCCGTAAAGGTAATACAAATCGAATGACTAAAATTGAACTACTTCCATCTCTACAGTAAAGCGAGCATACAAAAAGCGGCTAAAATAGCCGCCCTCAGTTAGCTCTATACGCTTTACTTGCTTAAAAATAGCCCATATAATGAAGGCAAGAGGGGTGGAAACCTTCTGGCTCCCACCCATTCTCTTGGTGTTTGTTACTGGTCGCTTCCTGTTCCCGCAGGGGCGACTTTTATTTCTTTAGCCCCTCAATATACAAACAGGGATGCAGGTTACACGTACTGATAAGCCACACGGTCAGGAAGTTGGCATTACCTGCAGTTGCTGTCACAGGTACATTGGCTTGAAGCGTTACCTGTGCGAAGTTGCCTTTGCAGTTAACTGTCGAGCCTTCGTTAATGACTCCCAAAATCTCCTTCACATTCGGAGAGAAGGTTCCGTTAGCGTTGGCGGTATTTCCACCCGCTTGAATTGCCTTGGTTAGATTTCTATCGATTTTGGTGAAACCAGTTTCACCTGTACTGTCAACACGTACTTCAATCCACGTGTTCAGTCCAAGTTCGCCATTGTTCTCACCCGCGCTGTCCTTTGTAGAAATAGTATAGTTCGTCATGGTAGACATGTCGCCTGTGCCACCCCGGTTGTCGCGTATAGTTTTTTACGGACTCCAAGATGCGGACAATAGTGTCATTCCTTACGTCTCTTTATCCTGGTGGCGGACTTTGAATAACTCAAAATCAAAAATGGGTTTTAAAAAATCGAAGCTGGAGATTACGATTTACATGGTAGGACACCTCCATTGTTTCACAAAGTATAAGAAGCAAGTATTTGTGGCTTTTGTCTCTGAGAACCGCAATCTCAGATTTTATAGCCTTGCGGTGTTCAGGAGAGGTATCTTTATTTCCATGCTCAAGAGCAAGCTTGCAATGCCTTCTGGCGATCTCCAGAAGCTTTTGAGCGGTGATATTATCCTCCATAGCCAACTATATAGTTCGTGTGATTATCATTGCGCATTTCCTCCGTTCATGAACTTCTCATATTGCTCACGAACATCAGCGACATCTTGATTAACGTAGCGGTTGACCATTTCCATAGAGGAATGTTCAAGCAATCTGCGTAATGAAAACGGGTCACCTGTTGCCTTTATATAACGAGTAGCAAACGTATGTCGGAACGTGTGGGGGCTGATGCGAACACCTGAAATCTTTGCCTTTTTGCCGATAAAACTGATACATCTGGTTGCCCAATTCTTATCCAGTGGCTGACCGAACTCGTTAAGAAATAAGTTTGGAGCTTGTCCATTGATCTCATGCCAAGCAAGGTAAATAACCAATAGCTCTTGTGTTCTCGCTCCGAAGTAAACTGTCCGGGCTTTTCTGGTTTTAGCTGATTCAGCCCTAACAAATGCGGACCGATTTTGCAGATCAACTTCCTCTACAAAAATTCTCATGCACTCCCCGATACGCACCCCTGTATCAAGCAGAAATGACATTAATAGCGCATCGCGTAATCCAGTAAAGGTGGTCAAGTCACAACAGTTAAACAGTTTCCGTTCCTGTGTCTTTGAAATTACTTGGAAATCTTCCTCTGGCACTTTTAGTAATTCTATATTATCAAATGGGGATTCTTTAATGATTCTCTCGCTAATGGCCCAGTTGAACATTGCCTTAACTGTTCTTAATCTAATGTTAATTGTTGAGGGCTTCAATTTTTGTACCGTCAACATATGGGAAATCCATGAACGAATGACATCACGATTCGGTACAAAGTTATCCAGACCGTTGTACTCTAATGCCAAGAACTGACGAAACCAGTTCATGTGCTTCCTGTAGTCCTCTAGGGTGCGCTCTGCGGCCCCAGCCGCTTGCCTTGCGGCATAGTAACGGTTAAATAGCTTGTCCAGTGTCAACGTCTCAGGGCGAGGCTTCTCGGCTTCTTGATGTGCGGAGCGGGGCGTTTCTAAGACCGAAGGAGTCAGGCGGTCTAAAAGCCGCTGAGGTATCTCTAAATTGTTCTTTCTTTTCCCTCGTTTTTGTGGTGTTTTACTTGTTCTTGCATTCATATTTCAGTACCTCCCGTTAGATTTTCATCTAACGGTCATGAACACAAAAAAACGCATCAGACCGCTATTCAACAGTCAAGTGCGTTTCAGTCATAATCACCGCAATGCCTTATGCGGCGTCATTTATTATATCTGGCGGAGAGGATGGGATTCGAACCCATGTGGGCTTGCACCCTAACGGTTTTCAAGACCGCCCCGTTATGACCGCTTCGGTACCTCTCCGTATGGTATAAACATTAAAATGTTACGTTAGGCGCAACAAAAGTATTATACCATAATTTATTTTATTGATCAAGCTTATTTCTGTTTTGGCGCAATGACCTTTACGTTCCCCATATAAGGCTGCAGAACGTCAGGCACGATCACGCTGCCGTCTTCCTGCTGGTAATTTTCCAAGATGGCCGCAACCGTACGTCCCACGGCGAGCGCGGAACCATTAAGCGTATGCACGAACTCGGGTTTCGCCTTCGGCTCCGGACGATACCGGATATTGGCACGGCGAGCCTGAAAATCCTCCGTATTCGAGCACGACGAAATTTCGCGGTACATACCGCTTTCAGGCAGCCATACTTCAAGGTCATACGTTTTGGCCGCGGAAAAGCCCATATCGCCCGTACTCAGCGTCATGACGCGGTATGGCAGCTTCAGCAGCTGCAGCACATGCTCGGCGTCGGCCGTCATTTTTTCCAGCTCTTCGTATGATTTCTCCGGATCCACGATTTTCACCAGCTCGACTTTGTTAAATTGGTGCTGGCGAATAAGACCGCGCGTATCCCGTCCCGCGGAGCCGGCTTCTGAACGGAAGCAGGAGCTATAAGCCACGAAATGTTTCGGCAGGTCCTCGGACGTCAAAATCTCGTCCCGGTAATAGTTCGTGACAGGCACCTCGGCCGTCGGAATCAAATAATAGTCGGTATCGCGGATTTTGAACAAATCTTCCTCGAACTTCGGCAGCTGTCCCGTTCCGCGCAAACTGTCCCCGTTCACGATGTACGGCGGCAGCATTTCCTCATAACCATGCTCTCCGCTGTGAAGGTCCATCATGAAGTTGATCAAAGCGCGCTCCAATCGGGCCCCAAGCCCTTTGTAGAAAGTAAAGCGCGAGCCCGTTACTTTAGCCGCCGCCTCAAAATCCAGAATATCAAGCCCCTGCGCGATGTCCCAGTGAGCCTTCGGTTCGAAATCGAACTTTCTTGGCTCGGACCAGCGGCGGATTTCGATGTTGTCCTCTTCGGAAGCGCCTACAGGAACGGACTCGTGCGGAATATTCGGAATCGCCATCATCAGCTCGGAAATGGAAGCCTCAAGCTCGCGCACTTCCTCGTCCAAAGCTTTGATCCGGTCCGATACTTCGCGCATCTCCAGGATCAGCTCTTCCGCGTCCTCTTTGTTCTTCTTGCGTTTTGCCACTTCGCCCGACACGACGTTGCGGCGGTTTTTCAACGCTTCGCTTTCCTGCAGCAGTTCTCTGCGGCGTGTGTCAAGCTCCGGAAAACCTGCGATCAAATCCAGCGATTTGTTGCGGTTTTTCAGCGCCTGTTCGACTTTCCCAAAGTCGGTCCGCAATATTTTTACATCCAGCATTCCAAAATTCCTCCCAAAATGGTTACATAGATCCGGCCGAATTCCTTAATCTTTTCATTTAAATCCTTCATTCGTACATCTGAAGAAAAACTTCCACCAACATACTTTTAAAAGGAAGCAGACCACGTTCAACCGAAGTTTTTCTTGAGATATAAGGATGCTCATTTTTGAACAACGAATCCTTCTTATCCTTTTTGCATCTTCAAAAAAAGAACCCCGACCCTTGTAGCAGATGGCGCCAGCCGGCCGGCCCCGGGAATACCGGAACAAACGGCAAGCTGACAATCCGCTTATCCAAAGCTTACCCTATTTGGGGGCTTTAGATATCATAAAAAGAGTCAAGGTGTCTGTCATGTTATATATCGGCACAAACGCAGGGTTTTATGACGCTTGAACGGCTTTGACCATATCCACGAAATATTGATGGAGCCGGTAGTCGTCCGTCAGCTCCGGATGGAACGAAGAGGCCAGCAAATGCCCTTGTCTCGCCGCTACGATTTCTTCGTTGTAAGAGGATAATACGTCCACCTGGTCCCCTACGCTGCGGATGAGCGGCGCGCGAATAAACACGGCCCGAATCGGCTCGTCAATGCCTTTGACGTCCAGATCGGTCTCAAAGCTTTCCCTTTGGCGTCCGAATGCATTGCGGGCCACATTTATGTCCATCAGCCCCAGATGGGCTTCTTCCTGACCCTCAATCGTTTTGGCAAGCACAATAAGGCCTGCGCAGGTGCCAAAAATCGGCTTGCCTGCCGCGGAAAATTCGCGTATCGCATCGATAAAATCGTATTTTCTCATCAATTTACCGATCGTCGTGCTTTCGCCGCCGGGAATGATCAGGCCTTGTATATCCTGAAGCTCTTCCGTTTTCTTGATGGCGACGCCCTCCGCCCCTGCAAGCTCAATGCTGCGAATATGTTCTGCTACGGCACCTTGAAGTGCCAACACCCCGATTTTCATCTATGTCCAGCCTTCTCTCTTACCAGCCTCGATCCGACATCCGTTCAGCCGGACTAAGCTTCGAAATCTCGATGCCTTTCATAGGAGCCCCGAGGTTCTTCGAAACTTCGGCGATCAGCTTGTAATCTTGGTAATGGGTGGTTGCTTCCACGATCGCGCGCGCGAATTTCTCGGGGTTGTCCGATTTGAAAATGCCGGAACCAACGAACACCCCATCGGCGCCCAAATGCATCATCAGCGCGGCGTCAGCCGGTGTTGCCACACCGCCTGCAGCAAAGTTGACGACCGGAAGTTTGCCGTTCTCATGTACGCCAAGAAGAAGGTCGTAAGGCACACCCAAGTTTTTCGCTTCCGCATACAGCTCGTCCTTCGACATGCTTTGCACCTTGCGAATTTGGCTGTTAATGAGGCGCATATGACGGACGGCTTCCACGATATTGCCTGTTCCCGGCTCGCCTTTCGTACGGATCATCGACGCGCCTTCGCCGATCCGGCGGAGCGCCTCACCAAGGTCCTTTGCGCCGCATACGAAAGGAACGGTAAAGTCCCATTTATCGATATGGAACACTTCATCGGCAGGAGTCAACACTTCACTCTCGTCGAGATAATCGACGCCCAGGGATTCCAGCACTTTAGCTTCCACGTAATGGCCGATACGGGCTTTCGCCATAACCGGAATGGATACCACTTTCATTACTTCCTCGACAATCGTCGGGTCCGCCATACGGGCTACCCCTCCGGCTGCGCGAATATCGGATGGCACACGCTCCAATGCCATGACGGCCGTTGCGCCTGCCGCCTCGGCGATTTTTGCCTGCTCAGCATTCATGACGTCCATGATGACGCCGCCTTTTTGCATTTCCGCCATGCCTCTTTTTACTCTCGAAGTCCCTGTTTCCATGTCCACGCCTCCCGAAAATGTGTGTCTTCTTATTCTATAAGCCAATGCTTTTTGAATATCTTAAAAAAGATTTTTTATTCCGTCAAACAAATCGGAAAACATTTCTCCGATAGCCCGGAAGAATAAACGAATCCAGCTGCCCTTTTCGACCTCTTCGGAAGTTACCAGATTCACCGTCTTGGTTTGGGCTTTGTCCATTCCCGCAGCTTTGTACGTATAGGTTATAGTCCCGACCTTCGTTCCCTTCTCGATCGGCGCTACCAGCTTATCGGCCGGCTCGAGTTGCGTTTTGAACTGAACGCCTTTGACGTCGCTGCCCTTCGGCACGATGAAGCTGACGTCTCCGTCGGTTACGACGCCAACGCTCGTTTCTACGCCTTTCTTCACGGGCACGCTGTCCAGGCCTTGAACTTTGGATTTGCCGGGTACGACCTGTTTAACTTCGAAATTGTCGAAACCGAAGTCCAAAACCTTTTTCGTTTCCGTAAAGCGGTGAGCTTCGGAATCTGCCCCCATTACGACGCTGATCAAGCGCATGCCGTTGCGTACGGCCGTACCCGTAAAGCAGTTGCCCGCATTTTGGGTGTGCCCGGTTTTCAGGCCGTCCAGACCCGGATATGCATAAGCTTTGAAGTTCGGGATGTTCTTATTCGCTTCCAGCATCCAGTTGTAGTTCACGATGGGTGCTTTATCGCGCTCCCGGAATTTGTACGATTGAATCGCCGTGAATTGGGCGTAGTCCGGATGGTCCTTCACGATATGCAAGCCGAGAATGGCAGCGTCCATCGCCGACATGACGTCTTCCTTGTCGGTGTCCGGCTGGAATTTGGCAGGCATGTCCTTTTTATCAAGGCCGGTCGCATTAATGAAATACGCGGTCTTCATGCCCATTTGCTTGGCCGTTTCGTTCATCAGCTTCACGAATTCCTGTTCGGAGCCGGCTACGCGTTCGGCAAGGGCTACCGTTGCGTCATTCGCCGAGCCTACAGCCATGGCAATATACAGTTCCTTAACCGTATGCACGTCTCCCTGGGCCAAAAAAATACGCGAACCGATCGTTTTGGCCGCATTTTCCCCAACCGTGACCTTATCCGTCCATTTCAGTTTCCCCTGCTTGACCTGCTCAGCGACGATATACTCGGTCATCATTTTGGTCATGCTGGCCGGCGGAAGCGGCTCATCGGCATTCATCGACAAAAGCACCTGACCGGTTGTAGGTTCAATCAAAACTGCGGACTTCAAGTTCAAATCCGGTTTCTGAATGCTGCCTGCTACCGAAGTCGAACTGTTCACTTGGGCATTCGTAGTCGTCTGCGCCTTTTCCGCAAACACCATCGTGGCAGGTAAAGCGGTTAAGCAAAGCATATTCAAAAGCATAACCGAAGCTACGCTCTTTTTAACGAAGTGACGTTTGTTCTTTTTGTGGCCATGACGGCCGGATAATTTCCATTTCTTACTCAATGAATTGTTAACTCCCCTCTTGCCCATAAAATCTCGCTTGTTCTATTCTATCACAGGGAATTAAGCAAAAAAAGACAGACAGGCCTAAATTCGGCCTGTCTGTACAAGAAGATGTTGGTTAAGTGCAAACCATCTTCGAATTTATACGGAATAGTTTGGAGCTTCCTTCGTGATTTGTACGTCATGCGGATGGCTTTCGCGAAGGCCTGCGCCCGTAATACGGACGAATTGGGTATCCTCGCGGAGCTCCTCCAGGTTTTTCGTGCCGCAATATCCCATACCGGAGCGCAAACCGCCGATCAGTTGATGGATCGTGTCCTTCAGCGGGCCTTTATAGGCCACCCGTCCTTCGATGCCTTCCGGTACGAGCTTCTTGTCGTCGTCCTGGAAGTAACGGTCCTTGCTGCCCTGTTTCATTGCAGCCATGGAGCCCATGCCGCGGTATACCTTGTAGCGGCGTCCTTGGTAAATTTCCGATTCGCCGGGGCTTTCTTCCGTGCCGGCAAACATGCTTCCGAGCATGACCGCGTGTCCGCCTGCGGCCAATGCCTTCGTAATTTCACCGGAGTATTTGATGCCGCCGTCGGCGATCAACGGAATGCCGTATTCGCGGGCGACCTGCGCGCAGTCGTAAATCGCCGTGATTTGCGGTACGCCGATACCGGCAATGACACGCGTCGTACAGATGGAACCAGGTCCGATGCCGACTTTAACGACAGAAGCGCCGGCTTCAATCAGGTCGCGTGTTGCTTCACCGGTTGCAACGTTGCCGGCTACGATCGTAAGTTCCGGATACAAGCCGCGAAGCTTGCGGACAAAATCAAGAATGTTAATATGATGTCCGTGCGCGGAATCGACCACAATCATGTCGACGCCCGCTTTTACCAGCGCTTCGGCGCGGTCAAGGCCATCCTTGGAAATACCGATCGCTGCGCCGACCAAAAGGCGTCCTTGCGCATCCTTCGCCGCATTCGGGAACTGGATCGCTTTTTCGATGTCTTTGATCGTAATAAGCCCTTTCAGGACGTTGTTATCGTCAACCAATGGAAGCTTTTCGATTTTATGCTTTTGCAAAATGATTTCGGCTTCTTGCAGCGTCGTGCCTACCGGAGCCGTTACAAGATTTTCTCTCGTCATTACTTCTTTGATTTGGATGCTATAGTCGTGTACAAAACGAAGGTCGCGGTTTGTCAAAATCCCCACAAGCTTGTGCTGCTCGTCCACAATCGGAACGCCGGAGATCCGGAACTTGGCCATCACTTGCTCGGCATCGGAAACAAGGTGGTCGGGAGTCAAGGAAAATGGATTTGTAATGACGCCGCTTTCGGAGCGTTTTACGCGGTCTACTTCTTCAGCTTGCTGCTCAACGGGCATGTTTTTGTGGATGACCCCGATCCCGCCTTCTCTTGCGATCGCGATGGCCATTGCGGATTCGGTTACGGTATCCATGCCGGCGCTGATCAGCGGAATGTTGAGCTTCACATGTTTGCTTAATCTCGTGGACACGTCCACTTCCTTCGGCAGCACCTCAGACTTACGCGGCACCAGCAACACATCGTCAAAAGTAAATCCTTCTTTACTGAATTTGTCTTCCCACACCTTGGAACTTCCCCCTCATTGTCATGTATTGTTTTCGTCAAAACCCTTATACTACAAGGCTTTAAAATCGCTTGAAAATCGTTTTCTGAAAATATATTATTGCCATCTTAGCAAAGGCGCCGCAAAGCTGTCAAGGAATTGAACATGGTAAAACAAACAGAAAATGCACTTGTCTAATGTCTGAACATATATGTCCACTGGTAAAAGACAACGGCTTATAAAAAGACATCTCTTGGCTGGATCTCCAAAATTCGTAAGCGTTACTTCAGATGTTATTTTGTTTAGCTATTCCGCTGCTGGCTTCCATCACACTTTATCGCGGAGCAATGCCTGTGCGCCCTCATGCCCTGCGGGGTTATGAATATTGGCTTCAAATGAGAAGCACCCAACGGACAAAATCCATGGATTCTTATTATGGCGCGATTCATTCCTTCGTTATCCATGAAGCATGGTTACAACACCTGAATAAAACAAAAACCACTGTCGATTATACATCAACAGTGGTTCTTCGCTTGGCAACGTCCTACTCTCCCAGGACCCTTCGGTCCAAGTACCATCGGCGCTGGAGGGCTTAACGGTCGTGTTCGGGATGGGTACGCGTGGAACCCCTCCGCCATCGCCACCAAACAGGATTTTTGCGCTGCCT
>NZ_JAVLSX010000021.1:0-63596 GCF_031583795.1 Paenibacillus sp. VCA1 | reverse complement strand
CGTGTTACTCACCCGTCCGCCGCTAACCAAGAGCGATCCGAAGATCGCTAAGGTCCGCTCGACTTGCATGTATTAGGCACGCCGCCAGCGTTCGTCCTGAGCCAGGATCAAACTCTCCAAGAAAGTTGATATAGCTCATTTTGAATCTGACGAGAAATAATTCTCATTTATGCTCCGCAAATCATTCAGTCAAAAGACTCGAACCGATTTGCTTCGCTGTCGACCTTGCAAGCAAGGTCTAATCTCACTCGTTGTTCAGTTTTCAAAGATCAAACATTTCATTTTCGTCGCCGCCGTAATGTTCAGCAGCAACTTTTATAATATATCATGTTCTGCCCGGTTTTGCAAGCTTTTTTTGAAATTAATTTTTCATTCAAAGTTTTGAAGCTTGCTAGCTCGCAATGTTACATTGCATTTCCTAGCCGGAATAATAATATAACATGATTTCAACAAACGTGCAAGCACTTTTTATAATTATGATAGATTTAGGGATATAAGCCTCTGAATTGTATTTTCGTTTCTACCCATCGCTGTGTTCATATTCGAGATAACTTATATCCCTCCCCCACTATCGCTTCTGTTTAGGCCATAACGTGTAGCTGAAACTAATCAAAAAGTCGATTCCCAAAATCGCGCCCCACCACATCGGTATTTTCTTCAAAGCTTCCGTGCGGGACGGTTCGTTTACGATCCAAATCATAAGCATGAGCAGAATGACTCCCACAATCCAGGCCAGAACATGCCGGTACCATCCCTCCCTTTCGCGTCGAGCGTGCTCCTTTCCGTGCTTTGGAGCCGGATCCGGTTTCTTTCCCCCTCCAAACCGGTACGCGAATCTCTCATCCGCCCACTTGATCATCCTGTGCCCATACGCCACGGTAACTCCAATATAAACCGCCGCGAGTCCATGCATGAATTCCGCTTTGGCTCCATTCCGCAAATCGATGATCGTAAATATAAGAAGCAGCAGATCAACAACTGGAGTGGCAACCAGCAAGACACCTCCGACACGCTTCCATCCAGCGATATACCTTGCGGTTAATCCAGCAAGAACAAGTACCCAAAATGCAACTTCGCATCCTACAATTAAGGCTGCAATCATGGTGATATCATCCTCTCTCTTTTTAGAACGATTGTATTAAAAACAATTTAACACGACTGTGTTAAAAAAACAAGATCGATGTTATACTAAAGACATGCCTAAAATCGTGGATCATGAAAAACAAAGGAAAAAAGTCGCTGAAGCCACCTGGCGAGTCATTCAAAAAATGGGGCTGGATCAAGCTTCGGTTCGTAATGTCGCCGATGAAGCCGGTTTATCCGTCGGCTCGATGCGCCATTACTTCACAACCCATTCGGAATTGCTGTCCTACGCCATGAAGATGGTTTCCGACCGCGTCGGAAACCGGATAACGAACATCGCATTCAGCGGGGATCTTTTATCGGACATTCCTCTCTTGGTCGATGAGATTTTACCCACCGATGAGGAGAAACGACTCGAAATGGAGGTTTGGTTTGCTTTTGTCGTCAAATCGTTGTCCGACAAGGACCTCGCCAAACATCGGATGGAAGTTGATGATGACCTCAGAACGGTTTTCATTAAAATCATGAATGAATTAACCGTCAATAACTTGGCTTTGCCGGACCTAGACATGGAAGTTGAAATCGAGCGATTTTATGCCTTGATCGACGGATTGGCCATCCATGCCGTGCTCAGGCCAAAGAAAGTAACGGCCGACATCATGCGAAGAGCTGTACATAGGCATCTTATTTCGATTTGCCGCCCGCCGTCCGGCCAAACGCAAAAAAAGGAACAAACGTGAACCAGTCACGTTGTTCCTTTTTATTTTACGAGCTAGGCAGAATCTCCCGACTTACGTATCCGGATTACTCCTGCGTACGGTTTCTCATATGAGGGAAGAGCAGTACGTCGCGGATCGAAGGCGAGTTGGTCAACAGCATCACGAGACGGTCGACACCGATCCCGAGTCCGCCTGTTGGCGGCATGCCGTACTCGAGCGCGTTCAGGAAGTCCTCGTCCATCTCATGGGCTTCGTCATTGCCCTGTTCACGTTCTTTGAGCTGCGCTTCAAAACGCTGGCGCTGGTCGATCGGATCATTCAGCTCGCTGAAAGCATTCGCGTGTTCACGCGCCACGACAAACAGCTCGAAACGGTCCGTGAAACGCGGATCCTCTTCGTTTTTCTTCGCCAGCGGCGAAATTTCAACCGGATGACCGGTAACGAAGGTCGGCTGAATCAACGTTTCCTCCACGAACTCCTCGAAAAACGCGTTCAGGATATGGCCGAAGGTCATATGCGGCTCGACTTTGACGTTATGCTCTTTGGCAAGGCGATGAGCTTCTTCGTCCGTCATATGCACGCCGAAGTCGACGCCTTTCACTTCTTTCACGGCATCTACCATGGATACGCGGCGCCAACCCGGCGCAAGGTTAACCTCATGGCCTTGATAATTGATGACTTGAGTTCCGAGTACCTCCTGCGCAATGTGAGCGATCAGGTTTTCGGTCAGATTCATGATGTCCTTGTAGTCCGCATATGCTTCATACAGCTCGATCATGGTGAATTCCGGGTTGTGACGGGTGGAAATGCCCTCATTCCGGTATACGCGCCCGATTTCGTACACTTTTTCCAGGCCCCCGACAATGAGGCGCTTCAAGTGAAGTTCAATCGCGATGCGCATGTAAAGCTCCATGTCAAGCGCGTTATGATGCGTAATAAACGGCTTCGCCGCGGCGCCGCCAGCGATGGCGTGCAGCGTCGGCGTTTCCACTTCCAAATACCCTTGCGAATCCAAGTACCGGCGCATCGATTGAATAATGCGGGAACGCGTAATGAACGTTTGCTGTACTTCCGGGTTGATGATCAAATCGACGTAACGCTGGCGATAACGCAGCTCGACGTCTTTCAGCCCGTGATATTTGTCAGGCAGCGGATTGAGGGACTTCGCCAGCACCTCGACCTCGCTCGCTTTGATTGTAGTTTCTCCCGTTTTGGTCTTGAACATCGTGCCGGCGATTCCGACAATGTCCCCGAGGTCAAGCAGACGGAACGCTTCAAACGCCGTTTCAGGCACGGAATCCTGACGCACGTAAATTTGAATTTTGCCGCTCAGATCCTGAATGTGGGCAAAAATCGCTTTGCCCATGCCCCGTTTGGCCATAATCCGGCCCGCAACGCGGACTTCGACATGCTGCTCGTCCAGCTCTTCTTTGGTCATGCCGTCATATTTCTTAAGCAGATCCCCGGCATGGTGAGTGCGGTCGTATTTTTTTCCGAAAGGGTCAATCCCGAGACCGCGCAGCTCGTCCAGCTTTCCGCGGCGGATTTGCAGCATTTCGCTAAGTTCAAGTTCCTGTTCGTTGTTGTTTACTTCTTCCGACATTTTATCGTCACTCCTTCAATCCTACTGCCTGTCCATCAATGAAAAACAGGGTAATGCCTGGCAAAAAACCGGAGAAAAATGCATTCTTTCCCAGCTCGGCCTGTATATCTGAAAAAAAAGCTTCCTAAAGGAAGCTCTTTCTAACAATCCTAAAGCATGCCGGTCTTATTTCTTAATGTCGATGATTTTGTACTGGATGACGCCCGCAGGAACGTTAACGTCCACGACGGCGCCTTTCTGCTTGCCCAAAATCGCCTTGCCCACCGGGCTTTCATTCGAAATTTTGTTGTTGAGCGGATCGGATTCGGCCGTGCCCACAATGGTGTATTCCATTGTATCGCCGTACTCCATATCCTGTACGATCACGGTCGCGCCTACGCCGACAATATCGGTATTGATCTCGTCGTTGTTGATGATGCGCGCATTACGAAGCATTTTTTCCAGGGTAATGATACGCCCTTCAATAAATGCCTGTTCATTTTTGGCGTCCTCGTATTCCGAGTTTTCGCTAATATCGCCGTAGCCGATGGCTACCTTAATCCGTTCCGCAACCTCGCGGCGCTTGACTGATTTCAGGTTCTCGAGTTCGTCTTCCAGCTTTTTGAGTCCGTCCTGTGTCAGAATGACTTCTTTATCGCTCATCTTAACCGATTCTCCTGTCATGTTAAATAAATTTAAACACGGTTCCATTTCACGACGAATGTTCATTCATTATGAAATGGAATCGGATTATAGAATGAACTACCCAGCTTGCCTTAGATCAATCTATATTTATGCAAAGTTTGAAGGATCAGAACATCCTTCCGCTGTATTAAGGATAAAGTCGAATTTATACTGAAAAATTATATGGTAAGCATTTCAAAATGTCAATCGCACGCAATATTGTATATGCATGGTCATGAGAAGCGAAATTATTAGGAAACAGCCGTCTCTTCAGCCGCGTGAGCTTCCCGTTCTTCCCGCTCTTTGAGGCCTGCCACAAAATTTTCCAAAATTTTGACCATTTCATCCCGCTTCGTTTCTTCCATGATTTCGTCCTTGATGCGGGCAGATCCTTTAAGCCCTTTCAAATACCAGGCCAAATGTTTGCGCATTTCGCGCACGGCTACCGCCTCTCCGCGCAATGCGATCAGACGGTCCATATGCAAAATCGCAATCCGGATTTTCTCTTCGCCTGACGGCTCGGGAAGCAGCTCGCCGGTTTTCAAATATTCGATCGTCCGGTACAACATCCATGGGTTGCCGAGCGCTCCGCGGCCAATCATGACCCCGTCGACCCCGGTTTGGTCCAGCATCCGGCGCGCATCCTCCGGCGTCACCACGTCCCCGTTGCCGATGACCGGAATCGACACCGACTCTTTAACTTGTTTTATAATATCCCAGTCGGCGTGGCCGGTATACAGTTGCTCGCGGGTGCGTCCATGAACGCTGACGGCTTTTCCTCCCGCGCGTTCGACGGCTTGGGCGTTTTCGACGGCATAAATATGGTCGCTGTCCCAGCCTGTGCGCATTTTTACCGTTACCGGTTTTTCCACCGCATCCACCACGGCCGCTACCATATCATAAATTTTGTTCGAATCGAGCAGCCAACGGGCGCCCGCGTCGATTTTGGTCACTTTGGGCGCAGGGCAGCCCATGTTGATGTCGATAATGTCGGCATTCGTTTGTTTGTCCACGACTTTGGCGGCTTCCACCAACGATATCCGGTCACCCCCGAAAATTTGCAGGCTCAGCGGTTTTTCGCGCTCATCGACAAAAAGCATTTCCTGCGTGCGCTGATTGCCGTGCACAATCGCTTTGCCGCTGACCATCTCCGCGCATACAAGCCCCGTTCCGAATTCTTTGGCGATCAGGCGGAAAGCCGGGTTGCAGACGCCCGCCATTGGAGCTAAGACGACTTGGTTTTTCATTTCGATATCGCCAATTTTCAGCATTGTTCCATATCGCTCCTAAATTTTATTCAAAATCTATCTACCCGTAACAAAATTCTACTTATTGGCAAGCTCCTCGACCGATATGCCCAGCACCTCCGCAATTTTTGCAAGCGTTCGGTCCTCGGCAAGACGGTTGCCGCGCTCAATGGCCCCGAGAACCGTCAGCGAAATGCCGCAGCCCGATGCCAACTCCTGTTGGGTGTATCCTTTTAACTTCCGGAAGGCGCGGATGCGCTGTGCCAGCTGCATGTTTTCCAAAGCTGTAAACCGTCCTTTCCATCCAGTCTTTCCAAGGCTGCCGATAGAATGGCCTGCAATCCGGAGGTTTCATCCGCAGGCACGATATCCTTGAGCGGGACAAGGACAAACAAACGCTCCTCCATGCGCGGATGCGGCAAAATCAGCTCCTCCGTGTTTTCCCTGCGCCCTTCCATCCAAATCAGATCCAAATCGACGGTCCGCGGGCCCCAGCGGATATGCCGGATGCGTCCGAGTTCTTTTTCGATTCGCTGCATGACATGCAGCAGTCCGTAAGCATCGAGCCGGGTGCGGACCCGAACGGCCATATTCAGGAAAAGGGGCTGGTCCACATACCCGACAGGCTCGGTCTCATATAAATTGGAGCATTCGAGGACGGTTACGTCCGGCGATCGGTCGAGACGCCGCACCGCTTCCATTAACGTCTCTTCCCGGTCCCCTAAATTGGCCCCTAAAGCAATATAAGCCTCTGATGGCTCAGAGGTGGATTGTGCGTACATGGCGGATTCTCGCTTTCTTGTTTTGGGATATTAGCGGAAACGAAAGGTGTCAAACGTCCAACCTCCGCTAATTCCTCGTTCTGTAAAGCTCCACGGTGACGCCCTGAAAATGGATGTCAAAGGGAGGGTGCGGTTTGGTCACTTTAACCGTCAATGCATCGATACTAGTATAAGTGTCCAATAACAAGGATGCAACACGTTCGCCGAGCGCTTCAATGAGGCGGAAAGACTCGGTCTCAACGACTTTTTTCACGATTTCGTGCACTTCGGCATAATTTACCGTTTTGCTCAAATCGTCGTTTTTCCCTGCTTCCCGCAAATCGAGCTCCAGCTCCAAATCGATATAAAAACGTTGGCCCAGCTTGCGCTCTTCCTCGAACACGCCGTGGTACCCGTAATATTCCATCCGATGCAGCTTCATTTTATCCATAGATCGGTCGAACCTCCGTTTTATGTTATTTTACCCTTATCGTATCCGGCGAGGCATACAGCATCGCGTCGCACATATCTACGGTCCGCTTGATTGGTTTGATGTCGTGGACACGCACGATTTGGCAGCCTTGGGCGATGCCGAACGCGACTGTGGCGGCCGTGCCTTCCACGATATCGTCGACCGGGAGATCGAGCACCGTACGGATGAATTTTTTGCGGGAAGTAGCCAGCAGCACCGGATATCCGATCTTCACCAGTCTGTCGAGCTGCGTCATAATCCGCAAATTTTCCGGCAGGTTTTTCGCAAAACCGACACCCGGGTCCAAGATGATCCTCTCTCCCGCAACACCGGCTTTCAGCGCCAATTCGACGCTTTCCTCCAGATCCCGCACGACGTCGGCCGCAAAATCGCCGTAATTCATATCTTTCCTGTTATGCATCAATATCACCGGGCAGCCGAGTTCCGCCGCCGCTTGCAGCATGTCGGGATCCTTTTTGCCCCCCCAAATGTCGTTCATGATATGGGCTCCCGCCTTGATGGCCTCCCGAGCTACCTCTGCCTTATACGTGTCCACTGAAATCGGGATGTGGGGAGCGGCGCGGTGCAAGGCTTCAATGACCGGAATGATCCGGCGCAGCTCCTCTTCCGCAGGCACCGGCTCGTAACCCGGGCGCGTCGACTCGCCGCCGATGTCGATCAAATCCGCACCGTCCTCCACCATCTGAAGGGCGTGCCGAACCGCCTGCTCGGGATCGACATAGCGGCCTCCATCGGAAAAAGAATCGGGGGTCACGTTCAAAATGCCCATAATTTTCGTGGATGCACCAAGCTCAAGCACCGCTTCGCCCATCCGATATGTCCGTTCATAGATTGTCGTTTTCATGATAACCTCCCGTTCGCTGCCGGTACAACCGCAGCAGTGTATCCGTTACCGGTCCGATTCTGCCGCCGCTAATGACGAGGGCCGTGCCGGTATGATCGATCAGTGAAGTGACGGGCACCAGCTCCTGAATGGAGGTGGTCAGCCAAATTTCGTCCGCTTGCATCAACTCTTCCCAAGTATAAAAACCTTCCTCATAGCGGATCCCTGCAGCAGACGCAAGCTCCAGCACCAAACCGCGCGTAATGCCGGGCAGCAGGCCGCAGGCCGTATCGGGCGTGTAGAGAACGCTGCTTTTCACGAAAAAAAGATTGCTGACGATCCCCTCCGAAAGGTAACCGTCGGCGCTCAGCATCAAGCCTTCGGCATGCAGGCGAACCGCTTCGGGGTCGGAGGAAAGCTCCCTTTTCGCCAAAATGTTGTTCATGTAATGCAGCGATTTCAAACGGACCGGACCTTCCGGCGTATTGCGGCGGGTATTCAGCAGCTTAAGCGCCTTGCCATGGGTATACAGCCTCTCCGGCGGCTCAGGCAGCGGTTTGGCCATCAACACGGTATTCGGACGGCTATACATCCCCGCCGGCAGGCCGAGCACGTCTTCTCCCGCACTCACCGTATAACGGATATAAGCCTCCTTCAGACCGTTGGCCTGCATGAGTTCGCCGATCCAATCCCGCAGCTGCCGGGTATCCGGAAGGACGGAAACGTCAATGCCCAGCGTTTTGCAGCCCTCCGTCAGCCGGTCCAAATGCCTTTCCAATAAAAACGGCTTTCCGCTATAAGTCCGGAACGTTTCAAACAACCCCATGCCGTATAAAAAGCCGTGATCCATTACGGAGACCACGGCAGCAGAAGCATCCATACTTTGACCGTTTAGCAGAATCCGATTCATACGCCCGTCGTTGCCGTCCGCTTCAAGAAATTGCGGAGCATCTGATGTCCATGGTCGGTAATGATCGACTCGGGATGAAATTGGACGCCTTCGATCGGGTATTCCTTGTGGCGCAGCCCCATAATTTCTCCCTCTTCCGTCTCCGCCGTAATTTCCAGGCAGTCGGGCAGGGTGCTGCGTTCCACCAGCAGGGAATGATACCGCGTCGCCGTAAACGGGGACGGCAGTCCCTCGAAAACGGACGTTCCTTGATGCAAAATAGGAGACGTTTTGCCGTGCATCAGCCGCTCGGCGCGGACGACCCGGCCTCCAAACGCCTGTCCGATCGCCTGATGCCCGAGGCACACGCCGAAAATCGGAATCTTTCCTTTAAAATGCTCAATGGCCTCGAGGCTGATTCCCGCTTCGTTCGGAGTGCAAGGCCCCGGCGAAATCAAAATATGATCGGGAGCAAGCGCTTCGATTCCCGGGATGTCGATTTCGTCATTGCGGTATACTTTAACCTCTTCCCCCAGCTCCCCGAGATATTGAACCAGGTTGTACGTAAAAGAGTCATAATTGTCGATCACCAGAATCATGCTCTCATCTCCTTTTCACGCCGGGCCGGTCCCTCAGCCGCTTCCTTTTCGCTCAAAAGGACGGCCTTGACGACGGCTTTGGCTTTATTATGGCACTCGCGGTATTCGCGGTAAGGCTCGGAGTCGATCACGACGCCCGCACCGGTCTGGATCATGCCGATCCCGTCCGAAACGACCAGCGTTCTTATGATAATATTTAATTCCAAATTTCCATTATAGTCAATCCAGCCCATCGAACCTGTGTAAGGCCCTCGTCTAACCGGCTCCAGTTCTTCGATAATCTCCATCGTGCGCACCTTCGGCGCTCCGGTAATCGTTCCGCCCGGGAACAACGCGGCGATGACGTCGAAAGCATCCTTGTCCTGGGCTAGCCGCCCCTCTACCTGGGATACCAGATGCATGACGTGGGAGTAATGCTCGACGGTCAATAGTTCCGGTACTTGTACCGTACCGTAAGCAGCAACCTTGCCGATATCGTTGCGCTCAAGGTCGACCAGCATGACATGCTCCGCGCGCTCCTTTTCGCTGCCAAGCAGCTCCGCAGCCATTGCCTCGTCTTCGGCCTTCGTACGCCCGCGGCGGCGCGTGCCGGCAATCGGACGGGCGCTGATGGTGTCCCCCTGGCGCTTCACCAGCAGCTCCGGCGACGCGCTCGCAAGGCTGAATCCGGGAGAACGAAGCAGACCCATATACGGGGAGGGATTCAGCAGCCTCAACCATTCATAGATCCGCTCCGGTTCGGATTGCAGCTCCTGTTCCTGCCTAAGCGACAAGTTAACCTGAAACACGTCGCCCTGCCGGATATAATCTTGAATCGCCGATACCGCCTGTTCAAAAGCTTCCTGCGTAAAGGCGCTTTTCATCCCGGGCCATTCGCCGGAATCGAGCTCCGGGGGAGCCTCAGCCATCCGCCTTTGCCGATGCAGCTTCTCTTCCTCAAGTTCCGCCCGTGCCTGCGCCGTAAACCGATCCCAACGGTCAAACATCGCTTGGGCCTTTTCTTTGGCCGCTCCATAAGCCGCTTTCAGGTCGGTTTCTTTCGTTATCGTCATATGGACCGCGCAGGCCAGCTTTTGCTCCTCATGGTCGTAAATCCAAATTTCATCGAACAACATCCAAAGATAGTCCGGGATGTCCGGCTGATCCGCCGCGATTTGCGGCAGCGTTTCAATGAACCGGACGACATCGTAACCCAGAAAACCGACGCATCCTCCAAGGAACGGCGGCAAATCGGCCGCAATGCCCGCCCTTTCCGCCGGCGTCGGGGCTTGGTACGGCTCCATCCAGCGTTTGATGACTTCAAGCGGAGAACCTGCCGTATAAGCGGTGCCGCCTTTCAGAAGATCCGTTATTCGCGCCTGCCCGCCTTTTCCCTGCAAGACCGATACAGGCTTCAACCCCAAGTAAGTGTACCGTCCATCCTTGCCGCTTTCGAGGACGAAGGAATACGGAGATGCCTGCTTCCAGGCATGCGACCAGGAGGCGGGCAATCCGCCTTCGTTTGCCTGGAATGACGTTTCCAGTACAAATGGAAGGATCGTGCAGCCCTGTCCGGCCCACCTTTTCCAATGTTCGATTGTCATCATACTTTCCCCGTACATCGCTTCATCCCTTTCGCTGCAAAGCTTGCTATTGGTTGTCAGTATACTTGCCCGCTTCCTTTTTGAAAAGGCCTTTTCCCGTGTTTTTGTTGGAAAACGAGGCGTTTCTTAAGAAAAAAGTCTATCGACGTACTTTCATAGAAGACAGACCGCGCTTAAAGGTAGTTTTGGGGTTGCAATATCAGGAAGTAATAGCTCTGTAGTTTATACTTTCTGCTATCATCAAAAAACCCTGCCGCCGTTTGAACGGCAGCAGGGCTGATAGCTCCCAATTAACCTTCGAAATTGTAAAGCGGGGTGCTGAGGTAACGTTCGCCGTTGCTTGGAATGATCACGACGATCCGTTTTCCTTTACCGAGTTCCTTGGCAACCTTCAGAGCGGCAGAGACCGCGGCGCCGGAAGAAATGCCGGCAAGAACGCCTTCTTCTTTCGCCACGCGGCGCGCCGTTTCAAAGGCTTCTTCGTTCTCGACATGGATGATTTCATCATAGATTTCACGGTTCAAAATATCCGGAATGAAGTTCGCGCCAAGGCCTTGGATCTTGTGCGGACCCGGCTTGCCGCCGGCCAAAATTGGAGAAGCCGCAGGCTCGACCGCCACGATTTTGATGTCAGGGAAACGTTGCTTCAGCACTTCGCCGGCCCCGGAGATCGTTCCGCCCGTACCGATGCCCGCAACAAAAGCGTCCAGCGTGCCGCCGATCGATTCGATCGCTTCGACGATTTCCGGACCCGTCGTTTCGCGGTGGATTTTTACGTTGGCCGGGTTTTTGAACTGCTCAGCCATGAAATAACCGGGGTTTTCCCTTACGATTTCTTCGGCTTTTTTAACGGCGCCGTTCATGCCTTCCGCTCCCGGGGTCAACACCAGCTCGGCTCCGTATGCGCGAAGCAGGTTGCGGCGTTCCAAGCTCATCGTTTCCGGCATGACGATTACCGCTTTGTATCCTTTAGCCGCAGCGACCATGGCCAGGCCGATTCCGGTGTTGCCGCTTGTTGCTTCCACGATCGTGCCGCCCGGTTTCAGCGTGCCGTCTTTCTCGGCTTCCTCGACGATGCTGATGGCGATCCGGTCCTTCACGCTTGCGCCGGGGTTCTGGTACTCGAGTTTCAGGTAAATTTCCGCGCTGTCTTCCGGAACCAGACGGTTCAAACGAACAAGCGGGGTGCTGCCGATCAATTCAGTAACATTGTTCACGACTTTAGCCATAGTAAAAATCCTCCCTTTTGAACGGTAAAATTCATTTTAAAATGTATGCGGATTCAGTTCGTGCGTCTGGCTGTAAAAACCGATTTTATATCCGAGTAAATAAGTAGGTATTTAGTACCTTTATCTTAACAACCTTCCATTCGAATGTCAATATGAACCACGGGAAGCCGCCGTCATTCCCCTAAATAATCTTGAGGAAAAAACTTCGGCGCAAAAAAACAAACCCCGCTATATGGAATCCTCGGTCCATACGGCAAAGGTTTGAATAACATGCCTTATTTTCCCCCTTTTTCCGGGGTTTTATCCGTAACGACGTTTGCTCCGTATTTGTCGCGCAGCTGCGCCTCCAGCTGTGTCAACGGAACGGCCTCGTTCAGTGCAAGCTGCTTGCGGACGTTGGCGCGGATCTCCTCGTTCGTTTGCTTTTCGCCCTTTTGGATGTCAATGACTTGGATAACCGCATATCCTTCGTCCTCCAGCTGGATCGGACCGGCGATATCCCCAGCCTGAAGATCCTTGGCGGTGTCGAGCACCTCTGCCGAAACGAACGGATCGTCTTCTTGGATCCATCCGAGCCTCCCGCCCTGCTGACGGGTAAATTCGTCAAGGGTCAGTTCTTCCGCCAGCTTGCCGAAATCCTCGCCTTGTTCCAACCGGTCCAGCGTCCGATTAGCTTCTTTGCGGGTTTTGAGTTTGATCCAGGCGAGCTCGTATTGCTTTTTAGGCTCAAACTCCTCTTGGTGCTGATCGATATAACGGTCTACTTCCTCGTCGCTGATATCGATATTGACGATGGCGATTTTCTCAAGCTTCAGCTGGTAAGCCGCCTCCTCACGCACGTCGGCCGGGGACAATCCCAGCTGGGCGTACATCGACTGATAATAAGCATCCACCGACTCGTACCCGGCTGCGTCCGCTTTGACCCTTTCCGCGATCTCCTCCGGCGTGACCCGGATTTGCAGCCTGTCGGCTTCCGCATTTACCGCCTTCTCATTCAGCATCTGCAGCAGCATCTCGTGTCCATGCGTCCGCTTCAACTCTTCTATCCACTCGTCCTCCGTGATGAACTGCCCGTCGAATAGAGCAACGGCCTTCGCGCCGTTATGCTCTTCTTCCGGTTCGTGCGCCGCTTCGGCCGGCTTCAATCCGCGGATGACGATCAGGCTCCCCATAACCAACACGCCCGCTGCCAAAATGATGACTGCGGCCCATAGCGCCTTCTCTTGTCTGGTCATCATCCCATGGTCCCGCGCCTTAACGAATTGCTTGGTCCAAAATTTGCTGCAATTCTTCTTTATTAAAGCTGTATGCTTCGTTGCAGAAATGGCATACCACTTCCGCCTTGCCGTCTTCCTCGATCAACTGCTCCAGCTCGTCTTTCCCGAGGCTTACCAGCGTTTGTTCGACCCGTTCCCGCGAGCATTGGCATTGAAACCGGATATCCATATGTTCCATGACTTCAATGTCAGGCAGCAGCCAGCGAAGCATCTCCTCCAGCTCCAGGCCTTGATCCAGCAGAGCCGTGACCGGAGGCATCGCTCCGACGGCCTGCTCGATCGCCGTAATTTCGTCGTCGCTAAGCCCAGGCAGAAGCTGAACGATGAATCCGCCGGCCACGATGACGGAGTTGTCCGGAGCGACAAGCACGCCAAGCCCGACAGCCGACGGCGTTTGTTCCGATACGGCGAAATAATACGTAAAATCCTCACCAAGCTCTCCCGATATGATCGGTACGCTGCCGCGGTAAGGCTCCTTCAGGCCCAAATCTTTCGTTACGTGCAAAAAACCCTCGCGGCCGACCGCTCCGGCAACATCGAGTTTGCCCTTGCTGTTGCTCGGCAGATGGGTATGCGGTTCGTCCACGTAACCTCTGACTTCGCCTTTTGCGTTGGCATCGACGACGATTTGGCCGAGGGGGCCGTCGCCTTTTACCTGGATCGTCAGCCTCTCATCGCCTTTGAGCATCGCTCCCATCATGGCGCCTGCCGTCAGCGTCCGCCCCATTGCGGCCGTAGCCGTCGGCCATGCGTCGTGTCTCCGGCGCAGCTCCTCGACGAGCGCCGTCGTTCGAACGGCGAAAGCCCGAACGCGCCCGCCCATTGCGGTGCCTCGGATGAGGCCGTCTTGTTTATTTTCCATGTCGTTCATAAACTCCTTGCTTTGGATTTGAAAATGTTGCGATCCTGCGATTTGAACTTCAAACCGGCCAAAAAGCCGCTGCTTCGTTTATCGTTCCCAAAACACGATGTTCATCCCTAGATCCTAGATAGCGATGATGAACTTCATTTGTTGCGCTCGTAAATAATCCGCAGTCCTTCTAGCGTCAGCATCGGGTTGACCTCATCGATCGCTTCCGATTCGCTGGCAATCAGCTCCGCAAGTCCGCCGGTGGCGACGACTTTGAGCGATGGGGCCCGCATTTCCTCCTTCATCCGCTTGACGATTCCGTCCACCTGGCCGGCATAGCCGTAAATGATCCCGGCCTGCATCGCATGCACGGTGTTGCGGCCGATGACCTTTTTCGGCTTTTCCAGCTCGATGCGCGGAAGCTTGGACGCCCTTTCGACCAACGCTTCGGTCGATATGCCGATTCCCGGCACGATTGCGCCGCCGAGATAGTCGCCTTTTTGGTCCACGCAGTCAAACGTCGTCGCCGTGCCAAAATCGACCACGACGAGCGACCCTTTGTAAAGCTCGACCGCCGCCACCGCGTTGACGATCCGGTCCGCGCCGACCTCTCGCGGGTTCTCGTTGCGCAAATTCAGCCCGGTTTTAATGCCGGGGCCGACCATCAGCGGATGTTTATGAATATATTTGCGGCACATCTGGTCTATGGTATGAACCATCGGCGGAACGACCGAGGACATGATGACCCCTTCAATGTCCGAAACGGCGATGCCGGACATATGGAACAAATTGTGAAACCATACCCCATATTCGTCCGACGTGGATTGGCGGATCGTGCTTAAGCGAAAATGGTGAAGAAGCTCGCGTCCTTTGTAGATGCCGAGCACAATGTTGGTATTCCCGATGTCGATGACAAGGATCATAGGGACGATCCCTCCTTTATTTTACGGCATTGAGATCCAGACTGATGTCAAGACTCTCAAAGGAATAGGTTAACCGCCCCACGGATATGACGTCAACCCCGCACTCGGCAATTTCTTTGACGGTTTGCAGCGAAACGTTGCCGGAAGCTTCCACGCGGACATGCGGCGCCTTCGTTTTGATCCGTCTGACCGCTTCTTTCATCATCTCATGATCCATGTTGTCCAGCATGATGATGTCCGCGCCGGCTTCCAGCGCCTCCGCTACTTGTTCCAGAGACTCCGTTTCCACCTCGATGGTCATCGTATGAGGTATATGGGCGCGTGCCCGCTCGACCGCCCTGCGGATTCCGCCCGCTCCCTTAATGTGGTTGTCCTTAATCATGACGGCGTCGTATAACCCGAAACGGTGATTGGCACCGCCGCCGACCCGGACGGCGTATTTCTCAAGCATGCGGTGTCCCGGAGTCGTTTTGCGGGTATCGACGAGCCGGGCAGGCAAACCTTCCAGCCGATCCACGAACATGCGGGTCCGGGTAGCGATGCCCGACAATCGCTGCAAGAGGTTGAGGGCCAGCCGTTCCCCCGTCAAAATATGATGCGTGCTTCCTTCCACGACCGCCAGCACGGTTCCCTTCGTTACACGGTCTCCGTCTTTTACGTGAGGCGTGAACGCCAGACCGGGGTCCACGACTTGGAATACCAGTTCCGCAACGGGAATGCCCGCTACGACCCCATCCTCCTTTGCGTGAATGATGCCCTTCGATTCATGTCCCGACGGGATGGTTGTCATGGTCGTGATATCGCCTGAGCCGACATCCTCCTTCAGCCACAAGCGGATCGATTCCACCAAGCCCTCGTTATATCCATTAAACATCATCGCTGAATTCCTCCATCATTTCTTCTTCACGGTGCTGAAGCAGATGCTTGCGCCACTCCGCATCATCCCTTTGGGGATAATCCTCTCTATAATGGGCGCCGCGGCTTTCCTTCCGTTTTAGCGCGGCAAGGGTCACCAGCATGCAGCTCGTCAGCATGTTCGCAAATTCGAACTCTTCCTTCTTCGTCAGTTCCGACTCAAAAATCGGCAGCTGCCGCTGAAGCTCCTCCAGCCCTTTTCGAAGCATCGGTTCGCTGCGGCGCAGCCCGGCATATCGAACCATTACTTTCTGTAGTTTCAACCGCCGCTCGATAATCGCCTGCTTGGGGGCGCCTGTCCGGCCCTCCAACTGATGGGTCAGATCGACGGAACCTGCGAGAGGCGCCAACTCCCGGATCCGGTTTACAATCCGTCTGCCGAACACAATCGCCTCGGACAGCGAATTGCTTGCCAAACGATTCGCCCCATGCACGCCGGTCGAGGACACTTCGCCGCAGGCAAACAACCTTGCGACGCTGCTTTCCCCGTTCAGGTCCGTTTTCACTCCACCCATCATATAATGCGCAGCCGGAGCGACGGGAATCCAATCCGTTGCCATGTCCAGGCCGTAATTCAGGCAAGTTTCGTAAATGGTCGGAAAACGGTGCTGGATGACATCCTGCGGCTCATGCGTAATGTCCAGATACACAAACGTCGATTTCGTTTCTTCCATTTCGCTGACGATCGCCCGAGCCACGATATCCCGGGGCGCCAACTCGAGCAGCTGATGGTATTTGTCCATGAACCGATCGCCCTTGATATTCCGCAGCACGGCTCCTTCGCCCCGAACCGCTTCCGATATGAGGAAACGCGGAGCGCCGGGATAACACAACGCCGTCGGGTGGAACTGAATGAATTCCATGTCGCGGATTCGCGCCCCAGCCCGGTAAGCGATGGCAATGCCGTCTGCTGTTGCCACTTCCGGGTTCGTCGTATATCGGTAAAGCTGCCCGGCCCCTCCGGTACACAATATGGTCGCCGACGCCTTCACATACACCCTTTGCCCGTCGGGACGCTGTACGAGAGCCCCTACGCATTCGTTCCCAACCGTAATGACGTCGACCACAAAATGATGCTCCCACACTTGAACACGCTCATGAACGCATACCTGCGCGGCCAGCGCCCTGACGATCTCGAAGCCGGTCGCATCCCCGTTCGCGTGCAAAATGCGGCGCCGGCTGTGGGCGCCTTCCTGCGTCAAGGCAAGCTCCCCGTTTTCAACGTCAAAACTGGTGCCCAGGCGAATCAGCTCCTGAACGCCTTCGGGCCCTTCATTCACAAGCGCGTCGACCGCGGCGGAAGAGCATAATCCCGCCCCGGCCATCAGCGTATCTTCCCGGTGGTATGCCGGTGAGTCGTCCTCTGAAGTCACGGCGGCGATGCCGCCTTGGGCATAGCGGGTGTTGCTCTCCAGAAGCGCGTTTTTCGTAATCATGATGACGTTAAGGTCCTTTCCCGCCTCAATCGCCGTATAGAGACCCGCAATCCCGGACCCAATGACGATGACATCCGTTTCCAAGCAGGGCAACGACTGCAGGTCAAAATCAACCAAAAACTGAGGAATCATTGCATCATTCACCTGTCTTAAGAGAAAGAGTAGCGCATGCTACTGTACTTGTAACATGCGCTCTAAAGAAATTCGGGCCCGGTCTGCGACAGCCGGCGGCACGTAAATTTGCGGCTTCATGGTTTCCAGACACTTCACCAATTTTTTGAGATTGTTTACTTTCATGTTCGGGCATACCAAATATTTGGATGCGAAATGGAAGGTTTTATCCGGACTGTCCTTGCGGAGCTGATATCCCGTTCCGTCTTCCGTACCAACGATAAATTCCTGACAGTCCGACTTTTTGCAGTAATCGATGATGGCTGTCGTGCTGCCTACAAAATCGCCCATCGCCACGACTTCCGGGCGGCATTCCGGGTGTACGACAAACTGGGCGTTCGGATGTTTGGCTTTCATCTCCACAACATCCTTCACGGTCAACATATCATGCGTGTTGCAGTATCCTTCCCAAATGATCATCTTTTTGTCGGTATGCTGCTGCACGTAATGGCCGAGGTTTTTATCCGGCACCCAGATGATCTCGTCGCAATCCAGCGACTGAATGACTTTTACGGCATTGGATGAGGTACAACAAATGTCCGTTTCCGCTTTCACGTCGGCGGAGGAGTTGATATATGTAACGACTTTGGCATTCGGATGCTGCGCTTTCAGCTTGCGGAGTCCGTCCACGTTCACCATGTCGGCCATTGGGCAACCCGCGCGTTCGTCCGGAATCAAAACCGTCTTGTTCGGAGCCAAAATTTTGGCGCTTTCCCCCATAAAATGCACGCCGCAAAATACGATCGTCTCCGCATCGGTTTGCGCGGCTTTTTGGGCAAGCAAAAAGGAATCGCCTCGGAAGTCGGCTACCTCCTGAATTTCGTCTCTTTGATAATAATGGGCAAGAATGATTGCGTTTCTTTCCTTTTTGAGTTGCATCAGCTTCTCGGTCAATTCCCGTTTTTGCTCCTCTTTATGCTGCAGCGCAAGAGCTTCCACCAGAAACCCACTCCTTTAATAATGTCATCACATCATTATAATATTGTGAAAATTCTCTCAAAGTTAGGTGTCTAAGCCTCGAGGTTTTTCAGTTATCAACTAATGTACACAAGGTTTCACGGACTGTCAATTGGGCGGCATGTTCGCAACGGGCAGGGCCATATTCGAAAAAATTCCTTATGCGGTGCATGTTTGATGCGCCCCTTCACCGTAAAAAAGCTTGTTTAGTCCATTAAAAAATTTTTAAGTGCCGCAAAAAACAAAAACCCGAAAGACGACGATCATCGTCTTTCGGGTTATTATTTTTGCGATAGTCGGTCAAACGTCCGGTTTATGCTTGGGTTCCGGGAGGCGTCCCCCCGTTGCCTGTATTCGGATCGTCCGCCGGAGGGTTGGTCGGATCGTTCGGAATGTCCGAAGGGCTCTCCGGAACATCGTTCGGAATCTCATTCGTCGGCAAGTTGGCGTTGTCCTCTTTGCCTTGGATGCGGACGCGAACGTCACCGATCGAGTCGATCACGGGTGCTCCGCCTTCGGAAGAACCTCCGTTTTCGTCTTCGCGCGGTCCGTCTTCGGACAGATATCCTTGTTCGATCAGTTCTTTGATTTGCTCAAGCTCCAGCGTTTCTTTCTCAAGCAGCGTATTCGCGATGAGATGAACCTCTTTGGAGTGCTTGATCAGCAGATCCTTACAACGCTGATAACATTCGTTGGTCATGCGCTGCATTTCCTGATCGATTTCGTAAGCGATGGAATCACTGTAATTTTGCTCATGGCCGAGATCACGGCCAAGGAATACCTGGCCTTGCGACGAGCCGAACTGGAGCGGCCCAAGCTTTTCGCTCATGCCGTATTCCATGATCATGCTGCGCACGATGCCTGTCGCTTGCTGGAAGTCGCTGTATGCGCCGGTTCCGATTTCTCCGATGAAGAGTTCCTCGGACACGCGGCCCCCGAGGAGACCCGTAACCTTATCCAGCAGTTCCTGTTTCGTGACGAGCATGCGATCTTCCTTCGGCATCATGATGACGTATCCGCCGGCACGGCCGCGAGGAATGATCGTTACTTTATGCACCATATCGGCATTCTCGAGGAAATAGCCGACGATCGTGTGACCCGCTTCGTGATAAGCGACGATCCGCTTCTCGCGGTCGCTGATCACGCGGCTGCGTTTCTCCGTGCCGACGATGACGCGGTCGATCGCTTCGTCCACCTCGCGCATGGAGATATCCTTCCGATTGCGGCGTGCCGCAAGCAGGGCAGCCTCGTTCATCAGGTTCTCCAGCTCGGCGCCGGTAAAGCCCGTGGTGCGTTTTGCTACAACATCAAGCTTAACGTCTTTCGTGAGCGGCTTGTTGCGCGCATGCACTTTCAGTACTGCTTCACGACCCTTCACATCCGGACGGTCTACCGTGATTTGACGGTCGAAACGTCCCGGACGCAGAAGCGCCGGGTCGAGAATATCGGCGCGGTTGGTTGCCGCAACGATGATGATGCCTTCATTGCCGCCGAAACCGTCCATCTCTACGAGCAATTGGTTCAGCGTCTGTTCGCGCTCGTCATGGCCACCGCCAAGACCGGCGCCGCGCTGGCGGCCAACCGCATCGATTTCGTCGATAAATATAATACATGGCGCATTTTTCTTCGCGTTCTCGAACAAATCGCGCACGCGGGATGCACCGACACCCACGAACATTTCCACGAAGTCGGAACCGGAAATGCTGAAGAACGGCACGCCTGCTTCGCCGGCTACCGCGCGGGCGAGGAGCGTTTTACCTGTACCCGGAGGACCTACGAGCAGCACCCCTTTCGGAATGCGCGCTCCGACGGCGGCAAATTTGCGCGGATCCTTCAGGAATTCCACAACTTCAACGAGTTCCTGTTTCTCTTCGTCGGCCCCGGCCACATCTTCGAACGTGACCCTCTTCTTCTCTTCATTATATAAGCGAGCACGGCTTTTGCCGAAGTTCATCACTTTGCCGCCGCCGCCCTGCGCCTGATTGAACAGGAAGAAGAAGAGAATGAACATGATAACCAAAGGAATCATGGAGGAGAGCAGCGTCAGCCAAATGCTTTCGCCTTCCATCTTCTTCTGGGTATATTGCATGCCGGTCTTGTCGCTGGCGTCAACCAGCTCTTGAATCGCGGCATCTGTAGCCGGAATGTAGGTCGAGAAGCTGTCGGATTTAGCCCCGTCCGGTCTATGATTATATTTACCGGTTACGAGATAGGCGTAACCGTCAAATTGAACCGTGATATCCTTCACATTGCCAGCCTTAATCTCTTGCCGAAATTCATCGTATCTAGGATTGTGAGCAGATTCACCGCTGCTGCTTACGAACTGGACAATGCCCACCACAACTAAAAAAAGAATCAAATAAAAACCAGAATTCCGGATGAACCGATTCATCCCCTACCTCCTCTCAAAACACTTTAATTATTTTACCATAGCCTGTCTGACCATCTCAACAGAGGTGGTATTCGCATGAACCGTCAGTAAAAAACGTCCATGGGCTGGAGTATCACCATTAGTGGGAATAGACTTCCGGTTTCAAGATCCCGATGTAGGGCAGGTTCCGGTAACGTTCGGCGTAATCCAAGCCGTATCCGACAACAAAGGCGTCCGGCAGTGAGAAGCCTGTATAATCAGCTTCCAGGTTTACGGTACGCCGCGCCGGCTTGTCAAACAGCGTGACAACGCACGTCGACTTGGCATTGCGGCTCTTGAGAAGCTCGATCAAATGGCTGAGTGTGAGACCGCTGTCGATAATATCTTCGACAATCAGGACGTCGCGTCCTTCCACCGACGCATCCAAATCTTTGATGATTTTGACGACGCCGGATGATTTGGTCTGTGTGCCGTAGCTGGATACGGCCATGAAGTCGAGCTCAAGAGGTACTGTCATATTTTTAACCAAATCGGCCATGAAAATAAACGCGCCTTTCAGTACGCAAATGACCAAAGGATTGCGCCCTTCATAAACCTTGCTGAGCTGTGCTCCGAGTTCCTTTATTTTCTTCTGGATTTCCTCTTCGGTGATCAGAACTTCTTGAATATCGTTTTGCAACTGAGCGAACCTCCTACGTTTATACTATGAAAGTCTTACTATGACCATTACAGTTGCTCCACTGCCTCTGCATCCTCCAGACGCATATGCAGGACGGACACCGTTTGCGCCCCGACCGCCGCGTGCGCGGACCGCCGGACTCCCGGTATCCAGATAATGTTGCCTGAACCATCGACCAATACAGGAATGCGGGAGCGAGCGGATGGAGGTATCTTCGCGTCAATGAAAATATCTTTTACCTTTTTGCTTCCGTTTAATCCCATGACCTTCATGGTATCTCCAGGCAGTCTTGAGCGGATTGTTAATGGATATTTCAATTGGCCGGCATCGAACACCGCTTCGGCGCAGGTTCCGGCCGCATTCGAAAAATAAGAGTCGTTCGGCGACTGAACCTTCATTTTCATCTTTTTGCCAATCTCAGGAATAAAAAGTTCCGGAACAGCAGTTTGAAGCTCGTATGTATAGCTCTTGGACTGCTCTTGCGGCCTGTGCATAAACCATATCATATCGTATTCGCGTATGCAGGCCAAACCGCCTCCAATGTCAAGGCTCCAGGTCGTGCTTTTATTCTGAACAATTGGCTCGCGAATCAATTCGATTTTGTGAAAATCGGTGATTTCAGAGCCTGCCGACAGATAATTTAATATTAGTTTAATCAACCTTCGTTGTAAAGCGACATGTAAGGCCAAAAAGGAAGGCGCTTCAAAATAGAGCCTTCCATTCTTATGCCGCACCATATTGCGATATGCATGATCGGCAGCCAGCTCCATGAAATCGTCTTCTCCGCCTGCGATCTCGGCAAGCTGAACCAGCGATTGCCTGATCTGACCATTATATTGCCCCAAAAACGGCAGTACATCCAGCCGGATCGCATTTCGCCGGTATACGTTCGAAAGATTGGAGCTGTCGACCGCATAGGCCAAGCCTTCCTGCTCACACACGCTGACGAGGTCCGTTTTGTATATACGTAAAAAAGGACGGATGAGTTCCACATTTTTTTCGCGCCTTTTTATTTTCATGCCCGTAAGGCCGGTAAGCCCGCTTCCCCGAAGCAAATGCATAAGCACCGTCTCGGCTTGATCGTCGGCGTGATGCCCCAGCGCGATGGATGCCGCGCCATAACGCCGCGCCGTTTCATGCAAAAAGGCGTACCTTTTTTCGCGCGCCGCCTCCTCGAATCCTTTTCCGCTTTCCTTCATATAGGAAGGAACGTCGATCCTCGCGGACTCGAAAGGGATGCCGAGGCCTTCAGCCATCCGGCGGACAAGCTCCTCCTCCCCGTCGGAGTCCGCCCTCAAACCGTGGTGCACGTGGGCGCAGACCAGCTGGAGCGGAACATGCAGCCGGGAAATCCGGTTCAGCACATGCAAAAGAGCCACAGAGTCCGGTCCGCCGGATACTGCGACTACGATCGTGTCATTGGATTTCCATAATCCATGCTCTCCCGCCATACGGAGGACATGTCCTGCCAGCGTATTCAAGTTCGTCCTGCTTTCCATCCAAGATCCCCTCTTCTGCGGCTCGCTTTATGTATATAACATTCAGGATAAAAAAGCCCATAAACAGGCCACGCATGCAATCGTAAAGGAAAGGGCGAACGCGTTGATAAGCCATCGCGGCGTTTTGCCCGGCTGCTTGCCGGCAAGCGCAGGCGTATAAACCGTCTCCTTCCACAGCTTCAGCGCCTCGTGCGAGCCTGCGAATTCCCCGCGAATCGCCCGCCCCAGCCAATCGGCATAGGATTTGAGCGCCGGGCTTCGCTGCACGAGCTGGAGCAGCTGGACAGGACTCCGGGTTTGCGGCAGATGCTGGGTGGCCACCGCCTTTAGTTCCTCTTGATTGAGAAGCTGAATGATCAAAACGGCAAAGGAAAACAGGTCATACCCTTCGTCGCTTGTTCGCGAACCGGCATTCCAGTATCCCCTGTCATACCATTCCGTAAATTGCTTGACGCTCCGGCCGATGGAGCTTACCCCGCCGTAATCGATCAGCTCCACGTGTCCGACGTCGGATACCATGACGTTTTCGGGCTTCAAATCGCCGAATATGAATCCGGAGCGATGCAGCCCGTTCAGCTTTTCGAGCAGGCGCAGCCCCGTGAGGCCGATCCATTCCTTCCCGCGCCTGCGAATGAAATGGTGAAGGGAACTGCCCCGGACATAACGCATGACATAAAACGGAATATCCCCGTCCCCGCTTTTAAAATCGTCCACCTCAAGCAAATAGGGCATGCGCGGGCCGCCTTTGGACGATCCCGATCCCAGTCCCGACGCTTTGCGCTTCGACTGCAAAGACATCAGCACGTTGATTTCGGACTGCAGGTCCATCGTGTCGAATCCCATTTTCAGGGCGTACGGATCGCGGGAGCCTTCTTTCTGCACAAGATAAACGATTCCGTTGGCTCCCTTCCCCAGCACGCGCCGGATGATAAAGCGGCCTCTGCGCCATTTTCCCGTAACGACCGTACCGGCCGGATACACCGGTCTAGACGACGTAGTCACCGAGCATCCCTTCTCCTTCATCGGCATTTCCCCGCCATGTTTGATGTTCATCTAGTGTACCATAACGGAAGAAATCAATCACCTTCATGATGGCCGGTCCCGTCGGCGTCGCTCCTTTCATCTGAATGCGCTGAAAAAGGGATCGCAGCGCGCTGGCGTCTTTCGTCCAGCCGCTGTCCATGACGGCGTCCTCGCCGCCCCGGCGCCCCGGGAAGTGGAACACCGCGAGTTCGCTTATGCCTTCGCGCGCTTGAAGGCTGAGCATCAAATCGCGGATCGCGTCTTCCACCGCTCCGAGTTTTGGTTTCATGCTGGCGCTGGCGTCGATCAGAAGCGCAACCTGCAGCGGCGCCGTCTCCGTCATTTCGTCCACGACCTGAACGACCTGCGAACGCTGCGACGGCGGCAAATCCTCCAAGGAGCCGTCTCCCAAGATTTGTTTCAACTCCTTATTGACGGCTTGCTGAATGGTCTGAACCACCGTTTTCCTTGTCATCATCTGCATCGTTTGGGCGAGTTGCCTCGTCCCTACGATCCGGCTAACCCCTCCTCCCGCTTTGGCGATTTCGGCGATTTCCAAACTTCCAAGCTCGCCGATCGTACCGTAATCCACCACCCCCGCAACGTTTACCGTAATGCCTTCCTGAAACGCATGGGCTGCCGCCAGCACCGGGCTTGTTCCTACATTCGAGCATCCGTCCGTAATCAAAAGAATCTGTTTCACGAGCATCTTCCTCCCAAAAATGGACTCTATCTGCTTTCTAGCATTTCCATTTTTGAGAGATTCCAAACGCGATAACGCCCCCTTCCCCCATTTCCCGGGCAATGCGTCCAACTCAGCTCACGGTCCGCGGCCGCTCCATCCGCGCAAGTCCGGGCACGTACAGCGTCGCCCACTCCGGTTGATAGTGCTCCACCCTGCCCACGACGACGGTCATGTCGTCATGAATGATGTTTTGCTGGTACCGGATCACTTTTTCGAGCAAAATGTCGGCGATCTGCTGTGGATCCTCGCTGTCGATCTCCTGGATCATCCGTTTCATCCAGAGCTCCTTGTTTACCGCATGTCCCGGAGCATCGAAGATGCCGTCCGTCATCATAATGACGATATCGCCTGCCTGCAGCTTCAAAGTGACGAGGTCCACCTCGATATCCTGAATGATGCCGATCGGCAAATTGCTGGCGGATACCGGGATGACTTCAAGCCCCCGTTTGATAAAGCTTGGGGTGGACGCGATTTTCATGAACGTCGTTTCGGCCGTATACTGATCGATCAAAGCCATATCGACGGTGGCATACACTTCGTCCGGGGAACGGAGCATGAGGATGGAGTTGACCGATTTAATGGCCAGCTTCTCGTCCATTCCGCTCTGCAGCAGCTGTTCCAATATCGACAGGGCGGTGCTGCTTTCCTGTTTCGCGCGTTCGCCGTTGCCCATGCCGTCGCTGAGCGCGACCGCAAACGTGCCGTTGCCAAGCTCCATCATGCTGAAGCTGTCTCCGGACAGCAGGTCTCCCCCCTTGGCCGCTCCGGCGACGCCCGTCGTGATCTCGAACGTTTTGGCGGAACCGAACAGCACTGTGGCGAGCCCGTCCTTCGGAGATACGGACGACTCGTGCAACACGGCGATATGCTCGTCCAAAATGTTCGAGAGCAGCGGCGCGACGATTTTGCGGCATTCGTCGTACCCGCGCGTAAATGCATGCACGATTTCGATCTCCACATGTCCGGGATCCAGGCTTATAATCTCGATGCCTTGGATAGAGAGCCCCAGCTGTTCGAGCGCTTCGCGGATTTGCTCCTCCTGCCGGTACATCGCTTGTCCCTCCCGCTGAATTTCGCGCGCAAGATCCTCCATAACCTGGGATACGCCCGACAACTGCTCGGCGACGAGTTGACGGCTGTCGTATATTTGCCGCTTCCACTGCATATCATGCTGATAAAGGCTGTATTGCTGCTTCATTTCTTGAAGCACGTCGCCCGTTCTGCCGCACATTCGCATCCATTCCTTCGGAATTTGCTGATCGGTGATCTCCGGATTTTCCTCAACGGCCGACATGACGTCGGTCATATATTTATAGGTTTGATAGAATTTGGCGTCCCAGCAGTGGCTGCGTTTGATGCAGGAGGAGCATACGCCCTCGGTCACCGCATCCATAAAATGGTCGACTTCGCCGGACCTTTTGCTGATCTCCTCCGTCCCGGCCACCTGGCCGAAGCTTTGGGAGAGCTGCCGGAAAACGCGGGAAAACTGCGTAACCCGCTCCGCGGTCAAGTCGCGCACCCTTTTGGCATATTCATGCTGCGATTTGCTGTGGTCGTTTGTCCCGGGCACATATTTGGAAATCATTGAGATGACTGACTTTGGCGTCAGCAAAAACAGTGCAATCGCCGCACACGACTCCCATGTCGATGTCATCACGTCCGCCGGCCCGCTGAAATAAATCGATAATATGGACGATCCCAAAAGCATGCCCAGCATCACGGCGCCTTTTTTGCCTTCCCGCAGCATGCCAGCCAGCATGCCGGAAAAAGCGAGCAGGCTCATCTGATAGATGGCCGATATGTCGGCCAAACTGAGAATCAACCCCGTTACGACGCCGACGGAGGCCCCAAGCGGCGCGCCGCCGACAAGCGCGAACACCAGTATTAAATACCTGGACAGCACATGCTCTACCGACAAGGAATAAACCGTCCACCCAACAGCCCCGGTCATAACAGAAGCAAGCAGTATGATCAGGCACAATATTTCTTCACTCTTGAGCTGATAATTCTTTTTACGGTATGTGAATATCGGAATCGCCTGGATGAATACGAGAGTAAGCACGAAGCTGAGGACCGCGTCCAGCGAGCACATCATAAAGGAATACCAAGTAAAGGACGAACCCATAACAATTGCAAACAGCTTCACGACAAAAGAAGAAACAAAAACCATGAGAGGCGCGTAAGATACCTCGGCATGTTCGAAAGCGTTCAAGCCCCGATAAATCAGATAAAAGATAAGGAGTTCAGCGGCGATCATGAGCGAAGCCGGGAACGGAGCGAACAGGCTGCCAGCAATGAGCGCCGCGCTAACCGGAAGCAAATAATCGCGCCGCATAAACAAAATGACGGCAAAAAAAGCGATTGCAAATGGCGATAGCTCGTCCAGAATCATGGCTTTCCCCAGCAAAAACGCCATCAGCGTCAGCAAAATCATCCACTTCTTGGCCGCAAGCCACTGAAACGGACGCTGCAGCACAGGCATATTGCGCACGCGGGCCATGTAGCTGTTGTCGTCCGAATCCGCTTCTTTCCGCAGCGTTTTAAAACCGGGCAGGTTCATGTTCAACTTTTCCATGTACTAAGCACCACCATTTCGTAGATTTGATGGTACCCATTATAAAAGCCTTCAAACATGAAAGTTTGTCATAACAGCGGACAAGCCCAAAAAAAGTTTCCGACAAAAAGGAACGCGGCGCGAAATGTCGGGAATCGCCCTTAATTTCACTCGCCCCAACCGTTTGCGCCTGCCCGGGACTCGTCCTTATGGCGATGGGATGCAAAGCTCCCGCCAATAATCCGCTATCGATTGCTATAGACAGAGCCGGAAATCAGTTGGATGCTGTCGTTAACTTTTTTTGGAAGCGACAAAAAAACCGCGGCAGGCTCGAACCTGCTGCGGTTTATTCTTTTTCCCGTATTGCAAAGGGAATTATCGGCCTCCGAACGGGGCCGTTTCATTTATAAAGTGTCGCCAAGTCGGCGTTTAGTTCATTTACATGCGTTTTGCGCCGCGTCCTCCGCGCTTGGATTCCGTATGTTTCTTGATCGAAGAAATGCGTTCTTCGCTGTCTTTCAGGAAACGTGACATTTTATCCTCAAACGAAGTTTTGCTGGCCGCAGGCTTGAATGGGCGTCCTCCACGTTCACGATTAAAGCCTCCACCGCCGCCAAACCGATCTCCATTTCCGCCGCCGGTGCGCTCCGGTCTTGGTCCTCTTGGAGGCCGAGCTTCCGATGCTGGCTTATCAACAGCTTGTTTGATGGAAAGTCCGATTTTGCCGTCCTTGTCGACATTGATCACCTTAACGGTAACAACATCGTTAATTTTCAGGTGATCGTTGACATCCTTGACGTAATTATCGGCGATTTCCGAGATGTGAACGAGACCCGTGACACCTCCTGACAGATCCACAAATGCTCCAAAATGCGTTATACCTGTCACCTTGCCTTCTAACTTGGTGCCCACTTCGATTGCCATAGAATAAAATGATCCTCCCTTAAAAATATACAACAAGATTTGAGTCAAACCTTCGCTGTGGTGATTTGATTATACATAAAGCATTAACCAAGGTCAACTGAGTAATAACCCAGTTCCGCGCCTATATTACGGGCCTGTTTCCTCGATATGGATAGGGGTTTCCCCGGGTTTGTACATTCCATAGTTTTTGCGTGCCAGCTGTCCGATATATTCCGGATCGTTGAGTCTTTTCACGTCGGTTTTCAGCTGTTCCTTATTTTGATCCACGCTTTGCTGCTCCAGCTTTTTCTTCGCCAGCTCGGCACTCTTGTCCGCAATTTGCGATTGCTGGGAAAAGATGGTGATAATGGCCCATCCCATAAATACGATCATAAAGGAAGCCCAGATCCATATCCGCCTCCGCGCGCCGGCGCTCTGGACGGTTTTGGTTTCCTGTTTCGTTTTGGCCGTTTGCGTGCGTGCTCGTTCATTGGCAGCATATTTTCCCATGGGTTCCTCCTTTGCGCGCATTTTTTACATATATTTCTAGAAGATGCTATCAAATCCTCTATTCCTTCTTCTCCGAAAACCATTTTTCCCAAAGAAGAACGAGCCGGTTCCATAGCTTGTCAAGCCACTTGGGCATCCGCAGCCTCGAGGTGATCGGCCTGAGCATCCATTTCGCAAGCTTCCAGAACGGCAGCAGCAGCTTCAGCACAACGCGAAAAACGAACATTGCAATTCCGCCGAGCATGAGGGCCAGTCCCTTCAGCAGCTTCAGCAGCATCCGGATCGGCGACCATACGAGCAGCCTGAAAAGCCGTTTCAGCACGTCGATGAAATAACGCACCGCCTTTATTAACATTACCACAAAACGCTGGGTTGTAACACTTAAGAATAAAAAATACAACCATACTCCCAAAAAGAGACCGACGAACACATAAAACCTGAGCTGCCCGTAATTGCTGACATACAGCATTCTGAACACAAAAAGAGCGGCGCCGCACCAATAGAGGAGGTCCAAAACATGAAGGGTCCACCTTGGAAAATGCAGCTGGCCCGACAGCACCCGGTAGCTGTCATAGGCCAGTCCCATCGCTGCTCCCGAAAAAAGCATCCAGAGCAGGGTAATCCATTGAATTTGCGGGCTCATTTAAACAGCTTGCCGAGCATTCCCTTATTTTTGCCGTGGGAACCGGGATCCAGGTAAATGAGGGAATGGACCATGCCTTCAATGGAGAGCAGGCCTTCTTCAAGGCTTAAATTTTTGATATGTAAATTCTGTCCTTTAATGTTCAGGTGCCCAAGTTCGGTGTGCAGCAGAAACTCTTCGCTGTCGAAGCTTTCCACGTTATGGACTCCCGTCAAATTCAGCTGCTTGCGGTTCAGCATATGCAGCTCATGCTGCTTGTTTTTGGCTGGCTCGATCATGGCATGTACCCCTCCTTCTTACCAATAGCTTATGGGCGGGGAATGCAGTTTAGAACCAGGACGCAGGCGCTTCTTTCTGATTCGCGGGAAAAAGCAAAGCACCCGCCGGAACGAATCCGGAGGGTGCTTTTTATATGCGGACTATAACGTGCTTCGGGTTACCAATTCAAACCGTTGTCTTTTGCGATCGGTTCTTCCTTGACCAAGGAGTACAGGCTTGCCGCCTCGTCCTTACGGGTGCTTTCGGCCAGGCGCTCCACCTTTACGGTGACGAGCTTCTGTCCGAACTGAACCGTAATTTCGTCGCCGACCTTCACCGTGCTGCTGGGCTTCGCTTCTCGGCCGTTAATGAGAACCCGCCCTTGATCCGAGACATCCTTGGCTACGGTACGCCGTTTGATCAGCCTGGATACCTTCAGGAATTTGTCGACGCGCATCTTATTTTACGGCTTCTTTAAGCTTGTTGCCTGCTTTGAACGCAGGTACGTTAGCTTCCGGAATTTCGATCGTTTTGCCGGTTTGAGGGTTGCGGCCGGTACGACCGGAACGTTTACGGGTTTCAAACGTGCCGAAACCGATCAGCTGCACTTTGTCGCCGCTTGCCAAAGCATCGGTGATTTCGCCCAGGAAGCCGTTCAGTACGGATTCCACGTCTTTTTTAGTCAAGCCGCTTTTAGTCGCGATGTTGTTGATCAGATCTGTCTTGTTCATAAATTATTATCCTCCCAATATACAAAAAAATAAGTATAGGCGCGTCCTCGACGCAGAACATGCGGCAATGCGGACGCCTCTTCATGTTAGGATTTTTGCAAAATCCTTCATGCGTATCATTATTCTTGGTGTAATGCCAAAATTCCTGCCTGATTCCGTCAAAAATTTAGATTCCCGAGGAAATCCTTGTAATAAAACGTCGATTCGGCGTACCTTTCTCAAATTGACGTTGATTTTTGCGGTGCAGCGCAGACCTTTTAGGCTGATCGAATCCTTATCATACCTGATTTTTCGCCTGTTGCCAAATGGCGTCCATTTCTTCGAGCGTGCTTTCCTGAATATGTTTGCCTTGGGCTCTAAGCCGTTCCTCGATATAACGGAACCTGCGGACGAATTTGCGGTTTGTTCTGGACAAAGCCTCCTCCGGATCGGCATCCAGGAAGCGTGCGGCATTGGCCGCGGCGAAGAGCAGGTCTCCAAGCTCGCTGATTTGTTCTTCCCGGGAAAACCCTTTGTCGACGGCTTCGCGAAGCTCGGCCAGTTCCTCCTCGATTTTGAGGAACACGTCGCTGATCCGCTCCCAGTCGAAACCGACCTTGGAGGCCTTTTTCTGGAGCTTGTATGCTTTCATGAGCGCCGGCAGATCCCTCGGAATGCCATCCAGCACGGAAGCCTCTTCCGGATCGATGCCTTTGCGCCGTTTTTCCTCGGCTTTCATCTGCTCCCAATTTTGCAGCGCCGCTTCGGCATCCTCCGCTTCTGTTTTGCCGAACACGTGCGGATGACGGAAAATGAGCTTGTCGTTCAGCCCTTGAATGACGTCAAAAACGCTGAAGGTGCCGATTTCCTCCTCCATCTGCGAATGCAGCATCACCTGAAGCAGCAAGTCGCCAAGCTCTTCCTGCATATGCTCGGGGTCGTCTTCGTCGATCGTTTCCAGTACTTCATACGTTTCCTCGATGAGGTTTTTGCGGATCGACTCGTGCGTCTGCTCCCGGTCCCAAGGGCATCCTTCGGGACTTCGCAAAATGCCGACGATTTCGTGCAGTCGGGCGAAGGTCCGCTGGCGCAGCATATCATCCTCGCTTTTTGGCACGTAGACGAGCGACAAATTGCCGTAGCCCTCGACGCGGTCCAGCTCGTACAACGGAACCCGCATGATCCGCTCCTGCCCTTCCACGCCAAGCTCGTGGCCGACAATGACCGTGTAGTCGTCCGGATACAGCTCCATCAGCGCAAGCTTGACGTCGGAAGCCGTAAAAGCGTCATATACTTGTCCGATCACGGTATGCAGCTGCGGCTGGAGAAAGCTTGCGTTCAGCCCGCTCGCGTCGAGCAGCTGAAAACCTTCGATCGGGTCGAAGCCAAGGCGGACGAACGCTTCGTCCAGGAAGGACTCTCCGCCGAGAATGCTCAGACCGATCCCTTCGCCGGCACAGCGGTCGCGGAGAAGCTGCACGGTGGATTCGGCCACCATCGGGTGCCCCGGCACGGCATAAACGATAACGCTGCCGTCCGAACCGGAAGCGGCCTTCTCTATCAAAGCCTCCGCGATTGCGGCGTATACTTCGGGAAACGAATCCTTCGCTTCATAAATATAGTCAAAAGACCGAACCGCAACCTTCAGCTCGTCCAGTACGGACATCATCGGGTGTTCCTTCGTCCGGACGTACACCTCGGACGCCTGCTGCAATTGTTTCACGATGCCGACCGTTAAGCGGTCCGGATTCCCCGAACCCAGGCCGACGATGGTTATGGATGCACTCATCCTTCATTCCCCCGCTCTATTTACCATTCTTCCGGTATTTGGTAGTAGCTATACTATATCATGGCTCTATAGCAGAAAAAATATCGGCTCCATGGCTTATGCCAAGAGACGCAGCTTGCGCAGCAGGTCGGCGAGCGGAGCGCCGACCTTGGGCACCATGCGCAGCTCCTGCTCGCTGAGCAGGCGGGTTTGGACGGCGCCGATGAGGAAGACGGCGCCCCCGGCCGCGGCCCCGGCAAGGCTGGCCGCGGCGGCCGTCAGGCGGGCGTGCAGCCCGAGCGCGGACAGCAAAGCGTCCGCGGCGAGCATGGCGGCGCCCGCCGCCAGCGCCAAGCCGGCGAGAATCGCCGCCGGCTTGGCGATTGCCCGGCCTGCCCGGATCCGCAGGCCGGCCGTGCGGGCGAGCAGCGCGATATTAAGCGCTGCGGCCAGGAAATGCGCGGCGACGCTGGCGATGGCCGCGCCGGCAATGCCCAGCTGCGGAACAAGCAGCAGGTTCAGCAGCGTCTTTGCCGCCGCCGCGGCCAGCAGGTGCAGCGCCGGCGCTTTTACGACGCCAAGGCCCTGCAGCAGGGCGGCGGAAATGATGCTCAGCGCGCTGCCCGCAGCGGTGAAGGCGATCCAGCGGATGACGCCGGTGCCTGTCCCGTCCTCGTACAGCGCGACGTTAATCGGCCCGGCCAGCACCGCGATCCCGATGGACGCGGCCATGCCGACAAGCCAGAACCAGCGCAGCGAAAGACGGCACCGTTCGGCGATCAGCCGCTTGTCGCCGGTCGCCTTCGCTTCCGCCAACGCCGGGATGAACAACACCGACAACGAGGTCGCCAGCATCGTCACCAGCTGCACCACCGGCATGCCGCGGTTGTATATGCCGAACTGAACCATCGCCCCCGCTTCGCCGGCCCCGCCGCTTTTCAGCAGTCGCGGCATGGTAAACGTGTCCGCCAGGTTCACGAGCGAAATGGCGAGCGCACCGAGGCACACCGGGAGGGCATATTTCAGCAGATCCATCAACAAACGGCCTCCGGACCGCCGGAGCCGCTCCTTCTTGGCATGGGTTTCCGCCTGTGCCCCTCCCGAATGCTTGCTTTTCCGGGCATACCCCCTCCAGTATCCACCCATGACAAGCAGGCCTGCGGCCCCGCCGGCAGCCGAACCCAAAAGCGCTCCTGCGGCAATCGTCTCTGCAGAAGCCCCCGCCGACGTCAAATAAACGAGCAGAACGATCATCACCGCGACACGCGCGCTTTGCTCCGCGATCTGCGATACCGCTGTAGGCATCATGTTCTGGTAGCCTTGAAAAAAGCCCCGGAGCCCGGTCATCAGCGGGACGAACAGCAGCGCAAGCGAGGAAGCCCGCAGCGCCGGAACGACGCTCTGGTTGCCGATGAGCATGCCGATGAAAGGCGCGCCGAAATAAACGGCGGCACCGAAAAACACGCCTGAACAGATCAACGCGGCGGAGGCGATGCGGATGACTTGCCTGCTCCGGGCGTGCCCGCCCAGCGCCGCGTCCTCCGCGACGAACTTGGCGATCGCCGACGGAAATCCGGCCAGCGCCACCGTGATGATCAACGTATACAACGGATAAACGGTATTGTATATACCAAAAACGGCGTCCCCGCCCATGTTTTGCAGCGGTATCTTTTGCAGCGTTCCGATCAGCTTCGAAAGCACCATGGCGATGCCGAGCACAAACGCCCCTTGCAGTATTTTCGAGGATGTCCCCGGTTCCTTCATGCCTGTTTCCCTACTTCTCCCAAGTTTATGCAGCCTTAAAGCTTCTCTTCATTATACCTGGGAATACGCGCACATAAAAACTCCCGCTTGTCCGGTGCGGCTGACGATGCAGCCCCGAAGCGGGAGTGTGCCGTTATTACTGCTCCATTTGTTTGCCAAGAAATGCAGCCGCGGTTTCAGCCATTTTGATTTCGAGCTGAGACATTTTGACCGAGTCGTCCTTGCTGAGCAGAATGACTGCTCCAATCGGGTCGCCGCCGGAAACGATCGGCGCGGCCACGAAAGATGACAGCGTTTCCTGATGGTCCTTCGTAATTTCGTAGCTGCCGCCGCCGGTCTCAAGCAGCGTTTTGCGATTATCCATACAGTTTTCGATCGGAGTGCCGATCGGTTTCTCCAGATACTCCTTTTTGGAGCCGCCCGCTACCGCAATATAGGTATCCCGGTCGGAAATAATGGTGGTATGCCCTGTGCCTTCGTAGAGGGATTCGGCATACTCCTTGGCAAAATCGCCAAGCTCTCCGATCGGGGAGTATTTTTTCAAAATCACTTCACCATCGCGGTCTACAAAAATTTCAAGCGGATCTCCTTCGCGGATACGCAGTGTTCGTCTAATTTCTTTTGGGATGACCACTCTGCCCAGGTCATCAATACGGCGGACTATTCCAGTAGCTTTCATTGACATGTTGCCCCGCTTTCTCGAGAAGATTTTTCAACTACTGTTCGGATGGGAAGATGTGTGTCCCAGTAATATAAGTGTGATATCTGACCATAGTATTCATCCTTTCCCATTTCCTTATACATGATCTTGGAATGAATAGTTGCGGTCCGATACAGATTGTACCGCCGGTTCCATCCCGGTTTTTCGGCACGAAAAAACGCGGATTTCTCCGCGTTTGATGCCGCTTAAGCCTTGTCATTTTCCGCTTGTGCCTTCAGCCTTCTCGACTTTCTCCGTGTAAGGCTGCGGAGATTTCCCGTCCTTTGCTTCCGAACCGGTCTTCTCCTTCTTCGCGCTGTCCTCCGGCTGCTTCGCATCCGTTTTTGGCAGATCGATTTTCTGAATAATGTCTTTGAGCTGGTTTTGAATGAAATTGTCGATCTTGGCGGCGCCCAAATTGTATTTGATGATTTCCTTCTGTTCCTTGGTCAGCTGGTCGAAGGTGGTCTCCTTACGGGAATCCACCTTCACGATGTGGTAGCCGAGCGTCGTTTCGAACGGATCGCTGATTTTGTTCAGCGGCAGCGTCAACACCTGCTCTTTGAATCCGTTGATGTTGTACTGGCCGACCGTAAAATTCTCGTACAACCCGCCGTTTTCCTTGGTCGCCGAATCGTCGGAATATGTTTTGGCGATTTCCGCAAAATCCGCTCCCTTGTCCAGCTGGGATTTGACGTCCTTGGCGATTCTGAGGGCTTCCTCCTTGGTGCGTTCCTTTTTGTCGCCGTACTGCAAACCGATCAGCACATGATGAAGGGTCGCGACGGTGTAATCCTGCTTGTTGGCCTCGAATTTATTTTTGATCTCGTCTTCCGTGACCTTGCTGTTCATGTCTTCCATCGCGGTCATCGTCTTGACCAAATAATTCCGCAGGTCTTCTTCCTTCAGGTTTTGGGCCGCCAGCTCTTTTTTGAACTGCTCGTCGCCCATATTTTTTTTATTTTGCTCAATCAGCTGGTCGGCTTGTTTTTCCCCTTCTTTTTTCGAGGAGTCCGCCGCCTTGCCGCTCAAATAGTCGAACGCAATCATCTGCTTGACCAAAAAGTCCTGAAAATAACCGAGATTCACGAGCTGGGCATTCTCCGGAGACGTGAAAGAAATGATCTTTTTCTGGGTTTCAAGCTGTTTCGCCGTGATTTTGCCGCCCTTGTAGGTTGCCACCACTTTGCTCGTATCGTTGTTTTCCGCCTTGTCTTTCGGACTCGCGGAATCGCTTTTTTCGCAGGCAGTCAGTACGGAAAGGATCATGGCCGAGATCACCGTGAACAGGATCGCTTTCCATGCCTTCCTGTTATTGAACGACATCCTGAAGTTCCTCCTTCGATTTAAACAGCTCGCTGATGGCAGCCAGAAAGTTCTCCAGCAAACCCAGCAGCTGCTTGTCGTCGAGTCCCTTGCCTTTGATGCGGATCAACAAATGAGACTCCTGCTCAAATTGTACACGTCTTTCGAACTGATTGCCAACCTGGGCCAGTTTTGCGTTGCTGATTTTTTTCTCCTGGCCTTCGTAAAACTTCAGCATCAGATCGTCGCCGCGCCGGGTAACCGAGTCGATGCCGCACATTTTGCCGTATATTTTCAAACGGGCCACCGCAAGCAGGTTGACCACCGCTTCGGGAAGTTCCCCGAACCGGTCAAGCAGCTCGTCTTCCAGCTCCTTTTCATCGGCGAAGGTGCCGACGGCCGCCACTTTTTTGTAAATTTCGATCTTTTGGATGCTGTCATAGATATAATCCGCGGGCAAATAAGCGTCGATCCCGATGTCGATGACGGTATTCCAGGATTTTGACGGCTCTTCCTTCTCGCCAAGCACGCTGATCTTCCGTTTTTTGATTTCCTCGGCCAGCATTTGCGAGTAGAGGTCGAAGCCGACCGACGCGATAAAACCGTGTTGCTCCGCCCCGAGCAGATTGCCCGCGCCGCGGATGGACAGGTCGCGCATGGCGATTTTGAAGCCGGAACCGAGCTCCGTGAACTCCTTGATCGACTGCAGGCGCTTCTCGGCCACTTCCGTCAGCACCTTGTCCCGCTGGTACGTAAAATAAGCATACGCAATCCGGTTGGACCGGCCGACGCGTCCGCGCAGCTGGTAAAGCTGGGACAAGCCCATCTTATCGGCATCATGCACGATCAGCGTGTTGACGTTCGGGATGTCGACGCCGGTTTCGATGATGCTTGTGCTGACAAGCACGTCGTATTCGCCGTCCAGGAAGTCGAGGATCGTTTTTTCCAGCTCCGATTCGGACATTTGGCCATGGCCTACGCCGACTCTGGCATCAGGCACCAGCGCGCTGATTTGGCTCGCCATCTCCTGAATGCCCTGTACCCGGTTATACAGATAATACACCTGGCCTCCGCGCCCGAGCTCCCGCTCGATCGCTTCGCGAACCAGCGTCTGGCTGTGCTCCACCACATAGGTTTGCACCGGGAACCGGTTTTCCGGCGGCGTTTCGATGACCGACAAATCGCGGACGCCAAGCATCGACATATGGAGCGTGCGCGGAATCGGCGTTGCCGTCAAGGTCAGCACATCCACGTTCGTTTTCAGCTTTTTCAGCTTTTCCTTGTGGGTCACGCCAAACCGCTGCTCCTCGTCCACGATCAACAGTCCCAAATCTTTGAACACGAGATCCTGGGACAGCAGGCGGTGCGTGCCGATGACGACGTCGACCGTGCCCTGGCGGATTCCTTTGATCGTTTCGTTCTGCTCCTTGCGGGAACGGAAACGGCTAAGCACTTGAATGTTGATCGGGTATCCGGAAAAACGTTCGCGAAACGTCTCGTAATGCTGCTGCGCCAAAATGGTCGTCGGAACGAGCACCGCTACCTGCTTGCCCTCCATCGCCGCCTTAAAGGCCGCACGAATCGCAACCTCGGTTTTGCCGTAGCCCACGTCGCCGCAAAGAAGCCGGTCCATCGGACGGTTTTTCTCCATGTCCTTTTTGATTTCTTCAATGGCCCGCAGCTGGTCCCGGGTTTCGTCATACGGGAACATTTCCTCGAATTCGCGCTGCTCCGCCGTATCCTTTTCGAACGCATATCCCGGCGTCGCCTGACGTTCCGCATACAGCTTGATCAGGTCATCCGCGATATCCTGTACCGACGAATGGACTTTGCTTTTGACTTTGTTCCACTCGTTGCCGCCCAGCTTGTATACTTTAGGCTCCTTGTCCTCGGAACCGACGTATTTCTGGATCAGATCGATCTGCTCGATCGGTACGGAAAGCTTGTCGCCGCCGGCATATAAAATGTGCATATAGTCTTTATGGATGCCGTTGATTTCCAGCGTGCCGATGCCCATGTACTTGCCGATCCCGTGGTTTTGGTGAACGACATAGTCGCCGACCTTCAGCTCGGTATAGCTTTTAATGCGTTCGGCATTGTCCATATTTTTGCCGTGCTTGCGGATTTTGCGCTGCTTTTGCGAGAACATTTCGCCTTCGGTGATAACCGCGAGATGGATCGAAGGCATTTCGAAGCCGGTCTGCAGGTTGCCCTGCATCATGACTGGCTCCTCGATGTTGTAATCCTGCAGCACGCGCCGCATCCGCTCCAGACGTTCCTCGCCGCTCGCCAGCATAATGACCTTGACGCCGGATTTATGCCACCGTTCCATCTCCGATTTGAGCACGTTCATCTGTCCATGGAAATCCTGCATGCCGCGGCTGATGAAGTTCAAAATGTTTTGCGGTTGGGTGTGCGGCACCTGGCGCAGGAATATGGACATAAAAATCGTCTGGAAAGGACGGTGATAGAGCACCGCTTCGTTTTCCACCGATAGATGCAGCTGCGGCAACGTTTTACCGTTCTGAAGCAAATGCAGATTCCATTCGGCCTCATCGCGCTCCAGTTGTCTTGCCGTTTCCAACAGGCGGGCGGGCTCATCCAGAATCAGTAAGGTGTCCTTCGGCATGTAATCGTACAATGTCTTGCGCTCGGGATAAAGAAGCGAAATATATTTATAGATTTCCGGAAAATAGACATGCTCGCGCAAAAGCTCCATCTCCCGGTTCATCTCTTCGGTCAGTCGAAGCTTGGCCTGACGGTCCGTCATTTTTCCGAGCTGCTCCTCGAGCAAATGTCCGGCGGCTTCCGCGGCTTGAACCAAACGTTGCCGGTCCGCAATAATCTCTTTGCAAGGCGTAATCGTTACTTCCTTCACTTTGTCGATGGAACGCTGGTCCGCCGGATCAAAGGTCCGGATCGAATCGACGTCTTCATCAAACAGCTCCACCCGGTAGGCCAGCTCTGATGTCATGGGGTAGAAATCGACGATGCCGCCGCGCAGGCTCATTTCGCCTTTGCTTTCGACGCGTTCCACGCGTTCATATCCCATTTCGATCATGCGCAGCATGAAGTCCTCGACGTTCAGCGTCCCGCCGTCCTCGATCCGGATTTGCGAGCCGCCCATCACTTCGGGAGCAGGCAAAAATCTCCGGACGCCGGAAAACGGCGCCACGACAATTCCGTTAAAACCTTGGGCGCATTTCATCAGCACGTCGATCCGCTGGGCCAGCGTTTCGGGGCTGGATACCGCGGATTCGGCAGCTACCAGCTCGTTGGCCGGATAAAGCAGCACGCGATCCAAAGAAAGCGCTTCCTGTAAATCCTCCGCGATTTTTTGCGCAGAAAACATATTGTGGGTGACGATCAGCATCGGCCGCTTGACTTCCTCGACCAATGCCGCCAGCATCATCTGCCGTGCGGAGCCGGACAGCCCTGACACCAGCTGTTCCTTCATGCCGGACTTCACGCCGGCGATAACGGATTGTAAATCCGGATCTTTGGAAAACGCTTCTATTAGTGCTTGTAACAAAAGGGGCACCTCTCTCATGCTAACATTTTACGGATTTCGCAAAAATCCTATCGATATTTAAAATCCGATTTACTGAAAAATTTGCCAATAGGCACGCTCAGGGAATACCGAAAAGAAGCCTCAGCAAAACTGCCGAGGCCCCGATACATCGGGTATCCCCTTTAGTATATTTATTGGAGCGGATTTGTGATTAGGCTCAGCTCCGGATTGTTCTCCAGCGCTTCCCTGCAATAATCGCAAATGACCTTGACGGTAACGTCTCCGCTTAAATCATACGCTATTATATCTCTCCGTTCCGCAGGGGTCAAGGAATGAAAACCGAGCTGCGCGTCGGTCACCAAAGACGAATCAAGACTCCCGAGCTGGGTTCGGCAGTGCCGGCAGATATAATTTATAGCCATCTATATGCCTCCTGAAGGTGTTTTATACCCTCATTATGCCCGCCCTGCGCTCGGTTTAGCCCTGTTTTAGGAAAGCATGCCCCGGGCTTTAGCCGTTAAACTTGGCCATTGTTTGCTCATAGGTATGGTCGAGGCTGAATTCCGCCGCATCGCAGGCGCGTTCGATCATGCTTTCGAGCAGATCCTTTTCTTTTTTCGGAAACGCGGACAGCACGTAATCCACGACGGCAAAACCGGGCTCCGGACGGGATATGCCCATGCGAATACGGTTGAACGTTTGCGTTCCGGTATGCTGGATAATCGACTTGATGCCGTTGTGGCCGCCGGCGCTGCCCTGGTACCGCAGCCTGATTTTGCCGATTTCCGTATCCAAATCGTCATACACGACGATCATGTCCTCGACTTTGGCTTTGTAATAGTCCATATAAGCACGAACGGCTTCGCCCGATAAATTCATATACGTCATCGGCTTGATCAGCACGACTTTTTCGGTGCCGATAAACCCTTCGCCGATCAAAGCCTTGCATTTGCTTGGTCCGAATTTGATTCCATGGCGCTTCGCCAAAGCGTCAAGCATCATGAAACCGACGTTATGACGCGTTTTTTCATAATTTGAACCGGGATTCCCCAATCCGACAATCCATTTCATTTCGTTTCCATTCCTCCATACGGGGGTATATGGCGAGAAGGGTTATATTTTCCTTCTCTCGCGGAAAACATAACCCTCTTTCGTCGCCATCCATTTATTCGATTTCAAACAGCTTGCTGATCGACAGTTCTTCATGAACCCGGATAATCGCTTCGCCCATAAGCGGAGCTACCGAAAGCACTTTGATTTTTTGGCTTGGGTCAGGGTGCGTGATCGGAATGGTATCCGTCACAATCACTTCACTCAGCGGAGAGTTTTCAAGGCGTTCCATCGCAGGGCCGGAGAATACCGGGTGCGTACAGCATGCGTATACTTCCTTGACCCCGCCTTCCATCAGCGCGTTGGCGCCGAGGACAATGGTGCCGGCAGTATCGATGATGTCGTCGATAAGGATCGCAGTCTTGCCCTCGATGTTACCGATGATGTTCATGACTTCGCTGACGTTCGGTTCCGGACGGCGTTTATCGATAATCGCCAGCGGCGCGTTCAGGAAATCCGCCAGCTTTCTCGCACGCACGACGCCGCCGTGGTCCGGAGATACGACAACGGGATTCTCGATCTGCTTCGACCGGAAATATTGGGCCAAAATCGGCACGCCGAGCAGGTGATCCACCGGGATATCGAAAAATCCCTGAATCTGCATCGCGTGCAAATCCATCGTGATGACGCGGTGCGCTCCCGCTTTTTCAATGAGGTTAGCGACCAGCTTCGCCGTAATCGGATCGCGGGAACGCGCTTTCCGGTCCTGACGCGCATAACCGTAGTAAGGAATCACGACGTTGATGCTTTTGGCGGAGGCGCGTTTCAGCGCATCGACCATGATCAGCAGCTCCATCAAATTGTCGTTGACCGGGCCGCAGGTCGATTGCACCACGTACACGTGGCAACCGCGGACGCTCTCGTTCAGCTTCACCTGGATTTCGCCGTCGCTGAAGCTTGTCGTGTGGGAGTCGCCCATCGGAATCCCGATATAATCGGCTATTTGCTGCGCGAGCTTCGGATTGGAGTTACAAGTAAAAATTTTGAGTTTCGAATCGCAATAAGTCATAAAATAAAAACCCTCCGTGCTGGTTCATTGAATTCATGCCTGTCTCCATTGCCGTTTGAACAATGATGCTGGTTTGGGAAAATAGAATTAATCCTCTATTACTATTTAATCATCCTTTTGGCGCGAATGCTACTGCTTGTCTTTTTTTGCCTTTGCGCGGGCACGGATTTTTTCAGCGTATCCAGGTTTGTTCTCCTGGCGCGTTCTGGCGATGGCCAGATCGTTTTCAGGGACCGAATGCGTAATGGTTGATCCCGCAACCACGTAAGCACCTTTTCCAACCTTCACAGGGGCGATTAAATTCACGTTGCTGCCGATAAAAGCATCGTCTTCGATTTCCGTTATGGATTTATTATACCCATCGTAGTTGACCGTTATCGCACCGCAGCCGACATTGACGTTTTTCCCTACGACCGCGTCGCCGATGTAGCTAAGATGCGAAACTTTCGAACCGTCGGCGATTTTCGCATTTTTAATCTCCACGAAATCGCCGATCTTGACGTCTTCGCCCAACTGAGCCTTCGGACGCAGATATGCAAAAGGACCGACGGTCGTACGGCTGCCGACTTCGGCCTGATCGAGCACGGAATGCTTAATAACGGCGCCGTCGCCGATGGCCGAATCATTGATGTCGCTTTGCGGACCGATTTCGCAGTCTTCGCCGATAACGGTATGCCCTTTGAGTACCGTACCTGGATGAACCACGGTATCGGAGCCGATCTTGACATCTGCGCCAATATAGGTCGACGTCGGATCGATAATCGTTACTCCGTTCAGCATATGGCGCTTGTTGATGCGTTCGCGCATCAAACGTTCGGCTTCGGAAAGAGCCAGACGGTCGTTCACGCCGATCGATTCGGCGTAATCCTCGGTCATGTATCCAAGAACCGTTTCGCCTGCGCCGACCATAATTCCGATCACATCGGTTAAATAGTATTCCTGCTGCGCGTTATTGTTCGTTACTTTATCAAGTGCCGCAAAAAGCTTGGCATTATCGAAACAATACGTGCCTGTATTAAACTCTCGTACAGCATCTTCCTCCGGCGAGCAATCCTTCTGCTCCACGATGCGCAGAACGCTTCCGTTCTCGCTGCGGATGACGCGTCCGTACCCTTTAGGATTTTCCGTATATGCCGTTAACACGGTTGCTGCCGCCTTGTTGCTTTCGTGAAGCTCGGTCAGCGCCTTCAGCGTTTCCGGAGTAACAAGCGGCGTATCTCCGCAAATGACGATCGTTGAGCCTTGTTCCGATCCTAGGAGATCCTTTGCCATTTTTACGGCATGGCCCGTTCCGAGCTGCTGCTCCTGCAGCACGTATTCAGCGGCCTCACCCAGATAAGATTGGACGGCTTCCGCACCATGGCCTACGATAACGACGCTGCGCTCGCAGTCGACTTCTTTTACAGTATCAAGCACATGCCCTACCATAGGTTTTCCACAGACGGGGTGCAGCACTTTGTACAGTTTTGATTTCATTCGTTTACCCTGCCCTGCGGCAAGAACAATCGCCATTCTTTTCAAGGATCTTGACCTCCCACTCTTAAACTCATTTAAGAATATATCGTATTCTCCGCAAAAAGAAAAGAGAGCCATAAGTCTGGCTCTCTTTTCCTTGAACCCCAATTGTGAACCTTAAGCGCCTTCCTCAATCACTTCTTCTTCATTGGCAGCGCGTTCATATTCCGCCAGCACGGCCGTTTGGATCTTCTCCCGTGTACCGGAAGAGATCGGATGGGCGATGTCGCGGAATTCCCCGTCAGGAGTGCGCTTGCTCGGCATAGCAACGAACATTCCATTGTTGCCATCGATTACCCGAATATCATGAACCACAAATTCGTTATCAATGGTAATGGACGCGATTGCCTTCATTCTCCCCTCAGAGTTGACTCGGCGGAGTCTGACATCCGTAATTTGCATGTGTGTTCACCACCTTTTTCCATCAGAGACTTGGTGTATAATTCCACACAGCAGTTCAAAATCCTCTTTTTTGGAGCAACAAAATGTCCTAATTTCAGGAATTTTTTTATAGAAATGAGATTGTCGACAGACTTCGGAACTATTCGTTTCCAAAATGTTCGAATCGACAAATTTCGTCAGGTCCTCGTCCGATCATTTTTTGGTAAAATAGTTGCCCGGTTTTACGTCGATTTCTTTCGTTTTGGCATCGACGTTGGTCAAGGTGGCCAACGAGACGTAGTCATGCAGAAGCCGTTCCTCGGTGTCCACCTCGCCGGATTCCACCAATACGCCCACGCCTGCGACTTCGGCATTAAATTCGGCCAGCAGATCCACCATGCCCTGGATGGTTCCGCCCGCTTTCATGAAATCGTCCACGATCAGAACTTTGGACTTTTCCTTCAGGGCACGCCGCGAAAGCGACATGGTATGGATGCTCTTATGCGAGCCTGACACGTAATTGATGCTCACGGCCGAGCCTTCCGTAACCTGATGGTCCCTGCGAACCAGGACGACCGGCAAATTCAGCTGGGCCCCGGTCGCATATGCGAGCGGAATCCCTTTGGTCTCTACCGTCATCACGACGTCGATCTCTTGATCGGCAAAGGCGGTGGCGAATATTTTGCCCGCCTCGTTCATTAAAGACGGTTCTCCGAGCAGATCCGACATGTACAGGTAACCTCCGGGAAGGATCCGGTCCTTTTGCTGCAGCTGGCTGCACAGCTCCTCCGCAAATACCAGCGCCTGGTCCTTCGGAATCTTCGGAATAAACTTCACGCCTCCTGCGGCTCCGGCCAGGGTCATCAGTTCTCCCATGCCTTCGTCCTCGAATACCTCCTTGATGATCACCAGATCTTCGCTGATCGAGGATTTGGCAGCCCCGTACCGGTCGGCAAACGTGGTGAGCGGGATTAAAGTATGAGGTCTGGACAGCAGATATTGGGTCATCTCGACCAGACGCGCGCTTCGTTTTAATTTTTTCACGAAAATTCCTCGCTATCACTTTATTCATGAACGATGGCCGGGCCGAAACGCCATTGTTTGGTCAAGCCATCCTTTTTTCGTTTCTCCATGTGCAAAATCCGAATAAACAGTATAAATATAGCATTTTTGTACGTGTTTGTACAAGGATATCCTGGCCCGAAATCATGGCCCGAACCCTTATGGACGGTTTGTTTCGGCAAGACGTATCAGGTCAAGATCCGCACCGCATAGACCTCCCGGCAAAACCCGCGAAGCCCGTTGTAAATGCGCGCAACCTTGGATTCCTTATAGACGAGTCCAAATACGGTCGGGCCGCTTCCCGACATGAGCGCTCCGTCGGCTCCAAGCTTCAGCATCGCTTCTTTCAGCTGACTGACCTGCGGATGAAGCTTCAACGTAACTTCCTCAAGCACGTTGCCGAGACGGCCGCATACGGCGCCGAAATCGCCGGCCTGAAGCGCCTCAACCATTTTTCCCGCGGATGGATGTTCCTTCACATCAGCCACCCTGAATTTGCCGTACACTTCCGCCGTTGAAACGTTGATCGGAGGTTTGGCCAAAATGACCCAGCAGCTTAACGGATTATCCACCTTAGTGAGCTTTTCGCCCCGACCCGTCGCCAGCGCGGTGCCTCCCGTCACGCAAAAAGGAACATCCGATCCCAGTTCGGCTCCAAGCTCCTGCAACTCATGTACGGGGATATTCAAGTTCCACAGCCGGTTTAAACCTCTTAAGGTCGCGGCCGCATCGCTGCTGCCTCCCGCGAGACCCGCGGCCACCGGAATTTTTTTGTCCAAGTGGATATGAACGCCGCTTTGAACATCATATCGGTCCTTGATCAGCCGCGCGGCCTGAAAAGCCAGGTTTTTCTCATCGAGCGGTATGTAGCCCGCTTGGCTTGTGATGATTATCGTGTTCCGGGGCAGTGCCGACATTTCCAGCCTGTCCGCCAAATCGACCATCGTCATGACCATTTCGACTTCATGGAAGCCGTCAGGCCGTTTATGTAATACATCCAGCATCAAATTGATTTTGGCCGGTGCTTTTTCGTAAATTTTCAAGGCGTTCACCCACCCTTAAGTTTCCCTCATATCAGCTTCAAATCATTATATCAAACTGTACCATACAAGTCATTTCGAACCTTCCTGCAGGTATAGAAAAACGGAGATTCCATGTAAGCGATGGAGATCTCCGTCCGGCATGTGTGAAGCTACGATTTGCGGGCTGCGGCCTGTTCGGCGAGTTGGATGGCCCGTTTCACCATGTTTCCTGCATCCTTGGCTTTGATGCCGCCCCAACCCTCCTGCTGGACCGTCTCATAAAAACCCAAATCCTTGGCAAGCTCCGTCTTCAGCTCTTCCGACATTACGCTGCGCCGTCTGCGGCTCATGGGCAGTCCTCCTTGTCCATCTTCGGTTGCATCCCACCATGAATCCCTGCGGCATGACATTTCACTCAAGAGATATAAGGAATTCCCTTATGTATTATTGCACAAGGGATGCGCCCTCATTCGGGAACTTCGCTGACAACAAAAAACAGCCTTCCCTGAAGGAAAGCTGTTCCCAAATAAAAAAGTTACGCTTGATCGAACTTATTCCGCGTCGTTCGCCTGATCCTCGCAGATGGTGACTTCAACGGATTCAGTAAGAATATCTGCATAGCTGTATGAAACGCGTTTAAAGGTTTGCTGTTCTTGGTCCAGCTTGACGATAAAAACAGAAGGGTACGTTCCCTCGAGCACGCCCGTACGTTCGATCGTCTTGCGTCGACCGCCGTTTGCACGCAGCGATATTTTCTGACCTACGTGAGCTTCGAGATTTCGTTTGATTTCCAACAGCGCATTTTTAGCCATTGTCGACGACCACCTCTTTCCTTGTCCATTATAACCCAGGAAGAGATTTTTGTCAAATAAAATTTAAATTATAGCAGCATCAAATTTATTTTGTCAATCGATTTTTTTGCGGCATTTTGTAAGATTTCCGAATACACGCCGTAAACGACAAAAAACCTTAATCAATGAACCATGATTAAGGTTTAATCAGCCGTTGTTTAAATTTTTTGCGAGGCTTCGGACCGGTTCGTTTTACATGACCGAAGGCGTTACTTTCAGCTGCGACAGGTCATTCAGGCGTGGCAGGCCGATCCGGTAGCTTCCGCGCGTTTCGATGCCGCCGACGCCCTGCGCTCCGCTGATCGTGTTGTGCAGCACATCCATCATGTTGATCGTGTCTCTTACCGACGTGAATGAGGCCTTGGCGGCCACGTACACGGGATCCAGCGCATGGATGAGTATGCGCCCCGGCGAGCTGGCGAAATTCGCTCCCGCTTGCAGCAGCGCCTCAAAGTGCGACTGGCAGGCCCCCGCAATGACAGTCAGCGTATCGTAATGCCGTTCGTATTGACGGGCGACCTGAATGGCCGAAACGAAGTTCTGGGAATTTTTATAACTGTTCAGGTTGTAAAGGTCTTTATTCGGCCGGTGCTTGAGCACGCCGTCATGACCGGTAATGACGACGATGTCCGGACGTACCCGCGGCAGCAGGCGGTACAGCGCATCCGACATGCCCGCTTCGTTGACGTAATGCCCTTCGACGGGCACACGCAGCTGCTGATAAAGACTAAGGCTCTTTTTTAAATAATTTAAATCCCCATCCAGATGGAGAACTTTACCCGGAACTTCAAAATACGAAGGCTGCTCCATCATCGGCCACTCTCCGCCGAGGTTGGCCTGCGTGCGTTCGGTAAGCTCCTCCCGATGGCGTTTCAGCCTGCTTAGCGACTCGTTTGCCCGAATATGGGCCTTTTGGGTTTTCTCAGTAACCGGCGCATATGGTACCCTCACAAGGTCATCCAGGGGCGAATCAGCCAACAGCCGAAACTCGGTCCCCTTGATCACAGCCAGATTGCTCCGCAGATCTTCCACACGAAAAGCGATATCACCGCCATAAGATTTGCGGACGACCAGGTCTCCTATATTCATCACAACATCACCCCTACCCCATGGTATGGGCGAATCCCCTTATTGGTTCTTCTCTTTTGCCAAAATAAGCTTGGAACCAGTCCTTCCCCCCGGCATGACAATGGTTGCGAATGAGGCTTTTAGCTTGTTACGCCGCCTTTCAACAGCACATTGCTGAGCGTGGCAAATTCCTGCAGGCTGAGGGTTTCACCGCGTCGCGACGGCTCAATGCCTGCAGCATGAAGCAAACTCTCCAGCTGCTCACGGCCCTCTTTGGGAAAAAATCGCGTTTTGAGATTGTTGGCGATCGTTTTCCGGCGTTGGGCAAACGAAGCATGCACGACCTGGAAAAAGAACTTCTCGTCGTCCACCTCAACCGGGGGCTGCTCACGCACTTTGAGACGGATGACGGCAGACTCCACGTTCGGCTGCGGGATAAACACCGTCTTCGGCACGATGCATACCAATTCCGGCTCGCTGTAATACTGTACGGCGATGCTGAGGCTTCCGTAGTCCTTCGTGCCCGGCGAAGCCGCCATCCGTTCGGCGACCTCCTTCTGGATCATGACCACGATATTTTCCAGCGGCAGCTTCTCTTCCAGCAGCTTCATTAAAATCGGCGTCGTGACGTAATAAGGCAAGTTTGCAACGACGCTCACCTTGGACACATTCGCAAAATCCTCCGCAAAAAGCGCATCAAGATCCGTCTTCAGGACGTCGCCATGATGAATGCGCACATGCGGATACGGCTCCAATACCTCCTGAAGAATCGGAATGAGCCTTTGGTCGATTTCGACCGCGGTAACCGCCCCGGCCTCTTGGGCCAGCTTCTCGGTTAGGGCCCCGATGCCCGGGCCGATTTCCAAAGCCCCTTTCGTGGAATCAAGCCCCGCCGCCTCCACGATTTTGCCCAAAATGTTTTGATCAATCAGAAAATTTTGCCCCAGGCTTTTTTTGAACGAAAACCCGTGACGCTGAATAATTTCTTTCGTTCGCCTTGGCGAAGCAATGTCGTCCATTCGATGCATGTCAACTTTCCCCTTCCTGTTCCAATTGGGCTAACGCATCGGCAAATTCCTCGCGCGTGATTTGAAATACGGCCAGCCGCTTATGGAACTGTTTGCCGTTGCAATATCCGATGCCAAGCAGGTTCCCCATTACCATGCGTCTGTGGGCCGCATCCGGGTGCACCAACAAGCCTGCCTCCATAAGGTCCTCCATGCCGATCAGGCTTTCGGCCCCTTCGTAAGACGTATGCACGCGCGACAGCGCCTTGCGGATCGCTTCGGGCGAAGCGTTCTCCACGCCGATGTCCCCTTTCCGCGTAGCGTCCTCCTCCGGAATGAAGGCATGCTTGCAGCCGGGCACCTTATTGGCGATAATTTTCCGAATCCGTTCCCCGGCGTGGTCCGGGTCGGTCAAGACGATGACTCCCCTGCGTTCCTGAGCCAAAGCGATCCGCTTCAGTATGCGGCTGTTGATCGCCGACCCTCCGGTTTCGATGGTGTCAGCCTCCACCGCCCGCTTTACGGCTACGGTATCGTCCCGGCCTTCCACGACTATGACTTCTTTGATCATGGCCTGCTTCTTCCTTTCCCAAAAGCTCGTCCGTTCATGCGTCAGGCGTTTTTCGGACATCCAAACAACAAAAAGAAGAGGAATGCTCCTCTTCTTTAGCATGACATTTTCATGATCATAATACTATAACATTAGAATGACATTGTAAAACGAAATTAATTCACTTGCGGCTTCACCGGACCGATCACGTACACTTTGAGCCCGGATTTCCGGCCGAAATTGTTGGCCCGCTTCACGGAGTCGTAATAAATGTCGATCTTGTTGCCTTTGATGGCCCCGCCCGTGTCTTCGGCACGGCGGAAGCCGATCCCCTCGATGTATACCCACCATCCGAGCGGAATCACGCTAGGATCCACGGCAATGGTGCGCCCTTCCGCCACGCGCGTTCCCGTCGCGGTACGCGTGCCGATTCCCGGCTCGCCTGCGGAATATGCCGTCATGGAAACATGAATTAATTTTTTATATGAGAAATCAACACCGGCTTTGCTTATGCGGTTATTGCTGCTGACTGTTTTTTTCGTTTTGGCGGCTGACGAAGCTTTGACGGTAGATGAAGACTTGACGGTAGATGAAGACTTGGCGGCCGCTGTCTGAACGGCTGGCGGAGCCGGTTTTTTCTTCGTTCCTACGGCGATGACTTTATCCAACGTTTTCGTCTGCACTTCTTTGCCGATCATGCGCATGGACACCATTTGGCCGTCATGGTAGACCTTTTCGATATGCTGCACCATCACGCCCGGCTTTCCCTGCTGAATGACGCGGTTATCGCCTACGGTCAGGCTGGGATCGGCCGTTTTGATGACGCGGAAAGGCAAGTTTTCATGGCGATCCACGACTTGCTTGTTGACGCGCACGATACGAATATCGGTCTGTTCCGTCACCTGCTCGGTCAGAGCCGGAGTGACTTTATCGTCCTCTTTGAGCGATACGCCGAACTCCTTCAGCACGTCGCCAACCGTGTCTTTTGTGGTGTACAACTTTTTCGTTGCCCCATCCACCGTCACCTGCACGGGAGCGGCGCGGTCGATCACCACTTTGTCTCCATCCTGAAGCGAACTGCTCAGCGGTATGGAAACCTGATCCTCCGGTTTAAGGCTGATTGCCTGCTCATCCAGCATTTCTTGTAAAACGGACTTGTTAGTCTCAATCTTCTTGACTTGACCGTCTACCACCAGGTATACCTGTTTGCGCGTGGATGAGTTGACCAGCAGCAAAATCATGATGGTAAGTGCGATTGTAACGATAGCTGCAGTAGAGATTTGGCGCAAATTCTCATGCTTCCATCGCAATGCGTAAGACATGCTGGAGATTTTTGAATCATGGGTCTCTTCTTGCCCTAAAACGCCCATTTTCTCGATCCTCCTTCATAGCCTCGCCATTAGAGTTACGCATGAATGATTTGACGCGGGCTATACTTGATTTTTTACAAGACCGCACAAGGAGCATGCGCTCTTGCACCATGAACCGATCGATTTTTCATGATTTGTCGCCTCCTGTTATACAACAGTATGACGACGCCTTCTCCATTATTCAAAAACAAAGGAAGCCTGCCAAGAGCTTATGAGGACTCTTTCGTGGCTTCCCTGGATGTCTGAATGACGGAAAAGTAAATGCACGAAACCCTCTCTTTATGACGCTTACGGAGTTAGCTGTCGGGTTTGGGCGAAAGAGAGCCGCCCGATCAACGCTTGCCCGCTCATGGCGGACTGCGCCGAATTCACCCCTGAGACCCTGTAAAGAAATCAAATACATCCTGAGATCGATGCGGCTGCGACCGCAACGCTCTCCATGTATCGGTTCCCCCGCTCTTTCGCAAAACGAAAGATTCAGCGTGATTGATTCACGGAAGCCGCCGCATAACCGAAAAAGGAAATGGCTTACAGCAGCTCAAGTTCACTGACAAGATGATATCCTGTTTTGATGCATGTTGTAAAGCGGGAATCAACAACGTTTATTTGAATATATGGTTAAAAAATTGTAATATTCTTCGTTTTTTTGGTTAAAAAACTTTAATGCTTCGCTTATGCTCGTTTTTTCAGCTGTTTTTCTCCCGTTTTCATTTAATCCCAAATCGTTCCAGCCCATTTTTGGTCGTAATTCGGGCAATTTCCTCCACTTCGACCCCCTTAATTTGGGCAGCAGCCTCGGCCACCAGACGAACGTGGGCAGATTCGTTTCGTTTTCCTCGGTAAGGGTGTGGCGTCAGGTAAGGAGAGTCGGTTTCGATCAGCAGCCGGTCCATCGGAACCTGCGCAAGCACTTCCTTGGGCTGTCTGGCATTTTTGAACGTGATGGGTCCCCCGAAGGACAGATGGAATCCCATGTTCAGGCATAGTTTGGCCGTCTCCCAGCTGCCGGAATAGGAGTGCATGACGCCCCCGACTTCGCTTGCCTTCTCTTCGCGCAAAATTTTTACGATATCCTCGTGCGCGTCCCGGTTATGGATCACGATCGGCATGTTCAATTCCCGGGCCAAACCGATTTGCTGGCGCAGCACGCGATGCTGAACGTCCTTCGGCGAAGTGTCCCAGTAATAATCAAGCCCGATTTCGCCGATGGCCACCACTTTCTCGTGACTGCATAAAGATGCAATCCACTCGAGGTCGCCTTCTTTCATCGTGATGGCATCCTGGGGATGCCAACCGACGGCGGCATATATAAAATCATGCGTTTCCGCAAGCTTCATCGTGGAGGGGATCGTTTCACGGTTAAACCCGACGTTAATCATCCGGGTAACGCCCGCCTCATAAGCGCGAACTATAGTCTCCTCCCGGTCTTCGTCGAACTGCGGCGCATCCAAATGCGTATGCGTGTCGAATAAATTCATATCTGGAACTCCCTTCGTGTCAGAAAGCATAGATTAATATGGGTCATCCTTCAAAGCAATCGCTGTCGTTATCGCTTGAAAATTTGGGAAACCGGGTCGGAAAGGGAAGAAATGACGTCTTTCATTTTCGACCCGGGATAATACAGATGGTATTTCCCGCGGTGAATCCCGCTGATGGAGCGGACAATATCCGACACCTCCGATATTTCCCGCAGGCGGTCCTCTCTATCAAGCAGCAGAATCTGCTTCTGGCTCGATTCGTCGCCGGGCCGAAATACATCGTACGGAAGATCGGTCGGAAAATCAACCTCGAGATCATATTCAGGGTTGAGTCCTACCCGCTTAAAATCACGGCGGATCTGATCGATCATCTCCAGGTCGACCGACTCCACTTCCACATATTTATACAATCTGCGATGCATAAAACGGCTGCAAAGCTCGCTCAGCACGGCATCCTTTTCGTTCGTCCACTGCGAAAACACGGTTTGGATCAACGCTTCGTCAAGTTTCAGATAATCCTGAACGGAAAGCTTGTCTTCGAAAAGCCCCGGAAGCGGATCAATCAGGAATCCAAAGGCATAGTGATCTCGGTACAACTCCTTGGCGCGGCGGAAGATTTGCCGCAAAATAATTTCAGAGCTGCGCGTCACCGGATGAAAATAAACCTGCCAGTACATTTGATACCGGGACATCAGGTAGTCTTCCACCGCATGCATTCCCGATTCCTTAACGACGATTCTTCCCTGATAGGGACGTAGCATCCGGAGAATCCGGTCGATATCGATCGTTCCGTAATTGACGCCCGTGTAATAGGCATCCCGGAGCAAATAGTCCATCCGGTCGGCATCGAGCGGGCTGGATACCAGATTAACCACGATCGGATGAACGTAATCCTTGGCGATTACCGAGGCGACTTTGGCAGGGAAATCATCGGCCACCTCCGCTAATATCGCGTTTACTTCGGTGTCCCCGAGGATGATCCGTCGGGTCCAATCCTCATGGTCCATTTCGAAAGCCTCTTCGATCGAATGGGAAAATGGACCGTGTCCCAAATCATGCAGCAGAGCGGCACAAAGGGTGAGCAGCTTCTCGCTGTGCGGCCAGTCGGCATACCCGTTTCGCTCAAATTGCGAGATGATGCGGCGCGTAATTTCGTAAACGCCGAGGGAGTGGGAAAACCGGCTGTGCTCCGCCCCGTGGAACGTCAAATAAGAGGTGCCGAGCTGGCGGATTCGCCGCAGCCTTTGAAATTCCGCCGTGTTAATTAGCCGCCAGATGGTGGAATGCTGAACATGGATATAATTATGTACGGGATCCTTGAACACTTTTTCTTCATTTAAGGTATGCATGCGATTCATCTCCTTCTGAAAAATTTAAAAATTAAACTATTTTTGAATTTTTTTCGACAATGTATGTCGAATGATGTCGTTTAAAGTAGAAAAAGCGATTTCCAAATCGACATTATCCTACCAAGGATATATAATGGGAAAAGAATCCTGATATTAGTGATTTCCCTACTACCAAGCAATCTGTGCTCGTTTTTGGGACGAATTTGACAGGTTGACTGTTTTGGGAATCGTTGGTATTATTGATATCATAAAAGAGAGAACGTTGTCGAATTATGGCACTATAAAACTATGGCGAGAGGAGCAATGATCAGTTATGATGAAATCAACTGGTATTGTAAGAAAAGTAGATGAACTGGGCCGGGTCGTTATTCCGATTGAATTGCGCCGCACACTGGGCATCGGGGAAAAAGACGCTTTGGAAATTTACGTGGACGGAGAGCGCATCATGCTCAAGAAATACGAGCCTGCCTGCATCTTTTGCGGCAATGCCGAGAACGTGACGTATTTCAAAGGAAAAATTGTTTGCCACGATTGCATCTCGGAAATCCCAACACCTGTGACAAATTAAGTTTTTTAGTATATAATAGTATTATTCTATTTGTTAATTCTAACCTTTTTCATATCTCCTTGGTGTCTCCTAGGCTTAGAACCCGGCCTTTGGAGACATTTTTTTGTCCTGCAGGCTGCGTGCCCGCGCGGGAATTTGGGCCCTAAGGCTCCCCTCCGCCGGGCTTATCGCTGCAGCCTGCCTGGCATAGTTTGTGCATCCATCGTTATATCAAAGCGTTATAAATATCGCGCTTCGAAACTCCGCGGTCACCGGCGGTTTTTTTCATCGCCTCCTTACGCGGCATTCCTTCCGCCTCATAATGCGCGACATGCTCCTCGATCGTCAGATCCTGCCACCAAGCAGACAGCCGCTCCCGCTCCTCTGTTAAACTCGTCCCTTCCACAACCAAGCAATATTCGCCTTGGGGCGGATGCTCCTGCAAATAGTCCAGACATTCCTGCACGTCTCCGCGAACAAATTCTTCGTAGCGTTTCGTCAGTTCGCGGGCCAATGCCACCTTGCGGTTCCCGAGGACGTTTTGGATCGCGGTCAACGTTTTGATCACCCGGTGCGGAGATTCGTATAACAGCAGCGTCCCTTGCGCTGAGTTGAAAGAATGAAGCGTCTCCTCGATGTCCTTTCGCTCGCGCGGAAGAAAGCCGATAAAGGTAAACCTGTCCGTCGGTAGGCCGGATGCGATCAAGGACGACAAAGCGGCATTCGCCCCCGGAATCGGAATGACGTTGATCCCTTCCTCCACCGCCAGTTTGACAAGATCGGCCCCAGGGTCGGAAATGGCCGGCAAACCGGCGTCGCTCACAAGCGCCAAATTTTTTCCTTCTATTATATAGCGTATCAATTCCGGCCCGCTCGCCGCTTTGTTATGCTCATGGTAGCTGAACAGCATTTGCGGGCTGATCTCGAAATGCGTCAGCAGCTTTCGCGTTTGGCGTGTGTCCTCTGCTGCAATGATATCGCATTCCTTTAACGTCCGAACCGCCCGGAAAGTCATATCCTCCAAATTTCCGATAGGCGTAGCGACAAGATACAGCGATCCCTTGCCGCCGGAATGGTCTTGAAAACTGCTTTGACGTGTCAGACTCATGCTTCTCCCTCTTTGGAACCGTAATAAATTTCCATGATTTCCGGACAATACTGATTATGTTCGTCATATACAATCAGCGGCGGAAGTAGCCTTACATCCGGTTTTCCCTCCCGAATACATTCAATGAGCACCATGTTCGCTTCCAAATGGGCGCGGGGGTGAACAAAACGCATCCGTTTCGGTTCCAGCCGGTACTGCCGCATCAATGTTACGATTTCGCCAAGTCGCTGCGGTTTATGCACCATGCTTACTTTTCCTCCCGGTTTTACGAGCCGGAAGCAGGCTTGAATAACATCCTCCAACGTACAGCCGATTTCATGCCGGGCAATCGCCTGATGCGGGTTCAATTTAATATCGCTCCCGTTCAGCGGCATATAAGGCGGATTCACCGTAATAGCGTCGTATGCTCCGTGGCCCGTTTCCTTATAAAGCTCCTTTAAGTCGCCTTCCCGAATGACGATTCGGTCCTTAAGCCCGTTCATCGCTACGCTGCGCTTGGCCATTCCCGCAAGTCTGGGCTGAATTTCAATGCCTTCGATCAGCGCTTTGGTGCGCGTGCTCAGTAGAAGCGGAATGACGCCATTGCCCGTGCAAAGGTCCAATATTTTTCCTCTTGGCGGAACGCCGGCAAAACGGGCCAGCAGTACGGCATCCATCGAAAAGCTGAACACCTCGTCGCTCTGAATAATATGCAGATCATGGGTCAGCAGATCGTCGATGCGCTCCGAGGGCTCCAAAAGCAGACTTTTGTCCATATTCATCGGTTCCATTTTCCTTTATCTATTGTTCTCTTTCATGAAAAGTTTACACTTTCGGATTGTTGAAAAAAAACCGTAGGAGTCGCTCCTACGGCTTCATTTATTCAAAAAAGACAGACAGAAAAGGCAATCGCCTTCCGTGCGCAAATGTCCATAATACACGTTGCAAATGTGAAAGCCTTCATGATAAAGCCGTGCCAGATTGTCATACCCTTCACCTACGACATCGCTTGGATGTTCAGGTTTGATCGGGACATGAGGCTGCGGCAAAGGAGCTCCCTCTTCGGCGGGCAAAGCTTCCTTCAATATTTTGCGGAGGTGTTCGTTTTCCAGCGTCAGCCGGTGATTCTCCTCCAGCAGCTCTTTCATAATCAGCTTCATTTCACCTAGATCACTATGGATCTGTCCCATTTGTGTTTCCATTTCCTGAATGTGTGCAAAAATACTTTTCTTTTCCAAGTCTCCACCCCGAAAGTAACCCTATGGTTTACTTAATGACAACGTCATCCATTTGCAGTTCCCTGACCTTGCCGATGTCAAACAGCTGGACATGAACGGAACGGCTGTCGGCGTTGATGCCGACCACTTTGCCTTCGCCCAAGGACGTGATGACGATTTTGCCTACCGATGGCAGTTCTTCCTTCACACTTTCATAATTATCATGCTCATATTTCAAGCAGCACATAAGTCTTCCGCATAAACCGGAAATTTTGGTCGGATTCAGCGATAAGCTTTGGTCCTTGGCCATTTTGATCGATACCGGCTCGAAGTCGCCAAGCCAGGAGGAGCAGCAAAGAATGCGACCGCATGGGCCGATTCCGCCCAGCATCTTCGCTTCGTCCCGGACCCCGATTTGTCTGAGCTCGATCCGCGTCCGGAAGATCCCGGCCAAATCCTTCACCAGCTCCCGGAAATCCACTCTTCCCTCGGCCGTAAAATAAAAAATGATTTTGTTACGGTCAAACGTAAATTCCACGTCCACCAGCTTCATTTTGAGACCATGATCGCGGATTTTATTTAAACAGGTCGTAAAAGCCTCTTTGGCAGCCTGCTTATTCTCTTCTACCACGCGTGCGTCGGCTTCGCCGGCAATGCGTATCACCTTTTTCAAGGGCAGGACCACGTCGGCTTCCCCTACCTCTTTTTTTCCGACAACCACTTTGCCATATTCGATGCCGCGCGCCGTTTCAACGATAACGCTGTGATCCTTTTCAATCGGAAAATCAAGCGGATCGAAGTAATAAATTTTGCCCGCTTTCTTAAAACGGACGCCCACTACACTGTACAAAAACTAACCCCCTTGTATGCCAGAGAAAAAATTGGCTGGCCATGAAGCTACCCTTCCAAACCGATCAAAAATTGTTCGATACAAAGTTGGCCATTCACATTGTAGCGCAATTTCTTCCGGCACTCTGCGGCCAAATCCATATAGGAGACCCATTGTGCTGTGCTGCGGGATGATGCATGTGTGGATAAGAACTCCAACTGATCTATAAAAACGATACTTTCGTGCTTTCCGTACTGGACGTGAAGCATATCTTTGAACCACAAATGAAACAAACTTAACAGTACATCCAGATGATCGGAGAGTCCGGCCTTAAACACCTTCTGCGCTGCGGTCACCAGAGCGGAGCTGCCTCGTCCGAGAGCCTCCTTCCCTAATTGTAACACTACGCTTCTAATTTCTGCAAACCAATTCTGCTCGATCATTTCGCGGCATCCGTCGAGTCCGGACGATAAATGAACCGCGCAGCGGGCAAGCGCCGAAGGGTATCCTTCGTCGACCAGCTGCTGAAGCATCAGCCCCGGATTTAACGGGAAAAAGGGGATCGTCTGTGCCCGCGATTGAATCGTCGGCAGCAGCGCTTGTCCATTTTCCGTAATCAGAACGGCCACGGCCGGAACCGGAGGCTCCTCCAAAAATTTAAGCAAGCTGTTGGCCGCCTGCACCGTCATCGAATCAGCGTGATCTATAATATACACCTTCGGATTTGCCGATTCCGAACGATAGGAAAAGACCCGCTGCAGTTCGCGGATCTGGTCAATTTTGATGGACGATCCGTCGGGAGCGAGAAGATGAAGATCGGGATGGTTCCCGTGCTGGACTTTGCGGCATTCCAGGCACTGCCCGCATGCATCATCCACGCGTTCGGTACAAAACAGCGCCTGAGCAAAGGCTATCGCCGTCTTCATCTGCCCACAGCCGGCCGGCCCGCTAAAAATGTATGCATGGCTCACGGAATCGCTGCGAAGCGCATTCTGCAGCAGCTTTTTCGCCGCATCCTGTCCCATAATATCCTGAAAAGACATAGTTCCTCTCTTCCTTTAAGATTTTACAAAAACCGGTTCCGATTGCAGCCTTTTATTACGCATATTAAAAGATTCTTCATCCTTGGTGGGCTTGTAATCGTCCTATTGCGGCCTTGCAAAATCTCCCTTGAATCTGCCTATGATGATCGGCTTATATCTCTAGTTTATCATGACAAGGCAACCTTGTTCATTCCTATTTCTTCAAAAAACGAGATTGATCAGCATGCCGCGGATTTCGCCTATTCGCTGCAGCAGTTCAATTTTTCCCTGCTCGCTTTCCAGCATCTCGTCAGCCAAGCCAAGCAGCGCCGCATCAATCTCATCGATTAATTTATATCGTTTTCCCCGACCGCGTCGGTCCCATCCTCTAGCTTCCTTCATGGTAACGCCGCGTCTCACCGTATCCTCCAAAAACCGCTTCACCAGAAGGCGATATGCTTTCAGCTCGCGGATGGTCATGGAACGGGCCAAGCGTTCCCCCTGCATCTGAATTTCCTTGAACCGGCGCCCGAGCTCCTCCTGGGAGGCGGTTTCTTTCTGCTGCTGCATGACGTCCAGGAAAGATTTTTGCTGAACGGGTTTCGTCAAACCGTCGGTTACCGGGAGTTCGCTTTTGATGGGTCTAAACCCCGGGTTGATTTTCAAGAATATCTCCTGCCTTTAGCTGCCAAGAATAATGCGAAATAAGGCTTCATTCGCCTTATGCTGCGATCCTCCCGGCTGCATTTTATTCGGATGGTCAGAACGCTGCAAGGATTCCGCCCGCTTTGCGGCACCGAAGGTTCGTAATTGCCTTTTTTCCGGTCCCTGAAGCCGTGGCGGGATGTTGCAGCATCCCTTGAATTAGTCAGGCTTTTGCAAACATTTGATTCTGAAATCAAATTTTTTGCAAAATCCTACTTAGAAATGTTCAAAACGGTCTACCGGCAGCACGAATACGGTGGCTCCGCCCACTTGAACTTCAACGGGGAGAGGCAAATAAGAATCTGTCGTACCGCTCATCGGCGTAACCGGAGTAACAAGCTGTTCCCTGACTTTACAACTGCTGCGGATGACGTTCATTACGGCCTCGACCTGACTGTCGTCCACCCCGATCATAAATGTGGTGTTCCCCGCCCGAAGAAACCCGCCGGTACTTGCCAGTTTTGTCGCCCGAAAATTCGCTTTCACCAGCCCCGCAGACAAACGGTTGCTGTCTTTATCCTGTACAATCGCAACGATCAGTTTCATCCTGCATTCCCTCCTCTTTGAATTTTGGCTTGATACGGAAACAAGTCCTTGATTTAGCGGCCCGTTTTCCTTCAAAGCCATCTTTAACTTATTTGACAAAGGTCCTCAAAAATCCTTTAAAATCCGCTCTTCCAAGCTCCGGATGATGTCCCGCTCGACATTTTCCAACGTTTGCGATGCATCGATTACGACAATCCGATCGGAAAAACGTTCGACAAGCTGCAAATACCCTTCTCTTACTTTATGATGAAACGATAAGTCCTCCAGATCCAAACGATTGACTTCCCGGTTCCGGTTGGCGGCAATACGCGCCAATCCCACCTCGGGTTCGATATCCAAATAAAACGTCAGCTGCGGCATCCGGTCATGAATCGCAAATTGGTTGATGCTCCACACTTCGTCCATGCCGATTCCGCGGGCATATCCCTGATACACGAGGCTGCTGTCGACAAACCGGTCGCACAACACCAGCTTGCCTTCCGCCAGCGCGGGCTCCACCTTCTCCGCCAGATGCTGGCTGCGCGAAGCGGCATACAGCAAAGCCTCCGTACGTGGGTCCATCGCCGTGTGGCTCGGGTTTAAAATGACCTCGCGTATTTTTTCGGCGATTTCGATGCCTCCCGGCTCGCGCGTCACGATATGAGGGACGGAGCGGTTTTCCAGGTAGTCCTTGAGTTTGCCTATAACGGTCGTTTTTCCGGTTCCTTCCCCTCCCTCCAGCGTAACGAATATTCCCCTGCCATGACTCATTCAACATTCTCCTGCTCTTTTGTTATTTTTAAGTTAGGTATTTTGCAACAATATCGGAAGCGCAGTCTGGTAATCCTCCCCCGTTTAACTGCGGCCCGAAGTTTAAAGCCCGATTCATCGGCGATTCTTATACATTTGGGGTATGTCGATTCGCCACTGGTCGCCCGCATGAGCTCAAAAAAGTTTTCCGCGATCCAGAGACGAGTCTCCATCTTTGTAAACAAGGATCATCCTCAGCTTCGGATCCTGGGCGCCCTGGCATTTGGCACCGGCTTGCGCCAAGGCTTGCAGCTTGCGGATCGTCGCTTCGGTTACCCGTTCTCCCGGGTACAAAACGGGAATGCCCGGCGGGTACGGTATAACCATCTCTGCCGCCATCCTCCCCGAACCATCTTCCAGTGGAATGGCCTCCACTTCGTCGGGATCGGTCGGGGTCAGGCTGAACGGGACCGGCTCCGAAAAAGCGGTTGGTTCAAAAATGTTCCACGTGGAAAATTCGACAGCAAGGTTCTCTTTGGCCTTGTCGACATGCGTGGAAGCCTGCGGTTGCAGAACTCGTGATGGAGAATGCAGCGGCTGGGCGTCCGCCTTCTCTACAGTTATATGCGATAGGGCCATCAAAAGGTGACGGGTGTCCTCTTCCGTCGACCCCAAACTATAGAGCAGGACCACGTACCGGTCATCACTCATCTCGGGCACGCAGCCCCAGGCTTCAAGCCGGCGCTGCAGCTCGTAGCCGCTCAGGACCCCGGTGCGGTCATAAATGACCACCTTGAACGGGTCCTGCGTGGCATAGGCCGCCGCTGCATCGCCGGCGGCGCCCTGCTGCTGCGCCTGCGGCTGCAGCAGCCCGAAGCGCGACAGCTCCTTGAGGCCGCGCTTCAGTCCCTCCACGGCGGCAAGACCCGCCGTGAAGGCTGCGGCGCCCTGCACGTGCAGCTGGCGCCGCGCCAGGTCGAGAGAGCCCATCACCGGGTACGATGGGCTCGAGCTTTGCACCATGGCGAGCCGCTGGCGGAGTAGTCCGCGGTTCACCCGCGGACCTTGGACGTGCAGCATGGCTCCCATGGTGAGCGCGGCCAGCATCTTGTGCGTCGATTGAACGACGACGTCTGCGCCGCTGGCCAACGCGCTTACGGGCAGTTCCGGATGCTGCCCGTAATGGGCGCCGTGCGCCTCGTCCACAAGCAGCGGCACGCCGTGCCGATGACAGGCCTCCGCGAGCGGCGCCAAGTCGGTTCCCATGCCGTAATAGTTCGGCATGGTGACAAGCACGCCTTTGGCCTCCGGATATACGGCCAGTGCGGCGGTGACCGTCTCGGCTGCGGGCGCCGTGGCAAGCCCGCTGGGCTCGTCTACCTGCGGCTGCAGAAACACCGCCCTTGCCCCCGCCAGCATCAAGCCGTTCAGTACCGATTTATGCACGTTCCGTTGGACCAGCAATATATCTCCGGGACGCGTACACACGGTCAAAATCATCGCCAAATTGCCGGACGTGCTTCCGCCAACAAGGAAAAAGCTTTCCTCCGCCCCGAAACAATCCGCAGCCAGCATCTGTGCATCGCGGATAACACCCTCGGGATGGTGAAGATCGTCGGTCCCCGAAATTTCCGTGACATCCGCCTCCATCACTTGGTCCAGAAAACCTGCTCCCCCTAGAGCGGCATAAGCCCGTCCTTTTTTATGGCCGGGTACATGAAAGGAGGCTTGCCTGCCGTTTTTGTATTGACATAGTGCCTCGAATAGAGGCGCTTTTTCTTTTTCCAACTGTTTTTTGCCCATTTCGACTTCGATTCCTTCCGGTTTCACTCTATACCCTATTTTACCGTATATTGAACCATCCAGCTAACGAAACGGCAAAACAAAGCCGAAATCAAGCTCCTTGTTATTAAAGAGCTGGTGCCGGCTCAAAACGAAACTTGTGAAGAAAAAGCTCTGCCAAGTCCAATTGCAGGCTTTACCACTGATCTTAAAAAAAGGGCAAGCATTCCGCCAGCCCTTCCTTCATTCGCAATATTGCGAAGCCACGATATGTCCAATGTATTTTAGCTGCTTTCCAAGCATATTGCCGAATTTGCCTCAAACATGGGTCTGCATGCTGATTTGTCTCATCTGATGGATAAAAAAATGATATTTTGCATCCCCGGCATCGGTGCGCACCATTTCGCTTTCGCAATCCTCGCAAATAAACTGGGACACGATCGTGATCCCTTCTTCTTTCGTTTGCCCGCAAATGATACAGACGTGTTCGGTATGATTATCTTCCATCAACCATCCCACCTTGTTTCTTTGATTACTATGAAGTATGGCTCATTTTCTATTATTTTAAACCCTTTCATAGTTGTTTCATATCCCTTATGACCTACACCATTCATATTCATCTGCGACTAAACGCGTGTTTGTACACGAAAACTTAATGAATTCCCGAGAAACAGCCGATATATGAAATAAAGACATAAGGGAGGAACGCTATTTTTCTATGACTGAGGAGAACAATATCAACGCTACCTTTTATCATTATAAGTTAATCAAAAGGATACCGGTAAAGCGGATTTTCGTCCGCTGTTATCTCCTTCTTCCTTATATCGCGCTGATTGCGGAGACGCTGTTGATATCCTGGATGAGCATATTTTATTTTGTGATCGCAGCGCCGCTCGTTTTCTGGATTCATTATGTTATTTCCCGCTCGGTGTTGCTCCTGTCCGGCTCTGCATATCATAAGCGGTGGAAGTTCTCTATGCAGATTCCCTGGGTCGGATACGTTACGGATCAGCATATCAGCTTCCGCATGTTCAGAAAAGTTTATACGTACATTACAAGCATCGGGCTGGTGCTCTTTCTAGCGTTTCTGTTTTTGTCTCCCCTTTCGTTTGTCGTTTCCTTGCTGTTCTGGCACCTGTGGCTTTTGCTTCCGCGCTTCTATGTCTACGCCCGTCTATCCAGGCTGCCCAAAGACGGAATGATCAAATTCAACCGTCAGGATATTTCTTATTACCAGCAGTAAACGCTATGGATTCAAACCGGAATTTCAATCCATGTGATTAATGATTAAGAATCAATCTCTAATATTAAAAAAAGACCTGCATCTTAAGATGCGGGTCTTTTATGGTTTGGTGGAGTCCGTGCTTTTTACAGCCGCCTTGCCTTTCGCTAGTACGGTGACCGTGAAATAATTATCGTGTATGGTCAAATGGACAACCCGGTTCTGCTTCTCGAATACTTTGGAAGCCCCTTCGGATTCATCCGTGTTTTCGCGCCAACCCCACTCTTTTATTTTCTCTAAATATTCCTCGGGAAAACTGTCCTTTTCCTTGAGGCCGCTCATTGAATAACGGACATAATCTATTTTAGTATTTCCTACATTACGATCGGTTCGGTTTGCTTCTTTCGGAACGGGAAAGGTCTTTTCGTTTGCGGCCCCTTCAAAAGACGACCACGATGGTTGAGACTTTCCGCATCCTGCAAGCAGCAGCATAACGATACTAAACAAAAGAAGAGCATGCAGCCAAGAACGTCTGTGCATGTATGTCCTCCTTCTTCCAAGATCGGTTCCCTTAATAACCTCCAATACACCTCCTGACATGTACACTTCATATTATACTGACAACTTTTGGCGCGTCGGTAACAAAAATGTTACTTTAGTTTAGTGAGCAGTAAAAGCTCACCGATATAAACACTCCATTTTCGTGGGATATCCTGCCGATTCACATTTATCCCTGGCATGGCCATCCCTGCAACGATAGTAACAAAGATTATATCGACAATAACCGCTTTAAATTGAAATGCCACCCATAAAAAAGTATCAAACGATAAATAATGCCCTGCGCCATAAAATAAAAAAACCACCGTCGATTATACATCAACAGTGGTCCTTCGCTTGGCGGCGTCCTACTCTCCCAGGACCCTTCGGTCCAAGTACCATCGGCGCTGGAGGGCTTAACGGTCGTGTTCGGGATG
>NZ_JAVLSX010000020.1:0-64944 GCF_031583795.1 Paenibacillus sp. VCA1 | reverse complement strand
CCTAAGATGCTATATGCACTGTCTTAGGACGGGCTGATGAGACAGCCCTGAACTTGGGGGAACTACGGTTAGCAGAAATGCACGACCGACTACCACCCAAGAATCCCAATGATACCGAAGGTGTCAGCTTGCGGCTTTAGCCGTGGGAGTCTCAAAGGTACTTACTTTAAGGTGAGTGTTAAAGCCCTTTGCCTTGGTTATATCAGCCGTTGCATACGTCATTTTATCTGTATGTACATATCAATTTCGCTTTCGGGGTTTTCACCTTTAAATCTTTCATCATACACTTCAAAACAAACGACGTCGAATTGTTCATAATCGTTTTTACGTAGCCAGGCAATCAGTTCTTCAAACGTTTCGTTGATCTGGCTTAGTGGGCCTTTATGCCTTAAGTAAGCATATTCCCCGGCGGGTATGATATACGAAGACATCCCTTCGGGCACTTCGCTTGAGAGCGCGGTTTCTACGCCAGCAAGATAGCCGTATTCATCCCTTTTGATCACGCCGAGCGTTTCCGACCGATTCACCCGGCCTGGAATTTGATCAATCCTTGCAAACAATGCCGGCCAAGCTTCTTCAGGGCGGGACGGCTTACCGATGTTTCCGATGCCGATGATTTTGCGTGCCATAAATTTATTAAGTTCAGGATGCATTGAGCACCTCCATGAATTGGTGTTATTCACTTTCATAACCTATTCGATAACCGGTAATAAATCCCTGCATATTTCTTCCGTATCTATTCCTACTTGGCCTGAAGAAACGATTAATTCCGCTTCACTCGGCACAATCGTTAGGTGTGTATTCTCCCATTGGCAAAGAAATACCAGGGGCGTTTTTTCCAATTCCTTTCGAATCGTACTCTTCATTATTAACAATCGCTAATATTTGATGATTCTCCCACCTTCCATTAATCTTGACATTCTCTATTGCTATTCCTTCTTTATGAAACCCTGCTTTTTCCAGCACTTTGATGGAAGGTATATTATGAGGCATAACTCCAGCTTCAATTCGATGTAACTTTAATTCATTAAATCCATAGTCTACAGCTAATTTGACGGCCTTTGTCATGTATCCCTTCCCATTATGCTTACGGTCTAAGGAATACCCAATCCAACAACTCTGATAGTTACCTCTTGCAACCTCAGATAGTGTAACATTCCCAATCAGTTGCTTACTGTCTGTCAGAAATATACCAAAAGAATAAGCTGAGTCCTGCTTAGCTAGTAAAACATACTTTTCAATTCGCTCAATTTGTCCATCCATTGTATAAAACTTTTCATCTTTTAGAGGTCCATAGAGTTGGAAAAAGTCTCTATTTTCAACCTCTAACTTAAGACAATCCTCCGCATCTGATAATTCCAATTGCCTAATAAATATTTCTTTCGTTTTCTCCATGTTCTTTCCTCCTTCTGAAAATAAAAAAACCACAGGAAAATCCCTGTGGTTTTTAGTAACATGTTTTAATAATTTCCACAGGAAACGACCTGTGGTTTTTATCCCACTACTTTAATTAGAGATTCTAATCAAAGGATTTAAGTCGTTATTTCTGAAATTAGACAGACTTCTCCCATGATTAGCAAACACAAAAAAAACGGCAGTTGAGTACCCTACACCTTTAGATAAAGAATTCAATGATCTTTTTTTCATTATGGTACCCCTCCTTTGTCTTACTCAAGGAAAACTATAACACCACAATCAAATGTTTTCAATCTTTGCATCCATCCGCATCCAATAAAACGATATTGGGTTGGTTAAAGGAACCACCGGGTCATCCTTCACCCGAAACATTTCTAAAAGTAATAGAACGACGAGGAATGAACGAATCCGGAAAGCGAAAAGTGCCTGATGACTCGCCTGTGGATTTTATTTCAAAACGTTGGAAAAAGCATTTATACGAGGATGATGGTACAACAATCAATCGTCATTACTATGAAATGGCTGTTTTAACAGAACTTCGGGAGCATGTTCGGGCAGGAGATGTTTCCATTGTTGGCAGCAGACAAATCCGCATTTTCCTGACGGTACCCCATATTGCCCCTCGAAAAAAGAGCCCTCCGATCCATTCGGATCAGAAGGCTCCTTCTTTCTGCTTCTATTTATTCCGGTTGAGCTCCGCAAACTTCTCGACATATCTCGGGTATTTTTCTTCCCAAACGGCTTTCCGCTGCGATACTGTCCTTCCGTCCAGAAGCGCCTCGATTACATCCAGACATACATCCCATCCGGCAATGTCCTTAGGAGTATGATCGGTGATTTCGACGACGGTTTCGATCAAAACGAGGCGGCAGCCTTCCGGCTCCGGGTACAGCTCAAACCGGACGCGGTTTTCAGCCCACGTATATTCCAGCACGGATAACGGCTTCAGTTCCAGAATTTCGAAATATTCATAAGTACCGTTCTGCATGTCGAAAGAGATGGTCCCGCCCTCGCGCAAATCTTCCACGCGCAGCTCGGAAAACCATTGTTTCAGCTTGTCGTTGTCCGTCAGCGCCGACCAGACTTTCTCCACCGGATGCTTCAAATGGCGTACGAACCGTACCCGGGTTTCCTCCCCGTCCTGCTCAACTACGGCCAATTGGTTCATGGCTTATCCTCCTTTTTAGTAGCCCGTTTTTAAAAATATAACCTTGTATCCCGCCGCTAAGACATGGTCATGATTTTTCTTCATCCAAAAAACGTTCCAAATCATCCAGCTTGCCGTTCCAAAATTTGCGATAAGGCTCAAGCCAATCATTAATCTGCTCCAAAGGCTTTGCATTCAAGCTGTACAAACGCTTCTGGGCAACGTTCCTAACGGTGACGAGCCCGGCTTCCCGAAGAATCCGCAAATGCTTGGACACCCCTGGCTGGCTCAGGGACGACAGTTCAACCAATTCTCCCACCGATCGGTCCCGGACCCGTAAGCAGTCAAGGATCGCCCTCCGGTTCGGTTCGGACAACACTTCAAACAGCACATCAGTATTCATGTTTATTATATTACTCTACAGTTATATGAATGTAAAGTTATATGCATTAGTTAAGAACGGCTTCTTTGCGTAAAGTTTTCTTGATATATACGGTAGCAATCTCTTCGAAACTTAGATTTCAAAAAGGCTCCCACAAGTCAGCCTTAGCTGCCTGCGAGAGCCTTTGTTTTTACCCATACAACAGATTCGATCCGCTTAAAAGCAGCCTCTTCCTGCTTACAGCACTTTCTGCAGGAAGCTGATCGTACGTTCGTTTTTCGGACTGCCGAACACTTCTTCAGGCGTGCCGTCCTCGATGATATACCCTCCGTCCATGAAGATGACGCGATCCGCCACCTCTCGGGCAAAGCCCATCTCGTGCGTGACGATCATCATCGTCATCCCTTCGCGCGCCAGATCCTTCATGACGCCGAGCACCTCGCCGACCATTTCGGGGTCAAGCGCCGACGTCGGTTCGTCGAACAGCATCACGTCGGGGTTCATCGCCAGCGCGCGGGCGATCGCCACCCGCTGCTTTTGCCCGCCCGATAATTGGCTCGGGAAAGCGTCCGCCTTGTCGGCGAGTCCGACCCGCGTAAGCAGCTTCATCGCCGTGTCCCGGGCTTCCTTCGCATTCATTTTTCCAAGCTCCATCGGAGCGAACATAATGTTTTTCAGCACGCTGAAATGCGGAAACAGGTTGAAATGCTGGAATACCATGCCGATATTTTCGCGTGCCTTGTTAATGTCCGTTTTCGGATCGTTCAGGTCCCGGTCATCAACGATGACCCGGCCTTCCGTAATGTCCTCGAGTCGGTTAATGCAGCGCAGAAACGTGCTTTTCCCCGAACCGGAAGGACCGATAACGCAGACGACTTCACCCTGCTTGACCTGCATGTCGATGCCCTTCAGCACCTGATTGGCGCCATAATTTTTCTTCAATCCTTCAACCCGGATTTTACCCACGGCGCACCCTCCCTTCGAGATAGCTGGAAAGCTTCGTTAAAATAATGATGACAATCAAGTACATAATGGCAACTTCCGCCCAGATGGTAAAGGACTCGTACGTTCTGGCGATAATGATTTTACCGGACTGCGTCAACTCGACCAGACCGATCGCAGACAGGATCGACGTGTCTTTCAGCGTAATGACAAGCTGGTTGATAAACGCCGGAACCATGATGCGGACCGCCTGCGGGATGATGATCTTGATCATTGCTTTGCGATACGGCAAACCAAGCGAACGGGCCGCTTCCATTTGCCCCCGGTCGATCGATTGAATGCCGCCGCGAATAATTTCCGTCACATACGCGCCGGCATTCAGGCTCAGCGTCAGAATCGCCGCCAGGAACAACGGCATCGTAAAGCCGAATGCCTGCGGAATGCCGAAGTAAATAAACATTGCGAGAACAATGAGCGGAATGCCGCGGAACAGATCGACGAACACCGTCGCCACCCCGCGCAGGAACCGATTATGTCCCACTTTCATAAATCCGAAAATAAGGCCCAAAATAAAAGCGAAAAAGAGCGACACGATCGTGTACATAAGCGTTTTGCCAAGACCGCCCAAAAGCGGCGGCAGAGACTGCTTAATCAGTTCAAAGCGGCTCTGGTTCGCCGGTCCGGCGGCATCTTCGCCAAGATACTTTTCTTTAATGCGGTCATATTCGCCGCTTGCCTTAAGATTGGCCAGGCCGGTATTGAATTTTTCCAGAAGCTCTTTGTTTTTGCCTTTGCCCACGGCAAATCCGTAGGAGGCGCCCGCTTCCTTCGGGGTCACGATTTTAAGGTCCTTGCTTTGGGTCGCAACATAGGCCAGCACGGGATAATCTTCAAAGCAGGCCACGGAGTTTCCGGCTTTCACGTCTTCGTACATCTGGGAGGAATCATCGAACGGCACGATCGTAAATCCGTATTTCGGAGCAATGGATTGTGCGAAGGTATAACCTTCCGTACCGGTTTTGACTGCAACTTTTTTTCCTTTTAAATCGTCGTAGCTTTTGACCGTGTCATTTTTTATGCCGACGGCCATAACCACGCCGGATTCAAAATAAGGTTCGGAAAAGTCGAATTTGTGCTTTCTTTCGTCGGTAATGCTCATGCCCGCGATGACGCCGTCCACTTGGTTCGACTCCAAAGCCTGCACGGCTGCGTTAAAACCAAGGGGCTTGATTTGATACTTGAAATTTTGGTCTTTGGCGATGGCATCCATCAGATCCATGTCGATCCCGACGTATTTGCCGTTAACGTCCTGAAATTCAAAAGGCGCAAACGTAATGTCGGTGCCGATTACATAGGTTTTGCCGGAATTCGGCTCCGCCGCGGCGCCTCCCGCCGGACCGATCAAACCGGTCACCATGAGGAGCAGCAACGTAATGTAAAAAATTGAGAGCTTAATAGATTTCATGTGTCCTCCTCTTCTCGGTCAACGCCGATACTTTTTCCCCTTCATTTTTTCTCTTTTACGGCGATACTCTATCACCCAGACTACTATTTTACCAAAAAAACTAGGTTGCCTAAAAGTACAATTTTAATTAGTTAAATTTTTCAAGTGAAAATAACTCGCGGGCAGCCCTATAGGTTAATATACATTTACCCAGCAGGCCCATGTTTGCATAAAAAAAGAACAACCTTCATGTATGAACCGTACCCTATCGAGTAGACACTTTAAAAAGTCACTCGATAGGGTACGGTTCAGTAAAGGTTGTCCTTACTCTAAAAAGCTGCCTCATTTCTAATAAGGCAAGGGTCCCGCTCTGCCGTCTTCTTCCCCATCACCTTGTTCTGCGGAGAGTGATTGATTACGTTCATCGATAATTAAAAGTGATGGCCGCTCCCGGATGCAAGGAAAGCATGCCCCGATGCCCTTCCCGTTCGAGATCAAATATAACTTGGTCGGTTTCCGGTTTAGGCGCGTGAACCAGTACTGTATGCCTGCTTGAAATCTGATTCAGCATGAGGCGGACGTCATTCAGCCCCTGATGGATTTTGTAGCCCATCCGAACCACCTCGCAGGACGACTCCCCGGCTTCGCCTTTCAGCAGCCGCCGGGCAAACGTCCCTTCGCTTGCATGTCCCGTAATGATTACGGCATGTAACGGGGAGGATGAAAGCCTCTCCGCATACCAACGGGCGCGCTGCGACTCCATCATGCCATCGGTCGTAAAAACGATCAGCGGGTCACTGACTTGAAGCAAGCTGATCCGTTCTTCCTGGTTCTCAGGAATATGGAGACGGGAAGAACGCAAAGCTAGTTCGATCTCATGACAAGCTTCCGGACGAAGCCAGTCTTCCCACTCGGCCATTTGTCGCAAACCTTCAACGATTTCCCGTTCGACAACGATCCGTCGTTCCGGGAACTGCCTCATTGCCCAGATCAGCAAATCCTGCCCCCGCCCGAAAGCAGGAACCGGCAATAGCGCATGCCCCCCTCGCTCCAGAACCCCAAGAATGTACCGGCTAAGCGTGTTCAACTTTTGATCCTGCGATTCCTCATTCATCCCATAGGCGTTATCAATGATCGACAGGGTCATTTTGGGCGGGAACGGATGGCAGTCGGACGCGGAATCGTGAGAAAAGGACTCTCCAGGCGGATCGACGGTAAGCAGCTCGGACTCGCGGCTGAAGTCTCCCGAATAAAACAGATGATGGTCCTCCATATGAATCCGCAGCCAGACGGAACCGAGCATATGGCCGCTTCGCCCCCACTGAAACTGCAACCCTTCCTTTATTTCAAGCCATTCGCCCCTCTCGATTTCATCCTCCAGAATACGAAAGCGCATGGCGGAAATATGCGTCTCGTCATAAGGAAGTTCGCCCTTTCGCCCCGTTACGTATTTACGCCAATTGGCAAAATAAAGCTCCAGCTGCTTGACGGTCGGCCTTGTTGACCAAATTTCGCCACGATAACCAAGCTTGTATAACAAAGGCAAAGCCATGGAATGATCCTCATGCGCATGCGAGAGAAATACGGCCGTCAACCCTGGGATCAGGTTTTCCTCGAGCAAAGGGTACTGCCCGGCCCCTTCCTTTTTAACGCCGCAATCGAGCATAATCCGATGCTGATTTCCCGTCAGTACGTAACAAGAACGGCCATGCTCGCCGGCGCCGCCCCACACTTTCAGTTCCATCATGGAGCGGCCCACTTTCTTTTGGAGCCCGCGGCTTCCAGCAGGACGAGGAGCAAAGTGGTCAGCCCCACCGAGATGACGGCCATCGCCATCCCGAGCGATACTTGTCCCTGCTCGAATTGGGCATAGATGTACGTCGCTGACGTCTGCATGGACGGCGGTAAAATGAGCAGTGAACCGACCAACTCCCGCGATGCGATCGTAAAAGTCATCATCCATCCGGCCAGCATTCCCGGAGCAATCAGCGGCAGCAGCACCCTGCGGAACACGTAAACCGGTTTTGCGCCAAACACTTGACCTGCCTGGAACAGTTTGGGATCGATCTGGGTAAAGGCGCTTTTAACGTACTGCACCGTGTATGGAACAAATAATACGACATACGTGAGAATGACCATGCCGTAGGTGTTATAAAGCGGAACCTGCATCCATGGGGAGTTCCACAACAAAATTAATCCCACGACTAACACGATCCCCGGCACCGTGTTCGGAAGCAGGCTGAGCAGATCGATCGTTCGCTGCCCCCGGGTTTTGGACCTGCCGATCGCAACGGCGAACCAGGTGCCCAGAATCAAAGCGATGGTCGACGCCGCCAAAGAGAGCCACAGGCTGTTCATCAGTGCCTTCATGCTGGGAGAATTCCAGCGGAGCAGCTCTTTATAAAAATCGAGCGTAAAGTTGTTCCAAGCCAGCCCGATCCCCCGCAGCTTCATCGTGGAAGCCGCCACGACGGAGAAATAAGGGATGCCAATCGAAACGATCAGAAGAAGAACCACGTAGATTCCCGCCAGCCATTGCAGCCAGCCGGTGCCGCGTATGGAGGAACGGCGAACGCCTTTTCCTCCGACCAGTCCGAAAGTGTATTTTCGGTTCACGACGGACTGGATGTACCAGACCAGCAGGCAGCTCGCCAGAAGCACGGACGACAGTGAAGTGGCCTTGCCGAAATCGATCGGCCAGCTGGAAATATACTTATGAATCTCGGATGTCATCACTTCATATCCGATACGTTTCCCAAACGTAACCGGCGTGCCGAATTCCGCGATCGTTTTGACAAAGATAAGCATCGCTCCCATGCCAAAGGCGGACAGCAGCAGCGGGGCAATCACCCGGCGAAAGCGGTACGTGAACGGCGCGCCCATCACGGCGGCCGCTTCCTCCATATTCCCTCCGATTCTCTCCAATGCCCCGCGCAGCAGCAAATAGAGGAACGGATAGAGATGCAGACTCATGATCGCAACCATGCCCCCAAAGGAGAAAAACGCGCCGCCAAGCCCGGAAAGGCCTGGAGCCAGCTGCTCCAGGTACCCGTTTTTTTGCATGAATAAAATCCATCCCATCGAGCCGATGTAAGGCGGCGTCATGAAGGGAATCAGGAACACGATCTCCAGCCAGCGCCACCGGCCGAACCTTGTATTCACCATTACCCACGCGAGCGGCAGGGCGATCACTGTCGTACCAAGAATGACGCATACCCCAAGCCAGATGGAAGACAATAGCACGACCATCATATCGGAATCCGCCAAAGTACGGAATGGGGCTGACCACCGCAGCTCCCCATCCCGGTATACGCTTTGAATGAAAATTTCGGCCAAAGGCAAGGCGATGAGTAAGATCAGGACCAGGAATGCAAATACCATTGACCAGATTTTGATTTGACGTTGAAGCAAAGTATGGTTCATGTTATTTCAACAGCTTTGTGAATTTGTCGGTTACTTCGGTGCCGTGCTCGCCCATCCAGGTCCAGTCCGTCTTCAGCAGCGGAATGTTGCCCAGATTGGCGCGGTTCTCGGCTTTAACGTCCGTGCGGCCCGGCAGCAGCGCAGCATCGGAGACCAGCTTCTGGGCCGAGTCGGAGAGCAGATAGTCAATAAATGCTTTCGCGTTCTCTTCGTGTTTGGTGGATTTCAGGATCGCCGCAGGCCGCGGGCTGATTACGGTGCCCTCCTGCGGATAGACGATATCGATCGGCTCGCCTTTGGCCTTGGCTTTATAAGTCATGTAATCGACCGCGCCCGCAACCATGCTTTTGGCGCCGGTAATGACGGGATCCAGCGCTTCTTGGTTGGCGCCGGCCATGGCAACGCCGTTAGCCTTGTAGCTCTCGAACAGCGACCATCCTCCATCGCCTTTGTCGCTGAGATAGCCTGTGATGAAATCAAGGGCCGAGCCGGACAGCGACGGATCCGGGATATTAATTTGATCCTTGTATTCCGGTTTGGCCAAGTCGCTCCACGATGTCGGCGGCGTCGTGACCAGCTTGGTGTTATAGGCGATGCCAAGCGCCGATGCGCTGGTGCTGAAGTAGTTGCCTTCCGGGTCGGACCAATCCTTGTTCAGCTTGTCGGCGTTTTTCGCTTCCGGATAAGCGAGCGTCAATCCTTCTTTTTTCAGGCCTTGGGCGGATGGCAGCGAGGCAAGAATAACCACATCGGCTACCGGATTGGATTTTTCAGCCTCCAAGCGGGCCAGAATTTTCCCTGTCGTCCCTTGGAACGTCTCGACCTTGATACCGGATTGGGATTCGAACTCCTTGATAAGATTGTTTGCCAATCCCTCAGGGCCCGCCGTATATACCGTAAGCGTCTTATCCGCCGTCTCGGCCGGTTTGCCCTCTCCCGCAGCCGCGGCCGTATCTTCGGCGGCTTTGTTGCTTCCGCAGCCGGCAAGTGCCGCTCCAAGCGTCAGTGCCAGAATCAGAGCGCTTCCTTTCTTCCATTTATTCCGTGTCATGTTAAACATCGTCGTTTCCCCCTTGAATTGATTTTGAATTCCGAAATTTTTAATTCTCATTCAACCGCTGAATGCATTGAGGCGGCAGATAAATCGTAACTTCCGTCCCCTCGCTCATCCGCCTTGGATAGTAGGCGAGCCAAGGCTCGGCAGCCTCGTCCGACTTCAGCCTGACCTCATACCGGTCGCCGACATAGCTCACATGCGCGACAACCGCTGTAAAGGATAAAGTCTCTTGCCCGCCCGGCTCGAACCGGATCTGTTCCGGCCTAAACATGGAGCGTCCATCGGCCAACCAGTTGGACTTTCCGATAAACCGCGCGACAAACGGATGTTGCGGCTGATTGTAAATTTCTTCGGGCTCCCCTTTTTGCAGCACCTTTCCCCCATGCATCACAATGACCTCGTCCGACATCGACATCGCTTCGACCTGATCATGCGTTACATATAGGGCGGTTAACCCCATTTCACGAACCAGGTACATCATTTCCAGGCGCATCTCGTCACGGAGTACCGCATCGAGCGCGCTTAGCGGCTCGTCGAAAAGTACCAGCCGCGGACGCGTCACGACCGCTCTGGCAAATGCGACCCGCTGCTGCTGGCCCCCAGACAGCTGATGCGGATACCGCAGCTCCATGCCGGTCAGCTTCACCTTGTCCAAAGCCTCCATAACTTTGTCCCGAATCCCTTCCTTGCGTCCGGTGGCCCGGAGCCCGAAGGCCACGTTTTCGAAGACGGTCATATGCGGCCAAAGCGCAAAATCCTGAAACACCATGCCGAAACCGCGTCGTTCAGGCGGTACGGCTTTCGATTCGCTAGACAAGATGTCTTCCCCGACGCTGATGCTCCCCGTGTCAGGCCGTTCCAGACCCGCGACTAAACGCAGCAGGGTGGTCTTCCCGCATCCCGAAGGTCCGAGCAGCGTCGTGAACTTTCCATGGCGGATTATGAGATCGGTTGGATGCAGTGCGACATTTCCGCCAAAGCTTTTGCCGACGCCGCGTATGTTCAAATCCATCTGTTGATTCCCTTCCTTGCTTTAGCATTGGGTACGTTTGTTGATTCCTTCGTTCCTGCATCAGGATTTTGCAAAATTCGATTCCGGCCGCTCCCTGGTCCAATATATAGGCGAACCGAACCGTTTCGCTCAATATATTGCCGATGGAAAGCCGCTCTTCGCAATATCCTCACATAACCAGTCTACCTGCAGGAATGAAAGACAGTATTACCGGAATGTAAAATGACAATTAATTCTTTCAATGAACTCCGTTAACATTCATAGATTTAATCTATAGATAGGGGATAAGCTTATAAGAAGGTAGGGATATCGAAGATGATGAATCTCAATTTGTTGAAATTGCAGATTGTCGAGCTGCTGGAGAAGCACCATAAAATTACCACGGTTGCCGACCTCCTGGGCCTCAAGCAGCCGACGGTCACCTTTCATATGAAAAATCTCGAACGCGAATTCGGGGTGAAATTGTTCGATGCCCGCATGGGGAGAATTATTTTGACGGACGCCGGTTACGCCCTGCTTCATTACGCCTCCAAAATCAATGCGCTCGCATCGGAAGCGCAGCGGGTCGTCAATGATTTTGATACGCTCAAGCAGGGTACGTTATCCATTGGGGCAAGCTACGTGCCTGCGACGTATATTTTACCGGCGATTCTCGATTCTTTTACCAAGTCGTTTCCTGGAATCCGTGTGACGTTGTCCGTCAAAACCGCTCCGGCCATCATGCAGATGCTGCACGCCCACCAGATTGATATCGGCATCCTGTCCACCGACCCTTTTCACAAATCGCCGCTGAAGGCGCAGGCCCTTTGTAAGGACGAGCTGGTACTGATCTGCTCTCCTTCCCATCCGTTCGCGGACGCCGCGGAATGGACGCCGGAGCTGATTGCCGCTTCGTCTTTCGTGCTGCACGGCAAGGCATCCAACACCCGAAGCATCACCGATCAATGGCTGGACCGGCAGGGCATCCGCCCCTTCTCCAGTCTGGAGCTCGACTCCTTGGAGGCGATCAAGCAGGCCGTCATCCTTGGCGAGCATATCTCCTTCGTCTCGCGTATGGCGGTTCAATCCGAAGCGGCCGGAGGCCTGCTCCGGATGTGGCCGATTCCGGATCTTCCGGTCGAACGACAAGTTTACGTCATGACCAATAAGGACCGTTATTTGTCGGTGACGAGCAGTCGTTTCATCGAGCTGTTGGAACAGTGGCGGCAATCTTCCCAAGAGCCGCTCTTGGAAGGCCAAGATTAAATGTTTCTATTTTTTACCTGAATGCTTCATTTCCTTGATGAAGGTTTGACAATACCCCTTTACAGTAGGTTACGAACCATACATCCAATCAAGGGAGATGAAATGATGAAACGTAAGGCCAAAACAACGAAATCCATCGTCATAGCCGCTTTGAGCGCGGTAATCATGCTTACCGGCTGGCAGCCTGCCGGCAAAGCCGAAGCCGCAGCCAACGCGGTGCCGTCCTATGAAGTCAAATTTTTGTTGAACGCCGATCGGGTGCTGAATCAAGATCAAACGCTGCAGGATCAGGTGAAGGAGACTTTTCGGATCGAAGAGCCTGCCGCAAGGATGCTGGTGGAGTATTTTGATACGGGATCTCTTGACCTGAACGGCTCGGGATGGAATGTGCGCTTCCGCAAAAAAGAGGATAAGAAAAAGTACGAGATGACCTACAAAAAACGGTATGCCATCGTCAACGGCGACATCAACGCCGCTTTGGACCAGGCGAACCGCGACGGCTTCAGCGCGGCGGACACGAATTACGATGCGGAGATCGATTGGGGTTACGGCAAGCAAACGCTTAGTTTCTCAAATGATAAAGAGGTTTCGGCTGCCAAAGGGTTGATGCTGCCAAGCGAAAAAGACGCGCTTGAAATCCTCGTAAACAACATCCCGGGCAAACTCGATAAGACAAACGGGTCGGGCTGGGGAACGGCTGTGTTAAAAAAATCCTACGCGCATGGCCCGGTTTCGGTCAGCAAATACTCGGGAACGTTTGACGGCTTGAAAACGGATATCGAGCTTTGGCCGATCGTCAGCGCGGACGGTAACGGAACGGAAAACATCATTGAAATCTCCTTCAAGACCGATGATTACACGACGGCTGCATCCAGCCGGACGAAGCTGCTAAATCTGCTGGAAGGCAAAGGCTGGCTTGTGCCTGCCGACTCGCTTAAGACGAATCTGGTACTCGAGCGTTATTAAAAAATGTAAAAATAACCCGCAGCATGGACTTCAACGTTCAGGCTGCGGGTTATTGTTTATCAAATTGGCGGCAATCAAGTATTGAACGGCACCTTGCGGGTATTGGCTGGCTGCTGCACCAAAAGCGACCTAGAAAAAGGCTGTGCGGTAACTTCACATATCATCATAAGCTGGCGCGTGGGACCCCGCAGAGGCTCAGTACATTAAGTCGTATCCCTGTGCCTTTCAAATCCATTATCCAGCTTCTCGCCATCTGACGGAGAGCCGCCTTGCTGGCTCCGTAGACACTAAACCCTGCGTCGCCAACAGTACCCGCCGTCGAGCCGGTTATGATGATGGTTCCCCTCATATTGGGAAACAGCGGCAAAGCCTTTTGGACGGTGAACAAAGTACCTTTTACGTTCACGTTGAAAGTCGTGTCGTACTGCTCTTCCGTAATTTGCCCCAAAGGAAGAATGCTGCCAAGTCCGGCGTTTGCGAATAGAATATCCAGATGTCCTTTCTCCTGCTTTACCGTATCAAACAGTTTGTCCAAGTCCTTCAAATTCGAAATGTCGCCCTGAACGCCGGTAACCCGGTCACCGATCAATTTTACTGCCGCGTTATATGACTTCCCCATTCGCCCTTCGGCTGCAACCAGCTGACGCTTCGATCCACAATGAAATCGCCTAGTGTTTTTTCGTAATTCTTGCGGTATGGTTTAATAAATTCTTCCGCAAGCCAGCTATCTCTCGTGCCTTGCCATGTTTCATAAATGATCAAGTCATCCGGCTGATCCAGATCGTCCGAAACAATGACGCTAATGAATGCCTTTTCGGATGACATCTCCTCAATAAGGGAATACAGCTCCTTGCGGAATTCTTCTTTTTTCCCTGGTTTAGCTTTGAATCGAATATTCAGTTGAACTTGTTGATTGGACATGTCGACTCCTCCTGTAAGCTTCATATTTTGCAGTGATTCCGTTACGGCTTTCATCATAACGCTAGATGAAGAATTCGACAGTAATTTAGATTACGTCGAAAGCATACATTCGAAGGAAATTCATAAGGGTCATGGAATCAAGCCAGTTCTTTCATCGCTTTTTCGATATGAATCATGACCATTCTACGGCTGGTCACGATAATACCTTCATTGGATAGTTCCTGTAAGGTAAGCGATACCGCTTCTCTTGTAGCACCGATCATATTGGCCAATTCTTGATGGGTCAGGGGAATATCGATTTTTCGGTATCCATTTTCCTCTACGCCGAACTTTTTAGATAGTCGATTGAGAAAGTAAAGCACTTTACCGCGCAGATCCCTAAAAACCAATTTTTCCACTAATTCATCCTGATCTCGCAGGCGTTTGCTCATTTCCGATAAAAATCGCAAAGACAATTCAGAATACTTGGCTAAAAGCGGTTCGAATTGTTCAGCCGGAATCGAAAAAACAATCGAGTCTTCCATCGTCTCCACATAAGTCCCTCTTGTGCCCAACGAAAACGTTTCAACCTCGCCAAACATGCCGCCTTCGCTTAGGATGCAGACCGTATGCTGTTTGCCGGCCGAATTGGTTTTGTATAAGCGAAGTTTACCGGCGATGACGAAAAACAAGCCGTTCCTTTCATCACCGGGCGTTTGAAGAATAGAGTTTTTTGAAAGCTTATACGTATTTGATCTTGTTACCAATCGTTCGATTTCACGGATAATTTCTGCCGGAAGCGATTCAAATATCTTTATTTTTGGCAAAAATGATGTTATGTTTTCCATCGCCTCATCAAACAACATTTTGCCCCTCCTTTCAATATTGCCAACGACCACCGCTCCGCTCTCCGCGATATTCGTTCCTCGCGTAACATAACCTGTAGCGGAGTGTTACATTCATCATAAACCACCATCATTTCCTCTTCTGTAATCCAGATTACAAATCTTTTCGCTGCATGCCAAGGGCAATGGTGTACGGCGAAAATCATAGCAGCCGCTAGGATTATTGCATTTTGAAGGAATCTATCATATATTGTCGAATGGATTCATTCAAAATCGAACCATTCAAAATGGAAGAGGAGCGGACCTAGTGCTCAAGAGGATCGTCGTTATTTGTATGATAAGCCTGATTGTTTTTTCTTCTATCCCTTTATCACTCCTCATAGAGCGTGATCATCAACGATCGGACGGGTTACAGGTTCGGGCCGGCGTCATGGATCTATCCGCTTGGGATTTCAAACAGAACAAAAGAATAAAGCTGGACGGAGAATGGCAATTTTATTGGAATCAGCTCCTTACCCCGGAAGACTTTAAAGCAGCAAAGCCTGTACCCTCGACTTATATGCAGGTGCCCTCCCGCTGGAACGGGAAAGCAATAAACGGCAAACGTCTACCTGCGCACGGTTCGGCCACTTATCGCATGGTGCTGAGAAACGTACCGATCCACGGTATTTTTGCCCTGAAAAAGACGAATATCCGCTTTTCGAGCTCGGTCTATGTCGCCGGACATAAGCTCTTTGAGGATGGACAGCCTTCCACGAACGCTGCGGCTTACCGGCCGGGAAACGTTCCGCAAACCGGACTCTTCGCCTCGGATCAAAACGATATTGAAATTATCGTGCAGGTAGCCAATTATGATTATATTAACGCGGGCATTCCGATCTCCATCTATTTCGGGGATCAGGCGACCATGATCGCCGACCAGCAAAAGAGTATGGCCCGAGAATTCAGCATCCTCGCCATTCTCTCCATCCTGTCTTTTATATATTTTATCTGCTTTGCCACGACGATTATCTACAACATGAAGGACTATACCCTTCTGCTTTCGGGGATCATCTGTTTGCTCTTTTCGCTTTACCACGGTTTGATTGGGGAACGGCCGCTGCTTTATTTTTTGTCCGGAATTCCCTTCGAAGTGCTGTATAAGATTAAGGACATGAGCTCGATTGCCGCCTTTATTGTCGTAGCCCTCTTTTTCTATCAGGTACATAAAAATATGATTTCCTTCAAGCTGACTCTGGCTGTAACCGTTGTGCTGGGAAGCTTTCTGGTGATGGTGCCGTTTCTATCCATCCATGTTTACACCCAGATCCACTCTTATATCATCGTTTTTTATGAATTGATGCTCGTGTGGCTGCTGTTGAAAGCCGCCATTCTTTATGTCCGAAGCCCCGATACCAGCCGTTTCAAATCGCTGCTTCTGTTCATGTCAATTCTGACGATTAACCTGTACTCGCTCGACACGATTCTGTTCGCCTTGTCGGTCAATGAGAACTTGTTGCTCGGACAGTTATACATTATCGTATTTAACATTATTATGATTTTTCTGATCGTCCTTCGTTTCTTTGAAGCCTATCACACCATTGATGCGATGAAAGACCGGCTGCTCCAGCTGGATAAAATTAAAGACGACTTTCTCTCCAACACGTCGCATGAATTAAAAACGCCTTTAAATGCGATCGTGAATATTACGGATTCCTTACTGAAGGGCGTCGAAGGGCCTGTGAACGAGAAGCAGGCGCAAAACCTGGCTATTGTGACAGGCAGCGGAAGAAGATTGACTCATCTTGTCAACGAATTGCTCGATTACTCCAAAATGAAATATGGAGATATTACGCTTGTTATGAGCAGCGTAGATCTGAAGGCGTCCGTGGATTCGGTGATCCGGGTTCATCAGTATTTGCTGGGGGGTAAACAAATTTCCCTTGTAAATCACATTCCTGCAGGAGTTCCTTCGGTGTATGCGGACAGCAACCGGTTGATACAAATCCTGCATAATCTGATCGGCAATGCGGTTAAATATTCCGATCAAGGCGTCGTGGAAGTAAGCGCCGCGGTGCTGGGCCAGCGGGTAGAGGTTCATGTCAGGGATACCGGGATCGGCATCCCGGCTCATCTTCAGGACCGGATATTCGATGCCTATGAGCAAGCTGCCGCAGCTTCTGATACCAATCCAGACGGAGGAACCGGGCTTGGACTCAGCATTACCAAGAAACTGGTAGAACTTCACGGAGGAGAAATCGTTGTGAGTTCCAGCCCGGGGGTTGGGTCCAGGTTCAGCTTTACTCTTCCTTTGGCGGGGCGAGCTTCGAATCAGAACGTTAGCCCGCAAGCAAAGGAGACGCAGCCAACGGATCTGCACATGCCGAATATGGAATATCCTCTTTATATTCCAGGTAAAATCGACGAGCCGATTCTCGTAGTGGACGACGATTATGCCAATCTTCAATCCATGATCAACCTGTTCAAACTGGAAGGGCATTCCATTGTGGTCGTCAACCGTGGACAACTGGCGCTTCATGAGCTATCCCGAAGCTCCCATTTCTTTCTGGTCATTCTGGACATGACGATGCCCGATATGTCCGGGTACGAGGTGCTGAAGCAAATCAGAGAAAGATTCACCTCCTTCGAGCTGCCGGTATTGATGCTAACGGCCAGAAACCGGGCTGCCGATATAAAATTATGCATGGAAAACGGGGCTAACGACTTTGTCGGGAAGCCGTTTGCAGCTGAGGAGTTAATGGCACGCGTACGGAGCCTAACCAAATTAAAGGCTTCGGTGAAAAATGCCAGGGATGCGGAAATCGCTTTTTTGCGGTCCCAAATCAATCCGCATTTTCTGTTCAATGCTCTAAATTCCATTGCCGAATTATGCATGGATGATCCCGAGCAGGCAGAGGAGCTGACCCTTCAGCTTTCGCAGTATTTAAGAGGCAGCTTCGATTTCAAACAGCTTGATTCCCTTACAACGCTGAGGAAAGAGCTGGAACTCGTGGAAGCTTACCTCCATATCGAAAAGGCTCGGTTCGGCCCCAGGTTGCATGTGGAATACGACGTGGACGCCAATCTGGAGATCGGTATTCCTCCGCTTGTTCTGCAGCCTATTGTGGAAAACGCCATCCGGCATGGACTGATGTCCAATTTTCGCGGAGGTACCGTAAAGCTATCCATCAAGAAGGCGACGGAGTCGTGGGTCAATTTTACAGTCGAAGACGATGGCAGCGGCATCGGGGATCAGAAGCTGCAGGCGCTGCTGACGCCGGGGGCCGGATCAAAAGGTGTGGGACTATGGAATATAAGCCAGCGCATCAAGCTTCTTTACGGGACGAATCTAATTATTGAAAGCGTGGAAGGAACAGGAACGAAGGTTTCCTTCTCCATTCCCGCGGAGCCGATCAAGCCGACTGGAGGTTAAGGTATGCTGCGAGCTATGATCGTAGATGATGAAGAATTATCACAGAAACGTTTGAGAAGAATTTTGTCCGAGAGCGGAACCGTTGAAATATGCGCAGCTTTTTTGGATCCGTTGGAAGCCTATGAATATGTGAGGACTAGTCCGATAGACGTCGTCTTTTTGGATATTTCAATGCCGGAAATGAATGGTATGAAGCTTTCCAGCCTGCTGGCTGAGCTCGATGATTCCATAGATTTGGTGTTTGTCACAGGGTATGACGAGTATGCCTTGCAAGCTTTCGAAGTCAATGCCCTCGATTATGTGCTGAAACCAGTCACTTCGGAACGAATTCGTAAGACGCTGAATAAGATCGGAAAAAGACGCGGGTATGCACCTGCCGAATCAGGCATAGCCGTTCATCTATTTAACGGATTTAAAATCATGCAGCGCGGACAACCTCACGCCCAGCTAAAACTGAGAAGCCCTAAAACGGAGGAATTGTTTGCCTTTCTGCTGTGCAAGGGTACGGTAAGCAAGGAAGAAATCATCGACACGTTATGGAACGGCCTGGAGCCTCAAAAGGCATGGAAAAACCTGAACCAGACCCTCTACTATATTCGCAAAGCGATTCATGACAATAAGGCGGGGCAGTGCATCGAGGCAGGCCGGAATGACATCCGTATTCACGAGGGCAGCGTGTATTGTGATTTATACGAGTTTGAAAACGTGGCGAAGCAGATTAGAATGAACCCGTCGCAACATGAGCATCTGCTGGAGAGAGCCCTCTCCCTGTACACGGGACCTTTATTGCAAGGCAAATCTTATGAGTGGGCAGGCAGCATCATTCACCGTCTCGAACAAAAGTATTTAGAAATGTTGGAGGCAGCCGCAAGACACTATCTCCAGTGCAATGATCCCGCCAAATCGCTGTATTACTTTGGAGAAATCGTGAAGCGGGAATCTCTCCGGGAAGATATCCATGATGAGATGATCCGGCTTTATGCTCGGCTTGGGAGAAAGAACGAAGCGCTACAGCAGTACCGCCTGCTAGAGGAAACCCTTCTGCAGGAGCTTGGTACGAGGCCGGAACCGCATCTTAAAGAGCATATCGAGAAACTGCTGCATACGAATTAGCTGAACAAAGAGTCTTCGAATCGACTGCATTCGGGGGCTCTTTCTTGTTTATTTTTTGTTTATCGCGCTCATGTATAATGATCCCGATTTTTGTCGCAGAAAAAACAGACTTAATAAGAGGGGATCTGAACATGAAGCAATCATTCACAAAAATAGCTATTTGCTCTACGTTGTCATTGGGGCTCGCCGTATCTGGTGTCGGCCCGGTCCATTCTGTATTGGCACAGACCGGGTCAAGCTTAGTATGGATTGACAACAGTCCGGCAGCACTGCCGTCCATCAATGAAGACGATGCGAACAGCGCAGGAGCGCGCATATCCGATCTTCTGTCAGGGAAAGTTTCGGACCCGATGAATGTAGGAGTCGCGATTACGAACTTGGATAATGCCCATGGTAATTGGCAGTATTATAATGCCAGCATCGGTCTTTGGTATAATATCGAACCGACTTCGGACAATCACGTCTTATTGCTAAAAAGCACGGATTCAATCAGATTCGTCCCTGCAAGGGATTGGAATGGAGACACTTCAGTAAGGTATAAGCTATGGGATGCTTCAGCAAACAGCCTCCAGAAGTACAGTTATGTGGACTCGACGAGTTATTCGGGATTCAGTTCAGATTTGGGATCGGCCAGCATTCATGTTCTGCCCGTGAACGACCCGCCCTATCTGACCGAAATCAGCGGAGGAGACTACCTCAGCTTCGATGGCAACGGGGATTACGTGACCTTTCCGGATTTTGGGATGTACGGGAACTCCTTTACCGTAGAAGGATACCTGAAAGTGAATGCCTTTCAAACATGGATGCGATTTTTCGATTCTTCGATTGGCATGAACAACTATAATGTGTTTGTTGGCTTCGACAGAACCAAAATGAATTTCTCCTCCTACACAGGCCAATATCCAGGGGCCGGCGGCAATATTACGACACAAGAAAACTTCCCGCTCTCCCAATGGGTTCATGTGGCGATTGTCTATGACCAAACCCAAAAGACCGGAAGCATTTACTGGGACGGCGCGCTAAAGGCTCGGGGGCCAATGGATTTAAGCGTAATCGGTAACAAGCCCAGACCAAACAACTGGCTTGGCAAAAGCACATGGGCACAGGATGGCGATTTTAATGGCGGCATGAAGGATGTAAGATTCTGGAGCAAAGCGAAGAGCCAAGACGAAATTATTCGCGGGATGAACGATGATTTGACAGGTTCCGAAGCTGATCTGGTTGCCAATTATAAATTAAACGACCGCAGCAGCGGCAATATTGCAGTGAATACGGGAGGACCACGAAACAACGGTACGATCAGTAACGCTGCCTGGGCGCAAAATACGGGCTTTGTAGGAAGTACGATCATGGATAAAAACAAGTCGGTGGCGAGAACGTTTAAAGCACTCGATCCTGACGAAGGGGACCAGATTCAAGTATCGGCCCGTTCTTCCAATCCATCATTGATCGCTGATCAGAACCTCGTCATTACAGGCAGCGGCGACGAACGAACGTTAACGATGACTCCTGCCGCCAATGCTTATGGTCAATCTGTCATCACCGTGACTCTGAATGACGGAAGCGTAAGCACAACGTATTCCTTTACACTCAACGTGAACAATACCGGGGACGTTCTCGTTACAGGCGTTACCCTCGATTCAAAAAACTTGGAACTTACCGTAGGCGGGGCAACCCAAACATTGATTGCGACCGTGGAACCCGCAGATGCGGCGGATCGGAGCGTCACCTGGAAATCCAGCGATGAAACGGTGGCTACCGTGGATCGGAACGGAGTCGTGACGCCGGTAGGTCCCGGAAATGCAACGATTACGGTGGAAACGACCGACGGAAGCTTTAAAGATACAGCAGCGGTTCATGTCGCGGACAAGCCGAGTGCCCCGACCGACGTAAAGGCCATTGCCGGAGACGGAGAAGCCACGATCAGCTTTAAAGAACCGGATCGTAACGGCGGGAGCCCGATTACTCAGTATACGGTTATCGTAAGTCCGGGAGGCAAGACCGTTACCGGTAGCGCCAGCCCGATTAAGGTAACCGGATTAGATAACGGGACTCCCTACACCTTTACAGTGATCGCGACGAATCGTGCAGGCGATTCGGCAGCTTCGGCATCGTCGGGCGCAGTTACCCCGGTGCCGCCTGCGCCGGGTGCTCCGGTCATGAAGCCGCCTGTTGCCGGCAATGGTCAAGTGGCGCTTGCCTGGGACCCCGTAGACGAAGCAACCGGATATAAAATTTTCCAAAGTGAAAATCCTGACGCGATTGATACCGAAGTAGCGACCGTCACCGGCTCCGTGTACAACTATTTGGCGACCGGCCTGACTAACGGCACGACTTATTATTTTGCCGTGAAGGCAACGAATCTGGGCGAAGACAGCCCTGCCTCCCTGCCTGTAAGCGCAACGCCGGTAACCACTCCCGCCGCCCCGACGAATGTGAAGGCCGTCGCAGGCAACGGTGAAGCGACGATTACGTTCACCCCTCCCGCGGACAATGGCGGCAGACCGATTACGGGGTATGAAGTGACAGCCCAGCCAGGCGGCATGATCGTCACTGGAGCAGCCAGTCCAATTACGGTTACCGGGTTAACCAACGGCGCGAGTTATACATTTACGGTTAAAGCGATAAGCAGTGCCGGCAGCGGCGAATCTTCGGCAGAATCGAATCCTGTTATACCAAAACAGCCATCGAGCGGGGACGATTCCAATACGCCGGCACCGACACCAGTACCGCCAACAACAACCGTGCCGACGGCTCCTGCGGCTCCGCCAAAAGCCGATACGAGCACAGCTATACTGGTCAATGGCAACTCGGAAAAGGCTGGAAACATCACAACTTCCAAGCGCGATGGCCAAACCGTTACTACGGTAGCTCTCGATCCGAAAAAGCTGGAAGATATGCTCCAAGCAGCGGGGCAGCATGCGGTTGTTACGATTCCCGTGACCGCGGATTCCGATACGTTTGCCTCCGAATTAAACGGTCAGATGGTTAAAAGTATGGAGACTAAGCAGGCCGTCTTGGAAATCAAAACAAACCGGGCGACGTTTACCCTTCCCGCACAGCAAATAGACATCGACTCGATCTCCAACCAGATCGGCAAATCGGTAGCTTTGCAGGACATCAAGGTACGAATCGAAATGGCGACTCCTGCTCCGGACAAAGTAAAAGCCTTAGACAAAGCCGCTGCCGATGGATCGTTCACCCTTGTTGCACCTCCGGTTGAATTTACAATTCGGGGCATTTACGGGGATAAAGTGATTGAAGTGTCGAAATTCAACGCCTACGTGGAGCGTATGATCGCGATTCCGGACGGCGTCGACCCAAGCAAAATTACGACAGGCGTGGCTGTTGATCCGGATGGAACGGTCCGCCATGTACCGACCAAAATTACAGTGATCGACGGAAAGTATTATGCCAAAATCAACAGCTTAACCAATGACGTGTATTCGGTCGTCTGGCATCCGCTCGAATTCGGCGATGCAGCAAACCACTGGGCTAAAGCCTCCGTTAATGAAATGGGATCGCGCATGGTTATCGAAGGCATGGGAGACGGCCGGTTCGGTCCGGACCGCGACATTACCCGCGCCGAGTTCGCCGCTATCGTCGTGCGTGGCCTAGGGCTGAAGCCTGAAGAAGGAGCAGCGCCATACCAGGATGTGAAGACATCGGATTGGTACAGCGGAGCAATCGAAACAGCATCCGCTTATCGGCTGATCCAAGGTTTCGAGGACGGCACCTTCCGTCCGAACGATAAGATTACCCGTGAGCAGGCTATGGCGATCGTCGCTAAAGCGATGAAGCTTACGGGCCTTGCAGCGAAGCTTAATCAACAATCGGCAGAAAAAACGCTAGCGCCGTATACGGATGCTGCGCATGCCGCACGCTGGGCACAGCAAAGCATCGCAGATTGCCTGCAGGCCGGTATCGTGACAGGCCGAAGCAGTACCCGGCTTGCTCCAGCATCATTCATCACAAGAGCAGAAGTAGCCGCGGTCGTAGAGCGGCTGCTGCAAAAGTCCGACCTGATATAATACGTAAATCCATATAGAGAAAGGGTTATCCCGATACAGATCAGCTCACTGCGTTCTGTTTCGGATAACCCTTTTTATCGTCATGGGACTTGTTCTCTTTTTTCAAAATGTTCAAATAAACGACTAAAAATGCATGCATTCCCATCGGTAAAACAGACCTTTTGGCATGGGTCGTTCGAAAGTGGCCCCTTGATCCCCGGCATGTTATGATTAACATATATTGGAATTATTGTCGATGTCCCCATTTTACAAACCGGGAGGGAAACAAATGCAGAAAGAAATCATCTCCTTAGCAGAAATCACGCAGTTTCAATCCGCCGCCGAAGAGTTTGCTCCTTTTGATTGGTACAAACGCAAATTGGAACAGGAACCGATCAGCTACAACGAAGCAACGGATTCGTGGAACGTTTTCCGCTATGAAGACGTTAAAAGAGTGCTGAGCGACCATGAATATTTCTCCAGCGTCAGAGCCCGGACCACCATCAGCGTCGGCGCGGACAATGAGGAAGGCCAACATTCTTCCGGCCGCATCAATTTGAATTCGGATCCTCCCGAGCACCGGAAAAGCCGCAGTCTCCTTTCCGCCGCTTTTACGCCAAGAAGCCTGAAGCTATGGGAGCCGCGCATCCATGAGGTGGTCAACCAGTTGATCAAGGACATGGGCGACGAACCGGTCATCGACATCGTCAAAACGTTTTCCGGCGCGCTGCCTACCATCGTGATCGCAGACCTGCTTGGCGTTCCGTCGAAGGACCGTTTTTTATTCAAAGAATGGGTCGACCATTTGTTCCTTCCGCTTCCCAAAGAAAACCTCGAAGACGTTCAGGAGCTGAAACGGCAGGCGGCCAAAAACTACTATAGCTATCTCTACCCTCATGTCGTCCATAAAAGAACGAACCTTGCCGACGATATCATCTCGGATTTGATTCAAGCGGAAGTGGACGGTGAACGTCTGACGGATGATGAAATCGTCCGGATGACCATGTTTATCCTGGGAGCCGGCATCGAAACGACAAGCCACCTGCTGGCCTGCACCTTTTATTCGTTTTTATACGATAACGAACGGATTTATAATGAGGTGCAGTCGAACCGCGAGCTGCTGCCGAATACCGTAGAAGAAATGCTCCGCTACCGTTTTCATATCGCCAAAATGGATCGGACGGTAAAAACGGACAACGACGTGCTCGGCGTTCCGTTAAAAAAAGGCGATGTCGTCGTTGCCTGGATGAGCGCCGCCAATATGGACAAAGAGGTGTTCGAGGACCCCTTCACTCTGAACATTCACCGGCCCAACAACAAAAAGCATCTCACCTTCGGCAGCGGGCCGCATTTTTGCCTGGGAGCCCCGCTTGCACGGCTGGAGGCCAACATCGGCCTGGGACTGTTTATGGATCATTTTAAGCGCATCGAACCCGTACCCGGTTTCAAGCTTGAGGAGCATCTGACGCCCTCCGCCGCCGGACAAACGCTGGCTTCCCTTCCGGTACGCGTTCATCGCAGGTAGACCCCTTTTTTGCCGAAAGTTCCCATGCAACACAAAAAGCCTCTTCCAAACGGAAGGGGCTTTTTAGCGAGGGTTTCTAAGCTCAAAGCACCAAGTCGAATGAATTCAGGCTTTTATCCACTTGTTGATTCAGTTTTCTTCCATTGCCAGTCGAATGTCATAATCTTCGATATCGATATCCAAATCCATCCCCAGCGCCAGCTTTGCCAGCTGACTGCCCATGAACGGGCCCACGGTCAGTCCGGACGCTCCGAGCCCGTTCGCCGCATAGAGGTTGTCCCAACCCGGAATTGCGCCAATCACCGGCAGGAAGCCTGGCGTAAAAGGCCGGAACCCGACCCGTACCTCCTGAAACGTGCTGTCCGCCAAACCGGGAGCGAGTTCCAGTCCTTTGTTGAGAACTTCCTGCATCCCCCCTGCCGTGATTCTCGTATCATAGCCGTCCACTTCGTTTTCGTGGGTCGCCCCGATCACGATTTTTTGCTCCCCGAAAGCGAGCAGGTATTGATCCGAAGGCGGCATGATGACAGGCCACTCGCCGGTGTCCTCTTCATGCTGGACCTGCAGGTGCATAATTTGCGCCTTTTGAAAGCGCACGTTAAATCGAATGCCTAACGGCTGCAGCAGCTGACCCGCCCATGCGCCGGCGCATACCACCGTTTGGTCGGCTGGGAAGTATTCCCCGCCAACCTGGGCGCCTGTTACACGGTTCGACTGATACGTTAGGACGGCGTCACCCTGCATAAAAACGGCACCATGCCTTTGCGCCGACCGGATCAGCGCATCGCGCAGCGCACGTCCGTCGACGCGGGCGGCACCGCTGATCCGCACCGAATGATATCCTTCTCCGAGCAATGGAAAACGGTCATGGGTCTCCTGCTCATTCAGCCGGGCAATGTCTCCGATTTCCGGGGCATCCTCTTTGCGCAGCAGGGCCCGCTCCTCCATCTTCCGGATTTTTTCCGGATCATGATGGATGCTCAGGGCACCTACTTGAGCGTACCCGGTTTCCGTTTCGCCCTCTTTTGTAAGATCCCCGATCAATCCGGGATAAAAGCGCGCTCCGGCCTTTGCCAACCGGTACCAAGCCTGATTGCGGCGCTGCGACAACCAAGGACAGATGATGCCGGCAGCGGCATCCGTCGCTTGGCCGTGATCTTTGCGGTCGATGATAAGGACATCCGCTCCCATTTTTGCCAGCTGATAAGCGGTAGATGCCCCAAGAATCCCGGATCCGATGACGATGACTTTCTTCATGACTCCAATCCTTTCCAAATCATGAGGTCGCTATTTCAATAATACGTAAAACCGATGTTGCCAAACGCTTTTTAACTTTTTAACTTTTTAGCTTTTTAGCTTTTTATAGGATAAGCCGCAAAACCATCACCGTGAGGATGCCTACCACGACCGTCCCCAACAAGCTTCGCGTGAGGATGGCCGTCGCAAAAGTCGGCAACGCCGCCAATATTTCGATGTAATTTCGGGATATTTCAAACTTCCCGTCAGCCATAAACAATTCCTGTCCAATCAAAGCGGCCATCACCGCGACGGGCACGTAGTTCAGCCATCTCATCGCCCATTCCGGCAATTGCATCCGGCTAAGCACCATCAGCGGAAGCACCCTTGGCAGGAGCGTTACAATCGATGCCCCCATAATCGCCAACAGGATATGCCATCTTATTTCCATTTTTCCACCACCATTCCGATCGTTGCTGCAACGACTGTGGCTGCGATGACCGCCATGCTCGTGGATAAGAAATAGCTGGCTCCAACCATGATCGCGACGGCGCTCAGGGCGACAACCAAGTCCTTCAGGACTTTTTTTCTGCTCACCATCTGCAAAACAAGCAGACCGATAAACATGCCCGTCAGCGCAAAATCCAAGCCGGATTTTTCGGGATCGGTGATCCACTGACCAAAAAAAGCCCCGGCAATGGTGGCGATAATCCAATTGAGATACGCCGTTACGTTTAATCCATGCATCCATCTTTCGCTAAGGGAGGTTCGATTCGTCGCCTTGTTCATCGCTACCCCGAACGTTTCGTCCGTAAGCAGCGTGCCGATCAGCATCGTTTTAAAAGAAGTAAGACGGCGAAAATACGGCGAGATGGCGGCGCTAAGCAAAAGGTGGCGAAGGTTCACGATAAAAACGGTAAGAATGATGGCTGCAGCCGATCCATGCGACGCAATCATCCCCGCCATAATAAATTGCGCCGATCCGGCATAAATCATCGAGGACATCAGGGTAATTTCCATGATGGATAGGCCGGATGTTTTCCCGACGACGCCCGCGGCAAAACCGATGCTTAAGTAACCGAGCAGCGTTGGAATGCAATCTTTGACGCCCTGGATAAAGCCGTCTTCGCCGGCATCCAGTTCCCGATTCATGCTTTGAACTTTCTCAGACACGTTATTTATCCTCTATTCTTTTCCATATTCTCAGATGTTAACTTGGATAATATATGTGGACGATGCGATAAGCTAAATGTGCGTTATAACAATTCTATTGTGCATTATATCATACGAAATACCAAGAATAGAATAGTTTTAGTCACGTTGATTCGGAGGAACCATGGCGTAGCGGCGGCTCCGATTTCAATCCTGCACATGTTTACGCAAGAAGGATAAGGTTGTATCAAAACATTCCGCAGCCTCCGGCGTATCTAGCTGAATTTGGTATTCATGCGGTACAACGCCGTGGGACGGTGGATAAAACAAGGAGGTCACGGGCACGTGGTCGGCTATTTTCCGCGGGAATTTTTCCGGAGATAAATATCCATCAAACAGACCGCAGGCACATTTAGCGGTCCGTAAACTTTTGACTCCTCCTCACGGAAATCGGGCACTCTATCAGTCACACATTATACGAAAACTTACTATATATAGTTATGTCAGATAGAAACCGAATCTGGCGAATGCCATGAAATTTCGGAAAGGAGGGTTTCATATTTCCCCTTTATCCATGATGTCCCGCAACCGGAAAGGGTCTCGCGTATTCTTCGACAATGAAGGAAAAATCCAGCTCTTCTGGCGCATTCTGCTGGGTTGGCTGGCGTTCGTGGCCGGGCTTGGGCTCGGCGTAGCCGCCGCCACCGCCGCCGGTTCATACGGGTTCCCCACCCTGGCACTTCAGCTCATTTTAGCGGTCGTCACAACCGGCGTTAGCGTACCGTTGATTTATGTATTGCGGCGTTATGCCGACAGGCGTCCTTGGAGCGGCTTGGGCTTGAGTTCGCCTCCGAAAGGTCTGCCTTATTTTCTGCTCGGGATGGGTCTTCTTGCTTTGCTGACGACGGCGACTCTCCTCATCGGCAGCGCGCTTGGGTGGCTGCGTGTCGTGGCTTTTCATTTGCCCGTAACGACCCTCTTCCTCGTCTTGATCAACTCGGCGATCGCTTTTTTCTATGAAGCGTTTCCCGAAGAGATGGCCTTCCGCGGTTATTTGTATCGGAACCTGAACACGAGGCTCCCGCGCTGGCTTGCCCTGATCATTCAGGTCGTCCTGTTCGTGCTTGCACCAGTGGCGCTAACCGCGTTGATGGTTCTTGCCGGCATTGCGACCTGGGATCAAATTACGGTGGACTATATGATCAATCTGGTCGCCTTCGGCACGATGTTGCAGCTATGCCGCATCCTTTCGGGCAACCTTTGGATGAATATCGGTTTCCATTTGGCATGGCTCGAGATGGTCCGGTATGTCGTCGTCCCTTCTCCGTCCGCGATCGTCGAAGTGGAGTATATTTCTCCGCTTGCCGGCTACCTGGTGAATATCGGAACCGTGGTGCTTGGCGTCATCGTACTCTTTGTCTGGTCGCTTCGAAAAAAGGTGGGTTGGAACCGGATTGAACCTGATCATCGGTCCGAATTCCAACATCTGACGTCTTTCCGAAGTACTGGCTGGTAGGCAACGCTAGCTCGAATATCCGCATGTTCACTTTGTACGATCCGCTGTCCAAAATCGTAAAAGGCACCCGATTTAACGCCATCGGGTGCCTTATCCATTTAAACAGCTTAACGTCTCAGTGACGTCGTGCTGACCACGCCGTACCTGGACAGCAGCTTCCGCCCGAGCAGCCCGACCGCCCGGTCCGTGAGAAATCCCATCAGCCCCAGGCAGATCAATCCAACGAAAATCCAGTCGGTGCGAAAAAACAACCGCGAATTCCAGATCAAATAACCGACGCCTTCGTTGGAAGCGATCATCTCCGCGCCGATGATCGCCATGAACGACGTTCCCATCGCAAGGCGGATGCCCGTAAAGATGTAAGGAACCGTCGACGGTATGATGACGTGGATGACGATCTGCCATTCCGATGCGCCCATGCTGCGGGCGGACCTGATTTTGTCCTCTTCGACGGATAAGACGCCGGTTAACGTATTCAGGATAACGATAAAAAATGTGGCGTACATAATCAGCATCACTTTGGACGTTTCCCCGATGCCGAACCACACGAGAAACAAGGTAATGAAAGCGATCGGCGGTATAAACCGGATAAAATTGAGGAACGGCTCCGCAAATGCCCGAATCGCCCCTACTTTTCCGATGACGATGCCGGCGGGCACGGCGATCAGGCTGCCGAGCGTCCAACCGACCAGCACGCGGTATGCGCTAATGCCGATATATTGCAGCAGCGTGCCGTCCGCAAGCAGCTCATAACCGCCTTTTGCCGTATACAGCGGTCCCGGAAGGATTTCCGGTCCATAGACCAGCGATATGAGCTGCCATAGAACCAAGATGACAATCCAGAAGATCATATTCAGCGGCGTTTTTTTGATTTTTGCGTTCATGACGTCCCTCCGTTCCTCCCCTACTCTTCAAAATGCGACTGGATCCGGTTGTACAATGCGTGGAACTCGGGCGCTGACATGTCGCGCGGATAAGCCAGCGGCACATCGTATACATGCGTAATTTTGGACGAAGGCCCCGCCGACATGATGCCGATGCGGCCGCCGAGCAGAAGAGCTTCCTGGATATCATGCGTCACGAAGATGACCGTTTTGTCGGTATCCTTCCAAATGTTCACCAGTTCCCTTTGCATCGTTCGCCGGGTCATCGCGTCGAGGGCTCCGAACGGTTCATCCATCAGCAGAATCCCCGGGTCGTTCGCGAGCACCCTTGCCAATTGGACCCGCTGTTTCATGCCGCCGGACAACTCGCGAGGGAATTTGTTCTCATGCCCACGGAGCCCTACAAGATCGATGAATCGATCCGATACCTCCTTCCGTTTCGCGGCAGGGATACGTTTCATGCGCAAGCCGAACTCCACGTTCTCCCTGACCGTCAACCATGGAAAAAGCGATGAATCCGCCTGCTGAAATACTACCGCGCGGTCCTGTCCCGGCCGATCCACCTCTTTTTCGCCAACCCGGACCTGTCCCGAGGTTTTGGACACGAATCCGGCGATCAAGCTGAGCAGAGTGGATTTTCCGCAGCCGCTCGGCCCGAGCAGGACGAAAAACTCCCCTCCCTTAACGACCAAATCCACGTCTTGAATAATGTAATGGAGATTTCCGGCACCCTGCGGTGCGTAGCTCTTATTCAGCCGTTCAATATGAATTTCGTTAGGCCTTGGCAATGCGCTCATCGGCTTCCCTCCTATTTCAATTCGATGACGCGGTCCGGAAACGCTTGGCGTACCGGGTCCAGATTCAGTTTCTTTTTCAGGTCAAAATCCTTTTCGATGATCTTGTTCTCGACCATGTATTTCTTCTGACCGATCAATCCCTCGTATGCTTTTTCCGTGAAGCCGATATTCCACGGATTTTTCGGAAGATCCTTTAACGTCGCCTCCCGGGGCTGCTTTACTTCGTCGTACATGATATCCGCCGTCTCTTCCGGGTGGGCCTGCGCGTACGCCGAGGCTTCGTCCAACGCTTTCAGCAGCTCCACAATCCCTTCCTTGTTTTCCTTGATGATTTGATTGGAAGCAATCAGTCCCGTGCCGAGCCGCACCGGCGTTTTGGACATATCCGACAGCTCATAGGCTTCCTCCAGCGCGGCGAATTTTTGGTTGAGCACCGCTCCATATACCCATGCCGCATCAATTTCGCCTTTTTTGAGCGCGACGTACGTTTCATCAAAACCTCCTTGCCCTACAAGCGTTACGTCGGACAGAGAGACACCGTTTTGCTGCAGGTAAACGTCCCAAAGGTACGGGATAAACGTCCCTCTCGAAAAGCTCAGCTTCTTCCCTTTGAGCTCCGACGCGCCGGCGATTTCCTTGCGAACAAACAGTTTCCATTCGCTTGCGCTCACATCGGTGGCCGTGCCGGAAGAGGCAAAAATCGAATAATCTCCTTTGCTGACCGCGTTAAGCAGCGGGAAATCGGCCCCAAAAGCCACGTCTACCTGCTTGATGAACAAGGAATTTACCCCTTCGGCGGGAGTCGCGAAGTTTACCAGCTCGGCATCGATGCCGTGTTTTTCGAAAAAGCCCTTTTTCTTGGCGACGCGGAAAACCGTATTGGTCGAAATATCGGCGATCTTAAGCTTTAATTTGCCGCCATGGTTTGATCCCGCTGCCGTTCCGCAAGCCGCAAGGAGCAAAGCCGACAGCAGCATGGCCAAGACGATGAGGCTGAAGCGCCGGATATGCAGCTTATTCATCGCGGCCGCTCTCCTTCCTGACTTCTTCGTCCGTCGTGGCGACGCAGAAGGCACCTTCCCCGTAGGATACCGTCCCTTCAACTTCTACAGCCGTTAAGGCTCCTCTGGCAGCAGCCCCCGGCAGACGGAAGTCGGCGACATCGATGGAGGCGATTTCCGTTTCGACCGGCTTCTCCAGCTGCGGGATCCATTCGTATGGAACCCGGTAAGCGCGGTAAACCATGTTGGAATTTCGTTTGTTTTTGTACGGGGAAATGTATTCCCATACGAGTTCATGCTCGGGCGTCACTTCGAAGATCCTTCCGTCGGCTCCTTCCGTAATGAGCGTATTGCCGTTCGGAAGACGCTGCGCGGAACTGATATAAGGGCTATAGAAACGGTATGAGTCAAGCGGCGCCTGGAAACCAGCCTCCGTCGGCGTATACTGCCATTCGATATCCAGCGTCACCGGATTGATCTCCAAAATGCGTGAATGGTCGCGGCGCGCCACCTTTAGCCCATCCGGAGCTTCGGGGTTCGGACTGCCGTAGCCGCCCCAGCCGCCGTTGTCGAATACGAGGATGTTTCCTTCTCCGGGCAATCCTTGAGGAATGAGATGAGCATGGTGCTGGCCGATAATCCAGCCGATATGCTCCGTTTCTTTGGACGAGTAGTCCGGGCCAAGCCTCCACACGATCTTTCCGGATTGTTTATCGATAATGGCGATAATATTGGATTCGCGGGCGTCCCATATCAGATTGTCGGGATGGAAACGCTCGTCGCCCGCATCGTAATGTTTGTTCGGGCCAAGGACCGATACGGAGTTGATATGCATCCAGTCTCCCGAGTGCGTACCGAACGCCCGTGTATTGGGATCGCGGAACAAAGCCTGCTTGGCGGCATCGTCGAATCCCAACTCGTCGAAATGGTCGCTGACCGCCCATTCCCAAACGACGTTTCCTTCCCAGTCCACTTCGATGATCGTATCGTCCAACAGTTCGGTGTCCGAAATGTCGGGCCGATTCACGTTTTTATGCGCAAGAATGATCGTGTTCCCTCCGTCAACCTTGGGCGTCAGCCCCGGGGCATAATAGCCGACCGGGTTGCCTTCCCGCTGATAGTCATGATGCTGGCGCGCCATCCACTGCGCGGGATGTCCCGGATCTTCGATCCATGCGTAACGGTCGAATTTCCAAACGATATTCCCATCCCAGTCCACCTGCACCAGATTGGCCTCGTCCTGAAAACCGTATTTCGGATCGCGTTCCGACGTGCTGCCCAGCACGTAACCGCCGGGAAAAATTTTGTTCGGAAAGCCCCGCAAGCCTTTCCATAGCCGAACCTCCCTGCCGTTCATGTCGATCAGGAGCGCGCCGGTGTCGGCCGCCTGATAAATCGTGTACCCGCTCCAGGCTTTGCCTGGCCGATAAACCGTCGTTCCGGTCGGATAAATCGTCGGATGTCCCATAACATGTTTCTCCTTTCCCTCTACCCTAAAAGTTTTTTCTTCTCCATTCTCAATAGGAAACAAACCTGTTGGATCGCTTGCCGCTCTTCGCATGACCCTCCGCTTCAAAGGTTTTGTCTTTCTCAGACGGCTTCGTTGTTCGTATGACCGCATCGGCAAAGCCATCCAACCGCGCATGCAGCCGCCCGAACAAAGAACTTAAATGATCCAGTTCGGCGGGTGAAAATGAACCAAAAAGCGTATCGATCATGTAGGTACCTGCCTCCTTGTGGCGTTCGAGCATTTCTTTCCCTTGTTCGGTGATGTCCAGAGACACCGCTCTCCGGTCCGATTCGCTCCGTTTCCGCACGGCAAATCCGAGTCCCTCCAGCTTGTCGCAGATCGCGGTAACGGCGCCCGACGTAAAATCAAGCTGTTCCCCCAAGTCGCCAAGCCTTTGTTCCCCGTCTCGCATAATCGTGTTAAGGATGAGCATGCCGGGAAGGGGTACGCCTTCAATCGTGATTTTGTCGCGCTCTTTCACGAACCTTCGGACCAATTTACGAAAATGCCAATCCGCTTCTTCCATTCGCGCCCAGTCTTTTTCTTTGTCGTTCATGCCTCTCCTTTCGGTGTGATCGACCTTTCTTTTGTCTGATTTTTAAAAATGACCTTCCCTGACCCGTTGTCGCGAACGTTTGCCGGGAAACAGAAAAGGCCCCCCGGTCTCAACCGGCATTTTTCCGGTTTCGATCGCAGGAGCCTTTGGTGGACCAATCGGCTGATGATTTTGTTTAATGTTGAAATAACGAGCGTTCATTCAATGAACAATAACCTGTTGGGCTTGACGTAAGATTAATCCAATTATTCACACCTGTCAAGTGGGTTATTAGACGATTTTGATTTTTTCGAGTCCGCTTACTTGAAGGCTCTCCCATCATAACAAGATTCGACAAATTTCTGTTGACTTGAAAAGCCTTTCATCCTGTAAGATCAAAAAGAATATACATAGACAACCAGGAGAAGAAACCATGACCAGAAAAAAAGAAACCATCCTTATTTTCGCCTTCACTTTTGCCGCTTTCATCCTCGGCACAACCGAGTATGTCATTGTCGGGTTGTTGAAGGACATCAGCTTGTCCCTTGGCATTTCGGTTGCCGCTGCAGGCATTCTCGTCTCCAGCTTCGCGATCGCTTATGCGGCAGGAACGCCGTTTGCCGTCAGTTTTCTGGGCCGCGTTCCTCGCCATATCACGATTTTGTCGGCCTATGCCGTACTGCTCTTTTTTAATGCATTAACCGTTTTGGCGGGATCATTCGCTTTGATGTTCGTGATACGGGTCGTGACGGCCATTTTGTGCGGGTTGACGTTATCCTTGTCGATCGCCGCGGCCAGCGAACACATCGGCGGTTCGCGCCGGGCCGGCGCGGTCGCTTGGATTATCGGAGGATTTTCCATCGCCAACGTTCTTGGCGTCCCGCTTGGAACCTTCGTCGGGCAAATGCTGGGCTGGCAGTCGGCTTTTATCGTCACTTCCGTCGTCGGCGTCATTCCGTTCATCCTGATCGCTTTCGTGCTGCCCAAAAGCGACACCCGCAGCGTCAGCTCGATGAAACAGCAATTCGCTTTGTTCAACAATCGGCGGATTCGTCTTGCCTTTTTTATACCGGTATTAGGTGTCGGCTCCGTTTTTATCGTGTATACGTACATCACTCCTCTTTTGGAAAACGTGCTGGGCATTCCGCAAGCATGGACAAGCGCGGTACTGCTGGGATACGGCGGCTTAACGATCTTGAGCAACTGGATCGGCGCCAAAGTCGCGCAAGGCCATTCGAGGGTCAAATTAAAAGCGATTTTTCTGATTCAAAGCGGCCTTATGCTGGCGCTGGGCCTGACGCTTCGTTTGACTTGGCTTGCTCTGCTCTGCGTCATGCTTGTCGCCCTGTTTTCGTATGCGCTAAGCGCGGCCGTCCAGCTCTACCTGATCGATTTGGCGGATGCGGCGGGAGGCGGCTCGAAGGACTTCGCTTCTACGCTGATGCCTGTGGCATCCAATTTGGGTATTGCCATGGGCTCGCTGCTCGGAAGTTTTGTCGTGGACCGAATTGGTCTCGCGTATTTGCCGTGGGCGGCGCTTGCGTTCGCCATCGGCGCTTTTGCCGTAACCTCCCGCTGCCATCAGCTGGACCAGGAGGAGTCGGGATTCGCCGCCGTTTCTTCCGTCCGGCCGACATGAGTATCCGAGCCAATTCGAACCTTCAAAGCGCTGCGACCGGAACATTCCGGTCACGGCGCTTTTTTTGGAATCATGTATAAAGGGGGCTTATGTTTGCGGCGTGCCGTTCCTATATGCGAAGCTTAGACTGAGGCAACCTAACGAACCGCACTCTTTTTATTCATTCGTTTTTCGACGGTAAAGCCAAAATGCCAAGGTCATGAATACGAACATGATCAATCCGAGCACGGCTAGCGAGGTGATCAGCACTGAAACTTTCGACGTGCCGTGCATCAGTCCCCGGGCGGCTGCGGACGCCAAGCTGACAGGGTTGTAAGCGACGATCCGGCCCAGCCAATCCGGCATGGTGGACGTATCCGCAAACACGTTGCTGGTGAACATGAGCGGGTACAGCGCAATGTATGACATCGTGGTAAGGGTTTCTGTTTTTTTGACGACGATTCCGATGCAGGCAAAAATCCAGCTTAAGCTGAATGCGTAAAACATGACCAGGGCAAACGCGAGAAGAAATCCGGCTATGCCGGCCTCCGGTCGAAAACCGAGCAGCAGGCCGAGCCCGAACGTCGTAAGGATGGCCGCCGCAAACGACAGCAGATGGATGGCCATCGTGCCAATCATCGCCGCCGGCTGCCAGAAAGGAAGGGTCCTGAACCGGTTGAACACGCCCCGTTCGATATCGGTTTTGATCCCGATTCCGATATAAACCGTCATCGTGGTGACCGTATAGACCAGCATCCCCGGAAGCAGAAATTGCAGGTAATCGCCCGGCGATCCGGAGATGGCCCCGCCGAACAGATAAGTAAAAATCAACAAAAAAATCGCCGGAAAAACAACCGAATCGATCGCTAAAAAATGAATTCTACCGATCGTTTTTCGCCAGGAGCGCCAGATGAAGGTCGACACGGCATGCATCGCGCTTGCTCTTTTCGGGCGTTCATCCACGTTCATGGTCGTTAAAACCCTGGATGGCATCCGGTTCATCGAATCCCCTCCTCTGCCGCTTCTTCTTGGACAGCCTTGCCGGTCAAAGCCAGGAAAACTTCATCAAGGCTGGGTTGGCCAAGCGAAAATTGAACCGTTCCGATGCCTTTCCCGGACAGTTCGGCAAGCGCCAATGCCGCCAGTTCCGGGTTCGAGACGGACGCCGTAATCAAGGCGGGATCGTCATGGATATGGACAGCCGTTCCGAGTACACGGTTCATTGCTTGTTCGGCGTCCGCCCGCTGCTCCGAATGGCTGAGCCGGACCTGAATCGTTCCCGATCCGATTGAAGCTTTCAGTTCACCCGGACTCCCTTCCGCGATGACCGTTCCCCCGTCGATGACCGCTAGACGGTCGGCAAGCTGGTCGGCTTCCTCGAGATACTGGGTTGTGAGCAGCACCGTCGTCCCCCGTTTCACCAGAATCCGGACAATTTCCCACACGTCGTTTCGGCTTCGCGGATCCAATCCGGTCGTCGGTTCATCCAAAAACAGCAGATCCGGCGCCACAAGCATGGCTGCAGCGATATCCAGCCTTCGCCGCATGCCTCCCGAGTATTTGCCGGCTTCTCTGCCGGCAGCCTCGCGCAAGCCGAAACCGTCCAGCAGTTCTTCGGCCCGGGCCCGGGCCGCTTTGGCTCCATACCCCGCAAGCCTTGCGAACAGCACAAGATTGTCGCGCCCGCTAAGCTCCTCATCCACCGCGGCGAATTGGCCGGTTAACCCGATCCTTCGACGAACGGCATCGGCTTCACGAACGACATCAAGCCCGAAGATTCGTACGGTTCCCGCGTCCGGACGCAGAAGCGTGGACAAAATATGAACCAGCGTCGTTTTCCCGGCCCCGTTCGGACCAAGAATGCCGTATACCGTTCCCCGCTCCACGCTTAGATCCAAACCTTTCAACACTTCCCGCGTTCCATATGCTTTTCTTAAACCTTGCACTTCAATGGCGTATTCCCTTTTTGCCATCGTTCCACCCGCTTTCTTTTTGGTTGTGTTTTTGTTGCTTTTTACTGAAAATCCGACTTACAACCAAATTTTATAACACTCATGCAAATGCGAAGGTTTATGTTATTATCTTTTGCATTCAAGCATATTTGATCAACAAAGTTTGACATGTCGCTTGAAGGTTTTGGTGAAGAGTTTGCTTTTCCGGAATCCATTTGGTAGTATAAATCCAATTCATGGGAGGGATGGGGAATGCGCTATTACAAGCCGATCGAAATTGCCAGGGAGCTATTCATCAGTACAAGCGCTCTGCGGCATTATGAATCCTGGGGGGTTGTACCCGCTCCCGAACGTTCGAAACACGGTTACCGCCTTTACACACAGGTCCACTTGGCTTATTTTCGGTGCCTGCGGTCGATGTTTTACGGATTTGGCGTGGGCATCACCTGCAAAGTCCTGCGGCTGATTCAGTCAGGCGACATGAATGAAGCCTTCTGGCTTGTCAATGAGGAACAGGCGCGGCTGCAGCACGAAAAATCGGTTGCGGAGCAGACGCTCGACTTGCTGCAAAACCCCGATCTTCCGCTTGTCCCTAACGGCAAATTAAAAAACCGCATGACGATCGGCGAAGCCGCGGCGCTTACCGGCGTGCAGCCTTCAGCCATCCGGCACTGGGAAAAGGAAGGGCTGATCACGCCCGTGCGTGACCCGGAAAATGGCTACAGGCTGTTCACCCCCGTGCATATCAGGCAAATTTTATTGATACGAACCTTGCGGAAGACGGTCTATTTCTTGGAGAACATGAAGGAAATCGTGCATGCCGTCGAGCATCAAAGCCTCGAAAAAGCGAAAAAAGTAACGCTGGAGGCGTTATCGAGCATCCATGACCGCAACCGGAAGCAATTTTACGGCGTCCATCTGCTGGTCGAACTTTGCATCGAAGTCGGCCTGATCGATCCGAAGGAATATCAAAAAAATATTTGGTACGATTATTACAACAAAACGGAACAGGATTCTCCCGTAAGCGAAAGTTAAAGCCCGAATGACAAAGCCCATTTCCTCCGCGCCGGAATAACGTTTTGTTTTGCCATAAAAAATAAGAATCCCTCCGGCTGCCGAAAATGCAAAAAGCCCGAGTTCGGGCTTCCTTATATCCCGCCACCCCCGGCCGGGACCTTTTCGATAATGGGCGCGCCGCCGACCACCCGTACTTTCATGACGAAATCCGAAGGCAGTTCCTGAACGCAACAGGAGATGTCTTCTTTTAAAAATTCCGGCTGCTCCCGATCATAAAATTTCTGCGCCGCTTCCGACCCGCGGATCCGTTTTATCGTGCACTCTGCGGATATCGGGTTTGCACCTTCCAGAATCCCCGATATATACTGCGCGCAAGCCAAATCGTCATCTCCCGTCGGATGCGAGGCGATCAAATGGATCGTCATGTCATCATATTTCCGTAGGTTCCGCTTGATGAACTCCGCCGTCGTTCTGGCATTGGTAAAACCCGTAACGAAAACATGCTCCGCATGTAATGCGTTTAAAGTCGCGGCGACGCCGTTTGTCGTCTTTTGGATCATATATTTTCCTTCGAAATCGAAAGTTTGCAATCGTGCCGGCGAATTGTCGAGCTCGAACCCCGGGATCGGCAATCCCCGGATCTCTCCGGCCAACAGAAACGCGGGATTGCGTTTTTTCAGGAGGAGAGCCTCGTCTACCGTACCTGCCAGCACGATTCCCCTTAGACCGCGCCGAAACGCGTAGTGCGCCACGGTAAAAGCCCGGATCACGTCAATGACAACATTGATATGCGAAGCTTCCAGGGCATGCTTGTGTCCTTGAACAATCCGAATAGGCATGTGACATCCCCTTTCACCAAACTGTACCGAAGTGTCTTAATACAACCAGTATATTTGCCTATGGAGAAGAGGTGATTTATTTTTGGCCGCATCCTTGCATGGAATGTTAATATTCGCATGCGGCAATACTAACCGGGATGGCGCGAGCTTTTGTGAAAATACGGTCCGAGGAGCGGAATCATGGAAAAGACAAAATCACGCAAACTGAACATCAGCTTCGAAAGCGATATCGACTTGTCTTTAGATGAGAGCATCGAAAACGAAAAATCGGAAGCGAAGCAATCCCAAGCCGGCGGCTCCAAGGGGCAAATATGGGAGTTCATCGCGCTTGCCACCATTCCGATCGTGCTCGTTTTCGGCAACTCCATGCTGGTTCCGGGGCTTCCCCAAATGCAAAAGGAGCTTGGCATCAGCAAATTTCAAAGCAGCTTGATCATTTCCATTTTTTCCTTGGCGGCAGGTTTGTTCATCCCGCTGATCGGGTATTTGTCGGATCGGTTCGGACGCAAGGTCGTCATCATTCCTGCGCTGATCATCTACGGTGCAGCCGGTATCCTCGCCGGTTTCGGTGCGATTTGGGACTCCTATACCGTTATTATCATCGCAAGAGCGATTCAAGGTTTTGCCGCTGCCGGAACCGCTCCCATAGCCATGGCACTCGTCGGCGATTTGTATGAAGGCGGGACGGAAAGCAAGGCGCTTGGCCTCATCGAAGCATCCAACGGCGCAGGCAAAGTACTCAGCCCGATTATCGGTTCATTGCTGATGTTGATTGTTTGGTACGCCTCATTTTTCGCGTTTCCCGTGTTCTGCGCGTTATCGCTGGTTGCAGTCATTTTTTTGATCAAGGAACGAAAGCGCAGCCAGAAACAGGAATTGAAGCAGTACCTCGGCAAAATCAAGGACATTTTCAAAGAAAAAGGCCGGTGGCTCGTCACTTCTTTTTTTGCCGGCTCGCTGGGGCTTTTTATTTTATTCGGCGTGCTTTTTTATTTATCCAACATCCTCGAAGACAAGCCATACCATATCGACGGCGTCTTAAAGGGGTTGATTCTGGCCATTCCGCTGCTGGGGATGGTTATTACCTCCTACACGACCGGCAGCGTGATCAAGAAAAAAGGCCTGCTGATCCGCTTGCTGATGAATATCGGGTTGCTGGCGATGACCGTTTCACTGGCCGCTACCCTCTTTTTCCTGAAAAACATTTACGTGTTCATCGGCTTGCTGACGATCAGCAGCATTGGGACAGGCTTACTCCTTCCTTGCTTGAATACGATCATTACCGGCGCAGTCGAAAAAAGCGAGCGCGGCATGATCACGTCCCTTTACAACAGCTTGCGGTTTTTAGGGGTAGCCATTGGCCCTCCATTATTCGGGTGGATGATGGACAAATCCGATAAAGTGGTGTTTATTACGGTGTCTTCTCTCTCTTTGATTACTTTGGGATGCGTGTTCTTCTTGATTAAACCTCCCCGGAAGGTCGGCTGATCCGGCTGTTCATTCATGGATTGGGATGGGCACCTGCCGTCCTTCATGCGCATAATATACCAGTGTCATTTCGATGAAACGACAATTCCAACAGAATTGAGGAGATCCTGAATGAACAATTCCCTGCGTGCAGTTTGGCCCATGGAGTTATGCGACCCGAGCGGGCTGCGCGAACATTCCGAAACGGAGAGAAGTAGCCGGGAAAATGTAGGGGACGCAAACCACGGCATCACGATGGTCATTGACAAAGGTTTGGGCAGAAACGCGTTTTCCGACCTGATCGAAACCGCCTCGGATTACATCAGCTGCATTAAATTCGGTTTTGGAACGGCCCCGCTTTATAAAACGGAAATTTTGATGCACAAGATCCATCTGGCCAAGCAAAACGGAATCATGGTCATGCCGGGCGGAACTCTGCTTGAAACGGCCGTGCAGCAGGATCAGGTTTCGGGCTTTTTCAAAACGATATGCAGCCTCGGCTTCAACGCCGTCGAAGTGTCCGACGGGACGATCGAGCTTCCCCGCAATAAACGTACGGAGCTGATCAAGGAAGGAAAACAGCTCGGTCTTCGGGTATTGACGGAATATGGGAAAAAGTTGTCCGGCTCCCTGATCGATGCCGCCAGACTTGCGGAAACGATGGAATCCGATTTGGCTGCAGGCGCCGAATTTTTGACGGTGGAAGCCCGCGAATCGGGCGTCGGCGTCGGCGTGTTCGACAATAATGGCGATTGCAAGGAAAAAGTGATCGACGATATCATGGAGTTTGTGCCGGAACCAAACCGGCTGATTTGGGAAGCGCCGCTCAAGCAGCAACAAGCGATGTTCCTCCGTAAATTCGGATCCAACGTGCATTTGGGGAATATCCCGCCCGGCGAAGTTTTTGCCCTGGAAGCGATGCGCCGCGGCCTTCGCCAGGATACGTTTGAATTAGGGGTCAAAGAGAAGGCTGCCACTGCCGAAGAGTTTTTTTACATGATTTAATTAACTACCCCATACCTACCGGCTTCGCGGTTCACGTCAGTTTTTGAATGAAAGCCCCTCTTCCGCCAATGCAGCCCGAAGTTTAGGCATCGATGCCGGCCCCATGCCGTGAAACTTCAAAATTTCTTTTTCGCTGTATTCAGACAATTTTTTCAATGAGGTGATTCCATTATTTTCGAGCGCCCTTCTTGCCGGTGCAGATAGAACCGAAAGAAAATCTCCTTTTGATGTCGACATGATCCATTTTCCCCTTCCCTTTGGGTAGATTTATTATTTTGTATACATTCGTTGAATGCTTCGGCAAATCCTATCTGATTCAAAAAAAATGATATGCTTCATTTTCTTGATCATAGAAAAAAGGCTGCTTTACGGGCAGCCTATTCTTCATGCGGATGACATGTTGCGGCGGAATCGTATTTATTTTCAATGAACCGATTTTATTTCATTCGTTGCCGGACTGGATGGTCTTCGTTCAACTGCAACAAATCCCATAGGTTTCCATATAGGTTTTTAAACACAGCAACCATTCCATACGGCTGTTCTTTGGGCACTCTGATGTGCTGCATCCTAAATGTCTTTCGTCACATCAATCCACTTATTTACAACTTGCTTTAGGCTTTCCTTTTTTAGTTCTATTTCATCTAATGACCTGAATCTAATTGCAGCCCGATCCCCGGCCAACCATTCCAAGAGCTCTGTTGAGTCTTCAAAGAGAGGTTTTCCTTTAGCATGCTCGGTAACTTTCGAACCACAATGAAAAATGAGCCGAAACCCTTCTTTGCCATGCAAGTTAAAAGTTATCCGATCGTCACCATGAATAAAATAGCTCGGCGCATTCCACTTAATGTGTTCTGACAGCTGGTCATTAGCTTCTCGAATGATGCTTCTTACATATTCAATTTCAGGCTTTAATGGATGATTAAGTTCGCTTAGAAATTTTTCTACTTGTTCTTGTCCAGTCAGTTTTTTAGTTATATTGTTATCCTTTTTGGCTTTCATTTTTTCCTCCTCCTAAAAAATGATTTAAATAATTGTTCCGTCAGATTTCAGCTAACGTTCTTGTATTCACGACGCCCCCCTTATATGATCGCCCCGTCATCTACGAATAACTTCTTCACAAAATCATGTATGTGTGCGTATACGTAATCCGGTTTGATTAAAAATTCGCTTCCATGTGAATTCTTCAACCAGTTTACTCCTACGGTTTGTACGTTTGCTCTTTTTCCGGCTTCGATATCTGCGTTACTATCCCCCACAAACAAAGTTTCCGCTGGTGAGCAGCCCAATGCATTCATGGCTTTTAAAATACCCTCTGGATGCGGTTTTGGGTCAACTACATCATCGCCGGTTATTGAGACCTTAAATAAATCTTTTGAAAAAAGATGCTTTATCGATATTTCATAACTTCTTCGTGCCTTGCCTGTAACGATTCCTGTCTTAATCCCTTTACTATGTAATCGATGAATTAATTCATCGACTTCGTGGTTCTTGCTTACAAAGTTCTTATGTTCATTCTCATAGTAAAAGTAATAATCCTCCATTGCTTCGTTTATTCGATCTTTACTTTTTAGGTTTTGTTGAATTATTCCTGTCTCTGATGGGCCAAACATCGAAATGATTTCTTGTACGGATAAGTCTCTATGATCATATTTATTAAATACTTTTTGGAATGAATAAAAACAAATGGGAAGTGTGTCGGCCAGCGTTCCATCAAAATCAAACAACACTGCATTAATTTTCATCGAGGCCACTCTCCTGAAATTTGATTTTTACGAGGCCCGGAATGATTTTGTATGCTTCTCATACAATGACAGCCATGTTGGTCAATATTATTCTTGACTTCAATCACGCTTTCTTCAATGAAAACAGAATATAGATCGTATCAATTTCATGGAATTCTTCTAAAACCCACGAGGTTTGGGTTAAGATTCGCTGCAACCCCTCCAGCCCAAGATAGCGGATTTGCACTCCAATAAACTCCGTAAAACCCAGGTAGCCGGGATTGACATGCGCCCGATCAAAAATTAAGGAGCCTGTCACACGGGCGTCCGCCGGGGAGTTGGTATAGAAATGGTTTAAATTTTCAATGATGTCCGAGTCCGAACCGTACTCAAAAAGCCCGCCCTCCGATGAACAGAGTTGAATCCAGCCGGATCGTTCCAAACTCATTTGCAGTAGTGCCTCCGGCCCGCTCCAGTCATAATGAATCATGTTGAGGGTAATGTCCAGGCCATGAAACCGTTCCCCCGGCTGCTTCAAAACATCGATGCACCGTTTTGCGAAATTGGGGCCGTAGGTATCGATATCTAAAATGTTGATTTCAATCTTCCGTCCCTTGAGCAATTCCGGGTCCGATTCCTGAATTAGAATTAGAGTGTTGATACTGTCGGGAGCGGGCCCCCCGGCAATATTGTAGAAACAAAGGTTCCGTTCGGGGAAATCCTTGAGTTGGGCCAGCAAAATTTTCGACTGGATCCGGCAAAGATCCCTCAACCTGATCCGAAGTCCCATGAAAGAGGTTTGCTTCACCGCCCACTTGTCCCGGAATCCTAATTTTATGCCCCGGCTTAAGTCAGGACCAAGTTTGTACAGCAACGTACGCATGCCGCCTAGATAGGAATTGTCAACGTTCGACATTTTCACAAAAATGTTCCGGATAAAGCCAGGCATCTTCTTTAATGATTCAATGCTCCGGGCTGATTTGAGACAGCTCAAATGGTAAGCCTGTTCATCAATGCTTGCTTTGAAAAGAGGATGAGTAATATCGAGGATCGGTAATTGAATTTCATTCTCGAAAACGGCATAGGGAATACGCTGATCTAGATTGGCCTTCATAATTTTCAAATCCACCTCACTTGAACAAAGAGTTTAATCTAACTAAAACCCAAAGCGAGCGTAATTGATCTTCTCGGAAGGATTCCGGGGCTCGAAACATTTCGCAACTCCCCCTGCCGTTTCGGCTTTCTTTCTACAGTGCTCTGCTGCCTTTTGATAACCGTTATGTATTAAAAAGTTATTCATCTAAGCTTACTTATCATTTGTGAAATACAGAACTCTAACCAACTCATCAAAACTATTACGCGAAATGATTTCCGGTAACGTTCTTGGATCTACGGCTCCGGAAGCTTATGGCGACGAAGGCACCGGGGGGCTCTGCCACTTATCCTCAATGCTTGTCCAAGACTCGCTCCCCTGCCAATAGCTTCTAGCGGACAATGGGACGGCTCCATTGCCAATCGTATACTTTCCCGACGAGCAAACCACAATCTATATCTTTAATATTCTTTTTGAAAAGAGAATTGAAAATGAATTAAATATAATATGTAATATAAGCGAAAACAATATAGATTTTATCATCACTGTCATGGCTCCCAACAAATATCCCTCCTAAAAATGCAAAAATCATAAATCGAATACTTTCGGCTGATAATTTGTAGTATTGCAAATGACAGATTGCGAACAGACCGGCAGTAATGATTACTGGAATTGTTATTGGCATATATAAAACATCCATTATTTTAGATGGAACAATGAAGGACTCCGTGATCGGTAATATCAATCCCCTAAAGATTATCTCTTCTATAACCGGAAATGTTATTGCAAAATTTATAATGTTGTATTTCCCAATTGGATTATAGCCGGAAAAGCGCGCTGCGATCACATTAATTATGATAAGCATAACAAACAGTGGTATTGCATTACCATAAACAACCGGCATTTTAAAGGTATAGTTATTATTAAATAGTGGGGTGATCGTTACTATGATTAAAGCCCAGAATAATACAGTATATTTACCACCCCTCCTGCAAGGAGTCGTTCTAATGGCTACTTCTACTAGCTTGTAAGAAAAAGTTAACAGTAGTGATAAGCAAAGATATATCATAATAGCTCTCCAAGAAGGTTCTATGAATTATGTCTTTCAGGAATTTCGCCTATATGGATCCAAACATTTTTAGTTTAACGCCCATTCATTTAACGGACCATAATTGCGTTCAAATCCAGTGTCATGCATTCAGCACATTGTTTAAGAAGTTCAGGGATAATAGTAGTTTCTCCTGATTCACTTGCACCTGTAATTAAATGCTTCCATACTTTTATCATTTCCTTTTAATTTAACTGACTATTTTCTACGCCACTGTTCCAACTGTTTACGTAATGTCAGTAAGCTTTCTTCCACGGTTTGATGAGCCGTGTCGATGACAATATGATCCCGGTCCCAAACATCGTACTGTCGATTCCTGACCTGCTCCCACGTCGGTAAAACAAAGCCTTGAATATCGGCAGCACGCGTTTCGACTCGATGTCTGTGTTCACGATCATCAGAGCAGACCACTTCAATTTCCACATATGGAGTATCATTAGAATCGGCAACGTTACGCCAAGCCTGACGCGTTATTTCGATGGGATTGACCGTATCTGCAATAACGTCTAAGCCCAAGTGAAGATTCTGCGATGCAATTGCATAACAAACGATGTAACCTTCAGGTCCTTTAATGCTCTTTCCGGAATCCCGCATAGCCTGCTCAACGACATCGACTCGGAGATACGCAGCCTTTAGTTCTCTAGCTAAAGCAGATGATAACGTGGTTTTACCGGTGCCTGGCAACCCGCTAAATATATAGAGCATTAAACCCTACTCCTTTGAAGTATCCTTGTGTGCAATTACAAACCCTTTCTGCTCTGTATTCCCTTCAAGAATTGAATTTAGATATTGTTCTGTTCCATTTACAGTATGCTGAAATAAAAATATATCCGATAAATTATCAACGATTTCCGGATCATTACACCATTGTCTCATAAACTTCAAGTCTTCCTTGCGATACTCTCTTAAAATTACTCGATTACCAATAAGTCGTGGCATACAAGCAGATCCTTTAAGTTTTTATTATCATTGTAACGGTTTCATCTAACGTTATTGTGTTCACGACATCCCACCGATTTAAACCCCGAAAGGGTGATCACGATTCGGTTAGGTGGTGCGGGTGTGTCCGGCTGATTCCGCTTTCCTGCTGCTGAAATGCCTCTCAGAAACCACATCTAACTTCGTGCCAGACCGAGGGCGAATGCCCGATGCACGAACAATGGTGTTATAGATTGTATACTCCTTCTGATTCCTTTAATATATTTCTTTGCGTGAATTCCATATAGCCTCTTTGTATCTTATTATTCATCTTTCCAGTACCTCATAATTGCTGTTTTTAAATATTTTGCGGGGATTTCTTATAATGTTCTTGTATTCACGAAACGCCCCAGCCTTAGATAGCTCTTATCTTAGGCTGGGGCGTTTGTTGTCTGAGCTTCTTCCACGATTATACATCTGACAACCAAGGGGCGATAGCCCTGCAACATGAGTAAGTTGTTATAAGATGTTATGGCCTTCTTTGGACTACATTCAAATTCTCCCATCATTATCGCAATTCTTTAAATACTCAAGAACGATTTCTATACGTTCTTTCACGGTATGGTTTCCTTCAATTCTTAATATTGGACATTCCAAGTCAGACATCCAATGTTCATGTAAGGCGTAACTTCTTACATTTAATCCTCCTGTATCATAAAGAGAAGCCCATTCCAAAAATGCTTTAGATTGTTCGTATAGATTTCCATTAGGCAATATCTCTTTACCGTACCTTACATATTCTCTTTCCTTTAGTCTTTGTAATCTAACATCACTAGGTACTGAAAGGAAAATAACCAAATCAAATAAAGGCTTTAATTCATCTCCCCAGCCGCAAACGGCACCAGTTAGGATCCATTGTTCACAAAGTTTTAAATCATTTGTTAACAGTTGGAACCTCAATTGAGGCTCGCGTTGATGGGTAAATTTCTTTATCCAGAAATAATCATCTCCATCCAAAATATGATGTGGAAGATGCAATGAGAGTTCTTTCCCCAAGGTCGTGGCACCCGAACCAGAGGCTCCAAAAATATGTATTCGTTTCTTCAAATATCTTCCTCCATAAGTTTCCAATCAATCCATTGAATTGATTCATAAAGAAGTTATCATTTTCCTTTGCGATGATTATTTCTTATAACGTTCTTGTATTCACGAACCATCACTGGCTTAAGGCGCGAATGTGCCGGGTCCGTTGAACTTAGCCGGTGCAGGGTTGTCCGCTTGAATTCACTTCCCCGAAATTTCTCTTGCGGACCTGGAATCTGAAGGGCTGCAATGCGTAAATGCATTGTTAGGTGATGATTCGCATTTCGTTGACTATGCTTCCTCAAGCATTTTAATTAATTCCCGTTTGGTAACTGGATGATATGTAAGTAATTTGCCGTTATAGATGACATTAAAGACTCCGTAGGGGGATGGTGCAAACTGTGCTTCCATTGAATTACTCAACTCAACTACTTGCGATCTTATACCTCTCTCTTCAGCTACTTCAATAATCGTATTGATAGCATCGTAAATGTAAGGGCATTGATCAGATTTCAAAATGGTAATTCCATCTTTGAATTTACCTGCTCTTTCATCCCATCCATGATTAAAAACAGGGCAAGACTGATCGTCAAAACGTTTTACGACTAACTCAAAGTGTGGTGGAGCAGAATCAACTAACTCAAAACCATGTCTGACAAAAAAATCTGTATCCGTTAGCCAAGTTTTCGAACTGGTTACCATAGCAACACCGGACATGTTACTTGATCGTGCATCTGCAATACACTCCGACAATAGGCGAGATCCATATCCCTTCCCTTTTCCTTTCCCGACAATCCACAAACAATGTATAGCCATGTAATTAGATCCCTGTATCCCACGCCAGGTATATTCAATAGGTATATATTCGATAAAACCTCTCGGGTACCCGTCATCTTCAATGATTTTCAATCTGAGTCCCTCTTGGAATCTATCGAGCAGCCATGATTGCTTTCTTTTATAGCCTTGTGTCTTCGATTTACTTCTCATGCAGAAGAAACCCTTTTCCTCAATATTTTCCGAGGTAACATCTACTACCGTGACCATACATTCACTCCGTTCTTTGCGAAATTCCGCCTAATCATCCGTATTCTCGACGCAAACTGGCTTGTATAACTCCTATCTTGGTCGGCTCGCGTGTCTTCCAAGTTATCTTCCATTATTATACATCGACGACCAAGGGATGTAAGCCCCGCAGCGTGAATATTATGTTAACTGATGTCAATGACCTCATCGGAATCTCTCATATTTGTTCTCTGCAACTTAGTTCATTGATCAAACATTCAAATCGCCTCTTCATCCGCTTCGCCGCTCATGCTTTCCCCTCATCACCTTGCACCTCACCGATAACAAAAAAAGCCTCACACAAGTTGTGATAAACTCATGTGAAGCCTCTCTTCTACTTCATGTTTCCTACGACTTTCACTCTCAGTCTCGTCGCATTTCCCGGATGATAAGCCAGTGGGGTTTCTTCCACTTCCACGAGCTCCACCGTAGCCGGATCAGCGCCGGCCAGCACCGCCTGGTTTACGGCTTTTTCACGTGCATCTCTTAACGATTCCTCGCGGGGCTCTGTGGAATAGATGTATATCTGCTCATATTGTCCACTGATTTGAGCAATACACGCGCCAATGGCGTTGGCTACGCCCCCGTTCTCGGGCTTAATCATACGGGATACCCCGCGAATCGTGTCCGGTATAACGACACTGCCACCGCCTACCAAAACAAGCTCAACGTCTCCCGACGATGTCTTCATTTTATCAATGGCCTGCTCAATGATGGTTGCAATTTCAGCTTGCACGTTTTTAGCGAAGTCTTCATCCAGATGCGCCACCAAGTTCTTATCCCCGACATCCGCGAGCCCCAGCCGAACGGCAATGTCTGTCGTAGTCAGCGTATTCCCGCCAAAGACCAGCGCTTCTTGTCCAATCTTGTAGCCTACGCTATCAGGGCCAACCGTAATTTTGCCGTTCTCCGAGCGCACAATGCTTCCGCCGCCCAGCCCGACGGAGATAATATCCGGCATGCGGAAATTGGTGCGGATATCGCCAACCTCGACCGCAACCGAGGATTCTCTCGGGAAGCCGTCCTGCAATACCCCGATGTCCGATGTCGTCCCGCCTACGTCGAGAACCATCGTATCCTTGATCTTCGCTAAATAGGAAGCCCCGCGGATACTGTTCGTTGGCCCGCAGGCAATGGTCAGAATCGGAAACTGCTTGGCGTAATCTATCGACATTAAGGTTCCGTCATTTTGGCATAAAAACACGGCTGCGTCCGAGATGCCTTCTTCTTCCAACGCTTGTACAAAGCCCTCGGTCGTCGTTTTAATGACTTTGCACAATGCCGCATTGAGTATGGTCGCATTTTCCCGTTCGATCAAACCGACCGAACCGATCAATGAAGAACAGGATACAGGGAATTCCGGTCCATACACGCGATGGATGAGATCGCGAATCTGAAGCTCCTGGTCGTTTTTAATAGAAGAAAACACGCCGATCACCGCGATGGACTCCACGCCGCCGCACCATTTTTCTAAAAGTGCTTTGATCTCGGCTTCATCCACTTCACCAAGCACCTGGCCGTCGTATTCGTATCCGCCGTGGACGAGAGCATATCGACCCGACAGCTTCTCCACCATGTCCTTTGGCCATGACGTGTACGGGGCTACGGAAGCCGTTGCCGGGTAACCCAGACGAATGACGCCGACTTGGGCCAGCTTTTTACGCTCCACAATCGCATTGGTACACTGCGTCGTTCCTAACATGGCATGCGTAATTTGGGTTTTATCGATGTCCGCTTCCTGCAGCAACTTGCGGAGAGAAGTTTCGATGCCCGTTTTAATATCCAAGCTTGTTGGTGATTTCACCGCATGAATCAAATGATGATTCTCGTCCAGGATGATGGCATCCGTATTGGTGCCGCCTACATCGATTCCGATTCTATACATTCTCAGCCACCGCCTTTTTTACCAGTTCCTCGATCGGAACATAATCGTAATCATATCCGAAATACCTAGGGCCTGCCGTCTGGATCCCTTTTTCCGTTCTCCACTTTTCGTGGGCCGGCAGTCCGATCACCCGTACGCGTTTCCCGTATTTCAGGCTTTCTGTAGTTACGGGCAACAAGGTTTCGTAATCGACCAGACAGATCAAATCGGGAGTGATCGCTGCTACTTGACCGTTCAACTCAGCAACCAGGTTTTCGTTTTGAAAATGAACCTTCATCTCCCCGCCTTTAAACGCTTCAATGCCTTCGAGATGCATCCGGCCAAGGTTAAACCCGCCTTTGGTTTCGCGGATAACGTCCACGATTTTCCCTTGGAAAAGCTCATAACCGGACACGAGCTTCAGCAGTTCTTGGAGCTTGTCCTTGGCATCCCGGTTTTTCGATGTAATGATTGCTCCGATCTGTTCGGACAGGGTCACGATATGGTGAACGCCGCTTTCCTTGATTTGGGCCCCCGTCGCCGGGTACAGGCTGACTAGAGCACTGGCTCCCATTTCTACCGTAGCCACTCTTGCCAGCCGCTCCGTCCATTGATTATCGATGGTCTCAAAAATGCCGATGTTCCCTTTCTCATCCGTGATCGCCATCGGCGTCGCCGGAATGCCGTCCAGGTTGAACGTCACCATTTGCAGCTCCGGGAACGCCCGTCCCATACCGTCGCAGTCGATCAAGGGCAACCCCAGCTGCGCCGCAACGACGATGGGAATCATGGAGTTGACGCCCCCCGCTTCCATCGGAAACGTGCCGGCAATCTGTTCTTTACCCAAGTAATTCGCTAATTTTTGAAACACCTTCACAAACTCGTCCCCTTTAGGGAACTTCTCCACCAATACGGAAGGTGCTCCCATCATCGCCGCGGGAATGAAAAAGTCTTCATCCTGAACTTCGTCGACCGAGTATAGTTTTACAGGACCATATTTATCAATGGCCGAGAGAGCCATCAATTTGCCGATGTAAGGGTCTCCCCCTCCGCCGGTTCCCAGAAATGCAGCCCCGACGGCGATGTTTTCAACGGCGGCTTGATCTATATATCTCATTTACGATTCCTCCAATATGACAGTTTTCTGCGACGTTAAACGATAGCCGGCATAATATGAGGCAAAAGAAATGACAATCCCGATCAGCGGCTGATTCGGCAGCTGCGGCAAGCCCGGGAACAAGGATAACACGACAGGGGTACAAGCAATCACCGCGCCCACAAGCCAGGAAATGACGCCCAGCGTATTTACGCCTTCCACCTCTTGCCAGCGGCTCTTATCCCCTTTGCCAAGCACCCAGTAAGCAGCGATCATCACGCCTGCGACCGGCGGAATCATGGCCGACAGGATGGACATGATCGGCGTAAAATAGTTGAGGATGCCGACGACGGCCAATACGGTCCCAATGGTTCCCGCGATGCCGACGGCCCATTTTTCTTTTTGCTTCGATACGTTGAATACATTAATCAAGGCAATTCCGCCTGAAATGGCGTTCACGAGGTTCGTCTTCCAGGTAGCCAGAATCAGAACCACGCCGCCAATAAACGGGGTCGTAATGCTCAAAAAGGTTGCCGTAATATCGCTGGTCTGGTAAGCGATCGTCAGGACAGCTCCTGCGCCGATCATCAGCAAACCTGCCGGAATGATTCCAAAAAGCGCTGCTTTCAGGACATCGGAACGTTTTCTCGAAAATTGCGAGTAGTCCCCCGCAACAACCGCGCCCAAGGCAAACGAGCCCAGCGTTACCGCCAGTCCGTCCGTAAAGCTCATCGCTCCCGCAGGTTTATAATGCTGAATCAGCTGCAGTGAATCGCCGGTCAAAGCTTTGATCAGACCATAGATGCTGATCCCGACCAATAAAGGAACGGCAATATAGCTGATCACCCGCAGCACTTTAATCCCATAGACGGCCGAAACCACCATCACGAGGCCACAGATGAGGGATGCCAGCGGCACCGGCATGTCCATTCCGGTCACGACCAGCAGGTTGGCCAAGGCCGCACCGCACACATTCGCCTGGATGCCAAACCATCCGAGGCACGCAATGGCCAGAATGATCGATAAAATCGTCCGCGATCCTTTTTTGCCGAACACCTGACCCGCGACCTGAACCGTCGGTCTCCCCAGCTCCGTGCTTTGAATGCCCTGCAAAATCATAAGCAATACAATGATGGAGTAACCAACCAACGTGACGAGCAGCGCTTTCGATAAGCCCATGCCTGTAATCAGCGTATTTCCCACCAACAGACTCGGGATGCTGATGACCGCGCCGGCCCAGATGATCCCTAGACTGAACCAGGATTGATATTTTTTAGCGGATTTCATGTGACCCCTCCTCACGTTTGTTCGTTCGAATCATTTTTCTTTTATAGAATGAAATAAAGCTTTCATTCCCTGATTCACAGGATATTCCCGTGTGAAAGATGTAGTTTCTTTAATTCATTCTATGTAATTGTAAAAGATGAAGCAGGGCAGCGTCTTTTTCAGAAAACAAAAAAAATCCCGATGTTTTTGTCTGATTCGACAAAACCTCGGGATTTTTTCAGGTATGGATAAGTCGGTAAACCATGCATGCGGTATACACATCGTACGATTCCGAATTGACGGTGACATCGTAGCCGATCAGCTCGCATATTTTTTTGATGCGATATTTTACGGTATTTTTGTGGACGAACAACAGCTTGCTGCACTCATCCATATTCCCCTTCGCATCCAGAAGAAAGGTCATCAGGGTTTTCAATGCGTCAGGGTCGTCCATAATTGGCTCCATGACGGACAAGCATTCTTCCGTGATCTCTTCCCCTTGTTTACTGAGGTCTATGGCCCGTTTCATGTTTCGGATTTCCGCCGAGGTATACAGTTTGCGGTGATGATAAATGCGGTGAACTTCTTTTTCTACGCCGTTGACGAGTTGATACATCCGCCGTACGTCCTGCGTGTTCCTCATTCTCGGGGAATACACGATGCTTGATATTTCAGCGATGAGACCCGTGTTTTCAATGTAGTCCGCTGCGATTTCAAACTCATTGTATTTATAGGAACAATTCCCCAACAAAACGACAACGCAGTGATCGATCGTTTGAATGACGGCCGTTTTATAATATTGGGAGAGATAGGATTTCAAGTCTTCCCTAATCCTTTTTTCCTCCGACAAATCCTGAATGTAAACAAGCCACATCATTTGGATGGCGGATACGTCGATGTGAAGCAAATGGGCCAATCTGCGCATTTTTTCGCTTTCGTCGTTCACGATCGCTTTGACCAAAGCGTATTCGCTGACCTCGTTATGCTTGTCTCCCCACAAATTGATAGCCACCTGCACCACCTCGCTGATTTGATCCATCGTCTTCGGAGGCAGCTTCGTATTCTCTTTAATGAGAAACAGGTAAAGGATCTCCCCGTTTTTTTGCTGAACACGTTTGTATTCAACAAAGCAGGACGAATCCAGCTCGCCTTGCCCCATTCTGCCGTTCAAAATGGAAGGCGCTATTGACCGGATCAAATCCGCCACATCGAGCGATGAGTTGCGCGGCCACATGACCCGATTGATGATATCCAGGTTGCCGTTTGTCAGCACGATGTTTGCTTTCATCCGGTCCGACAGCAGTTTAAGGGTAATTTCCACGCTCCGCAAATGCTCCGGCAGCAGCGACACCTTTTCCAATGATTCATTCACGAAATGCTCATTCACATTCTGATTGCTGACGATTGCCTCCATGACTTCATAGATGACCTCGTTATACCGGAGAGAGTAGTCGTTTCTCGGCATGCAGATGATAATAAAATTCAGGGATTCGGCCAGCTCGAGCACTTCATCTGCGATGTCCGGCATCACAATGCCGACATAGTACAGAATCAGTCCCACTTCACCCAGGTCATGCAGATATTGAACCGTTTTGCATTGCTGCTCCACGCTATCCCTAATGGAATAAAAAGAGCTGATGACCAGCTCTTCGGCATACCACTCTTCTTGAACGGTCTGAATAATTTGCGAAAAGAAATTGACGTCCGCCACCTCTAAAACAGATAAAGAGGAAACGGTCTGATGAAGTCTGTTTGTTCCAGTGACTACCTGAGCTCCTCTAAATGAAGGCAGCTGCAGCAAATCTTTAACGGTTACCCCAATTCAACCACCACTTTTTTGTTCGATTCAAGCTGTAAGTTATAATGCCCGGCATAACCAAGCAGCCTAAGATAGGCTTCATTAATATTAAGTATAACCTTCCCTATGATAAGCAACCAAGTAAGTTCCTTTGCCAACTATGAAATTTTTTGCATACTCGGCCTGGTCCCCTAAGATGCTGAGTCAAAAATTCGGATATAAATGCCATTCTTTCGTATCTTTTTGATAAGAACTCCTTATTGATCTCTTCTTTAAAATATACTGCTCTTGTTTGCATATTGGTAGTCGTGCCACAGATCTTCAACGATTGATATTGTTTTTTTGTTTTATGTGCCCTCCCTTCTCCGATGATAATTTCGCCTATAGTTGCATGAATACGGTATGCAAAAATGACACAAAAAACGATTGACATTGGAGTTGACTCCAATGCTAATCTGAATATATGGAAAAACTATATTCTATAAAAGAGGTTTCACGAATGCTTGGTATCCCGAAGGATACACTGCGGTATTATGACCGTATTGGAATCGTAACGCCGTCTCGGGGACACAATTCTTATCGCAAGTATTCTAGGGACGACATCGTCGATTTGATGAATATTCAAATCATGCAGTATGCGGATTTTTCTCTAGAAGAAATCAAGGGGAAGTTTCGGTTCCACAGAATGCAGAGTGTAGATCCTGCTTATTGTGAGGAGGTCGCTGAATTCCTTGGTACCAAAAAGGCAGAAACACTCAAGAAAATCGAACATCTTGAAAAGGTCAGCCGGTTACTCGACGTAGCAATTGAAACGCTAAGGGACTTTAACCATGAAAGCGACCAGCAGCTGGCAGTGTTCGTTCGGGAGATTTACCGAGATCTTCAGAAGAAGGAACCTGAAATAACTAAGGGGGATTGTGATGGACATCAAAATTAAGAATTATTATTGTTTGATTGCTGGCGTCCTGGCAATACTTTTTGCTGTTACGCACGCTTGGAACGGGCAATCCGTTGTACTGCCGACGCTCTTGGTTAATGATATAGCCTTGAATACACGGATAACATTTACGTATATCTGGCACATTATCACCGCTGAGAATCTGGCTTTCGGCATAGTATTCATTATCCTGTCATTTCAAAGCGAAAAATCGAAGATCCGGTTTGCTGCGTGGATTTTCGTGTCGCTTCTACTCATTCGTCTGATGGTCATTCTCGGTGTAACGGCAAATTATGATGCTTCGGCACTTACGAATACATTAATCGATTCGATTGCCATCTTAATCTATTCCGCCTTCATTATAGTGGGCGCAAGAATAAAGAAAAAAGAAAAGTAAGGGGATCTAACATCTCAAAACCAGTAGGAAAGTTTGAAGCACTAAACTGCGTTTCATTGCCAGTGATTTTCAATACGCTAACGGGAAATTAGTTCATGATAAACCGCTAATGTGGCGTTGGGTAGATTTCTCTTGCTTCATCCCACTTCACGTTTGATTCCCCCAAACGTATTGAATTTGATTTAATTGTATCTTATTTTGGTTTTTTATTAGCACTTGATAGAATTTCACATACCGTACCGGTATTCACGAACCCTCGCCGACTTAAGCGACCAACGGGAGTGGCCGCGACGCGGTTAGCTTCGCTGGGTTGTCAGACTGATTCAGATTCCTCGAAATGCTAAAACAATTCTTTAAACTTTTCTCTATTTGCATTTGACAATGCTTTTCCCAATAATTCTTTGTCATAACCATTTGATATTAATGCATTCAAAATTGCATCGGTTCGATCTTGTCTATTTCTTCTAATATTTGATTCCAATTGTATCTCAAGTGGAACGACTGGTATTTCATAGTTCTCAAATTCAACGTACTTCTTTAACTCCCAAATATATTTACCACCTTCCCATATCCCTTCACCTTCAACCGAATCGGGTATTCCAGCTGAATTTGATATTTGAACCACTTCCACAGTAAAATCATGAATCTTCCATTTACCTTTAGTCCAAGTAAATCCAGAAGGAAAAGTTTGGGTAAAGTATGGTTCCTCATTAGAGGAAAGCCAGTCTACATCAAAATAAGAAAGATTAAATTTAGTCTTTAAGTTGAATTCATTCAGTAGTTGAGCTAATTCTTTAACATCATCCATGTTCTGAACATATATATCTAAATCATTTGGGTTCATTATCGCTTTCTGCAGTACAGATCCAACTGATCCGACAATAATCCATTCATTTGTTAGATTAGATTCTGAGTAGAGTTCATAAAATGTCTTTAAAGCTTGTTTCCAAGACATAAAAACAAATCCTCCTTTTTTATCGCTCTTCAAGGAATTTCTGATAACGTTGTTGTGTTCCTGACGTCGATTCTCCTTAGATAGCTCTTATATCTTTGAATTGATGTGTCTGCCTGAATCTGCTTCCTTGAAATCCTTCAAGCAGACCAAACGGCGACAGACGCGAAGCTGGGACACAGTGTTATAAGATGTTGGGGCTATCCCTGAATTCGCTTACACTTTATTGTATTGACTTTACGTACTTTTCAATTTGTTTTTTATGGTGTTTATCGTGGGAAATAAATCCTCTTAAATATCCCCTAATCGAAAACTTTTTCCTGTCTCCGTCTTTATATTCCTTTATATAATCTTCCTCTGGTAATCCGGTGATATCATCAATGATCTTGTTTCTGCATTCAAAGAATTGGTTAATGATAGAATCTCTTGTTTGACTCTTTGCATACTCCCTTGCATTGGCGTTGAATTCATCAAAGTTCAAATGCCTTACAGTCACGGATTGACCAAGCTTGATCTTCTCTATGCCTTCCTCATAAAAATATTTGTCCCAAAGCATGATGTGACTTATAACATCTTTCAATGACCATTTCCCTTCTGAAATGGGACTATTCCAATGTTCCTCATCTATAGTTTTTAACTCTTGTACAAAATCAATAAAGGATTTGAATTCTTCTACCATTTCCAAAGAGGTCTTCGCCATGTACATTACTCCTTTAAGTTGTTTTTTATATCGTTTCCCCAATTTCTGATAACTCTTATTCTACGAATTTCACTATACTTCCTCCATGAAAGAGCTTTGCGATATTCGTGATATATAACATTGTTATTAAAGACCAAACTTAAAAAACCCGCTTTCAACGTTTTGAACTTCAACCACACTACTATCAACGATTACATAAACCAACAAAAAACCGCCCGCTAAAGCGGACGGCCAATACTAGATCATTAGTGCTGTACAGAGTATAGACAATTTACAAAGCTTATATAGAACCTCAACTGAGAACCAGGTCGAACTAATAATGAAACAGCTCGTAACATCAAATCGCCCGTTTGAACTGGCTGTTATACAGCTCATAGTATACGCCCTGCAGTTTCAGCAGATCATCATGACTGCCCTGCTCGGCAATCCGCCCATTTTGGATTACGAGAATACGGTCCGCGTCCTGAATCGTGCTGAGCCTATGGGCGATGACGAAGCTGGTGCGTCCTTTCATCAGCGTTTTCATGGCCTGCTGGATATGCATTTCGGTACGCGTGTCCACGCTGCTGGTTGCTTCGTCCAGGATCAAGATCGCCGGATCGGCGAGGATCGCCCGCGCGATGGTTAGCAGTTGGCGCTGTCCATGGCTTAAACTGCCGCCTTCCGCGCCGAGCATCGTGTCATAGCCATGCGAAAGCCTGGCGATGAACCCGTCGGCATTGGCAAGCTTTGCCGCCTCTTCGACTTCTTGGTCGGTCGCATCGAGGCGGCCAAACCGGATATTTTCCCGGATGGTCCCGGAAAATACATGCGCGTCTTGAAGCACCATGCCAAGCTGGCCGCGAAGTTCGTTTTTGTCCATTTCACGGATGTCCACACCGTCTATTAGCACCGTGCCTTCACTGATTTCATAAAACCGGGTCAGCAGGTTGACGATCGTCGTTTTTCCCGCGCCAGTTGGTCCGACAAGGGCGATTTTCTCGCCCGGATTCGCTTGGAAGCTCACACCCCTAAGTATAGGCGAATCCTGCTTATAACCGAAGGATACTTCCTGAAAAACGACCTCTCCACGTAGCCGCGAAAGTTTGACATGCTTCTGTGCATCATCATATTCGGACCCCATATCCATGACTTCAAAAACGCGCTCCGCTCCGGCGATCGCCGACTGGATCAAATTGTACTGGTTGGCAAGCTCGGAAATCGGGCGGCCGAATTGCCTCGAATAGTTCAGGAAGCTGACGATGACCCCGACCGTGGCCATGCCATGAAATGCCATCCAACCGCCGACGCCGGCGATCAGCGCAAAGTTGAGGTTGTTGATCATGTTCATGACCGGGCCGACAAGCCCGGAAACGATCTGCGCCTTGATGCCGTATTTGTTCAGCTCGCCGCTGAGTTTGCGGAACCGTTTGGCTTCGGTCTTTTCCCTCCGGTATTGTTTGACCACCTTCAAGCCGCTTACCGTCTCTTCGATAAAGCCGTTAAGCTCGCCCAAATGCCGCTGCTGGTTTTTAAAATAAACCCGGCTGAATCCGGAAATTTTCCGGCTTGCCAGCAGTACGAGCGGGACGGTCACCATTGCGACAACCGTCAGGGGGATGTTCAGCATCAGCATAATAACGAGCGAACCGCTGAGCGTGATCAAGCTGTTTATCAGCTGCGTTACGCTTTGATTCAGCGTGTTTGCGACATTATCGATGTCGTTTGTTGCCCGGCTCATCAGTTCCCCGTTTGCATGCGTGTCAAAAAACTGCACGGGCAGCTGATGGTATTTGGCGAACAGGTCGCGCCGCAGCTCAAACACGGTTTTTTGCGAAACGGCCGTCATGACGTACGCCTGCACCCAAGCGATCACGCTTCCAAGCACATAAATTCCCAGAAGAAGCAGACAAAACCGGACAAGCCCGCTAAAATCGCCGGGAATCACCGCCTTATCGATCGCTTTTCCGATCAAGTACGGCCCGATTAGTGATACAACCGCGTTTAATACGGTAAACACGTATACCGTAATAAGTCCTGCCCGCTGGCGATTCAAATACGACCAGATGCGCCGAATTGTAGCGCCGCGGTTTTTGGCTCGAACCTTCGGCACTTGTCCCCGTCCAGGCCCTGTGCCCGGCGGTCCGCCCCCAATACCGCCTGGTCGGCCAGGGATCGGCATCGGCGTTCGGTTATGTAGACTAGACATAAGGCGCCTCCTCTCCGTTCAGCTGCGAGTGCAAAATGTCTTGGTATATTTCGCTGTTCCGTATGAGCTCTTCATGGGTGCCCTGGGCCACGATTCGACCGTTTTCCAAAATCAGGATGAGGTCGGCGTCAATAACGGATGACACGCGTTGAGCAATCAAAAGGTTGGTGCTGCTCCGCATCTCCGTTTTCAACAGCTGCCTGACCCGGGATTCGGTCGCTGCATCCAGTGCGCTGGTGCTGTCGTCCATGATAAGAATTGTTGGCCGGATGAGCAGTGCCCTCGCGATCGCAAGCCGCTGCTTCTGCCCGCCGGAGAGATTGATCCCGCGCTGGCCGAGCACGGTGTCATACCCTTGCGGAAGCTCCGAAATAAAACCGTGAGCCTCTGCGATCATAGCCGCTTTCTCCACTTCCTCGTCGCTGGCGTCCGGACAGCCGAAGCGGATATTGTCCCGTATGGTGCCGCTGAACAGGATGGTGTGCTGCATGACGAACCCGATCCGGCTGCGAAGATGTTCCAGGCTCATCCGGCGAATATCAGTGCCGTCGATCGTAATCGCGCCGCTTGAAACGTCATACAGCCGCGGTATAAGACTAACGAGCGTGGACTTGCCCGTGCCGGTGGCGCCAAGAATGGCCGTCGTTTTTCCCGGTTCGGCAACAAAGCTGATATTTTCCAAAACCAGATTTTCGTCGTCCTTGTCATAGGCGAACGCTACGTTGTGGAATTCGACTCTCCCTGCATGAATGCCGTCATGTAGGGCGTCTGAATCTTCGGTAATATCGCTTGTCGCAGCGAACACTTCGTTGACCCGATCCGCCGACACTTTAGCCCGGGACACAAAGGTAAGCATATTGCTCATCATCATCATCGACATCAACAGCTGGGTAGCGTAATTGATAAACGCCGCCAAATTCCCGACGGGAAACCCGTTGTTCCAGGTCTGCGCTCCCCCAAACCAAAGGACGGCAACGATGCTCGCATTCAGAATCAACATCATAAGCGGTAGATTCAGCGCCATAAGCCGGTTCGCCCTGATCGCCGTCCGGGTATAATCGGTGTTCGCGTCATGAAAACGCTGCTGTTCCTGCCTCGCCCGAACGAATGCCTTGATCACGCGGATTCCCGCCAAATTTTCCTGAAGAACCACGTTGACGGCATCCAGTTTTGACTGCATTTTCGCGAACAAAGGAAAAGAGAGCCGGATGAGTACATACAAAAGGATAAAAAGGAGCGGAACGGCGACCAGCAGGATCAACGTGAGCGATGGACTGATCCGGATCGCCATGATCAAGCTGCCGATCAAGAGCAGTGGGGAACGCACGAATGACCGTAAAATCATTTGCACAAACGTCTGAAGCTGCACGACATCATTCGTTAACCGGGTAATGAGCGATCCCGTCTTGAGCCGGTCCAAATTCCGATTCGAGAACGATTGAATATGCTCGAAGAGCCGAATCCGCAAATCGTTGCCGAAATTTTGCGAGGCGATGCTTGAAAACACGGTACAGCCCACGCCTCCGATTACCCCGGTCAACGCCACGCCAACCATGATCAGGCCGGTCGAAACGATATGATGTAAATCGTTTTTCATGAGGCCTTCATCCACTATGCTCGCCATCAGCGTCGGCTGCAGCAAATCCATGAATACCTCGACCACCATCAACAGCGGCGCGAGAATGCACCACAGCCCATACGGCTTCAAAAAGGTTTTAAGCTTCCACATTCCATTCCCCCCTGCTTTCAGCAGCGTCAGGATATGTCAAGACCGTCTTAAAAACTGCTCGGTCTGGACCCGGACAAACGTTTCTTTCCGCTTCAGTTTTTGTCATCTTTCTTTTCCTCGCCATCCGGTTTCTCCTCTTTTTCTTCGCTTTCAGTAAAAACTTCAAAAAGCTCGAACGTATGGATAAACTCCTGAATGATCGCATCGGTCGCTTTGAGCTCCCCGCTGATTACCTGCTTGATGGACTCGTATTCCGGCTGTTCGAGCTGGCTCGCCAAAGTCGAGCGTTTCACGTTCAGCCTCTCAAGAAATGCAACCGCTCTCCCCCGGCGGAAGGTCTGTGCACTATGAAAACGCGTCTTTTTGTCCTCATGTCCGTGACCTCTGCCTTCCCGATGCTCCATATGCCCGTGACGTCCTTTATGCTCATGTCTGCCTTCACGCATCTTCGTTTCCTCCTTCAACTTGTATACTTTTGCATACATCATGTTCATTGTATACAAATGTATACGACAAAATAATCATTGTCAAGATCATTATCAATCCCCGCATTGACTGTAAGTGCGGTACGCGACCACGAACAACAGCTCGAGTCTCCAAAATAAAAAAACCGCGGAGACCGCGGTTCGGGAAAAACATTCGGTTCGGAAATGCCCTTTCCGCCGAAATAAAAAAGCCTGACCGATCAGGCTTTTCAAATGTATGTAACTAAACAGGATTGCCGAAGATTACTCGAGTTCCAGTCGAAAACCTTCGATTTCTTCTTCCGCATCCCGGAACAACTGCAGCAGGGACCGGCCGTATTCCCCCAGCTTCTTTTCGCTTTCCTCAAAACGGACCCAGCGAACGGTAAGCGGCATGTCGACCCAACCCGTAAGACAATCCCATAACGCGTCCAAATTGCCGCCGTAAAGATCGGGCAATGCCAATCCTTCCTTGAGGACGGCATGCAGTTGACCGATATTATCGATGTTCCCGCCATCTAAAATGAACGTACGCATTTTTTATGATCCTCCAATGACTACTTGATTTGTTCAAACGTGTTGTAGTGATCTTCCGTCTTGTATATTAAACCGTCGTTGGAGAATAGAATGCGGTCTTTTCCCCGATGCCCGGATTTATAATTGATATCCGCTTCATACCAGATTCTCCCCTTTTTATCGGGCAATTTCTTTTCTCGGTTCCGGAAAATATCGCCGCCAATGCTTTTCCCCGGCGCAACTTTTTGCAAATTTCCCGCTTGCGCGTCCCAGCCGAGCTTTTCCGCTTCTTTTTTCGTAATGAAATTATCGGGAAGTTTATGGTGTTCCTTGATGTAATCCGCAACGCCTTCAAACGTCGTTAAACGTTCCGACTGCTGCTGATGCTTTTGCTGTTGGGACGGCTTTTGAGCCGGCTTTTGAGCCGGCTGTTGGCTCGATTGGCGGTTCGATTGCTGGCCCGGTTGTTGGCTCTGCTGGATCTCGCTCACTCCGCAACCGGTCAAAAGCAGCAGACAACTGAACAAAACAAATAATACGGACTTCAAAGCTTTCAATGATTCATCCTCGTTTCTTTGTGAAATGGTCTTATGATGGCCGCCGCCCATGGAAGGTGCACAAACAAAAAGCCTAAGGAATGAAATCCAGAGGCTTTGAACGGCTGATTTTATCGACACCTTATTCAACATCATACCAACCCGGAAAGAAAAAGTCTATATTTTCGGCCGGATTTTATCTACGATGGGGTAGCCGGCAAAAACTTTTGTTTAGGAGTGTTGTTCAATGGATGGGACTTGTCACCTTAATCAGACGGATTTACAGAGTTATATACGCGATGTTTTTGGTACCGGCTATGTCGTTGCCAACGTGTCGCGGATGCATGGCGGCGCGCAAAAGGTCGTCTACAAAATCGACTGCAGCAATGGATTTTCCTGCGTTTTGTACGTGTGGGATCTTGCCATGAGTTATTTTCAAGAAGAAACGGTACGTAAAAATTCAAGCGTACAATCCTATGGCAGCGATCTTTTTAAAATCAACAACCGATATTTGACGCAAAAAGGCATTCGTACGCCCTCTCTCTATGATTTGAATAAAGAAAGGAACCGTTATCCTTTTGATTATGCACTGGTTGAATATATTGAAGGAAAAAAGGCGGAAGACTATTTCCGCAATGCAGATTCACGGGTTCAAGATCAAGTGTTTCAAAGGTTGGGTGAAATGATTGCCGCCATGCATGCCGACAAAAGGCAAACCTTTGGGAAACTGAATCATTTCGGCGCCAGCACGGCAGCATGTCAGCAAATTCAAATGGAAAATGCCAAAGAACAACTATCCTATGCTTCACGCCATATTGAGAGCATTAGAGCGAACCATGACAAACTGCTCGATACGATGCATGAGCTCGAATCCAAACTGACGCCCCGGACGGAATACGGTTTTATTCACGGGGAACTGGGGCCTGATCATGTTTTGGTAAATGACCGACTGGAACCCTACTTGATCGATATCGAGGGGGCGATGTTTTTTGATATTGAACATGAGCATAGTTTTATGGCGTTCAGGTTCGGGGAGTTCTACCGGTATTTGAAAAATGATTCGCTCGATGAAGACCGAATGCGGTTCTACCGCTTCCTCCATCATATCTCGCTAACCTCAGGTGGATTGAAGCTGCTGCACAGAGGTTTTCCGGATCAGACATTCGCCAAAGAGTTGGCCGAGTATCATTCCAAATGCGCGTTGAATTTTGTTTAAATGCGAATAGCGCCAGTATCCGCAGAAACCGGCGCTATCGCTTCATTTAATCTCAGAGAAATAGCTTCTATTGGTTAAGCAGCGTCAAATTTTTGATATAAATATGATTTAATATGCCTGCTTCCTCATTCAAAATATAGACGCCTCTCCGCTGGCCCCGCGGATTCTGCCAATCCCTGTCGAAAGGCAGCGGCGAACGGTTCGTCACTTCGAGATTGTTGATTTCCCAATACTGCTGTTCTTCAAAAAGGCGGCTTCCAGCTCCGACGTCACGCCGGCGATTAACGGCTTGCCGCCTGAACCGTACATGTCGATGACGATCGGATTACCGTTTTCGCCTGAACCTTTTGGCCACAGCCTGCCGTTCCAGCTTCCCCCGGCTTTAAACAAAATTTTGTCGCCCGGCGCAAATGTCGTTGCGTTCACTTTATCAAGCGACCTCCAGGCAGAACTTTCGCTTGTGGCGCTATTTCCGTCATTACAGTAATTGCCAACTGAAAGCCCACGGTTTTAATCGTGGGATGAAAGACGGCTTTGCCAGAACATCCCTTCATGAGATGGGAAGGGCAAACACATAGCACGTGTGCGTGTGTGCTTTTCTTTTTGTTTAATTGTTGTAGCTGTATGATTAAACTGATACCATTGTTTTATGGGACAAGAATATAGACGTACAGCTACAACAGTATCTCTCATTAATTATCATTTTGTTTTCTGCCCTCGTTACCGAAGAAAAGTGTTAGTAAAACAAGTGGAAATTCGATTCAAGGAGCTATTAGCTGAAATATGCCATCAGAATAACTGGATGATTGTGGCGATGGAAGTGATGCCCGATCATGTCCATCTGTTCCTGAACGGTCTTCCCACCGATTCTCCATCAGATGTTATGGCAAAAGTGAAAGGAGTGACCTCTCGAATATTAAGGCAGGAGTTTG
>NZ_JAVLSX010000019.1:0-65154 GCF_031583795.1 Paenibacillus sp. VCA1 | reverse complement strand
AGCGTTCGTCCTGAGCCAGGATCAAACTCTCCAAGAAAGTTTGTGACTCATTTTGAATCTGACGAGAAATAATTCTCAAGTTTGCTCGATTATCGATTCAGACAGTTGTCATGAACCCGACAATCTCGCATTTCGGTTTCGTTGCCGAAACCTCATCGCTTCGCAAATCATTCAGTCAAAAGACTTGAACCGATTTGCTTCGCTGTCGACCTTGCAAGCAAGGTCTAATCTCACTCGTTGTTCAGTTTTCAAAGATCAAATTCTTTCGTTTTGTTCATCGCTGCATCTCAGCGGCGACTTTTATAATATATCATACTTACTAGGTGTTTTGCAAGACTTTTTTTAAAACTTTTTTTCGAAGTTTAAATTCGTCAACGTCTCGCAGCTTTCCGTTTTATTTGACTAAAACCGAAGCGAAAATTAATTTATCACAGGTTCCCGCTTCACGTCAAGCATTTTAATCAATTTTATTGTTTGAACTGGGACAGCTTGCTGTTACGCGCATATTTGGACAACTCTTTCGGGGGAGCGAATCTCGCATACATGCGGAATACCGTTCGATATCGGCTGGCTATGGCGTTTCTGACTTCCAGATCCAATCTTTGATCGCTTAAATCAAAAAGCATTTCATCCAGTTCTTTGCGAAGCACGTAATCCAGTTCCTTGCATTCCTTATCGCTGAAAAGCATACCCAGCATGGTTGCTTGGCCTCCTTGTCGACTAAAGCATTTTCTATATCTTTGGATTTTTGAACTTTTGCCCGATATTGCCGCTTTAATGTTATGCACAGATTTTGGGAAATTTATGAATGCGTTTTGGCCAAAATCGGGGAACAGGCATTTCGCCTATTCACCCTTTCATCAGCGTATAAGTAACCGTGCTTTCAATAATGGCGGCCACAAACAGCAAAATGACGATCCAAACCGATGCCGTCCATGCCCGTCGGAATCCTTCGCTCCATTTTCGTTTCAGTTCTCCCCTCCCGCTTCCGCCAAAGCTTGAAATCAAAAGCAGTCCCATTTGAACCCCGAAAGCGCAGGCGATAATAATGGCCGGTATTTCAATGATCCCGTGGGGAAGCAGACCTTTGACGACCAGATCGAACAAGCTCCTCCCCTGCTCCAGCGAAGCATGAACGAGAAATCCGACGACCATGCCGTTGACAAGCAAAAACAAAATCGGCAGAATGCCTGCGAAAAGGCCCAAAAAGATCATCAATACCGCCTTGATGCTGTTGTTGAAAAAAATAAACACGAAAAAGTTCCACTTCGGATTGGACGTTTGGCTCAAGTTTGCGCTGATGTCGCGGATGCCTCCCATCTGCCGGTCAATAAACTCAGCCATGACGCCCGTGCTGTACCATCCCGCAACGATGCCCAAAACGAACAACGCCGTGACGAACAGCAGAGTTTTGCGGATCGAACCCAAATCTTTCAGAAACACCGAAGGGCGCAGCATACTTAACCTCCTCCTGGTATAACTCGCTGGTACGAGCATACTATGTAAAGTAAACAAGCATTTCCATTGTGGGAAAGGAGCGACAAGCGCAATGAATTCTTTCTTTTATGTGCTGAACGGCCGCAAAATCAAACGCACTTTTTTCGTCCTCGCCGCGGCACTGTTTGCGATCGGCATCATTTATGTAGAGTCAGACAACGTAACGGTATTCTCCGAAGGGGCTCCAGCCGCCATTTACAGCGTTCCTACGGAAAAAAAGGTGATCGCCCTGACCTTTGATATCAGCTGGGGCGAAAAGCGCGCCGAGCCCATTCTGAACGTTCTGAAAGACAAAGGCGTGAACAAGGCAACGTTCTTCCTCTCTTCCCCTTGGAGCAAAAGCCATCCGGATATCGTCAATAAAATCAAAACGGCCGGCTTCGAAATCGGAAGCCACGGTCATAAGCACGTCAATTACAGCAGCTTGAGCGACGAAGAAATCAAGACCCAGCTTATGACGGCTAACTCTATATTAACCGATTTGACGGGAAAGGAACCCACCCTGCTGCGCCTGCCGAACGGCGATTTCGATAAACGCGTGCTCAAGATTGCCGACAGCATGAACTACAAGGTCATTCAGTGGGATACGGACTCGCAGGACTGGAAAAACATCGGGGTCGACAATATCGTGAACCGCGTCGTCAGCAAAGCCCATCCCGGGGATATCGTCCTTCTCCATGCGAGCGATTCCGTCAAACAAACCCACGAAGCGCTGCCGATCATTATCGACCGGTTGCGGCAACAAGGCTATGAATTTGTCACCGTTTCCGATCTGTTGTCCCAGGCCGACGCCAAAGGCAAAGAAGTGCAGGATCAGGCGACGCTCCAGCAAGCCCTTGACGATGCGGCCGGCATGTAAGGCGAGCTATAGGCTTAAAGAAAAAAGAGCTAAGTTTCTTAGCTCTTTTTTGGTTTCAGCACTTTATGCAATATTAAAATCTGGTATGCATTGCATGCGAGGAGTGGAACCACAATAAAGATTGTGGCATTGTTCTCATTGATTTTCAGGCCGCCCACCATCTCGACGATCGTCACCCCAATCATGAAAAAGAGGGTTGGCACCCATGCTGTGGCGTTGGTGGCTCTGGCTTTAAAATAAGCGACGGCAACCGCCACGACCAATATCGCCAAACCAAGCAGCAAATCCGCCATCTGGCTGTTTTCCCGGCCGACGAAGGAACGGAAGAATACCACTTCGAGCAGCGCCAATATTGCTAAAACGAGCTGTATGTATTGCCAAGCTTTTTTCGGGAATACACCGATCGCCGTATAATTCAAAATCATGTAAGCAAAAAAGCCAAGCTGTGAGTAAACGCTCGTAAGCGCTCCAAAACCGAACAAGATAAGCACGTAAAACAATACATCGCTTACATCCTTGAAGGAAATGGATTCCCTGCTGAACGGCAGCAGAAAACCGGTGATGATGGAGACTACGGCTCCCACAAGCAATGTTTTCAAAAATAACTTGGACCAGTTTTTCAAGTTCAAATCGTCTGCACCCCCAAGACTTTATTTTACCAACGTTCACATTAAAAAACCATGCCCGCAATCGACATATTTCGAAATTCACCTCGGCATACTACATGCAGGATTACCAATAAAGGAGTGACGCTCATGAAATGGCCTGTTTTAGGCATATGGGGAATCATATTCGGACTTGCTACCGTACTTTCAGGCTGTGGATCCGAACAGAGCTACGCGCCGCCTCAGGCTGATTATAAAGAGATGAAAACGATGGTTGTCGACATCCTGAAAAGCGATGAAGGCAAAAAAGCCGTCGAAGACGCTCTGAAAGGCGGAGGTGGAGGCTCCTCCGGCGGCGGCCCCGGCATGCAAATGTTGACTACGCAGGCAACCGATCAAATCCGAACGGCCGTCAAGGACACCATCACTTCCCCGGAATATAAAAAGGAATTCGAGAAGATCATGACCGATCCGCAGTTTGCCGGCGATTTCGCCAAGGCGATCAGCTCGCAAAACAAGCAGCTGCATATGCAGCTGATTAAGGATCCGACGTATCAAAAAGCGATATCCGATATCATGAAGTCTCCCGAAGTCATGAAAAGTTTCCTCGACCTGACCAAAACGCCCGAGTACCGGAAGCAATCGATGACGGTCATGCAGGAAGCGATGCAAAATCCGATGTTCAAAATGGAAGTGATGTCGCTTCTGAAAAACGTCGTCACCCAAGAGCTGCAGCCGAAAGTCGAAAAAGGCGGTCAAGGCCAGGAAGGCGGAGAAGGCGGCAAAGGGAAAGAAGGCGGAGGTAAAGGGAGTAAAGACAAAGATTCAGGCGATTCCGACGAAGGCGGATCAGGCAATGCTTCCTAATCGGAAAATAACAAGGCAAAAGCCCCGAATGACGGGGCTTTTTTGCTTGGATCAAAACGGTTATTTCTCGCATTTGGCGATAATGCCGGCTGCCAGCTCGTTATAAATCCGTCCGCTGGCGGATTCGGACTTGTATACCGAAGGCGAAAAATCAGGCTCTGAAATATGGTTGTCCGGCGCTCCAAGCGGAAGCTGGGCCAAAAGTTCGGTGTGCAGCGTTTCGGCAAGCTGTCCGCCGCCGCCGCGGCCAAACACGAAATCCTTTTCCCCGCAATGGGAGCATTCGTAATAAGCCATGTTTTCCACGACGCCCAAAATTTCATGATTCGTTTGAATCGCCATCGCCCCTGCGCGGGCTGCGACAAAAGCGGCCGTCGCATGCGGGGTCGTGACGATGATTTCTTTGCTGTGCGGAAGCATTTGATGAACGTCAAGCGCAATATCGCCGGTTCCGGGGGGCAAATCGAGAAGCAGGTAATCGAGCTTGCCCCAATTGACGTCGGCAAAAAATTGATGGAGCATTTTGCCGAGCATCGGTCCCCGCCAGACAACCGGACTGTTTTCGCGGATGAAAAAGCCCATCGACATGACTTTAACGCCAAAACGTTCGACGGGAACGATCAATTCGTCCTCAACGACAGGACCTTCTTCGATGCCCATCATGTCCGGAACGCTGAAGCCGTAAATATCGGCATCGATCAGTCCGACTCGTTTGCCTTGACGGGCAAGGGCCGCGGCCAGGTTGACGGTGACCGTCGATTTGCCGACGCCCCCTTTGCCGCTCGCCACCGCAATAAAATGCACGTCCGGATCGTTCAGCAGCTCGTTTCTCTCCAAACCGGCGGCATGTCCTTTCACCAGCTTGTCTTTATCCGTCTTCCGTTCGTGGTCCCCCAAAATTTTGCTGCGTTCATGCTCATTGGCCGGACGGATGCGAATGTGCACATCTTCAGCGCCGGCAGCTTGCAGACGCTCGCGGATTTTGTTTTCCAGCGCTTGTCCATAGTCATCCAATGTAATGACGGAAAGCGAAACTCTGGTTTCTTTCACGACGATATCTCTTATCATTTGCAGCTCCATAAGACTTCGACCTGTAACCGGTTCGCCTATGGGCTGTAGCACCTCTTGAACTTGCTCTCGAGACAACATGATGGCAGCACCTCTGCTTTGTATATTGGCATCCGCGCGCGGCGAATACGCCCCAGAAGTCATTATACCATCAACGCCTACATTTCTGCCGACAAATTCACCTTTTCCCCCGATAAATAGCGCAGCATCCCTTTGTATACCGAAGCGGCCATCTTGCGCTGATATCCTTCGTCCCTTAACATCTGCGCCTCCTCCGGATGCGACAGGAAGCCGACTTCGACCAGCGCCGCAGGCATCGTGACCGTTTTGAGGAGGTAAACATGGTTTACGGTTTTGGCGACCCGATCGGTGTTTTCCAGGTTGCGTTTGATCTCTTCCTGTATCAATACGGCCAGCGTCTTATTGTCGGGATGGTTCGGGTAATAAAACGTTTGGGCGCCGCTCCAGCGGCCCGGGAAGCTGTTCAAATGAATGCTGAGGAAAAGGTCCGCCTTGGAATTTTCAATCATCTTGGCCCGCTGCTTCAAATCTTCCGTTTTGCGCCTGGAATACCCTTTCGTGTCCGCCCCGGCCAAGTCGTAGTCCCCCTCCCGGGTCATATACACGACGGCCCCCGCCTGCTGCAAATAATCGCGGAGATACAAGGCAATCGACAGATTGACGTCCTTTTCGATCACGCCCTGCTTGCTTACCGCTCCACCGTCGGGACCGCCATGCCCGGCATCCAGCACGATGACCTTTCCCGACAGCGGAAGGCCCCAGTGCCCCGCCGTTTTTACCGCAGGAATGTTCATGGTCGCTACCGCGATAAACAAGACGGCAAGGCATAGGCCGATGAAGAGCTTTTTGATGGAGCTCAGCCGGATCCACAGCACCTGTTTGCCAGGCCCCTGCTTGGACATAAAAAATCCACCTCCGTTCCCATATCGACTCTACTCATCTATATGGGCGAAGGTGGACAAATAGTACCGTTAAGGCGTAACTTGCGCTTGCATACCGGCGATCAGCACTTCGGCGACTTCCGGACGGGTGAATTCCGGCGGAGGACACTGCCCGTCGCGCAGCAGGCCGCGCACTTTGGTGCCGGAAAGCGTCAAATGATCTTCCTTCGGATGCGGGCATGTTTTGTTGGATGCCATGTTGCCGCATTTTTGGCAGAAAAAGCTGTGCTCGAAAAACAGCGGCGTAATGCCCAGCTCCTCGGGCGTAAAGTTCGAGAAGATTTCCTGCGCTTCATAGGTTCCGTAATAGTCTCCTACCCCTGCATGGTCGCGTCCGACGATAAAATGGGTGCATCCGTAATTTTTGCGGACCATCGCATGGAAAATGGCTTCCCTTGGGCCGGCGTAACGCATGGCGGCAGGAAAAACGCCCAAAAACGTCCGGTCCTTCGGATAATAATTCTCCAATAAGACGAGATAGCTTTTCATGCGTACATCGGCTGGAACGTCGTCCGACTTCGTCTCCCCGACCAGCGGGTTCAGGAACAGGCCATCGACGATTTCAAGCGCCGTTTTCTGAATGTATTCATGGGCCCGATGCACGGGATTGCGGGTTTGGAAGCCGACAACCGTTTTCCAGCCCTTTTCCCGGAAAAGCTCCCTTGTTTGCGCCGGGTCGAAATAAAACTCGCGGAATTTTGCGGGCTGCGGCCGGTTGAGCACCTTGACGCTTCCACCGACGTAAATCGGAGAACGCTCGAACAGCTTTTTCACGCCGGGATGCTCAAGGTCGCTCGTTTTGAATACCTTCCTGGCTTCTTCCTCCTGATCGGCCTCATAAATGCTTTGCACGGTCAAAATGGCGTATACGACGCCGTCCTCGGCCCCTGTCAGGGCTACTTGCTCCCCGAGGGTCAGACCTTTTGCCGTCGTTTCGTCGACGGACAACGTAACAGGTATGCTCCATACCGTGCCATCGGCTAACCGCATCGTATGGACGACCGAACGGTAATCCTCTTCGTTCAAAAACCCTTCAAGCGGAGAAAAGGCTCCGTTGCCGATTAAATCCAGATCGGAGATCGTCCAGTTGTTGACACGGATTTGTTTTAAAAACTGCGAAGCTTGCAAAAGCTCCTCCCGTTCGTTTCCTTCGGCAAACCGGTTCACAAGCTTGCCGCCGTGCGGAAGTATTGCGGTCATGTTGCCGTCTCCCCCTTTTCGTATGTTTATTGATGCAGCCCGCATTCCGTCTTTTCGGTGCCGGACCAGCGTCCCGCTCTCGGATCTTCGCCAGGTTGAACTTGGCGGGTGCAATATTCGCATCCGATGCTGGGATAATTCCGGTCATGGAGAGGATTGTAAAGCACTTGGTTTTCGCGGATATATGTCCAGACGTCGTCGGAAGTCCAGTCGGCAATCGGATTGAATTTGACCAGGCCGAATTTATGGTCGTATTCCACTTTCTTGGCATTGGCCCGGGTCGGAGCCTGATCCCTGCGGATGCCCGTGATCCAGCCGTCGTATTGGGAAAGGATCCGGGTCAGCGGTTCGACCTTGCGAATGTTGCAGCACTGGTTCGGATCGCTTTTCCACAATTCCGCCCCATGGCGGGCCTCCTGCTCTTCTGGCGTCAGCTTGGGAGACACTCGCACGAACTGGATGCCGTATTTGGATTCCAAACGATCCTTGGTCTCGTACGTTTCCTTAAAGTGAAAATCCGTATCCAGGTAAAAAATATCCGTAGACGGACTAACCTTTTGTAAAATATCAACCAATACCACGTCTTCCGCGCCAAAACTGCAGGCAAACGTGATGTTCGGGAATTTCTCAACGGCAACTCGAATAACCTCTTCGGCGGATGCATGCTCAAGCTCGGCGGCTTGAACCTCAATCCACTTTTCTTTTTCAAGCAAATTCATCGCGAATGTCTCCCCTTCCAAAATTTCGTATCATAATGATTGCAATAATAATCAGTGAATACCAAGCGGTTTAATATGATTTAAATCCAGTATATAGAAATATCTTTCGTTGTCAATCCTGTAATAGGAATTGAGTTCTCTCCAATGAGGGTAAAAAGGAAGAGACCTTTCATTGCGAAAGGTCTTCGTCACGGCATTTTTATTACATCTCCAGAGCTTTTTGGGCATTTTTCTTGTCGTTTTCAAGCAGCTTATGCAAATCATATGCCGGATAAAAACCGTGTTCCAACATAAAGTTGAATACTTTCGCGTGCAGCTTGATGGCATGGTTCAGCTGCTTCACGAACGTTTCCCTCAGCTGCGGCGTAGCCGTTTCGGTAATGGCGCCGGCGTAACTTCGGATCAATGTTTTAAGATAAGCGAGCAAGTGGCCTGCGTAAAAACCCGTCATGTCGTGATGCTCGGATTTACTCTTGTTGGTTCTGGTGGCCATCGGAGCCATGGAGTAAAAATGAAGCAGGTCTTTAATATTTCCTTCGGTCATGTGGATCGCTTCTTCGTAAAGTTCATGAAGATGCGGGTCCGTCACGTGATGAACATGCATTTTCATTGCGATTAAATAGTTGGAGCTGGCAGCGGTGAGCTCATGCAATTCCATCGTTTCATGCCACGCCAGATGTTTATGTTGCGCATTAGGATGCAAGATAGGATCCCTCCGTTCAAGTGATGATACATCCTATGATGAATCCGCCTAATGGGCACATTGTCTTACCCAAAAAAAGAATAAACATCCGCCCCTTGAAGGAACAATACGTAAGGGATCAAAACTACATCAACTCTGAAGGGGGCATTTCCTTTGAACCAATTCAACCAAGGCCAGCAAATTACTCAGATCGTTCAGCAGCTGATTCAGCAAACCCAACAAGCGTCGCAGGCATACCAGCAGCTGCTGAGACAGGAAGAAAGCAACGCGATGCAGCTTGAACAGCTTGCACAGCGCGAACGCCATGCCGCACAAGTGATCCAAACCGCGCTGCAAGGCCATCAGACGGCGATCCAGCAGCTACAGCAAATCTCCAGCATGGCGCATCAAATGGAGAGCAGCACCCACACGTACTCGGGATACGGCCAGCAGCAATACGGCATGGGGAACAACTACCAAAGCTTTCAGCGTTAAGGGTCGGATCCGGGAATAGATCGGTCGCTTCGGTCTATTTCCTTTTTTAAAACTTAATGGGGTGAAAAAAATGATTGTTTCCTCGAACCAGCTTGGTCAGTCGTTATACTGCAGCCAATGCGGCAAGGAAAGCGAACAAATCAACGTATGGTGGAAAGACGGCCGAAATGACGACGGATTGGGGTACAGCGAGGTTTTTGCCGAATGCCCCGGCTGCCATGCCCAGCTGATGAAAAAAAATGCGTACGGGGCAATCGACTCCGTGGAAGATGCATTACATATTCTGCAAAATGAGTGACTTCAAAGGTCCTTGCGTTGAACTGCCGATCGGCAGTTCTTTTTCTAGATTGAGCAAAACAAAAGCCCCTGACCGTAAAGGCCAGAGGCTTTGAATCCTTGATACACAAGGAATATTAACGTTTCGAGAATTGTGGCGCGCGACGAGCCGCTTTGAGACCGTATTTTTTACGTTCTTTCATACGTGGGTCACGAGTCAGGAAGCCTGCTTTTTTCAAAGCTGGACGGAATTCAGGGTCAGCTTTCAGCAACGCACGGGAAATGCCGTGACGGATTGCGCCCGCTTGACCGGAAATGCCGCCGCCGTTAGCGATAACAAGCACGTCGTATTGACCAAGCGTTTCAGTCAATGCCAGCGGTTGTTTAACGATCAGCTTGAGGGTTTCCAAACCGAAATATTCATTGATGTCGCGTTTATTGATGACAATGCGTCCTTCACCCGGTACAAGGCGAACACGTGCTACCGAATGTTTACGACGACCTGTCCCATAGTATTGTACTTGTGCCATGAAACTTGTCCTCCTTTTAATTATCCGCGAAGTTCGTAAACTTCTGGTTTTTGTGCTGCATGTGGATGCTCGGTGCCTGCATATACTTTCAGTCTAAGCTTCATTTTTTCGCCCATACGGGTTTTAGGAAGCATGCCGTGAACAGCGGATTCCAGTACACGTTCAGGTTTGCTGTTCAGCAGGTCTTGAGCGTTGGTCACTTTCAGACCGCCTGGATGCAGGGAGTGACGGTAGTATTTTTTGTTTTGCAGTTTTTTGCCTGTCAGATGGATCTTCTCAGCGTTGATGATCACAACGAAATCGCCGCCGTCAACGTGAGGTGTGAATTGTGGCTTGTGTTTGCCGCGGATCAAAGCAGCTGCTTCGCTCGCCAAACGTCCAAGCGTTTTGCCTTCGGCATCAATGATGTGCCATTTGCGCTCAACTTCATTTGGCTTCGCCATATAGGTGGTACGCATGAATAGTTCCTCCTTGGTTTCATCCGAAAATCATTTATCTTCGTTCATCTTTGTTATTAAAGAAAGTCATTTTGTAATGTTAGGTTGTCGTTTCCTTACTGGGGGCTGTGGGATAGCCATAAGAAAACACAACTTTTATTTTACAGTATAGGCAGATAAATCGCAAGCCGATTTTCAATGTTTTTGATCAAAATTCTCATACTCTACATTCCACAGCATAAGTCCCTTCGATTCAGCCGTCGGCCCTGCCTTCATCCGGTCTTGGGCCTGAAGAATCTTGGCGATGTCTTCAGGTTTCTTACGGCCTTTTCCCACCTCCAGCAATGTGCCCACAATAATGCGGACCATATGCTGCAGAAAACCGTTCCCCGTAATATAGACATGGATCAAGCCCTGATCCCGGGTCCCCGGACGGCACATGGATTGATCCCTTTCGATATGGGCATCATATACCGTGCGAATATGAGAAGGCTTGGTAGAGTGGCGCGAAGCAAATGAAGTAAAGTCATGGGTCCCAATCAAATGCTGCAGTCCTTCGGACATCGCCTCGACATTCAGCCTGCCGGGATGATGGAGTTCCGTATTCCTGCGGAACAGATCCGGGAACTGATTGGCATTGATGGTGTAACGGTACGTCTTACGCTTCGCGTTCCTTCTGGAGTGGAAATCGAGCGGAACCTCCCTGGCCTCGGTGACCATAATGTCGTGAGGGAGTCTGGAGTTCAGCGCCAGGCACCATCGTTCCACCGGAATTTGGGATTCCGTATGAAAATGAAACACCTGACCGACCGCATGAACGCCGGCGTCCGTGCGACCCGATGCGTGTATCTTCACCTGCTCGCCCGTCAGCATTTTAATGGCCTTCTCCAAATGATCCTGAATGGCGTTTCCATCCGGCTGCGTTTGAAAACCGTTGTAATTCGTACCGTCATAGCTGACTTTCATGCATATGTTGCGCATTCCCCATCCTCCTGAACTTGCGTCTGCTACGAACTTGAGTGGCTCGCCGCTTGATGCGCAAACATAAAACGGCTCCGCCGTAATTCACGGCGAAGCCGTTCCAAGGTATTGTTCATGGAACACGAATCGGGGCCTGTTATGCGGATAAGAACAATCTTATTCCGTATTCAGGCCCCGGACGTGAAAAAAAGGGTTCGATCAGAATCATGCGATTCCTTCCCCCCTTTCCCCATCCTCACCTGTTTACGCGCGGTCAACCAGTTCCAGATAAACCATAGGCGCGGAATCACCGCGGCGAGGTCCGAGCTTCAGGATACGAGTGTATCCGCCTGGACGCTCAGCGTAACGGGTAGCCAGCTCGCTGAACAGTTTTTGGATAGCGTCTTGCTCTCCGTCAACCGTTTCACGACGAACGAATGCTGCCACTTGTCGGCGAGCATGAAGGTCACCCTTCTTCGCTTTCGTGATCAGTTTCTCAGCGATGGAACGGACTTCCTTCGCTTTCGCTTCCGTTGTTTGAATGCGCTCATATAAGAACAGGTCGGTTACCAGGTCACGGAACAAAGCTTTACGTGCGCTGGAATCGCGGCCCAACTTTTGGTATGCCATGTTTTCCCCTCCTTCGCTAACGAATCTAAGATGCTATTCTTCTGTACGAAGTCCCAGTCCAAGTTCCTCGAGCTTTTCCTGTACTTCTTCCAAAGACTTGCGGCCCAGGTTGCGGACTTTCATCATGTCTTCTTCCGTTTTGGTAGTCAGCTCTTGTACCGTGTTGATGCCGGCACGTTTGAGGCAGTTGTAGGAACGAACAGAGAGATCCAGCTCTTCGATCGTCATTTCAAGCACTTTTTCTTTTTTGTCTTCTTCTTTTTCGACCATGATTTCCGCATCTTTCGCTTCATCGGTCAAGCCGACGAACAGCATCAAATGCTCGGTCAAAATTTTGGCGCCGAGGCTTACAGCCTCTTCCGGACGAATGCTGCCATCAGTCCAGATTTCAAGCGTCAATTTGTCGTAGTTGGTCACTTGACCAACCCGCGTATTCTCCACGCCATAGTTGACGCGGCTAATCGGGGTATAGATAGAATCGACCGGGATGACGCCAATCGGTTGATCATCACGTTTATTCTTATCTGCTTGGACATAGCCACGACCGCGGTTAGCAAAAATACGCATGTGAAGTCTCGAACCTGGCCCCATGGTAGCAATATGCAGGTCTGGGTTGAGAATTTCAACGTCGCTGTCCGCCCGGATGTCTCCTGCCGTCACGACTCCTTCGCCCTCTGCATCAATCTCGAGGACTTTCTCCTCATCGGAATGAATTTTCAGGGAAAGAGCCTTCAGGTTCAGAATAATTTCCGTCACGTCTTCCATTACGCCCGGAACCGTTGAGAACTCGTGCAGCACGCCGTCGATTTGGACGGATGTTACGGCTGCGCCTGGCAGCGAGGAGAGAAGGATCCGGCGAAGGGAGTTCCCCAACGTCGTACCATATCCACGCTCAAGCGGTTCTACTACAAACTTGCCATAGGCCCCGTCTTCACTGACGTCTACGGTCTCAATTTTCGGCTTTTCGATTTCAATCACGCAAGTACCCCTCCTTCAAGCGTCGCTCCTATTTGAAACTGTTACCTTACCCTTGTGTTATCATGTAGTATGCCTAAACAACCATTATTAGCAGATTGTGCCGGAAATATACCACATTTTCTCAGGTTTGCTTCAATTAGACACGACGACGCTTAGGCGGGCGGCAACCGTTGTGCGGAACTGGAGTTACGTCTTTGATCAGGTTGACTTCCAGACCAGCAGCTTGCAAAGAGCGGATCGCTGCTTCACGGCCAGCACCTGGACCTTTAACCATAACCTCTACCGATTTCATTCCATGTTCCATAGCAGCTTTAGCCGCGGATTCAGCAGCCATTTGAGCTGCGAACGGAGTCGACTTACGGGAACCTTTGAATCCAAGGCCGCCGGAGCTTGCCCAGGAAATCGCGTTTCCATGAGGATCCGTAATCGTTACGATAGTGTTATTGAACGTGGAACGGATATGAGCCACTCCGGATTCAATATTTTTGCGGTCACGACGTTTAGTACGTACGACTTTTTTCGGTTTAGCCATTGTCTTTTATCCCCCCTTCTTATTTCTTCTTGTTCGCTACAGTACGACGAGGGCCTTTCCGTGTACGAGCATTCGTTTTAGTACGTTGTCCACGAACCGGCAGACCGCGGCGATGACGCACTCCACGATAGCAGCCGATCTCAACGAGACGTTTAATATTCAAGGAAATTTCACGACGCAGGTCACCTTCAACCTTAACCGTTTTGTCGATCGTTTCACGCAGTTTGCTGACTTCATCTTCCGTCAAATCACGAACACGAGTGTCCGGATTGATGCCTGTTTCGCTCAGAATTTTCTGGGAAGTCGTTTTACCGATTCCGAAAATATAAGTCAAGGCGATCTCAACGCGTTTGTCACGTGGCAAATCCACACCAGCTATACGAGCCATTTTACGCTACACCCCCTTCTCTTAACCTTGTTTTTGTTTGTGCTTCGGATTTTCACAGATAACCATTACAGTCCCTTTGCGGCGAATGACTTTGCATTTTTCGCAAATAGGCTTTACAGAAGGTCTTACCTTCATGTTAATTACCTCCCTCAAGTTTTGCAAAAAACAAAACTCGCTTCGTAAGGATTGACTAAAGCTTTGCTTTACGCAAAACTCTCTTCAGAGAATTTACTCCCATCGTGAAGGAAGCAAATTCATATTTAGATCAACAGGACTTTACAAGTGTAAACCTGCGGTCAAACATTTTCAAGCGCCCTATAGGATCATAACATCCAGGGCAACCTAATGAAAGAAACGGTAAAATTTACTTGCGGTACGTTATACGGCCTTTGGTTAAATCATAAGGCGATAACTGTACGACCACTTTGTCGCCTGTCAGAATACGGATAAAGTGCATCCGCAGCTTACCGGAAACATGGGCAAGAATTTGATGACCGTTCTCAAGCTCAACTTTGAACGTTGCGTTCGGCAGCGGCTCGATGACCGTGCCTTCCACTTCAATAACATCTTCTTTGGCCACAGTCAGTCTCCTTTCTCTTCAGCATGGGTTTCGGTGGACTTCATAAACTTCATCACCGCGTAACGCAGTTTTCCGTTTGTGACCCGACCGCTTTCATTTAAACTGTTTGCGACCTCGCTGCTAATGAAGGACTGGGGCTCGAGATGAAGAAGGTTTTTCTTCTTTCTCTGATCAAACTTTCGTTTGTTCCCGTCCGCAATATACACGAACCTGCTGTCTTCGATGGATACGACCACGGCCACCTGACCGGCGTCTTTGCCTTTCAGGATCTTCACAATCTGGCCGATTTGCAGGGTGCTTTGATGACTCAAGAACAATCACCTACATATCAGAGTTTTGTGAGAATTTCATGACCATCGGCAGTAACGGCAACCGTATGCTCAAAATGGGCACACAAGGAACCGTCGACCGTAACGACCGTCCAATTATCTTCCAGCGTTTTGACATAACGGGATCCGGCATTGACCATCGGTTCAATCGCCAGCACCATGCCGGGTTTGAGCCGCGGGCCCCGGTCCGGAACGCCAAAGTTCGGAATTTGCGGTTCTTCATGCAGTTCTGCCCCAACTCCGTGTCCGACATACTCCCGAACAACCGAGAAGCCGGCGTCTTCGATGACGCGTTGGATGGCATGTGAGATCGTGAACAGGCGCACATCTGGTTTGACAAGCTCCAAGCCTGCGTACAAAGATTGTTCGGTAACGTCCAGCAGACGCTGGGCTTCCTCCGAGATCTTGCCTACAGGATAGGTCCAAGCGGAGTCTCCATGGTAACCACGGTACTGCGCACCGATGTCTAGCGTAACAATGTCGCCTTCGTTTAATTTGCGTTTGCCGGGAAATCCGTGCACCAACTGATCATTGACTGAAGCGCAAATGCTGGCAGGAAAACCATTGTAGCCCTTAAAAGACGGCAGTGCATTCTGACTGCGAATGTAGTGGTCAGCAATAGCGTCCAGTTCCCCGGTCGTGATGCCCGGTTCGATGTGCTTTGCCATAAGACGGTGCGTTTCCGCCACGATTCGCCCTGCTTCCCGCATAAAGCCGAGTTCCGTTTCGGACTTACAAATGATCATTACGACTAACCTCGCAGCACCGATACGATTTCTTTCGATACCGCATCGATTTCTTGATCACCATCGATCTGACGCAAAAGACCTTTGTTCTCATAAAATGCAAGGAGTGGTGCTGTTTTGTTGATATATTCGTCCAGACGGGTACCGACGCTCTCTTCGTTGTCATCCGAGCGCTGATACAACTCGCCTCCGCATTTATCACAAACACCTTCCTGTTTAGGAGGGTTGAAGATCACATGGTACGTGGCGCCGCAGCTTTTGCAAATCCGCCGGCCCGTCAAGCGGGCGAGCAGTTTGTCGCGGTCCACTTTCAGATTGATGACATGATCCAGCTTGGTATTCAGTCTGCCAAGGATATCATCCAGCGCTTCCGCTTGCGAAAGAGTTCTTGGAAAGCCGTCCAATAAAAAACCTTTTTCGCAATCGGACTGCTGCAGACGTTCCTCCACGATGCCGATCGTGACATCATCCGGTACCAAAAGCCCTTGGTCCATGTATTCTTTGGCTTTAACCCCAATAGGTGTTCCCTGTTTAATCGCCAGACGAAACGCATCGCCGGTGGAAATGTGGGGAATGCCGAATTCATTGACAATGACTTCTGCCTGCGTTCCTTTCCCTGCCCCAGGAGGGCCCATGAATAGTATGTTCACGTTTCTCTCTCCCTCCGACTTGCTCCTTACAAGAAACAAGGCAATAAGTTGCCGGGAAGCGCCAAAACGACTTCACCGGAACCTATTACTTATTTATTGATGAAACCTTTGTAGTGGCGTTTGATCAACTGACTTTCGATGGTCTTCATCGTATCGAGCGCAACCCCGATGACGATCAGAAATGAAGTCCCCCCGATTTTAACTGCGCTAGGCAATTGCGCCAGTGTACCGAGGCCGATCGGCAAGAGAGAAATAGCAGCCAGGAAAAGTGCACCGGTCATGGTAAGCCGGGACATTACGCGGGTCAGATATTTCTCGGTCGCTTTACCTGGGCGAATGCCCGGGATATAGCCGCCGTTTTTCTTCATGTTGTCTGCCATCTGGTTCGGGTTCATCTGCACGAAGGTGTAGAAGAACGTGAAACCGATGATCATCAGGACATACAGAACCATACCAAGAGGGTAATCATATCTCAAGTTTGTTTGGATCCATTGGGCCCAAGCATAAGTGTTAAAGAATCCCGCGATAATGGTAGGGAACTGAAGCAAGGATACGGCGAAGATGACTGGAATAACGCCGGCCGCATTGATTTTCAATGGGATATGCGTATTCTGACCACCGTACATCTTGTTACCGACCACACGTTTGGCATATTGCACAGGAATTTTACGAATCGCCTGCTGGATGTAGATGACACCCACGATAATCGCCACGATGACAATCAGGAGGATCACCGTTTTCAGCGTATTCATAAAGGCCTGGCCTTCTTGAATGAAATTGGATTGAGCCGTAGAACGGATATATGTCGGAATGTTGGCGACAATCCCGGAGAAGATCAAAATGGAAATACCGTTGCCGATTCCTTTTTCCGTAATTTGCTCACCCAGCCACATCAAGAACGCGGTACCTGCCGTTAACACGATCGCAATCAGCAAGTAATCCACGAAAGTGGCGTTGGGAATCATCTGCGTACCGTACAAACGGTTAAAACCGATGGACATCGCAAATGCTTGGATGAGACCCAACACGATCGTACCATACCGGGTCAATTGAGCCGATTTCTTTTTCCCGTGCTCGCCTTGTTTTGCCCACTCGGCCAGCTTCGGAATAACGTCCATCGAGAGCAATTGCACGATAATGGACGAGGTAATATACGGCACGATCCCGAGGGCAAAGATAGAGAACTGATGCAGTGCTCCCCCTGAGAACGTGTTTAAGAGACCAAACAATTCTGAACCTTGCTGATTCGTCTGTTCCAGGACATCTTTATTGACGCCAGGAACAGGAACGAATGAACCAATACGATAAATGATCAGCACTAACAAGGTAAACAAAATTCTTTTTCGTAGGTCCTCAACCCGCCATATATTCTTCAGGGTCTTAAACATTAGATCACCTCGGTTTTACCGCCGGCAGCCTCGATCTTCTCTACCGCAGATTGAGAGAACTTATTTGCTTTTACAGTCAACTTCACGGTCACTTCACCGTTGCCAAGAATTTTGATGCCGCTTTTCGTGTTTTTCACTACGCCGCTCTCCACCAAAATTTCAGGAGTAACTTCTGTGCCCTCTGCAAAGCTGTTCAGTTCCTCGATGTTAACAATCGCATACTCTTTCCGGGTAGGATTTACAAAACCACGTTTTGGCAAACGACGATACAGCGGGTTTTGGCCACCCTCGAATCCAGGACGTACACCGCCGCCGGAACGAGCGTTTTGACCTTTGTGACCGCGACCGGATGTTTTGCCCGTACCGCTACTTGTACCGCGACCTACGCGCTTGCGGTCTTTACGGGAACCCGCAGCAGAAGTAAGTTCATGTAACTTCATCGTTCGTTGCACCTCCTTAATATTTGTAGGTTAATCTGCCTGTGAGATTAACCTTCAATTTCTTTTACAGATACCAGATGGCTTACTTTGTTGATCATACCGCGAATCGCGGGATTGTCGTTGTGCACCACGCTGGAGTTGATTTTACGCAAGCCGAGAGTTTTCACGGTTGTACGCTGAGTTTCAGGACGACCGATCACACTGCGGACGAGGGTAATTTGAAGTTTAGCCATGACATTCCCTCCTTAACCGAGCAGCTCTTCGACAGATTTGCCACGAAGTTTGGCAACCTCTTCAACGCGTTTCAGACGGGACAAGCCTTCCAAAGTCGCGTTGACCATGTTCATGGAGTTCGAAGAACCCAAAGATTTTGTCAAGATGTCACCTACACCTGCCAGCTCAAGTACTGCACGAACAGGACCGCCGGCGATTACTCCGGTACCTTCGGAAGCTGGTTTCAACAGAACGCGTCCAGCGCCAAAGTGGCCGGTAACCAGGTGAGGAATGGTTGTTCCTACGATCGGAACGTGGATCAAGTTTTTCTTCGCATCTTCGATGCCTTTGCGGATCGCGTCAGGTACTTCACCGGCTTTACCGATACCTGCACCGACCCAGCCTTTGCCGTCGCCGACAACAACCAGTGCGCTGAAGCTGAAACGGCGTCCGCCTTTTACAACTTTAGCTACGCGGTTAATATTTACAACTCTTTCAGTCAGTTCTAAAGTGTTCGGATCTACACGCAAGTCGTTTACCTCCTTTTTAGAAATTCTTAGAATTCCAAGCCTGCTTCGCGTGCCGCTTCAGCCAGGGCTTGAATCCGTCCATGATACAGATATCCTCCACGGTCGAATACAACCGCTGTGTGTCCTTTTTCTTTCGCACGTTTTGCAACCAGTTCGCCGACTTGACGAGCTGCTTCCACGCTGCCGCCGTTTTTCACGGAACCGCTCAGTTCTTTGTCAACCGTAGACGCGGATACAAGCGTTACGCCTGCAACGTCATCGATCAATTGAGCATAGATATGTTTAGAAGAACGGAATACGTTCAAACGTGGACGAGCTGCAGTACCTTGGATTTTCTTGCGTACACGCAGATGACGTTTGACACGTGCTTTGTTCTTATCCTGTTTTGTAATCATGACTTCCTTTTCACTCCTTTCAGTTTGCCATTACAGCTTCACTTTAAGACGCACAAGGCAAAAGACCGGTAAGCTTAGAAAGCTTATTTCTTCTTACCAGCTTTACCTTCCTTACGGATAATGCGTTCGCCTTCGTACTTAATCCCTTTGCCTTTATACGGTTCAGGTTCGCGAACGGAACGGATTTTAGCGGCGTATGCACCTACGCGCTCTTTGTCGATCCCGCGAACGATGATTTTCGTATTTGCAGGCACTTCGAATTCAATACCCGGTTCTGGAGTGATTTCAACCGGATGAGAGTAACCAACGTTCAGGACCAGTTTCTCTCCAGCCTTGTTTGCACGATATCCGACCCCAACAAGTTCCAGAGATTTCGAGAATCCTTCGGTTACGCCGCTTACCATGTTGTTGACAACGCTGCGGGTCGTGCCGTGAAGGGAACGATGCAGTTTGTTGTCGGATGGGCGTTCAACGACGATTTCGTTGTTCTCAACCGTTACTTTCATATCTTTGTGAAGTTCACGAGTCAAAGAGCCTTTAGGTCCTTTAACAGTGATTACGCTGTTGCTCAGTGTGACATCCACACCGCTAGGTACTGCGATTGGTTTGCGACCAATACGGGACATGTGTTGCACCTCCTTGTTCTGTGACGTGTATTACCAAACGTAGCAGACAACTTCTCCGCCAGCTTTGGATTGACGAGCTTCTTTGTCGGTCATAATCCCCTTAGAAGTGGAGATAATCGCAATGCCGAGACCGCCGAGTACACGAGGAATTTCGTTGCTCTTCGTGTATACGCGCAGACCTGGTTTGCTGATTCTCTTCAACCCGGAGATAACGCGTTCGTTGTTAGGACCGTATTTCAGGAAAACACGGATAATCCCTTGTTTGTTGTCTTCGATATATTCTGCATCACGGATGAAACCTTCACGCTTCAGGATTTCAGCGATTTGTTTTTTCATCGTCGAAGCAGGCATCTCAACTGTTTCGTGACGCACAGTGTTCGCGTTACGAATACGAGTAAGCATATCTGCAATTGGATCAGACATAGTCATGTGTGTGAACCTCCTTCCCGATTATAAACTTCTTACCAGCTTGCTTTTTTCACGCCAGGAATCTGGCCTTTATAAGCTAATTCACGGAAACAAATTCTGCAAATTTTGAACTTTTGCAGTACCGAATGTGGACGACCACAACGTTCGCAACGTGTGTAAGCACGAACTTTGAATTTAGGCGTACGTTGTTGTTTTACTTTCATCGAAGTTTTTGCCACTTAGCCTGACACCTCCTAAAAATTTTCGGAGAAATGGATTCGCGATTACTTCGCGAAAGGCATTCCCAATTGAGCGAGCAGCTCGCGGGACTCTTCGTCAGTTTTAGCCGTCGTTACGATAACGATGTCCATGCCGCGGACTTTATCCACTTTATCGTACTCGATCTCAGGGAAGATCAGTTGCTCCTTGAGGCCAAGCGTGTAGTTTCCGCGTCCGTCGAATGCTTTCGTGGACACGCCGTGGAAGTCGCGCACGCGTGGAAGGGTGATGTTGAACAATTTGTCCAGGAAGTAATACATGCGCTCACCGCGCAGCGTTACTTTCACACCGATCGGCATATTCTCACGCAATTTGAATCCAGCGATGGATTTTTTCGCACGAGTGATAACCGGTTTTTGACCAGCGATCAGCTGCATATCATTTACTGCGGAATCAAGCACTTTCGAGTTGGATACGGCATCACCCACACCCATGTTGATGACAACCTTCTCGACTTTAGGTACTTGCATTACCGTCGAATAGTTGAACTTCTGCATCAAAGCAGGAGTAATTTCGTTCAGAAAACGTTCTTTCATTCTTGCTGCCATGAATCATAAACCTCCTTTCTTTAGCTCTCGATTAGTCGATAACTTCTCCGGATCTTTTCGCTACGCGAACCTTTTTACCGTTATCGAGCACTTTATAACCGATACGGGTTACTTTGCCGCTCTTCGGATCAAGATGCATCACGTTGGATACGTGGATTGGCGCTTCTTGTTCGATGATTCCGCCTTGCGGGTTCATTTGGTTAGGCTTTTGGTGTTTTTTCACCATGTTCACGCCTTCCACCAGCACGCGGTTTTCACGAGGATAAGCTGCAATGACACGGCCTTTTTTGCCTTTGTCTTTACCGCTGATCACCATAACCGTGTCGTCTTTTTTGACGTGAAGCTTGTTGTTGTGGGATTCCAGAACCTTTTTCACTTTTGGCATTTGTTACACCTCCTGCAGCTTGCCGCTTTGGCAAGATAACTTGGAACGATCTATTCTATCGGTTATCCGATCGATTCAGTCTTAGATAACTTCCGGTGCCAAGGAAACGATTTTCATGAAGTCTTTATCACGAAGTTCGCGTGCCACTGGTCCGAAAATACGAGTTCCGCGCGGGCTCTTGTCTTCTTTAACAACAACCGCTGCGTTTTCGTCAAATGCGATGTAAGATCCGTCCTTACGGCGTACGGAACGTTTCGTACGAACGACAACAGCCTTGACTACGTCACCTTTTTTGACAACGCCGCCTGGTGTTGCTTGTTTTACGGAACAAACGATCAAATCGCCGATTGCTGCAGTACGACGTCCTGTTCCTCCCAATACGCGGATACACATCAGTTCCTTCGCACCGGAATTGTCAGCTACTTGCAGACGTGTAAATGGTTGAATCATTGAAATTTCCTCCTTTCGGAAAAACTGTCGCTATATCTTTAGATGATAACCGCTTTTTCAACGACTTCTACCAGTCTCCAGCGTTTGTCTTTGGAGATTGGACGAGTTTCCATGATTTTAACGGTATCTCCGATTTGTGCAGTGTTGTTCTCGTCATGCGCTTTAAATTTTTTCGTGTATTTAATGCGCTTGTGATAGAGATCGTGTTTCTTGTAAGTTTCAACAGCTACGACGATGGTTTTATCCATTTTGTCGCTGACAACTTTACCGATTTGCACTTTACGAGCATTGCGTTCTTCGCTCATCGTTAGCCTCCTTCCTGAATACAGGCAAAAATGACTGCATCAATTAACTAATCCCAAGTTCTCTTTCACGGATGACGGTTTTAGCACGAGCTATTTCCCTGCGCACATCACGGATCCGAGTCGGGTTATCAAGCTGTCCGGTAGCCAATTGAAAACGGAGGTTAAAGAGTTCTTCTTTAAAGCCCGCAATCTTTTGCTCAATTTCTGCAGTGGTCAAGTTACGCAGATCATTAGCTTTCATTTGCTTCACCACCCAATTCTTCACGTTTCACAAACTTCGTTTTGATCGGCAGCTTGTGAGCGGCGAGACGCATCGCTTCGCGAGCAACTTCCTCCGGCACGCCTCCAAGTTCAAACATAATCTTGCCTGGTTTGACTACTGCCACCCATTTTTCAACGTTACCTTTACCGCTACCCATACGAACCTCAAGAGGTTTTTGAGTGATCGGCTTATCTGGGAAAATTTTAATCCAAACTTTACCGCCGCGGCGGATGTAACGAGTCATCGCGATACGCGCTGCTTCGATTTGACGGTTCGTAATCCAGGATGGCTCCAAAGCTTGCAAGCCGTATTCGCCGAAGCTCACTTCAGTGCCGCCTTTTGCCATACCTTTCATGTGACCGCGCTGTTGCTTGCGGTGTTTTACACGTTTTGGTACCAACATGATTAGTTGCCTCCTTCCTGAGCTACTTGTTTCTTAGCTGTAGGAAGAACCTCTCCACGATAGATCCATACTTTTACGCCGATACGGCCGTAAGTCGTATGCGCTTCAGCTGTACCGTAGTCGATGTCAGCACGAAGTGTATGAAGTGGAACAGTTCCTTCACTGTAGCCTTCTGTACGAGCGATTTCAGCGCCGCCAAGACGTCCGCTGACTTGAGTTTTGATACCTTTAGCGCCTGCACGCATCGTTCTTTGGATTGCTTGTTTCAGTGCACGACGGAAAGAAACGCGGCGTTCCAATTGTTGTGCAATGCTTTCTGCAACCAGAATAGCGTCCATGTCCGCTTGCTTGATTTCAGAAATGTTGATGTGAACTTTTTTGCCGCCTGCAATTTTCGTAACTTGGTTCCGCAGTACTTCGACTTCAGAGCCACCTTTACCGATAACCATGCCTGGTTTCGCAGTGTGGATCGTTACGTTCACACGGTTTGCCGCTCTTTCGATTTCGATGCGAGATACGGCAGAGTCTTTCAATTTATTTTTAAGGTATTCACGAATTTTAACGTCTTCCAGCAAAAGATTTCCGAAATCTTTGCCTGCATACCATTTCGATTCCCAATCACGGATAATACCGATCCGGAGTCCGACTGGATTTACCTTTTGGCCCACACGTTATCCCTCCTTATTTTTCAGATACCACCAAAGTAATGTGGCTGGTGCGCTTGTTGATTCGGCTCGCACGGCCCATGGCGCGTGGACGGAATCTCTTCATGGTTGGCCCTTGGTTCACGAAAACCTGGCTAACAACCAAATTGTTAATGTCCATCGAGTAGTTATGCTCAGCATTGGCGATCGCCGAGTTCAGCAGCTTCTCTACGACCAGGGAAGCCGACTTTGGAGTGTGGCGAAGAATCGCGATGGCCTCGCCAACTTGCTTACCACGGATCAAGTCAACCACGAGCTTGACTTTACGAGGAGCAATCCGGATCGATCTGGCATGTGCTTTTGCTTCCATTTGTTTTACCTCCTCTCAAACAAAGAGCTTCAAATTTATCTTCTTGTTTTCTTGTCATCGTCCGTATGACCTTTGTAAGTACGCGTCGGCGCGAATTCGCCCAACTTGTGACCTACCATGTCTTCCGTTACGTATACAGGAACGTGCTTGCGTCCATCATATACACCGAACGTGTGACCGATAAATTGCGGGAAAATCGTAGAGCGGCGGGACCAAGTCTTGATAACAGCCTTTTTGTTCGACTCGTTCATCACTTCTACCTTTTTCAGCAGGTACCCATCAACGAAAGGTCCTTTTTTCAAACTGCGACTCATCTATAAAATCCTCCCTTCGTCCAATCTCTCGTTACTTTCGGCACTTCACAAAGTTATGCACAGCGTGCATTATTTTGTGCGGCGGCGAACGATATATTTGTCAGAAGCTTTTCCTTTTTTACGCGTTTTGTAACCAAGGGTTGGTTTGCCCCATGGAGACATAGGCGATTTACGTCCGATTGGAGCGCGGCCTTCACCACCACCGTGAGGGTGATCGTTAGGGTTCATGACGACACCGCGAACTTCAGGACGTTGTCCGAGCCAGCGGCTGCGGCCTGCTTTACCGATTTTGACCAATTCATGGTCTCCGTTGCCCACGGAACCGATCGTTGCGCGGCAAACTTTCAGAAGCTTGCGAACTTCGCCGGAAGACAAACGTACGGATACGTATTTTTCTTCTTTACCAAGAAGCTGAGCTTCCGTACCGGCAGCGCGAACCAATTGTCCGCCTTTGCCTGGCTGCAGTTCGATGTTGTGGATAACGGTACCTACCGGAATGTTTTCCAGCGGAAGCGCGTTACCGATTTTGATGTCGGCGTTAGGGCCGGATTCGATCTTATCTCCGACTTTCAGACCTTTTGGAGCGAGAATGTAACGTTTCTCTCCGTCTGCATAGTGGATCAGAGCGATATTGGAAGTACGGTTCGGATCATACTCGATCGTAGCAACGGTACCTGGTATGCCGTCTTTCGTACGTTTGAAATCGATGATGCGGTATTTACGCTTATGTCCGCCGCCGTGGTGACGAACAGTAATTTTACCTTGGTTGTTGCGGCCGGCTTTTTTGCTCAGCGGCGCAAGCAACGATTTCTCCGGCTGGTTTGTCGTGATCTCTTCGAACGTAGAGACAGACATGTTACGTCTTGCCGGGGAAGTCGGTTTATACTTTTTAATAGGCACGTTTACTCCTCCTTACTCTACAGATTCAAAAAACTCAAGCGGCTTGCTGTCTTGGCTCAGCGTTACGATGGCTTTTTTCCACTCGGTCGTGTAACCGTTGTAGCGGCCATAACGTTTTGGCTTCGCTGGGACGCGCATAGTATTAACGTTAGTCACTTTCACTTTGAAAATAGACTCAACGGCTTGCTTGATCTCGGTTTTGTTGGCACGGATATCAACTTCAAAAGCGTATTTCATGTCGCTCATGTAGTCGGCCGTACGTTCCGTAATCACCGGACGTTTGATAATATCACGAGGGTCTTTCATTACGCGAGCACCTCCTCTACCTTCTGAACTGCTTCTTTCGTAATGATCAGCTTGTCGTACAGAAGTACGTCAAGAACATTAATGCCGTCTGCCGCTACGAATTTCACACCAGGAATATTACGAGCGGAAAGAGCCACATTATCATCATAGCTAGGAGCCACGATCAGAGCTTTGCGTTCCACTTTCAGGTTGTTCAGGATGGTTGCGAATTCCTTGGTTTTAGGAGTGTTCAACGCAAGTGCATCCAGAACGATGATGTTGTTGTCGATCACTTTGGAAGACAACGCGGATTTGATCGCCAGACGACGAACTTTCTTAGGAAGCTTGAACGAGTAGCTGCGTGGCGTTGGGCCGAACACAGTACCGCCGCCTTTCCATTGTGGTGCACGGATCGAACCTTGACGAGCACGGCCTGTGCCTTTTTGTTTCCAAGGCTTACGTCCGCCGCCGCGTACTTCAGAACGGCCTTTCACTTTATGCGTACCGCGACGCAAAGATGCTCTTTGCAGCAATACCGCTTGGTTCATGACATGAACGTTTGGCGTAATACCGAATACCGCTTCGTTCAGTTCCAATTCTTCAACTTGGCTTCCGCTAACGTTAAACACGGATACTTTTGGCATTTATTGTTCCTCCTTTCCTTAGGTGATTATTTTTTCACCGTTTCACTAATTTTCACGAAGCTGTTTTTAGGGCCTGGGATGGCGCCTTTGATCAGCAGCACATTGCGTTCTGCGTCAACTTTAACAACCTCAAGCTTTTGAACCGTAACGGTCACATGACCCATATGTCCTGGAAGGTGTTTGCCTTTAGGAACACGGTTTGCTTGAATGGAGCCCATGGAACCAGGTCCGCGATGGTAACGGGAACCGTGAGCCATTGGTCCGCGGCTTTGTCCCCAACGTTTGATAACGCCTTGGAAACCTTTACCTTTGGACGTGCCAGTTACGTCAACATACTCGCCTTCCGCAAAAATGTCAGCTTTCAGCTCTTGGCCAACCTCGTATGCTCCGAGGTCAACACCGCGGATTTCGCGAACGTAGCGCTTAGGTGCAGTATTAGCCTTTTTGGCATGTCCTGCTTCCGGTTTATTGGCACTTTTCTCTTTTTTGTCGGAGAAACCGATTTGAATCGCTTCGTATCCATCGTTCTCGACATCTTTCTTTTGCAGAACAACGCAAGGACCTGCTTCCACTACAGTTACAGGAATTACATTACCTTCAGCGGTAAATACTTGAGTCATTCCGAGTTTTTTTCCTAAGATACCTTTCATGTTGACACCTCTTTTCCCTTCTTAATCCCTTTGATTCGGAAATTACAGTTTGATTTCGATATCTACACCGGACGGCAGGTCCAAGCGCATAAGAGCATCCACAGTTTGTGGAGTTGGGTTCACAATGTCGATCAGGCGCTTATGAGTGCGCATTTCGAATTGCTCCCGAGAATCCTTATACTTGTGTACCGCACGGAGAATGGTAATGATTTGTTTTTCAGTCGGAAGCGGAATCGGTCCGGATACACCTGCACCAGAACGTTTCGCAGTCTCAACGATTTTCTCAGCGGATTGATCAAGAATTCTGTGATCGTAAGCTTTCAAACGAATACGAATTTTTTGCTTTGCCATTTTAGTCCCTCCTTCTATCGCCCAATTTGGTATCGGACATACTCCGTGAAAATTTTCTAACACACTGCTCCATGGCAAAGGGGCCGGGTGTGTCAGTAACCTCTCACATCATCGCAACGTCTCAGAACAACATTCACTATTATATAGAAAGAATGGGCGTAATGCAAGCTTTAATATGAAAAAAAGCAAAAGGCACTTCCCGGAAAAAGAAGCGCCTTTTGCGATCCTTGCGTTTACATCACAATGTTACTCGTTCCAGCACAATGTTGCATATCGTAAGGCTTGCGCCTTTATTTGAAATCGAAGAATTCTTAAGCTTCAAAAAAGCGAATTCATTCTAGGATCATTACTTGATGATGCTTGCTACCGCACCAGCGCCAACCGTACGTCCGCCTTCGCGAATGGAGAATTTCGTTCCTTCTTCGATCGCGATTGGGGAGATCAGTTGTACAGTTACAGTGATGTTGTCGCCAGGCATAACCATTTCAGTTCCTTCTGGCAGGTTGATGATACCAGTTACGTCCGTTGTACGGAAGTAGAACTGTGGACGGTATCCAGTGAAGAAAGGCTTGTGACGTCCGCCTTCTTCTTTAGTCAGTACGTAAACTTGAGCAGTAAACTCAGTGTGCGGGTTTACGGAAGCCGGTTTAGCAAGTACTTGACCGCGTTCGATTTCTTTACGGTCTACACCGCGAAGAAGAGCACCGATGTTGTCGCCTGCTTGAGCGGAATCAAGCAATTTACGGAACATTTCAACGCCCGTAACGACGGATTTCTTCGTTTCTTCAGCGATACCAACGATTTCAACTTCGTCGCCGACTTTAACTGTTCCACGCTCTACGCGGCCTGTAGCAACGGTACCGCGTCCAGTGATGGAGAACACGTCTTCGACTGGCATAAGGAAAGGCTTGTCAGTGTCGCGTTCTGGAGTTGGGATGTACTCGTCGATGATGTTGAACATTTCAACGATTTTTTCAGCCCACTCGCCGTCTGGGTTTTGCAGAGCTTCACGAGCAGAACCTTGGATGATTGGAGTGTCGTCGCCTGGGAATTCATATTCGCTCAGGAGATCGCGTACTTCCATTTCAACCAGTTCAAGAAGTTCAGCGTCTTCAACCATGTCGCATTTGTTCAAGAATACAACGATGTAAGGAACGCCTACTTGGCGGGACAACAGGATGTGTTCGCGAGTTTGCGGCATTGGGCCGTCAGCTGCGGATACAACCAGGATTGCGCCGTCCATTTGAGCTGCGCCGGTGATCATGTTTTTAACGTAGTCGGCGTGTCCTGGGCAGTCAACGTGTGCATAGTGACGAGCAGGAGTTTCGTATTCTACGTGTGCAGTAGAGATCGTGATACCGCGTTCGCGCTCTTCTGGAGCTTTGTCGATTTGGTCGAATGCTACGGCAGCGCCACCGTATTTTTTGGACAATACAGTTGTGATCGCTGCAGTCAAAGTAGTTTTACCATGGTCAACGTGACCGATCGTGCCGATGTTAACGTGCGGTTTAGTACGTTCAAATTTAGCCTTTGCCATTTTGAACAATTCCTCCTTAAATGGAATAAATGTGTATGTTTATGCTGGCCGGCATTTATGCAGGGTTTCTTGGATGTTGATGGTCCGGCCAGTCTTAAAAACGAAAAACTTATTACTCGGCAGAGCCTTTGGACTTGGAGATAATCTCTTCAGCGATGTTCTTAGGAACCTCTTCGTAGTGGGAGATTTCCATGGAGAACACGCCGCGTCCTTGGGTACCGGAACGAAGTGTCGTCGAGTATCCGAACATTTCGGACAGAGGCACCTTCGCACGGATGATTTGAGCACCGGAACGGGAATCCATACCTTCGATCCGTCCACGGCGGGAGTTGAGCATACCCATTACGTCGCCCATGTATTCCTCAGGGACCGTAACTTCGACTTTCATGATTGGCTCGAGCAGAACAGGACTACATTTGTCCTTAGCTGCTTTAAGCGCCATGGAACCGGCAATCTTAAACGCCATTTCATTGGAGTCGACATCATGGTAGGAACCGTCTACGATTGTAGCTTTAATGTCTACAAGCGGGAAGCCGGCGAGTACACCATTCTTCATGGCTTCCTCGATACCATTCAGTGCAGGCTGGATATATTCTCTTGGAACGGCGCCACCGACGATTCTGCTATCGAACTGGCTGCCCGTACCTGGCTCCAAAGGTTCGAACTCAACCCATACGTGACCGTATTGACCACGACCACCGGACTGACGAACGAATTTGCCTTCGACGCGAGCAGGTTGACGGAAGGTTTCGCGGTAAGCAACCTGTGGTTTACCCACGTTGGTTTCTACCTTGAATTCGCGACGCATGCGGTCGATGATGATATCGAGGTGAAGTTCACCCATACCAGCCAAAATCGTTTGACCGGTTTCTTCATCCGTATGAGCGCGCAGCGTAGGATCTTCTTCTGTCAATTTGCCCAAAGCAACGCCCATTTTATCTTGGTCGGCTTTGGTTTTAGGTTCAACGGCAATCTCGATAACCGGTTCAGGGAAGTTCATCGATTCGAGAATTACCGGAGCTTTTTCGTCACAAAGCGTGTCGCCCGTGCCCGTATCTTTCAAACCTACGGCAGCCGCGATATCACCAGCGTGAACTTCAGTGATTTCTTGACGGCTGTTCGCATGCATTTGAAGAATACGGCCAATGCGTTCACGTTTGCCTTTGGTAGCATTCAATACGTAAGATCCGGACTGAAGAATACCGGAATATACGCGGAAGAATGTCAATTTACCAACGTAAGGGTCTGTCATGATTTTGAATGCCAAAGCCGCAAACGGCTCTTCGTCGGAAGAGTGGCGTTCAACTTCGGTTCCGTCTTCAAGATGACCTTGGATCGAAGGAACGTCCGTAGGAGCAGGCAAGTAATCAACAACAGCGTCCAGCACAAGCTGAACCCCTTTGTTGCGGTAAGAAGAGCCGCAGACAACCGGGAAGATCTTAACTTCTACAACACCCTTACGAAGTGCTGCTTTCAGTTCAGGAACGGTGATTTCTTCGCCTTCCAGATACTTCATCGTCAATTCTTCGTCGAGTTCTGCCACTTTCTCGATCAGTTCAGCGCGAAGTTCTTCGACTTTGTCTTTGAACTCGGCTGGAACTTCGGTTTCTTCGATGTTTTGACCCAGATCGTCTTTGTACATATAAGCCTTTTGTTCGATCAGGTCGATGATGCCTCTGAAGTCGTTTTCTGCGCCGATCGGCAATTGAATCGCAACCGCGTTCGCTTGCAGACGTTCACGCATATCCTTAACAACGTTCAGGTAGTCGGCACCGATAATATCCATTTTGTTTACATATGCGATCCGTGGTACGCCGTAACGGTCAGCCTGTCTCCATACGGTTTCAGACTGAGGCTCAACGCCCTCTTTCGCACTGAAAACGCCTACTGCCCCATCCAATACACGAAGGGAACGTTCAACTTCAACAGTGAAGTCAACGTGCCCTGGGGTATCAATGATATTGACGCGGTGGCCTTTCCAAGAAGCGGTCGTCGCAGCGGAAGTAATCGTGATCCCGCGCTCCTGTTCCTGCTCCATCCAGTCCATCGTAGCCGCACCCTCGTGTACTTCACCGATTTTGTGCGTACGGCCTGTGTAGAACAAGATCCGTTCTGTGGTGGTGGTTTTACCAGCGTCAATATGCGCCATGATCCCGATATTACGTGTATTTTTCAAGGAGAACTCTCTTGCCATGAAAATAGTCTCCCTTCAAAATTGAAGTGTAATATATGATGAACTGAATCCTACCAGCGGTAGTGAGCAAACGCTTTGTTTGCCTCAGCCATTTTGTGCGTGTCTTCGCGTTTCTTGACGGAAGCGCCTGTGTTGTTGGATGCATCGATGATCTCTGCAGCCAAACGCTCTTCCATCGTTTTCTCACCGCGGGTGCGGGAGTAGTTTACGAGCCAACGAAGACCCAAAGACGTACGTCTTTCTGGCTTCACTTCGATAGGCACCTGGTAGTTCGCACCACCGACACGGCGAGCTTTAACTTCCAGTACTGGCATGATATTTTTGATGGCTGCTTCAAACACTTCCATAGGATCTTTACCCGTACGTTCTTGAATCAGGTTGAACGCGTTGTAAAGAATGCTTTGAGCAACACCTCTCTTACCATCCAGCATGATGCGGTTGATCAGACGAGTAACCAGCTTGCTGTTGTACACCGGATCTGGCAGCACGTCTCTTTTGGCAACTGGACCTTTGCGTGGCATGGATATCCCCCTTTCTTACGTCATGAATTTACTAAAGCGGCTTTCCGCTTATTTTTTTGCTTTTGGACGCTTAGCGCCGTACTTGGAACGAGCCTGCATGCGGTTGTTTACACCAGCCGTATCAAGCGCGCCGCGAACGATATGGTAACGTACACCCGGAAGGTCTTTTACCCGTCCACCGCGAACCAATACCACGCTGTGCTCTTGCAGGTTGTGACCGATTCCCGGAATGTAAGCTGTCACCTCGATGCGGTTCGTCAAGCGAACACGGGCATACTTACGAAGTGCGGAGTTCGGTTTTTTCGGAGTCATCGTACCTACACGGGTGCAAACCCCACGTTTTTGAGGAGCGCTCAAATCCGTATCTTCACGCTTCAAAGCGTTGTATCCTTTCTGCAGAGCAGGGGACTTCGATTTGTAGATTTTTGCTTGACGTCCTTTGCGAACCAGTTGGTTAATTGTTGGCATTGTTAGCCACCCCCTTCCAATATGTTCATTCTCCTTACAAACCTCTTTTTAAGTCCACAGACCCAGGCGGTTCATAAAAGAACAAATGAAAAGTTTTTGCCGAGATAAGCCGGGCTTATCTAACAAAAACGTTTCTTACCGTATGAACTTGCTTTCCATATCACTATGGTTTCACGATGGCAGCCATGGCTGCGCCCACTTCGATTCCGCATGCTTTCCCCAAATGCTGCATGGTGTCCACATAGGTGATCTTCACGCCGTGCTTATTGCACAGAGCTTCAATCTTCGAAATAAGCCGGTATTCCGCATCCTCAGCCACATAAACCTCTGCGGCTTGGCCCAGCTCCACAAGTTTCATGGTCTGTTTGGCCCCGATTTTCACATGAGCATCCTGTAATCCTTTATCATTAGACATCTTAACGATTCCTCCAAAAGCACAGGGATGTTGCTACTCACGCACCTTTGATATATTAGCACCTGCATTCGCCGATGTCAAGGAGATCCGCTATTAATTTTCGCTAGGAAAATCATTCAAAAAAAGCTTTTTGCGAGAGCGGTCGCTCAAACCGTCCGCCCTCGCAGGCCGCTTTTGTTTGGAACGTTATTCTACGTTAGCCGTTTCCAGCTCTTTCGAGCTGTCTTCTTCCGCGTTCGGGTCATCGAATCTGACGTTGCGGTAACGGTTCATACCGGTACCCGCAGGGATCAGCTTACCGATGATGACATTTTCCTTCAGGCCGAGCAGTTGGTCGACTTTGCCTTTGATGGCGGCGTCGGTGAGTACCCGGGTCGTTTCCTGGAAGGAAGCTGCGGACAGGAACGAGTCGGTTTCAAGCGATGCTTTCGTAATACCGAGCAGGACCGGTTTTGCGACAGCCGGTTCTTTGCCCGAAAGAATCGCTTCTTTGTTGGCCGTTTCGTATTCGTAAATATCGACGAACGATCCCGGCAGAAGCGGCGTATCTCCCGCATCGACGATACGGATTTTGCGCAGCATCTGCTTGATCATGACTTCGACGTGTTTGTCGTTGATTTCTACGCCCTGGTTCCGGTAAACGCGCTGAACTTCCTGAAGGATATAGTTCTGCACGCCGCGGATACCTTTGATGCGCAGCATTTCTTTCGGGTCGATCGAACCTTCGGTGAGCTCGTCGCCTGCTTCGATTTCCATTCCCTCTTGTACGCGCAAACGGGAACCGTAAGTGACGGAGTACACCTTGGTTTCGGCTTCGCCTTGAATTTCGATTTCGCGGCGGTCTTTCGCTTCGCGAATTTCCTTAACTACGCCGTCGATTTCGCTGATTGTCGCCTGACCTTTCGGATTACGGGCTTCAAACAGCTCCTGGATACGCGGAAGACCTTGCGTGATATCGTCCCCTGCGACACCACCGGTGTGGAACGTACGCATGGTAAGCTGGGTTCCCGGTTCACCGATGGATTGCGCGGCGATGATGCCGACTGCTTCGCCGATCTCCACGAATTTGCCTGTAGCCAGGTTTCGTCCGTAGCACTTCTTACATACGCCATGGCGGGCGCGGCAGCTGAGCACGGAGCGGATTTGCAGTTTCGTAATTCCGGAGTTCACGATCAGGTTCGCTTTATCGGAGTCGATCAGCTCGTTGCGGTTCACCAAAATTTCGTTCGTTTCCGGATGGCGAACCGTTTCGAAGCAGTAACGACCTTCGATGCGGTCGTAAAGATCCTCGATAATCTCTTTACCGTCTTGGATACGGCTAACTGTGATGCCTTTATCCGTACCGCAATCTTCCTCGCGAACGATCACGTCCTGGGCAACGTCGACCAAACGGCGGGTCAAGTAACCGGAGTCCGCCGTACGAAGTGCCGTATCCGCCAGACCTTTCCGGGCACCGTGAGTGGACAGGAAGTACTCGAGGACGGTCAGGCCTTCGCGGAAGTTCGACTTGATCGGGAGTTCGATGATCCGGCCGGACGGGTTGGCCATCAGACCCCGCATACCGCCGAGCTGAGTGATCTGCGATTTGTTACCCCGCGCTTTGGAGTCGACCATGAGCATGATGGAGTTGAAGCGATCCATCGATTTCATGAGGACGTCCGTAATATCGTCCTTGGCTTTGGACCAAATGTCGATAACCCGGTCGTAACGTTCTTCGTTGGTGATCAGACCGCGGCGGTACTGGTTGGTAACGACCGCAACCTTCTCTTCGGATTCTTTCAGGATCTCTTGTTTCTCGTCAGGCACGATAACGTCCGCCACCGCAACCGTTACGCCGGCACGGGTCGAATACGTAAATCCGAGTTGTTTGATTTTATCCAAAATAACGGAGGTTTCCGTCGTATGGTAAATTTCGAAACAGCGGGCGATAATTTGGCCCAGGTACTCCTTGCCGACAGCGCTGCTTACAGGCAGCTCGTTCATACGTTCGCGGATGTCCGCGCCTTTTTCGTAAACGAAATATTTCTCAGGCGTACCGTTGAACAGGTTGTCGCGGGTCGCTTCGTTGATATACGGGAAGCTGCTTGGGAAAATTTCGTTGAAAATGATGCGTCCGACCGTCGTCATAAGCATCGCGTCTTGCTGTTTTTCGGTAAAGCTGGTTTTGCCGAGCGCTTTAACCGGTATGGCAACACGCGCATGCAAACCTGCCGATCCGCGTTGGTAAGCGGAAACCGCTTCGTTGATCGAACCCAAAATCATGCCGGAACCTTTTTCTTCCTTGTTGTCCATCGTCAGATAGAAGGAACCGAGGACCATATCCTGGGAAGGGGTAACGACCGGTTTGCCGTCTTTAGGGTTCAAGATGTTGCCGGATGCGAGCATCAACAGACGCGCCTCTGCTTGAGCTTCGGCGGACAGCGGTACGTGCACCGCCATTTGGTCGCCGTCGAAGTCGGCGTTGTACGCCGTACATACGAGCGGATGCAGACGGATCGCATGGCCTTCGACCAGAATCGGTTCGAATGCCTGAATACCCAAGCGGTGAAGCGTAGGGGCACGGTTCAGCAGTACCGGATGTTCCTTGATAACTTCCTCAAGCACGTCCCATACTTCCGGGCTTACGCGTTCCACTTTGCGCTTCGCGCTTTTAATGTTATGAGCAAGGCCTTTGTTGACCAGTTCTTTCATGACAAACGGTTTAAACAGCTCAAGAGCCATTTTCTTCGGCAGGCCGCACTGATACATTTTCAGGTACGGACCTACGACGATAACGGAACGGCCGGAGTAGTCGACGCGTTTACCGAGCAGGTTTTGGCGGAAACGTCCTTGCTTACCTTTCAGCATATGGCTGAGGGATTTGAGCGGACGGTTGCCCGGACCAGTAACAGGACGGCCGCGGCGGCCGTTGTCGATCAAGGCGTCTACCGCTTCCTGCAGCATCCGTTTTTCGTTTTGCACGATGATGTCCGGAGCGCCCAGATCAAGCAGGCGTTTCAGACGGTTGTTACGGTTGATGACGCGGCGGTACAGGTCGTTCAAGTCAGACGTTGCAAAACGTCCGCCGTCCAGCTGTACCATCGGACGAAGTTCCGGAGGAATGACCGGAAGGACGTCCATGATCATCCACTCCGGCTTGTTGCCGGAATTGCGGAACGCTTCGATCACTTCAAGGCGTTTGATCGCGCGGTTGCGGCGTTGGCCTTGAGCGGTGCGGAGCTCTTCTTTGAGGAATTCGAGCTCTTTTTCCACGTCCAGATCTTGAAGCAGCTTTTTGATGGCTTCGGCGCCCATGCCCGCTTGGAATCCGTAGCCGTATTTTTCACGGTAGCTGCGGTATTCTTTTTCGGACAGAAGCTGTTTCTTCTCCAGAGGCGTATCTCCTGGGTCCGTAACGACATAAGATGCAAAGTAGATGATCTCCTCGAGAGATCTTGGCGACATATCCAAAGCGAGACCCATACGGCTCGGAATGCCTTTAAAGTACCAGATATGGGAAACGGGAGCTGCCAGCTCAATATGGCCCATCCGTTCACGGCGCACTTTCGAGCGGGTCACTTCGACGCCGCAGCGGTCGCAGACTACGCCTTTGTAACGGACACGCTTATATTTGCCGCAATGGCATTCCCAGTCTTTTTGCGGTCCAAAAATCCGTTCGCAGAACAGGCCTTCCTTCTCCGGTTTCAGCGTACGGTAATTGATGGTTTCCGGTTTTTTTACTTCTCCGCGGGACCATGAACGAATTTTTTCCGGGGATGCAAGCCCGATTTTCATGAATTCGAAATTGTTTACGTCCAACAAGGAGCAACCCTCCTAGTCCTATTGATTTAATCCGCGAATGAGGCAGACGGGTTTGCCCCGTCCGCCGTCCATCCACGAACTTATTCTACTCCGACTTCCGTGCCTTCCAAATTGAGGCTTAGTTTATCGCCTGCAGTATCATCGTCGTCATCGAGCTCTTTCATCTCGATTTCCTGCTCGTCGCCGCTCAGGATCTTCACGTCCATACCGAGAGACTGGAGCTCTTTGATCAAGACTTTGAACGATTCCGGAACGCCCGGTTCCGGAACGTTTTCGCCTTTGACGATCGATTCGTACGTCTTCACCCGGCCAACCACGTCGTCGGATTTGACGGTGAGGATTTCTTGGAGCGTGTACGCTGCGCCGTAGGCTTCCAGCGCCCACACTTCCATCTCCCCGAAGCGCTGGCCGCCGAACTGAGCTTTACCGCCCAGAGGCTGCTGCGTAACGAGAGAGTAAGGACCCGTGGAACGGGCATGGATTTTATCGTCAACCATGTGCGCGAGTTTGATCATGTGCATGACGCCGACGGTAACTTCGCGCTCGAAACGCTCGCCGGTACGGCCGTCATACAGCACGGTCTTACCGTTGCGCTGCATGCCTGCTTCTTCCATCGTGTCGAATACGTCGTATTCGTTGGCTCCGTCGAATACCGGCGTTGCCACGTGAATGCCGAGCTGCATGGCCGCAAAGCCCAAATGGACTTCTAGCACCTGCCCGATGTTCATCCGCGAAGGTACGCCGAGCGGGTTCAGCACGACCTGTACAGGCGTGCCGTCCGGCAGGAACGGCATATCTTCTTCCGGAAGGATCCGGGCCACGACACCTTTGTTGCCGTGACGTCCGGCCATTTTGTCGCCCTCGGAAATTTTACGCTTCTGGGCGATGTACACGCGAACCAGCTGGTTTACGCCAGGAGGCAGCTCATCGCCGTTCTCGCGGGTAAACACTTTGACGTCAACGATAATGCCGTCGCTACCATGCGGTACGCGAAGGGACGTGTCGCGAACCTCGCGGGCTTTTTCGCCGAAAATCGCGTGCAGGAGACGTTCTTCCGCAGTCAGTTCCGTTACGCCTTTCGGAGTTACTTTACCGACCAGGATGTCGCCGGCGCTGATTTCGGCACCGATGCGGATAATGCCGCGCTCGTCAAGGTTCTTGAGCGCATCTTCACCTACGTTAGGAATGTCGCGGGTGATTTCTTCAGGTCCAAGCTTGGTATCGCGGGCTTCGGACTCGTATTCCTCGATGTGGATCGAAGTGTACACGTCCTCTTTAACCAGCTTCTCGCTCAGCAGGATGGCATCCTCGTAGTTGTAGCCTTCCCAAGTCATGAATGCAACGACGACGTTGCGTCCGAGAGCGAGTTCGCCCATTTCGGTGGAAGGTCCGTCCGCCAGGATGTCGCCTTTTTTGATGATGTCGCCTTTTTTGACGATCGGACGCTGGTTGATGCATGTTCCTTGGTTGGAACGCATAAATTTGTGCAATTTATGTTTAACGATATCGCCTTTGACTTCTTTGCCGTCCACAGTCTCGATCCGGCGTACCCAAATCTCGTCTGCGCTGGAACGTTCCACGATGCCGTCGTGCTTGGAAACGATACATACGCCCGAATCCTTCGCGGCTTTGTGCTCCATGCCGGTTCCGACCAGCGGAGCTTTCGGCACGAGCAGCGGCACCGCCTGACGCTGCATGTTCGATCCCATGAGCGCACGGTTGGAGTCGTCGTTCTCGAGGAACGGAATGAGAGCCGTCGCGACGGATACGACCTGCTTTGGAGATACGTCCATGTAATCGACCCGGTCGCTCGGCATCGGCAAAATGTTGTCGGACTGCTTGTTGTAACGAACGATAACCATATCTTCCGCAAACGTTCCGTCTTCGTTCAACGCCGCGTTCGCCTGGGCGACGACATAGTTGTCTTCCTCGTCGGCCGTCAGGTAGTCGATATGATCGGTGACCACGCCCGTCTTCGGATCGACCCAACGGTATGGAGCTTCGATGAAGCCGTACTCGTTAATGCGGGCGAACGTGGACAAGGAGTTGATCAAACCGATGTTCGGACCTTCCGGCGTTTCGATCGGACACATCCGGCCGTAGTGACTGTGATGGACGTCGCGGACTTCGAAGCCCGCGCGCTCACGCGTCAAACCGCCCGGTCCGAGCGCGGACAGACGGCGTTTATGCGTCAATTCCGCAAGCGGGTTCGTTTGGTCCATAAACTGCGAAAGCTGGGAGCTACCGAAGAACTCCTTGATCGAAGCGATAACCGGACGAATATTGATCAGAGCCTGCGGCGTGATCACGTTCGCGTCCTGGATCGACATTCTTTCGCGGACTACGCGTTCCATACGGGACAAGCCGATACGGAACTGGTTTTGCAGCAATTCGCCGACGGAACGGAGACGACGGTTGCCCAGATGGTCGATGTCGTCCGTGTTGCCGATGCCGTGCAGCAAGTTAATAAAGTAGCTGATCGAGGAAATAATATCAGCAGGCGTAATGTGCTTCACCGATTTGTCGATGTTGCCGTTCGCGATGACTTTCACGACTTTGCCGTCTTCGATCGGCGAGAACACGTCGATCGTTTGCAGCGGAATGTCGTTGGCATCGAGCACGCCGTTGGATACATGGTAGGTTTTGTGGCCGACCATCGTATCCAGATGCGGCAAAATCTCGTCCAGCAAACGGCGGTCAACCATTTGTCCGGCTTCCGCGATGATTTCGCCCGTTTGGGTATCGATCAGCGATTCGGCAAGACGCTGGTTGAACAGGCGGTTTTTGATGTGCAGCTTTTTATTGATTTTATAACGGCCGACATTGGCCAGATCATATCTTTTTGGATCGAAGAAACGCGCTACGAGGAGGCTTTTCGCATTGTCCAGCGTAGGCGGTTCGCCCGGACGGAGGCGTTCGTAAATCTCGATGAGCGCTTTTTCCGTCGAGTCGGTGTTGTCCTTGTCAAGTGTGTTGCGAATATATTCGTCGTTACCGAGCAGGTCCAAAATTTCGGCGTCGCTGCCGAAACCAAGCGCTCTCAGCAAAACGGTAACCGGAATTTTGCGGGTACGGTCAATACGGACATACATGATGTCCTTCGCATCCGTCTCCAGTTCAAGCCATGCGCCGCGGTTCGGGATGACCGTCGCGGTGTAGGTCTTTTTGCCGTTTTTATCGACTTTCGTGCTGAAGTAGACGCTAGGAGAGCGTACCAACTGGCTGACAATGACCCGTTCTGCGCCATTGATGATAAACGTACCGGTTTCCGTCATCAGAGGGAAATCACCCATGAATACTTCCTGTTCTTTGACTTCTCCGGTTTCTTTGTTGATGAGCCGCACCTTCACCCGCAAAGGCGCCGCATACGTCACGTCGCGTTCCTTCGCGTCATCGACGGTGTATTTCGGTTCACCAAGGCTGTAGTCAATGAACTCCAGCACCAAATTTCCCGTAAAATCCTGAATTGGCGAGATATCCTGGAACATTTCGCGCAATCCTTCCTCCAAAAACCATTCGTATGATTTTTGTTGGATTTCGATCAGGTTCGGAACCTCAAGTACTTCATTAATTCGCGCATAACTTCGCCGAGTGCGTCGACCATACTGAACAAGATGTCCTGCCAACTTTAACTCACCCCTCATGTCTACTCACTTCAAAAATTGATTGCGAACCTCTGTTTGGAACCTTATAATGGATTCATGCAGAGGATTCATCCACAAATAAAGAAAAGCCCTTACCCGAATGCTTTCGAACAAAGAGCAACTTATCCATGGTCTTCCTAGCTAAACACGGAAGTGGCTTCATATCCTGTAGATTTGCCCAAAATGTACATATTATACGTGAACATGCTCTTGTTTATGCATCTCTCCGCATAAAAACTATTGACATTTCAGCCAACTAAAGACAAGAAGCCTATCCTAATACTGACATTTTATAATAATATCACATCAGTTTTTCCAAGTCAATAGTCCTATTGCAATTCATTGAGAAGTTTTTGTAGCCTTAAAAATCCGGTACCCCTTATCCTTCGTCACTTCTTCGACTTGACCAAAGAGACTTTCCAGCTTCGCTTTCGCGGAAGGCGCCCCCTGCTTCTTCTGAATGACGATCCACAAAGAACCTCCGCTTTTCAAATGCGCATAAGCCTGTTCGAAAATCGTATGCACCGTTTCTTTCCCGGCACGGATCGGCGGGTTGGTCAGCACCACGTCAAAGGTTTTCCCTTGGACAGCCGCAAACAAATCGCTTTCGAGAATGGTTACGTTTTGAATGCCGTTCAGCTTTGCGTTTTCTTTTGCCAGGGCTACCGCACGGGAGTTCACGTCAAGCATGGTCACATGACCGCTGCCGGCAAGCCTCGCTGCCGCAAAACCGATCGGGCCGTACCCGCAGCCCACGTCCAAAACTTCGGCATGGTTTGGAATATCCATCGCTTCGATCAGCACTTTGCTCCCGTAGTCGACCCCTTTTTTCGAAAATACGCCGGCGTCGCTTATAAACCGGAAGGTCTGACCGCGCAGTTTTTCCGTCAGCTCGCGCCGATCGTGGCCGGCTTCCGGCTGGTTCGAATAATAATGCTGTGACATGCCATCCCTCCGCATCTTCTCGTCTTTTCTTTACAGATTCTCCCGTTTGGCTTCATTTCAATCAAGGGAGAGCCCTTTACAAAAACAAACCCCTTGAATTTTCAAGGGGTTTGTTATGTTCATTCACAGCGCAAGAAGGAATTACTTCACTTCTACAGTAGCGCCTGCTTCTTCCAATTTAGCTTTGATGGAGTCAGCTTCTTCTTTACCCACTTTTTCTTTCAGTGGTTTTGGTGCGTTGTCAACGAGGTCTTTAGCTTCTTTCAAGCCGAGGCCAGTGATTTCGCGAACCGCTTTGATAACGTTGATTTTGGAAGCGCCAGCGTTAGCCAGGATTACGTCGAACTCAGTTTGCTCAGCAGCTTCAGCACCGCCAGCAGCGCCGCCTACTACAGCAACTGGAGCTGCAGCAGTTACGCCGAATTCTTCTTCGATTGCTTTAACCAGATCGTTCAGTTCCAAAACAGTCATGCCTTTGATTGCTTCCAAGATTTGCTCTTTACTCATGGTTAAACCTCCATTTTATAATTAAAGTTTTTGTGGTTGTATTTCATATTGCCTGAAGCAACAGGTGCTTACGCGCCTTGTTCTTCTTTCTCTGCAACGGCTTTAACTGCAAGCGCGAAGTTGCGCACAGGAGCTTGAAGCACGCTGAGGAGCATGGAAAGGAGACCTTCGCGGGATGGCAGTTCCGCCAGCGCTTTGACTTCGTCAACGCCAACGACACGGCCTTCGACCACGCCACCTTTCAATTTCAATGCATCGTTTTTCTTAGCAAAATCGTTAAGGATTTTCGCTGGAGCCACGGCATCGTCACCACTGAACGCGATCGCTGTAGGACCGGTCAATGCTTCGTCCAGTTCTGACAGCTCGGCAGCAGCGGTAGCGCGACGCAGCAATGTGTTTTTGAGAACCTGGAATTCGATGCCGGCTTCGCGAAGCTGCTTACGCAGTTCGGTCACTTGGGCAACGTTCAATCCACGGTAGTCGGCAACGACGGTTGTTGCGCTTCCGCGCAGTTTAGCCGTGATTGCTTCCACTGCTTCTTGTTTCGCTTGAATCACTTTTGCGTTTGCCAATGTTCACACCTCCTGAAAGTTTCGCTGTCCGGTGTCCGAAGACGGCCGGAACATGTACTGCAATCGTTTGGATGAAAAGTCTGACTTGCTTCCCGTCCCTAATGATTCTAGGCATGTAAAAAGCCTCCGTAGAATCACGAAGGCCTGATAAACGATGATTGTCCACACGAACGTCAGGAGCAACCATCCTTATTCTATCACAACACCTCGGTAGGAAATTAAGCCTTTATGGGGCACCTACTGTCTACGGTAAGCATATTCAACTTTAGTGGGTCAGTTCTTTCACAACAACTTTTACAGATTATCAGATAACGCGACGGAAGTCAACGTTATTTTCTTATCTGAAAGAAGCTGTGTTCACGCGAGCGCTTGGGCCCATCGTCGAGGATACTGCGATCCCTTTCAGATAAACGCCTTTTGCAGCTGCCGGTTTAGCACGGTTGAGGGCGTCGATGAGAGCTTTGAGGTTCTCATTCAGTTTCGCCGCATCAAAGGATACTTTACCGATTGGAGCGTGAATTTGACCTGCTTTATCCAGACGGTATTCGATTTTACCCGCTTTGATCTCTTGAACCGCTTTGGCAACATCGAATGTAACCGTACCTGCTTTAGGGTTAGGCATGAGGCCTTTACCGCCGAGCAGACGGCCCAGTTTACCGACTTCGCTCATCATGTCAGGTGTAGCTACGCAGACATCGAATTCGAACCAGCCTTGTTGGATTTTGTTGATCATGTCCTGATCGCCAACATAATCCGCGCCAGCCGCTTCCGCTTCTTTCGCTTTGTCACCTTTTGCAAATACCAGCACGCGCTGCGTTTTACCCGTGCCGTGAGGCAGGACAACGACGCCGCGAACGGCTTGGTCTTGTTTACGTGGGTCTACGCCCAAACGAACTGCAACTTCAACGGTTTCGTCGAATTTGGCAGTCGCAGCCTTCTTCACAAGCTCAACGGCTTCTGCTGGCTCGTAAAATGCTTCGCTGTCAATCAGCTTGGCAGCTTCAACATATTTCTTACCATGTTTCGCCATGTTTGTTCCTCCTTTGTGGTTTTAACGGAAATTCCTCCCACATATACCGGCCCATATGACCGGTTGTCGCAGAAAAACCGAAAATAAAATTAGTCTTCGATCGTGATGCCCATGCTGCGGGCAGTACCTTCGACCATGCGCATAGCAGCTTCAACGGAAGCGGCGTTCAGGTCAGGCATTTTGGTTTCAGCGATTTCACGAACCTTGTCACGTTTAACCGTTGCCACCTTTTTCTTGTTAGGTTCGCCGGAACCTTTCTCGATTTTAGCAGCTACGCGAAGCAGAACTGCAGCCGGTGGAGTTTTGGTGATAAACGTAAAGGAACGGTCTTCAAATACCGAAATTTCAACCGGAATGATCAGACCAGCTTGGTCAGCGGTACGAGCGTTGAATTCTTTACAGAATGCCATGATGTTGACACCTGCTTGACCCAATGCTGGACCTACTGGCGGCGCCGGATTCGCTTTACCTGCAGGAATTTGCAGTTTTACCATTTTGATTACCTTTTTTGCCATGTAAGACACCTCCTTCAAAAGTGGTTAACGGGACGCTTGGCCCCTCCCACAAGAAACCTGAAGAAATATTTATATCTTCTCCACCTGAGTATAATCCAGCTCAAGCGGGGTTTCCCGTCCAAACATGTTGACGTGAACTTTGAGTTTGCTCTTGTCGGCGAGAATTTCCTCTACAGAGCCCACAAAATTCGCAAATGGACCAACTTTGATCCGCACGGATTCCTTGATATCGAATTCGATTTTCGGTTTTGGTTCTTCCATGCCCATATGCTTCAGAATCTGATCCACTTCTTCCGGAAGCAAAGGCGTCGGCTTGGAACCCGAACCTGTCGAACCGACAAATCCCGTTACCCCGGGCGTGTTGCGAACAACATACCAGGAGTCGTCGGTTTGGATCATTTCAACCAAGACATACCCCGGGTAAACCTTTCTCATGACGGTTTTTTTCTTGCCGTCCTTGTTTACCACTTCTTCTTCCATCGGAACAAGAACGCGGAATATCTTGTCTTCCATGCCCATGGACTCGACGCGTCTCTCCAAATTGGCCTTGACCTTGTTCTCATACCCGGAATAGGTATGAACAACGTACCATCTTTTTTCCATAGTTTCCATATCAAGCCACCGGGACCCTTCTTAAATAATCGCTTCGATCACAGCGGAAATGCCGATATCCAGAACCCAAAAATAAATCGTGACGAATACAATGGTGCCGAGGACGATCAGAGTATAATTCGTCAGCTCTTTACGATTAGGCCAGCGAACTTTTTTGAGCTCCGCCCAGCTTTCAGAGAAAAAGGAAAACAGAGACTTGAAACTACTTTTCACGCCGACTACACCTCCAAAAAACTATCTGGTTTCGCGATGAGGAGTTTGCTCGTTACAAAACTTGCAAAATTTCTTCATCTCCATGCGGTCGGGGTGATTTCGCTTGTTTTTGGTAGTTGTGTAGTTTCTTTGTTTGCAGTTTGTACAAGCCAAAGTGATAATTACCCGCATGCTGTGCACCTCCCGAAGACGTCCTTCTTTTCAGAAGGCTCATTATTTCCTTGTAGAACAGCCCAAGCCCTTCATTGCTGAAAAGAAAAAACCGTTCCTGCGAAATGAATAATAAACAAAAACCTATTGGTCTTTGCTTGATCATCCACTAAAACACGCGAATTTAGGCCTACCTAAAACACTTTATCATAAGGGTCAAACCGTGTCAACGAAAGAATGGCCCTGTTCCCGGCACGCCGGGACCGCTTCATCCCTAGTATTTTCAAGCCTTTTTTTCTCTCGAAAGCCGCCCTGCAATCATTTACCATTATGATTCATTCCTGGGACGCTTAAACCCGATCATTGTCCGATTGTGAAAAAAAAGACTCCGTACAGAGCCTTTTCGTTCCAAGCGTCTAATTGTCGCGAACTTCCAAATAACGTTCCAATTTGCGTTTGACACGCTGCAGAGCGTTGTCAATCGATTTCACATGCCGCTTAAGGTCAACCGCAATCTCCTGATAGGAGCGGCCGTCCAAATACAGCATCAGCACTTTGCGTTCCAGGTCGCTTAAAATCTCGGACATCTTGTCCTCCAGACCTACGAACTCTTCCTGGTTGATGATCAGTTCCTCCGGGTCCGACACCTGCGAACCGCAAATAACGTCAAGCAGCGTCCGGTCGGAATCTTCATCGTAAATCGGCTTGTCCAAAGAGACATAGGAATTCAGCGGAATATGCTTCTGTCTCGTCGCCGTCTTGATCGCCGTAATGATCTGCCGCGTGATGCACAGCTCGGCGAAAGCTTTGAACGAAGACTGCTTGTCCACCCGAAAATCACGGATCGATTTGTATAGGCCGATCATGCCTTCCTGAATGATATCCTCCCGGTCGGCGCCGATCAAAAAGTAAGACCTGGCTTTGGCGCGCACGAAATTCCGGTACTTGTTAATCAAGAACTCAAGCGCCTCGCTATCGCCTTCACGAAAATATTCGACAACGTCCTCATCCGACTTGTACTCGTAATCCGACAACGTTAATTCTTTGAGGTCTACACTCACCAAGAATCCCCCCGGCTGCAACGCAAGGTACCCGTTACTCTGTGAAATATACGAACAGTATAAATGATGGCGGTTGGCACCGTCAACCACGTATTACCTAAAAAAGAACACGACTAACAAAATTGTCAAGAGATGCAAATTTGTAATCACTGCCATTTTCTGTTATTGCCTGCGCCACTTTTCGAATATTTCCCGAAGCTCCGGTTTAAGCTTGCTGTCCAGCGTATTTCGCGTCTTCGGAGCATGCTCCCGCTCAATCCTTTGCTGGATCGCCTTCTCGCAGTTTTCGACCTCGTTCAAAAGTTCGCGGGCCGAAAGCCGCAGCGCGCCGCGGGCGAAGATGACATGCTGCTCGATGAAATCGCTGGTGGCCACATAGATTTTGCGGCTGCGGAGACTGAGCTCTCCGACAAGCCGCTCTATACATTCATCGGCAGTTTCCTTCTCTTTTGTGAAGAAAACTTGGATTTTGCTTTGGGAAAAAGCTTTGCCAAGGCCCGGAACCCGGTACGCATCGAAGACCGCGATGACTTTGCGGCCGGTAAAAGCCTGATAGTCCGCCAGCTTGCCCAGCAGCTCGTCGCGCGCCTCCTGCATGCTGATTTGCGACAGCTTCGCAAGAGACGGCCAAGCTCCGATCATGTTGTAGCCGTCCACCAGGAGCACATCCCGCAAATCCGCCATCCCGCGTTAACCTTGGGCGCGGCGACGCAATACTTCGTACATCACAACGCCGGCGGCCACGGAGGCGTTCAGCGAGTTGATCCGTCCGTTCATCGGCAGCTTGACCAGAACGTCGCATTTTTCGCGGATCAGCCGCCCCATGCCCTTGCCTTCATTGCCGATCACGATGGCTACGGGGCCGTCAAAGACGTTCGTTTCGTAAATGCCCGCCGCGGCCGATACGTCCGTGCCAACGACCCAAATCCCTTTTTCCTTCAAGGAGTCGATGGTTTGCCCCAAGTTCGTGACTCGGGCAACGGGAACGTATTCAGCCGCGCCCGCGGAAGTTTTGGACACGGTCGCGGTGACCTGCGCCGAGCGGCGTTTCGGAACGATGACGCCATGCACGCCGGTGCAGTCGGCCGTACGCAGGATCGACCCCAAATTGTGCGGATCCTCGATCTCGTCCAAAAGCAAAATGAACGGCGGCTCGCCTTTGCTTTCGGCGGCCCGCAAAATGTCCTCCACTTCGGCGTAGGCGTAAGGGGCGACCTGAGCCACGACCCCTTGGTGCTGGACGCCCGGCGCCAGCTGGTCAAGCTTGCGCTTGTCCACGTGCTGAATGATCACGCCGAGCTTTTTCGCCTCGATGACGATCGGCTGCGTCAAATGTTTTTGCGCGTTTTCCGCAACCCATATTTTATTGATCGTGCGGCCGGATTTCAGCGCTTCGATGACCGAATGCTTCCCGCCGATAATTTCTTCCTCCATGTTATCCTCCACAAGCTTTATTTGATGTGCCTTTGCTGCTCCATATATTCGATCCCCATCCCGATCAGCTCCCGCATCCGGCCATGCCGCTGCGTGTAATACAAATATCCGATCAGGCTTTCGAATGCGGTGGCGTGACGATATTCGAGCACGTTCGCGTTTTTGGGGATGGTGCCGGACTTGGCGTTGCGTCCCTGTCTTACGACGTCCTTCTCCTCGTCCGTCAGGACCGGTTCGAGCACAGCCAAGATCCGGCTTTGCGCCTTTGCGGATACGATGCCGGTCGCCTGATGGTGAAGCTGGTTCGGCTTCAGGTTCGGTTTGGAAATCAGGTATTGCCTGACCGCCACTTCATAAACGGCATCCCCGATGTACGCGAGCACGATCGGGGGAATCAGCCGGGGCTGCCGGGAAGGCGGGTATTCGAACCAGCCCGCCCATTCCGCGCCCGCTTCCGGCGGCAGCCCTCCGTTGTCCCGGCCGCTCATTTCCGGCGCCAGCGCATGCCCTGCGCCGTATCCTCCAGCACGATTCCTTGCGCTGCCAATAGATCGCGGATTTCATCGGCGCGGCTCCAGTTTTTCTCCTTGCGGGCCTGGGTCCGTTCCGCGATGAGCTTCTCCACTTCCTCGTCCAGAAGTTCGTTTTCTTCGCCGCCATACAGACGGAGCACCGCGTTTAATTGTTCAAAGGCAGACAACATCAGTTTCAGCTCTTCCGGATTGACGACAGGCTCCTTCAGCAGCATATTCGCTTCGTTCACCCATTCGAAAAGCGTGGTGATCGCGTCCGGCGTATTAAAATCGTCGTTCATCTTCTCGTAATACTGCTGCAAAATGCCGTCAAGCTTCTGCTTTAACTCCTCGCGGACCGCTCCGTGCCCGTCAGGCGTTACCGTTTCGAGGCGGTGCTTCAGGTTGGAGACGGCATTGGCGATGCGCTCCACGCTGTTCATCGCCTGATCCATCGTTTCGGCGTTGAAGTTCAGCGGGTTGCGGTAGTGGGTCGAAAGCATGAAATAACGAATCGCTTCTTTTTTGAATTCCTTGCGCAAATCCTTTACGAGAATGCCGTTGCCGAGCGATTTCGACATTTTTTCGTTGTTGATTTTGATATAGCCGTTATGCATCCAATAGCGGGCCAGCGTTTTGCCCGTCAACGCTTCCGACTGGGCCACCTCGCATTCGTGGTGCGGGAACTGCAAATCCTGTCCGCCCCCGTGGATATCGATCGTGTCTCCCAAATAGCGGCGGGCCATAGCCGAGCATTCGATATGCCAACCCGGGCGTCCGTCGCCCCATGGGCTGGACCAGTAAATTTCGCCCGGCTTCGCCGCTTTCCAAAGCACGAAATCCTCCGGGCTTTCCTTCCGCTCGTCGACGTTGATGCGGATGCCGAACTGCAGTTCATCCAGCTTTTGGTGCGACAGCTTGCCGTAATCCGGGAACTTGTTCGTCCGATAGAAGACGTCGCCGCCTTTTTCGTAAGCAAAGCCCTTTTCCTCCAGCTCGCGGATGAAAGCGATGATATTGTCCATGTTTTCGGTCACGCGCGGGTTAACGGTCGCTCTTTCGATGCCGAGTCCTTCCAAATCCTCGTAATAGGCCTTGATAAACGTATCGGCGACCTCCGGCACGGTTCTTCCCGTCTGCTCCGCCTTCCGGATCAGCTTGTCGTCCACGTCCGTGAAGTTGACGACGTAGTTCACCTCGTTGCCGATCTGCTCGAGGTACGAGCGAACGACGTCGAAAAAGATCATGGGACGCGCGTTTCCGATATGAATGTAGTCATAGACGGTGGGGCCGCATACGTACATTTTTACTTTTCCGGGTTCCATCGGAACGAACTCTTCTTTGGATCGTGTCAATGTATTATATATTTGAAGCGCCATAGTCACATTTCCTTTCATTCGGGATTTTATGCCAAAATCCTCATTTCTTATTATAAACTAAAAGCTGTAAAGCCATTGCAAGAGCGAAACCGGAACATCGCCAAAAATAAGCCTCGGGGTTAACCCCCTTCCCCCGGCAGAGGTCATTCCCCTTGCTCCCGGCTTGGGACGGCGTTGATTCGAACCAGATCGCCGCGTTCGTTTGTCAAGTGTTCGAGTTCCTTTCGAAGCCGGTTGATTTCCTCCTGCATGCTGCGGAGCGAGTCGACGATCGGGTCCGGAAGCTGATGGCTGAGGCGGTCGACGCGGCGGCCGTCCTGCTTCACGATCCGGCCCGGAATGCCGACGACCGTACTGTTGGGCGGTACTTCCTTCAGCACGACGGAATTGGCTCCAATGTTGCTTTGGTCGCCCACTTTAAAAGAACCGAGAACCTTGGCACCGGAAGCAATGACGACGTTGTTGCCGATCGTTGGATGCCGCTTCCCTTTTTCCTTCCCCGTACCGCCGAGCGTTACGCCCTGGTAAATGACGACATCGTCGCCGATTTCGCAGGTTTCCCCGATCACCACACCCATGCCGTGGTCGATAAAAAGCCGGTTGCCGATTTTAGCGCCGGGATGGATTTCGATCCCCGTCATGAATCTGCTGAACTGCGAAATGGCACGGGCAAGGGTGAACCATCGTCGGGTGTACAGCTTATGTGCGATCCGGTGGGCCCAGATGGCATGCAAGCCCGAATAGGTGAATACCACCTCGAACAAACTTCGGGCGGCCGGATCGTTTTCAAATACCGTCTGGATATCCGATCTGATTCTTTTGAACATGTCCGTTCCCCTCTTTGTCCTCTTCTCTTCCTTCGCTCCCATAAGCACAGGCTGCCGCCCGTTCGGCGGCTTGCCTGAAGACCAAAAAACGCCCCGGCAGCTTTCGCTGCAGAGGCGTTTGATACGCGGTTCCACTCTGCTTGAACCTGAACACGGATGCATGGCAACTTCATATGCACGCGGCTTCAGATTCCACTCGATTGCCCGATAACGGGGGCCTTCCGGCACAGTCTAACGGCTTCAATAACGAAACCGCTCATCCATGCAGCTCACAGGCGCATTTCCGCAGCCGGCATATGGATAACTTCCAGCCAGCATGGAAAGCAAATTCTCCATGAGGTTATCCTCTCTGGTAAATGCCTGAGGCTAAAGCGTACTTCTCCTGCTCATCGCTTCTTCATCACTTCGTCTATGTTCGGCCTGCTCTTATAGACAGGCTTTATAGATCTTATTTTGGTAGTTATTATAGCCGAAAATACGTCGGGCTGACAAGAAAGTTTTCGGCATTTGGGCTCATTCCGCGGACGGCCGCCCGCGATCAAGCTCCTTTGATATGCGATCTCAAACGTTCGATGACGCGATCTTTGCCGAGCAAATAAATCGTTTCGTTCAGGTCGCGTCCATGCATCTGGCCCGTCAGCGCCACGCGGATCGGCATAAAGAGCTGCTTGCCTTTAAAGCCCGTTTCTTTCTGCACCTCTTTGATCAAAGCGGCGATATGAGGCGCCGAGTACTCCTCGGAAGCTTCGATTTTTGCAAGCAACGCCTTCAGCACGGTCGGTACATGCTCCTCGCCCAAAATCGGCTGGGCTTCGGCGTCCACTTCCAGATGGGTGCGGAAAAACATGGCCGACAATTCGACGATATCCGAAGCGGCCACCATTTGCTCTTGATACAAGGCAACCAGCTTTTTCGCCCATGCTTCCTGTTCGGCGTTAAGGTCTGCAGGCAGACGGCCCGCTTTCTGCAGATGCGGAATGGCAAGCTGCGCAATACGCTCCGGATCCGCTTTTTTAATGTATGCGTTGTTGAGGTGCGCCAGCTTGTTCTGGTCGAACACCGCCGGGCTTTTCGACAGCCGGTCCGGATTGAAGATTTTGATCAATTCTTCAAGGCTGTAAATTTCCTCTTCTCCTTCCGGCGACCAGCCGAGAAGGGCGATGAAGTTGACCAGCGCTTCCGGCAAATAGCCGAGCTGATCGTACTGCTCGATGAACTGGATGATCGATTCGTCCCGTTTGCTGAGCTTTTTATGATGTTCGTTGACGATCAGCGTCATATGGCCGAAACGCGGCGGCTCCCAGCCGAGCGCTTCGTAGATCATCAGCTGCCGCGGCGTGTTGGAGATATGGTCTTCCCCGCGCAGCACGTGGCTGATCTCCATCAGGTGATCGTCGATGACGACCGCGTAGTTGTACGTCGGAATGCCGTCTTTTTTTACGATGACGAAATCGCCGGTATCCTGGGTATTAAACGAAATCGTTCCTTTGACCATGTCGTCGAACGTATACGTTTTGTCGTCGGGAACGCGGAAACGGATGCTTGCGACGCGGCCTTCCGCTTCGTATGCTTTCCGCTGCTCCTCGGTCAAATTACGATGTTTGCCGGAATAACGGGGAGTTTCGCCGCGCGCAATCTGCTCTTCGCGCTCCTTTTCCAGCTCTTCTTCCGTGCAGTAGCAGTAATAAGCAAGCCCTCTGTCCAGCAGCTCCTGCGTGTATTTGTTGTAGATGTCGAGACGTTCCGTCTGACGGTAAGGACCATAGCCGCCGCCGATATCGATGCTTTCGTCCCAATCGAGGCCGAGCCATTTCAAATATTTCAGCTGGCTTTCTTCGCCCCCGGCAATGTTCCGCTTGACGTCGGTATCCTCGATCCGGATCACGAAGTCTCCGCCCTGGTTACGGGCGTATAAATAGTTAAACAGCGCCGTTCTGGCGTTTCCGATATGTAAATGTCCCGTAGGACTCGGTGCGTACCGTACGCGAACTTTATCAGTCATGGTCATACCCCTCCGCTTTGTGTTTACTCGGTTCAATCTGCAATTTAGTTCATACAGTGCAAAGTGACCGCTACGTGTTACGGATCGTTCTTCCGATCGCTGTTGTCTCCAAATTTCATGATCAAGATTTCCAACATGGTAGAAATCCGGAGACAAAGCTTATGCTTACGATGCTAGCTTTCCTTCGGAAAGCTTTTAGGCGACCGCTAGCGTATGCTTATGAAGCAGCTTTTTTTTCAAAAAGCTTTCAGCTTCGAAAGAATCGATTCCGCCCCCTTCGCTACTTTCACTGTAACTATTCAACTAACCGGCGATGAACCGTTTACTTACGTTTCTGCCGCTCAAATCCTTCAAGATGATAGCACATCTTTGACAAGGCAGACAACCGATTGCGCCGCGATTCCTTCGCCGCGTCCGGTAAAACCGAGCTGCTCGGTCGTCGTCGCCTTGACGTTCACCTGCTCCGGCTCCGCATCAAGGGCACGTGCGATGACGTCAACCATTTGCGGGATGTACGGCGCCATTTTCGGCTTTTGGGCGATGATCGTGGAATCGATGTTCCCGAGCCGGTATCCCCGCTCCTTGACCATCTCCCATACATGAAGCAGCAACTTCAAGCTGTCCGCGTCCTTGAAGGCGGGATCGGTATCCGGAAAATGCTTGCCGATATCGCCGAGCGCCAGCGCGCCGAGAATCGCATCCGTTACTGCATGCAGCAGCACGTCGGCGTCGGAATGGCCGAGCAAGCCCTTGTCGTAAGGGATGGTAACTCCCCCGATAATGCACGGCCTGCCTTCCACAAGCTGATGCACGTCAAATCCTTGTCCTACTCGTATCATCTATCCTTCTCTCTCCCCACGTTTTAACATAAATGCGGCATATTCCAAGTCTTCCGGCGTGGTGATCTTGATGTTGGTATAGCTGCCTTCCACGACTGCAACCGGAATGCCCATCCGTTCTACAAGCATCGAATCGTCCGTACCGGCAAAACCGTCGGCCTCCGCCTGCTCATGCGCCTTTAGTAAATCGGAAAGACGAAAAGCCTGTGGGGTATGGATTGCCCACAGACTCCGGCGGTCGGGGGTCGCTTCGATCATTCCCGAACCGCTCACCTGCTTGATCGTATCCTTCACGGGAACCGCAAGCACCGCCGCCCCGGCAAGCAGAGCTTTTTGATAGCATGCTTCGATTCGTTCCGGTTCGATGAACGGTCTGACGCCATCATGAACCATTACCCATTCCGTGCTGATTTCTAACAAGCCTTTATATACGGATTGCTGTCTTTCTTTGCCGCCCGGCACGATGTTAACGACCTTGCGAAGCCCGTAATGGGCGATCCACCCGGCGCACCGCTCGACGTCTTCCGCCCCGGTAACCAGCACGATTTCGTGTACCAGCGGCATCCGGTCGAAGACTTCCAGTGTATGCATAATGATGGGCTTGTTCTCAAGCAGCAGGTACTGCTTGCTTTCGCGGGTTCCCATTCTCGAGCCTCTGCCCGCGGAAACCACCACGACGCCCACGCGATTTTGAGTGTCCAAGCTGCAATTTGCCTCCTCGATCAACCGAAAGAAAAAATGTATACCCCCATCATACCCCTTTTACTGGGCTTTTTCCAACAGTTTCGGTTTGGCAAATATCATCCGTCCGGCGGAAGTTTGAAGCACGCTTGTCACCAGCACTTCCATCATGCTGCCGATGTAATCGCGCCCGCCTTCAACCACGATCATCGTTCCGTCGTCCAGATAGGCTACGCCTTGGCCATGTTCTTTTCCGTCCTTGATGACCTGCACCATGATTTCCTCTCCCGGCAGGACGACCGGTTTTACGGCGTTGGCCAGATCGTTGATGTTCAGAACCGACACGCCTTGCAGCTCGCACACTTTGTTCAGGTTGAAATCATTGGTGACAACTTTCCCCTGAAGAACCTTGGCCAGCTTGACCAGCTTGCTGTCGACCTCGGAAATCTCCTCGAAATCTCCCTCGTAGATCAGCACCCGGACATCCAGCTCCTTTTGGATTTTGTTCAAAATATCCAGCCCTCTGCGGCCGCGGTTGCGTTTGAGCAAATCCGACGAATCCGCGATATGCTGCAGCTCTTCCAGCACGAATTCGGGGATGACGATCGTTCCTTCGATAAAGCCGGTTTTGCAAATATCCGCGATCCGCCCGTCGATGATGACGCTGGTATCCAAAATCTTATGCTCTTCGATTTTCCGGTCCTCGTATGCGTCGCCCTTGCTCCACCGTCCCGAGGTCCACAGCGTGGCCAGCTCGTCTTTTTTGTCCAGGCCGATCCGGAAACCCATATATCCGCAAAAAAGGGTTAATCCCACGGCGGCAAGCTCGCCCGCTTTGCCCGCCCATGCCAGGCTCGGGTAGATCAGGAGCGACAGCAACAGCCCTCCGGTCAACCCGGCGGCCCCGGCCGCCAGATCGTTCATCGGCATGCCCGCCAGCGTCTGAATCATCGATTGAAAACGTGCCGCAAGCGCGTGGGCGCACAGAGAACCTATCAACAGAAATAAAATTGCTCCAAGTCCTGCGAACATCAAGCGTCCCCATACGGATTGATCAATACCTAAATTCGGGAACGTCCATCCGGCTGATTGATGAAGGGTATAACCCGCCCAAGCGCCGCACAATCCGGCAAACGCCACGATGAATTTTCTCAGCATAAGTTCCCACACCTCCTTAAACTGTATCAGTTATACATATTTCCTTAGCAGTATGGTCCAAATTCGGCGCTCATAATCCTGAAGGGCCCAAATTTTTCTATCGCGGGTATCGAATACGCTTCTGAAGGACGTGTCATTTTTGGTTGAAAATGGGCAAATGCCTGGCATATAATGAACTCAATTCTTATGCTAGAGGTGAAAAGGAAAATGAGCGCACCAAGTTTACAGGCTTTTCAGGATCAGGTTTCCGAATTGTTGCTCCGTCACCGCAGTCTGCTGGATGTGTTGTCCAAAAACGGGCAAAGCAGCGCATCCGTCAACCGGGCTGTCGCCAAGGCCGTTACGGACTGCGGCTGTATCGAACTCCATGCCACCAAACAGTCCTTTGAGTCCGAAGTGAGCCTGGAAGAGGCCAAGGACGTCGTCCGTACCCATGTTCGCGGAGAGTTATGCGAAAATTGCAGGGAAATCATCAGCGCCGAACTGGGACGCAACATTTTCTACATGTCGGCTTTATGCAACCTGCTGGGCATCAACATGGACGAAGTCGTCCAGAAGGAATCGCAAAAATGTTCTACGCTTGGCTTGTTTAATCTGTCATAGACTTGTGGCAATCCCGTTATGGAATACAAGGCAAACAAAAAAGCATTTATTTCCGCTGCGAGCAGCGGGAAATAAATGCTTTTTATTTTTGCGGCTATGAATGATCATTGAACACTTTTTGGTCCGTCGATTGATCTTGATGGCGCCTGCGGGTCAGCTTCTCCACATTTTGCTTTAATCCGTAGGCTGCATAAAGAACCAGCGGAACGAAAATAAGCTTGGATAGTTGATCCGGAAAAATAACGGCGACGGCGACTCCCGCGATAATGACGACGGGGGCGTACATCACGGCTTTTTTCGGGAGCCCCACCTTTTTGAAGTTCGGATACTTCACCGTGCTGACCATCAGATACGACAGAATCAACATGCCAATAATCATGTAAGGGGCCGAAATTTCTTTATGAAACAGCGACAACGTGGCCAAAACGCCACCTGCAGCCGGTATAGGCAATCCAATAAAATATCCCGGAATCCCGGATTGAACGTTAAATCGCGCCAAACGCAGCGCGCCGCAAATCGGAAATATGGCCGTTACGGTCCAGATAAGCGCATGGTGCATGCCGTGGAAAGAAGTAACATACATGATAAGTGCGGGTGCTACACCAAAAGAAATGACATCCGAGAGAGAATCCAGTTCCTTGCCGAATTCACTTTGTGCATTGAGCGCCCGGGCCACCCGGCCGTCCAATCCGTCGCAAAGCATCGCAATAATGATCATGATGGCCGCCAAACTTAATTTGTTGTCGAAAGCCAGCATAATTCCTACCATTCCGAGAAACAAGTTACCTAACGTAAACATGTTCGGAATTGATTTCGTAAACATTTTTTCACCTCGAATTTTTTTAGTACCCCCGTATCATCACTTGATTGTATGGCATTTAAATTTGTCTGTCAATGAATACTTGTTCCTGTAAACGTTTCAAACCTTCCTTAATGTTGCGGGCTCTGACTTCGCCAATTCCATCCACTTCATCCAATTCTTCGATGGTTGCCATCATGATGTGCGGCAGCTCTCCGAATTGCTCAACCAAGTTATGGATGATGACGTTCGGCAGCCGCGGAATTTTGTTCAGGATGCGGTATCCGCGCGGTGCGATGGACTCCTCCGAGTTCGCCGCGGAGATCGGGTAGCCGAGCAGCCGCACGACATAATGAATGTCGAGCAGTTCATCGTCCGTGGCCCGCTTCAGTCCGGCAATGATTTCGCGGATTTTTTCGTCGTTGTCTTCCCGGGCGTAATCCTTGTACAGAAGCCATGCTTCCTCTTCCATATTGCTGACGAGCTCTTCCATCTGCATGCTGATCAGCCGGCCTTCGTTGCCCAGCTCATTGATATAGCGCTTGATTTCCATTTTGATCCGCAGCACCATTTCAACCCGCTGAATGACGTTGACGACCTCGGGAACGGTTACGAGTTCTTCGAATTCCGATGCAGACAGGTTGGTGAGCGACTGGTTCAAAACCGCGCGGTATTTTTCGAGCGTCTGAAGCGCCTGGTTCGCCTTCGTCAAAATAACGCCGATTTCCTTCAGCGCATATCGGAGCGTGCCTTGATACAACGTGATAATGTTGCGGCGCTGGGAAATCGACACGACCAGTTTGCCGGTCTGCTTGGCGACACGCTCGGCGGTGCGATGGCGGATACCCGTTTCGGTCGAGGAAATGGAGGAATCCGGAATCAGCTGGGTGTTGGCGTACAAAATCCGCTTCAGGTCCTCGCTTAATATGATCGCTCCGTCCATTTTGGCGAGCTCGTATAAATAGTTCGGCGAAAAATCGCAGTTGATCGAAAAGCCGCCGTCGACCACTTCCATGACTTCCGGGCTGTAGCCGACGACCAGCAGACCTCCGGTTTTGGCGCGCAGCACGTTTTCCAGGCCGTCCCGAAACGGAGTGCCCGGTGCGACCAGCTTGAGCAGGTCGTTCATTTTATCCAATTGGCTCGGTTCCTTCATCTCTTTATGCCCCCTAATCTAACGCGACCGCTAGCGCATCTGCCACGGTATTGATGCCAATGATTTCAATTCCTTTGGGGTGTTTCCACCCCTTTAAGCTTTTTTCCGGCATGATAATCCGTTTGAAACCAAGCTTCTCGGCTTCCCTTACCCGCTGCTCGGCGCGCGAGACCGCCCGGACCTCGCCGGTCAAGCCTACCTCGCCGAACATGACGTCATACGGTTTTGTCGGAATATCTCGAAAGCTGGAGGCGATGCTGACGGCAATCGCCAAATCGACTGCCGGTTCATCCAGCTTCACGCCTCCCGCTACGTTCAAATATGCATCCTGGTTCTGCAAAAACATGCCCATCCGCTTTTCCAGCACGGCGATAATGAGGCCCATCCGGTGATGGTCCACGCCCGTACACATCCGGCGCGGCGACGGGAAATGCGTCGCGGACACCAGCGCCTGGAGCTCGACCAAAACCGGACGGGTTCCTTCCATGCTGGCAACCACCGTCGAACCGGCAACGCCAAGCGGACGTTCGGATAAAAACAGCTCGGACGGGTTGCCCACTTCCGTCAGCCCGGATTCGTTCATTTCGAAAATGCCGATCTCGTTCGTCGACCCGAAACGGTTTTTCACCGCCCGAAGCAGACGGTACGTATGATGCCGCTCTCCCTCGAAATACAATACGCAGTCCACCATATGTTCAAGCAGTCTCGGACCCGCGATGGCTCCTTCCTTCGTAACATGCCCGACAAGCACCGTTGCAATGCCCATGCCTTTGGCAACGCGCATAAACCGGGCTGTGCATTCCCGCACCTGGGCCACGCTGCCCGGTGCGCTTGTCACCTCGGGAATGTACACGGTTTGGATGGAGTCGATCACGAGAAACTGAGGCTGAATGCTGTTGATCGCTTCCTCGATCAGATCCATGTTCGTCTCGCAAAGCACGTACAGCTCCGGAGACAACGCCCCGAGCCGATCCGCGCGAAGTTTGGTTTGCCGCACCGATTCCTCGCCGGATATATAGAGAACACGCAGACCGGATGTCGTTAATGCATGCGAGGTTTGCAGCAGCAGCGTCGATTTCCCGATCCCAGGGTCTCCGCCGACCAAAATGAGCGAGCCCGGCACGATCCCGCCGCCAAGGACGCGGTTCAATTCGCCGATACCGGTGTGCACGCGCGCTTCATTGCTGCTCTCTATATCTATGATCGAAAGCGCCTTTTCTTTACTATGAAACAGCGGAGAATTCATTCCCTGCGTTTTAATGACGCTTTCAGTTTCTTCCACCATGGTATTCCAAGCTTGACAACCGGGACATTTACCATACCATTTGGCAGCTTCATAGCCGCATTCCGTGCAATAAAATTTCGTTTTTGTTTTAGCCATGACCTCTCCTTGTTGGTGATGGATTTTGTCTGAATTTGTCGATCACTCAGAAAATTGGCATTATTTTAATTTTACCATTTATTAAGTTTTATCGTAAAGTATTTGCAAAAAGTTTACATGTGTTTCAGAGCGTCTTTCGACGATCTGCAAGAAAAATAGAACGTATGAGCCAAACTTGTACATTCGACATCTAAAAAGGGGATTGACCTGCCGCTCATGATCAGCGGCGAGTCAATCCCCCTACATTAAACCATATTTTTATTTTCTTTTATTCTTAGGACGTTGCCGACACGTTGTCTGCTTTTCTTACCGTCAGTTCGCCGTTTTCTTCATCGATCACAAGCGAATCGCCCTTGGACACTTTGCCCGTCAGAAGCTCTTCGGACAAGCGGTCCTCGATATGCTTCTGAATCGCGCGGCGCAGCGGACGGGCGCCGAAGGCCGGATCGTATCCTTCCTTCGCCAGGAACGCTTTGGCCTTGTCGGTCAGCGTGAAGTCCACGTCGTATTCACGCAGCCGTTTGCGCAGCTCTTCGGCCATCAACGAAACGATTTCGGCGATATGCTTCTCTTCCAGCGAGTGGAAGACGATAATTTCGTCGATCCGGTTCAGGAATTCCGGACGGAAGCTTTTCTTCAGCTCGCCCATCACTTTGTCCTTCATGTTGTTGTAATCGGCGCCGGCATCGTTGACCGCCGTAAATCCGAGCGTGGAGTTCCGTTTGATCGCTTCCGCCCCGACGTTGGAGGTCAGGATGATCAGCGTGTTGCGGAAATCGACCACGCGGCCTTTGGAGTCGGTCAGGCGTCCGTCTTCAAGCACCTGCAGCAGAATATTGAATACTTCAGGATGCGCCTTTTCGATCTCGTCGAGCAGCACTACCGAATACGGCTTGCGGCGCACTTTTTCGGTCAGCTGGCCGCCTTCTTCGTATCCGACGTATCCCGGAGGCGCTCCGACCAGTCTCGACGTGGAGTGTTTCTCCATGTATTCGGACATGTCGATGCGGATTACCGCATTTTCGTCGCCGAACATCGCTTCCGCGAGCGCGCGGGCCAGCTCGGTTTTACCTACCCCGGTAGGACCGAGGAAAATAAACGATCCGATCGGACGTTTCGGATCCTTCAGCCCTGCGCGGGAGCGGCGTACAGCCCGGCTGACAGCCTTGACGGCTTCTTCCTGGCCGATGACGCGCTCATGAAGAATATTCTCCATGTTCAGCAGGCGTTCGGTCTCTTCTTCCTTCAGCTTGCGCACCGGAATTCCGGTCCAGTTCGATACCACTTGCGCGATATCCTCCGGCGTCACCTCGGAGTCGGTGCGGCCTTGTTTTTCTTTCCATTGGTTTTTCGTGGTCTCAAGCTCTTCGCGGATCTTTTGCTCGGTGTCGCGAAGCGCAGCCGCCTTTTCGAATTCCTGGCTTTGCACCGCCGAATCCTTTTCCTTGCGGATGTCTTCGAGGCGGCTTTCCAGCTCTTTCAGATTCGGCGGGATCGTGTACGTGTGCAGCCTTACTTTGGAGCCCGCCTCGTCGATGAGGTCGATCGCTTTATCCGGCAGGAACCGGTCGGAAATGTAGCGGTCAGACAGCTTCACGGCTTCCACGATCGCTTCGTCCGTAATTTTCACGCGGTGATGGGCTTCGTAACGGTCGCGCAGTCCGAACAGGATTTGAATCGCTTCTTCCGGAGAAGGCTGATCCACCATAATCGGCTGGAACCGGCGTTCCAAAGCGGCATCTTTTTCAATGTATTTGCGGTATTCGTCCAGCGTCGTGGCGCCGATGCATTGCAGCTCGCCGCGGGCCAGCGAAGGCTTCAGAATGTTCGAGGCGTCGATGGCGCCTTCCGCGCCGCCTGCGCCGATCAGCGTATGCAGCTCGTCGATGAACAGGATGATATTGCCGGCTTGGCGGATCTCATCCATAATTTTTTTCAAGCGGTCCTCGAATTCGCCGCGGTATTTGGTGCCGGCAACAACCGACCCCATATCCAGCGTCATAACGCGTTTGTCGCGCAGCGTTTCCGGAATTTCGTTGTTGATGATTTTTTGGGCGAGGCCTTCCGCGATCGCGGTTTTACCTACCCCAGGCTCGCCGATCAGCACCGGGTTGTTTTTGGTGCGGCGGCTGAGAACTTGAATGACGCGTTCAATTTCGTTGCTGCGGCCGATCACCGGATCCAGGTTGCCTTCCTTGGCAATGGCCGTTAAGTCGCGGGCCAAAGAGTCCAGCGTCGGCGTGCTGACGTTAGCCTGGGAGCCGTGATGGCTGGATACCGCCTCGCTGCTTCCAAGCAGCTGCAGCACTTGCTGGCGCGCTTTGTTCAGGCTGATGCCCAAATTGTTCAATACGCGGGCCGCAACGCCTTCACCTTCGCGGATCAGTCCGAGCAGGATATGCTCCGTTCCCACGTAGGTATGACCCAGCTTGCGTGCTTCGTCCATGGACAACTCAATGACTTTTTTGGCGCGCGGAGTGTAGGCGATATTGGTCGGCTGCTCCTGCCCTCTGCCGATGAGCGTTTCCACTTCATCCTGGATTTTTTCGAGTCCGAGGCCAAGTCCGATCAATGCCTTCGCGGCAATGCCGTCACCCTCGCGAATCAGCCCGAGCAAAATATGCTCCGTGCCGATGTTGTTATGTCCCAAACGAACGGCTTCCTCCTGAGCGAGTGCCAGCACTTTTTGAGCGCGTTCCGTAAATCTTCCGAACATCATTCTCCTGCACCTCCATGAGTTTGAAATATATCGAATTCTTGTTTGCTTTTCAGTCTAAATCTTCGGCTCAGGCTTTCGCCAGAGTCTCGCGAATCAACCTTGCCCGGTAAATGTCGCGTTCCTCGCTGTTCATGTCGTGGCCGTATTTTTTTTGCAAAAAACCCGGCTGCGTCATAACGTTCAGTTCGTTCATCACCGGAATGGAAGGCCCCTGTACGATCCCCAGGTCAATCCCCAGACGCACGTCCGAGAGCCGCTGACCGGCCTCTTTGGAATCCATGACCTCCGCGTACGATAAAATGCCGTAAGACCGTTTGATCCGGTCCGTGATGCGAAGACGGGAATCGTTCATGAGACGCGTGCGCGCATTTTTCTCGTGTTCGATGATCTGCAGCACGACGCTGTGCAGGTTATCGATGATTTCGTATTCGGTTTGCCCGAGCGTGATCTGGTTGGAGATTTGAAACAGGTTCCCTATTGCTTCGCTGCCCTCGCCGTAAATTCCTCTAACGGTTAAGCCAACTTGGGAGACCGCGGACAAAATCCGGTTAATCTGCTGCGTCATGACAAGCGCCGGCAGATGCATCATCACCGATGCCCTAAGCCCCGTCCCCACGTTGGTCGGACAGCTGGTCAGGTAGCCGCGCTTGTCGTCAAAAGCGTAATCCACCTCGGCCTCGAATTGGTCGTCGATGGCCGTCGCTTTTTCCCACGCCTCGCGGACCTGAAAACCCGGATAAAGACATTGGATGCGAAGATGGTCTTCTTCGTTAATCATGATGCTGACCGACTCATCCTCGCTGATCATGACGGCCCCGTTCTGGGACTCGTTCGCGAGGCTTGGGCTGATCAGGTGTTTTTCGACCAGCACCCTTTTGTCGATCGGCTCGATCTCATCCAGCTTAACGGTATAAAACGTCCCCAAGGACTTGATCGCCTGTGTATCCGCCACTTTGGCCAGCCGATTCAGCACTTCCTCCGACTGCTGGCGCGTTGCCAAGAGGGGAAAGGGCATGTGCTGCAGGTTCCGTGCGATCCGTACCCGGCTGCTGATCACGATATCGGAGTCGCTTGCCGTCCCCCGCATCCATTCGCTCAGCGCTTTCTCGGTAAACCTGAGATTGGGCATCACGCATTCCTCCTTAAGCGTACATTACTGTCCTGCCATTTCTTTTTCAAGCGTTCTGATTCGATCCCGAAGCTGGGCGGCTTCCTCAAATTCCTCCTGCTGAATCCGCCGCTGAAGCTCGAGTTTCAGATCGTCGATTTGACGTTTCAATTGAATCCGGCTGCCGCTTCTTTTCGGTACCTTGCCGACATGGACGGTGTTCCCGTGCACCCTTTTGAACAAAGGATCGAGACGGTCGCCAAAATATTTATAACAGGAGCTGCAGCCGAACCGGCCGATTTTGCTGAACTGGGAATACGTCATTCCGCATTCTTCGCACCGCAGGGATTGGGGCGTTTTGACGCTGCTGGTCATCCCTTTGCCCGCGGAATCAAAATCGAGCAGCCCTGATAGCAAGCTGTGTATCGAGAACCCACCCGACGTACCGGGGAGCATCTCTCCTTTTTCCCTTGCGCAAGTTTCGCAAATGTGGAATTCATTTTTTTCGCCGTTTACGATTTTGGTGAAATGGAGCGTTGCGGGTCTTTTGCCGCATTCTTGGCATAACATATCGCTGTACCTCCTTTTCTCCGTAGACTCATTTGCCTAACAAAGAAATCAGCATCGCCTTCATGATTCTTGCACGCAATTCATCCCTGTACGGAAGTTTGATCATCAAAGCCTCTCTGGAAACGGCTGCCCGCATCATGTTTGCTTCCCGTTTGGTCAGTAACCGGGCCTCCTCCAGCTGGTAAATGAGCCCTTCCGCGACCGTCTGGTCTATGGTATCGCCAATCGTCTGATGCAGATGAGTATGAAGCGCCGAATATTGCGGCAGACTGATACGCCTGATCCGGATGTAACCGCCGCCTCCGCGCTTGCTTTCCACGAGATAACCTTTTTCCAGCGTAAACCGTGTGCTTATGACATAGTTGATTTGGGAAGGTACGCAGGAAAAATGGTCCGCCAAATCGTTGCGCTGTATTTCGATCAACCCGTCGGGACTCTCATGCAAAATACTCTTCAGATATTGTTCAATAACATCAGAGATATTACGCATCGTTCATCCTCCACTTTAGTTCAGGATTTTGCCAAACCAAAACCGGTTTACGGGCAAAATCCCCGTACTGCTATTAGAAAGCCGGTTACAGATGCGCGTCCGATCCCCTTCGGGATATACAACCAAATTAACCAAAGGATCGGTGTGCGAACCGCATAAAATGAACGGCCAACCATGGCTGCATATGATGCAGCGCGGCATGGTTAGTGTAACTTCAGACAATTCAGATCATACATAAACTGTGCGATTCCAACAGGATATGCAAATTTGATCAGCAATTGACTTTGACTTTCTTTGACTATATTATAACACATTCTCGCGTTTTGCCAAGGGGCAAGCCTTAAATTACGCCGCAAACGGTATTTTTCGCCTTTGACTTTTCGAACATCGTTTAATCATCTGATATCATTTTTGACCTTTTTGCTCCATTCCATCCCTTGGGTGCTGAAGAAATTCAGCGTTGGGCGTTTCAAATCGAGCAGATTGTATAAAAAAACTCCCCCGCGGTGCTGCGGGAAAGTCTTGATCAGTAACTATTTTTTAGAAAAAGTCCAGCAAAAATGTCCGGCCGGCAGGGATGACCCGTTCCAACAGCGCAGCAGCCTCCGGATCACCGGCTAATCTGCCCATGTTCACCAATTCGCCGGGACGCTTGTAGCCAAACATCAGCGTTGTCAGCGTTTGAATGTCGCAGCTCAGCTGGGCCGGTTCCCCTTCGTCTTCTTTCGATACGGCAGCATTACCCTCAGGAGAGACGGTAATACGCCAATTCCCTTCGTTCCATGGGGCGTAAGGATCCCGGAGCCGAACCGTCCATGTCTGCTCCTCCCCGGTGCCCTGGAATGCATACGCCTCGATAAAGCCGGCAACATTCACGATTCGGGCCATCCCGAAAGGATGGATTTCCTGCGTAATCCGGGGATCCGCCAGCATATACGTCAATCCGTCGTCCATCGGCATTTGAGCAAGCACGGCTTGTTTGATCATCGAATCATGATTGCAGATAAACGTCCATAAGGCCCTTCTGGATTCTTCCGTCAGCCAGACAAACTCATGCACTTCCATTTCCTGCTTTTCGACTTTATACAATAGGAAACCTTGCGGTTCTCCCGATGCATCGTAAAAGACGGCGGTATGGTCCTCGTCACCCAAAATCGCATGCTTCCACCGGTCCTCGCTCCGAACCATCATACCGTTATACCGGCTCGCGTACGCTTCATAAATCCGGTTCAAAACGGGAATATCCTTGACGTCGCGGCGAACGGTTCCTTCGGTCACCTGCTTGGCGGGGAGCTTCTCGGTCGGAATGACGTACTTTTTATAATCGTTGAACATTTCCCAGCCGTATTTACGGTAAAACGCAAATGAAAACGGATGCAGCATGGACAGCAGCTTGCCCGATTCGTTCATGACCTTAAGAGAGTGCGTAAGCAGCTGTTTAACCAGCCCTTGCCTGCGGTTTTCCGGCCATGTAGCTACCCCCGCAACCCCGGACATCGGCATCTTTCTGCCATTGACGAAAATGTCCACGTTCAGCAAGCCCAGCTTGGCGCTTAAACGTCCATCCTCGTCAAAAATGCCCCACGTATTCTCGGGCTTAAACCGTTTTCTGGCTTTTTCCTTTTCCTCCGCGGTCACCCGGTATTGGAAGGCATATTCGCCCAGTTCCATCGAGGCATCGAATTCCTCGGGTTTCAATGTTCTGATTTCCATCCCATTTCACCTCGCCTATGTATTCGAAAAGCTTTTAATGAACAAATCATTAGCAAATAGCTGTGGATTACACATCGAGTATGTCAAACGGGCATGGCAAAGTCAATGAATTACCCACAAGATTTGGGATGCAAAATGCAAAAACGGTCTTTAATGGTCAAAACCGAAGCTACACCTGTGAATGTTGGGGATGAATTTGTGAATTTGTGGACGAAATTTCGAGCAAAATGGAGGATGCATGTGCACGGATGGGATAAGTTTGTGTACAAAATTGAAATTGCGGCGGCATTGCCAATCATGCTGTGGATGATCCGGCATGATCCGCGTTCATCCACAGCCAACCCTGGACAATGTGAACGAAAATGTGTTTGAAAGTGTGGGGTTGAGCGATCATGCCGCGTGTTATCCACTGTTATTTAATCATGCAATTTTATTATTCACAGCAAAATAAAAAAACCACCGTCGATTATACATCAACAGTGGTCCTTCGCTTGGCGGCGTCCTACTCTCCCAGGACCCTTCGGTCCAAGTACCATCGGCGCTGGAGGGCTTAACGGTCGTGTTCGGGATGGGTACGCGTGGAACCCCTCCGCCATCGCCACCAAACAGGATTTTTGCGCTGCCTTTGCTTCGATGATTATTCACCGGCAAAATATCCATCCTTAGAAAGGACTTGCAGCCTTAAAATCAGTTCAGATGTTTGATCACCTGAAAACTAGATACGAAACGTTTTGCGTTTTAAATACTCCGTAGCGTTACCCTTCACTTTTTGTTCCGGGCCCCGCCAAAGTACTCGGAATCAGCTACGAAGCTGCTCT
>NZ_JAVLSX010000018.1:0-70058 GCF_031583795.1 Paenibacillus sp. VCA1 | reverse complement strand
CAGTCTGTCAGCCTAAGATGCTATATGCACTGTCTTAGGACGGGCTGATGAGACAGCCCTGAACTTGGGGGAACTACGGTTAGCAGAAATGCACGACCGACTACCACCCAAGAATCCCAATGATACCGAAGGTGTCAGTTTGCGGCTTTAGTCGTGGGAGTCTCAACTGGGCAGAAGAAAGCTTGGAACTGTAATCTAAATGAGCGTAGATATTTGCTGTAGTGGAGAAATGACCGTGGCCGAGCCACTCTTGAATTTCCTTCATGCTTACGTCGTTTGCGAGCAATAGGCTAGCACAACTCATTGTAATTTGTTTGCCTTCGTATGAGACCGGAACGGCTAATTCAACTGGATCGCCCGTTTTCAAAAAGGTCATTGAGTTCCTGGTCGTTGTAGAAGCTGCCGACAAAGCAATTCTATTTGGGATGTTCTACTTTATCTGCCGGATTGGTCAGAATCAAGTCCATCTTGAACGCATGTTGCAGGGCTTGCCGAATATAAGCATGGAAATGCTGTACGGTGCTCGTTGACAGCTTAAATGTTTTCAAAACGTATTCGTAAAAGTCGTGATTTATTCATGTTTTCGAAAGTGTAGTAATATATCATGCAACCGATTGCTCAGGCGACTGTTCTGAGGTGTCCAACCAATATCCGATTTTAGGAGTTTCTTGTAAAAAATCAGAATACAGTTGTTCTACCGTAAAGCCAGTGTACCCGACTTTTCCTCGTGATTTTTCCCGCTCTTTATACATCTCTGCTGGGTTTTTCCTAATTATTTTTGCATTTTCCATTTTAAATTACCAGTAAAATGAATTCTAGAAAAAAACAGCAGTAGAGTATCCATATCCAAAAGGTATAAACCTTAGAGACTTTTTCTTCATGGATGGAATACTCCTTTCTTGTAGATACGAAGAGATTGATTTTAACAGATTATAGCCCATTTAATAGTTTGAGTCAGAATCTTCAGATCAGTGACAATTTCATTGTACTCCCCATCCATCTTTTGAACCGAGTGTGTTCCTAATAGTTCGTTGCCGGTACTTCCTGCTCATTTAAAACTAACCTACCATGGTGCTCCGCTCATTTTTTGCTTCTGATATCTCTTTCTTTATTAGCGGGAATGCTTTTATGGAAAATCGCCAAACTGGGATTCGGGGAACGGAGCGCAGGACATTGAGATTGGCGAAAATCTGTCCAAACCGGGCATAACCGGACAGGATTTTCTTTTGGAAGCCTGGTATGCTAAGCGCAGGAGGGATACTGATGAAAGGGATCGAGTCTTTGCAGACGGCGATCGATTTTATCGAAAGCCGTTTAATGGAGCCTGTAACCGTTGAACAGATTGCAAAACAAGCGAAGATGTCGCCGTTTCATTTCCAGCGGACATTCGCTGTAATGACCGGTGTTACGGTGGGGGAATATATCCGGCGGCGTCGGCTTACACTGGCTGCTTACGAATTGTTGAGAGCCAATATTAAAATCGTCGATCTAGCTGCCAAATACGGCTATGACTCGCCCGAAGCGTTCGCCAAAGCTTTTCGCAGGCAGCACGGACTGCCCCCGAGCGAAGCGAAAGCGCGCGGCACGCTGGTCGCTTACAACCGTCTTACGATCCAGGTGAATGTAGGAGGTACCGAGCCGCTCAATGTCCGTATGGTGGAGAGAGAAGCGTTTCAAGCGGTAGGCATCTGGCGAAAAATTTCGTTGGAGGACGGCGCAAGTGAGGAGCGGATTCCCGCGCTATGGGACGAGGTGAACGCCAGCGGTTTATGCGACCGGCTGTTCCAGTTGAACAATGGCAAACTCACAGGTGTCCTGGGTATCGGCGTAACTGGCCCTGAACGGGATGCCGGACTTATGATGGACTATTGGGTGGCCACGGAATATGTTGGGCCCCCGCCGGAAGATCTTAAGAGGATCGAAGTCCCTTCCTTCCGATGGGCTGTATTTGGGGTGACCGGACCACTGCCATACGCTTTCCGGAGAACGTGGACACAAATATACGGCGAATGGTTTCCGTCCGTCGGCTACACCCAAGCCGGTCCTGTAGAGCTTGAGTTCTATCCGGACCATTATCCGGCAGCCCCTGATCATTACGCTGAGATTTGGATACCGGTCATGTAAAAAGAAATCTGTAAAAGGAGGTTGTATCAGACTATGAAAACTTGGAAGACCGATCTTCACTTCCCCTACATCGGCTCAGGTCCTTACTGCTATACGAATTCAATCGCGATGATGTTGGGCGAGCGCTCGCCCCGGACGGCGGTCATCGAATTCGCCACAAGTAGCCCGTTTGGTATGCAACTGATCGGAGGAACCTTACCGTTCTTCGATCCTTATGGGTGGACGCCGGAAGCCACGATCGACCATGCTCTTGCCGTCATGGGTTTCACAGCGGAGGTCGTGAACGGCAAGGATGCGGATGACGCCCTCTCCCATCTCGAAGCCGCACTTGAGAATGGTCCTGCCTTGGTCGGCCCCGTTGAGATGGGTCATCTACGGTACCAGCCGGGAAAGAACGGGGCAATCGGAGCGGATCACTATCTGGTAGTGCTCGCTGTGGACGGCGGTCGTGTGCTGATGCATGACCCGCAAGGTTACCCCTATGCTTCATTGCCTTTGGATGACTTTATGGACGCATGGCGGGCGGAAACGATAGATTACGGTTCTCCGTTCACAATGCGCACGGCATTTCGGCAGGTGCGGGATGTTCCGGAGGAGGAAATCATCCGTGCGTCAATACCTGCGGCAATCCGCTGGTTATCAATGGACGGTAGTCATGATTTACCGGCAGGTAGTCTTGGCAACGGCGATGCTGCCGAACGATTGGCCGAACGAATCGAGGCTGGTTGTGATTCTGAGCTTCGTGACGATTTAATCCACTTCTTAATTCGGGTGGGCACACGGCGAGTTGCTGACGCCGCCACATGTTTGGCTCGGGTTGGCCATGGCCAAGCCTCTCAAATCGCGGCCGAGCAGGCGAAGCTGATCGGCTTGCTTCAGTACCTGCTGGTTGTCGGCGAAGATGCGACCACAGCCTCTGTGCTGCGGGAGCTTGCACCGACTTACGACCGTCTGCGAGAGGCGCTGATCAATCAGCTCTGACCGTACATGAGCTTTCAGTTGATGCCAGGTTAAAGGGTAGATGCCTGTTAAAGCGGAGCGACTTTTTCAACCTATAATTCTAGATTGAGTTCGATAGCGCCCTCAGGTCTTCCTACTAGGAAGCCCTGAGGGCTGTTATTTCCTCGTTAAATGGGGTAGTACCACGTGCCCATCAAGCTAAGAAACAAAAAAAAGGAACTGATGCTACTTCGTGGACAATTTCGCATCCCAAAGTGTGGCAAAGAAACTAAAATTAATTCAGTATGGGACAGACGCTGATAACTTCTAGGTTATAATAAACTGACGGCCAAGCCGGGGGCAGAGGAACTGCTAAGCCAACATTCCCATACGCCAAAACAGACGCCTGCTGGCTAGAGGCTAGCAGGCGCCTGTTTTCATGCATATGGTTCATGATCAGGCAGGCAGCTGAGCAGTTCGGTCCCATACGCGATTCAAGTCCGTGTGGGCTAACCCCCCGTGGAGGTTCGAGTCCTCTCGACCGCATCAACTAAAAAAGCTCTTGAATTTGTCCTTGGACGATTCAAGAACTTTTTTGCGTCTTGGGGATTTGATATCGATATCTAATGACTTGACCGAGGAATATTAAAATGAGTAGGTTCAACGGGGGTGCCCCAAAAAGATTTGGAAAACAGATGTTTGGAACACCCCTCGTTTCATTACTCCGTATCAAAAATGGAACGAAATCGTTTTTGCCATAATTCGATTGCAAACTTTTGCCCCGGTACTAGGTCTCTTTTCCATTGGCAAGTGTACGTCTTAATACATCAAGCATTCTATTGCACCAGACGATGCTTGCTTCTTCGATGACGATCCCCATTTCAATAACGGAAATGGTAGAGAACAAGGGATCGTGAACGCCAGGGTCCTGTTCTTGAAAAGAAGATATTCTCTCCTTATAATCCTCCAGCGTGCGTTCATGCTGTTCTTTATTCTTCTCTATAAGTCCAATCAAAGCATCAGGACTGACCAACCAACCGCTGTACTGCTTCAACAGAAAAGTATCATGATCACCAACCTCCGGAAGCTCCAGCACCCAAGCTTTTAAAGCGTCGATGCCGCTAGTCGTGATTCTGTATATTTTTCGAGGCGGACGATAAGAATCTTGTTCAATGGCTTGCAATTCGATGAATCCGGCATCCTCCAATTTAGACAAAGAAGGGTAAAGCTGATTGTTGTTAATTTTGTAGAAGTGTGCAATTCGGTTGTTGATCTGCTGCTTCATTTCATAACCGCTTAATGGTTCGCGTGCCAATAATCCTAATAACGTATATTGGATATTATTCATGAAGTTCTCCTTTCTCAAACACACGTACATACTGTCCTTCAGATCATTAGGTTAATAATAACATAAAATTATATTGACACAAAGAATTTATATGGTTAACATTCACATAGGTTAAAAATAACATAATAGTGGAGAGTGGATATTGTGAAACTTATTTTCAATGATCAGACGTTTTCATTCGAATTACTTCGAACAATGGGCTATGCTGCTTTTGGCGGAGCGGACGTGGGGGAATGCCTGTCTACTGCCTATCGAATCGAAGAAGGCAATTTTGAAAGTTGGTATGAAGAATGGCTGAAGACAGCAATCAGGGTTCATCGGGAAGGTGATGAAAGCAGCAAGCAGGGGAATACAACCAGCGCGAGAGATTTCTACTTGCGAGCATCGAATTACTATCGTACTGCCGAATTTTTCCTCCACGGCCATCCGGATGACAAACGGATTATGGAAACTTGGAGCTTGAGCCGGAGTACATTCAGACAGGCGCTTACTTTACTTGATCATCATTGGGAGATCGTTGCCATTCCTTATAAAGATACGGAGCTGCCGGGTTATTTGTATTTAGCCGGGAATCAGCCCGCTCCTGTTCTCATTGTTCACGGTGGATATGATTCCACTGCGGAAGAGCTTTATTTCCAAGTCGTGATTTCCGCGTTAGAAAGAGGTTATCATTGCTTGGTATTCGAGGGCCCGGGGCAGGGAGCCGTTATACGCGAGCAGCGAATTCCATTCAGACATGACTGGGAGGCCGTCATAACTCCGGTGGTCGATTACCTGATCCAGCGTCCGGAAATCATCTCCGACAAAATCGCGTTAATGGGTATTAGTTTAGGGGGGTATTTGGCTCCGCGCGCGGCTGCTTATGAGCACAGGCTTGCTGCATGCATAGCAAATGACGGTTTATTCTCCTTCCAAGTGGGGTCGATGGCAGAGGAATTAGGTGTAAAAGCAAGGGGCGAATCCGATCTAAGTTCACCGGAGATGGAGGATATAATAGCGTCGGTTTTGGCCCGAAATACAGCCGTCCGTTGGGGAATTGAAAATGGGCAGTTTACTTTCTTGGCAGATAATCTGGAGGAGCTCGTGCAGAAAACAGAGCCTTTTACCTTAGAAGGCGTTGCTGAGCAAATCAAGTGCCCGGTACTCGTTTGCGAAGCGGAACATGACCACGCCTTTGCAGGCCAACCCGAACGGTTGTACAAATCTTTAACGGGGCCTAAAACGTACATGAAATTTACTGCAGAGGATTCGGCTGAAGAACATTGCCATTTTGGAGCGTTAAAATTGGCTAATCATCGCATGTTTAACTGGTTGGATCAAGTTTTGGACAGATCTTAATGCAGCTTTAACTTTATAACGAAAAAGCTCTTGAGTTCGTCTTTGCGGCGATTCAGGAGCTTTTTTTTGCGTAATCGGGATCGGCACAGGAGGGGATAATGCGAATTTGGAAAATGTATTCTTTTCCTGTTGACACGTCATATTATTAATACTAATATTATGACTATGAAAAACAACATGATAAAAAAGTCGCCTGTCGCATTAGCCATCCTTTGTTTTCTTATTGAGGAGCCCATGCATCCTTACCGTATGCAGCAGCTCATTAAAAAGAGGGGGAAAGAGGAAGTCATTAACGTTCGCCACCGAACGAGCATTTACCAAACGATTGACCGGCTGCATCGGGACAACGCCATTGCGATCCAAGGAAAGAAAAAGAATGAAGGGAAGCCGGATTTAGTTGTTTACGAAATCACGGATTTAGGCCGGAGTGCCGCCTATGCATGGATTCGGGAAATGATCTCCACACCGGCGCAGGAATTTTTGGAGTTCCCCGCTGCGGTTTCTTTTCTGGCTTTGCTAACGCCTGAAGAGGTCGTATCGCTGTTCAAAAAAAGAGTAAGCGCACTTGAAAACACATTCGCCCGGTTCGAGGATCAGTACCAAACAGAATCATCGATGGGTCTGCCGCGCTTGTTTTTGCTTGAGTCGGAATATCAACAAGCGCTGTTTTCGGCTGAAATCGCATGGCTTCAATCCGTTATCGCGGATATCCAAACCGGAAAGCTGAAATGGAGCATGAAAGAACTCCGCGAGATCGCCCGGCGTTTTGATCACGGTTTTGAATGAAACCAATTTTATCCGAAAGGACGGATCTTGGATGAATAAAGGCTTGAATAACTTATCAGCCGTTGATGAAACGGTCCCTGTCCTCGTTGTCGGAGGAAGCCTGGTGGGGCTCTCCATCTCCCTTTTTCTGGCCCGCCAGGGAATAAAGCCGTTAGTGGTCGAGCGCCATCCGGGAACGGCCATCCACCCGCGCGTTTCGAGCCTGACGGCCCGAACGATGGAAATATTCCGCGCGGCCGGAATCGAGAAAGAAATTCGCCGCGAAGAGCCCCCGTTTCCCCGGGATTTCGGCGTCATGTTCGTAGAGAGCTTGGCCGGACAAATGTTTGATAATCTCATGGAGGATATGAGTGCATACTTTACGGATCTGAGTCCTGTTGAAGGCAATGGCATTGCGCAGGATCTGCTTGAGCCGGTTCTCCGGGAACAGGCCGAGCAAGCCGGCGCCCGTCTGCGATACAACACGGAGCTGATCGGGTTTGAAACCGACGGGGAAGGCGTCACGGCCGTTATTTGCGATCGAATCAGCGGCGAAAAGCGCACCGTTCGGGCCAAGTATATGGTTGGAGCCGATGGAAGCAAGAGCGGGATCCGCGCGAAATTAGGCATCGGCCAGCATGGGGAAGGAACGCTCTGCCATTTGGTCAGCATGGTTTTCGATGCGGATATTCAAGAATTGTTTGCAGGCCAAAACGCGCATATGTGTTTTTTCGCCAACGATACGACAAGCGGAAGCCTTGTGTTATACCCCGGTACGTTAAGGAGACCTGACATCTACAGAGTGGACGTGATCTATGATCCGGAGGAAGAAACGATGGAAGATTATCCGGAGGAACGCTGTGTGGAGCTGATTCGGGCAGCCATCGGAATTCCGGACATTCCCGTTACGATCAAAAAGGTATTGACTTGGGAAATGGCCGCCCGGGTCGCCGATCGTTTTCAAGATGGCCGGGTGTTTTTGGTCGGCGATTCGGCGCGGGTTCAGCCACCAAGCGGCGGGTTGGGAGGCAATACCGGCATCGCCGAGGCCCAAAACCTCGCCTGGAAGCTGGCCGCCGTCTTGCGCGGGGAAGCCGGACCGGATCTGCTTGCCACTTACGATGCTGAGCGGCGTCCCGTCGCGGATTACACGACAGAGCAGGTCGTCAGGCTGTCCCAGCAGCGCCAGCATGAGGGCTCGGAGGGAATTACGGTAAATACCCTGCATGTCAATATGGGTTATCGTTACCCGGAGGGCGCAATCGTACCGGAGGCAGACGGGCAAAACCTCCCTTATGCCCAGTCGCCGGAGTTGTGGACGGGACAGCCGGGGACCCGGGCGGCGCACATCGTTCTGGAACGGGACGGTCATACCGTTTCCTCCTTGGATTTATTTGGTTCCCGGTTCGTTCTGCTCGTCGGCCCTGGCGGACAAAGCTGGCTGGAGGCCGCTCAAGTTGCCCAAGCTGCGCTCCATCTGCCGATGGATATCTATCGGATCGGCGGTTATGAAGGCGATATTGGCAATCCCGGGAACGATTTTCTTGACGCTTACGGAATCACCCCGACGGGGGCTGTCCTCGTGCGGCCGGATGGTTACATCGGATGGCGGAGCAAGGCCGCCGAAGCGGACCAAGAAGAAATGGAACAAACGTTAAAGGATGTCTTATCGACAATCCTCTTTCGCTAAACCCAATACTCATGAAGGAAAGGAAGATGTCTGTGCTTACATTTGAGCATGTTGAGACCTACGACGATCCTGCATCCGGCGTTTTTTCGCGTCTCATGGACTTGAAGGGGCGGGATTCCTGGATTAAAGGCATTCTGGAGACTCGCGTGACGCCTGAAGGACCGGCGCAGCTTGGCACCCGATATTTTGAGAGCGGAAAATATTCAGGCTTTAAAAGCGAAAAAAACATGGTCGTAACCGAGCTTGTTCAGGATCAGCTGCTGACCTTGGAGACGGCTCCCGATGAAAAACAATCCTTTCGCGAAAGCTACCGCATTGAACCGGTTTCGGAAAAATCCTGCCGCGTTCATTTCACCATTCAAGTTGGCAACGTTCCGAAGGTAGCCGAATTTTTTATGCGTCAATCGATGAAAAAAGAGCTGCCGCAAACCGCCGCCGGCTTGAGAGCAGTCCTGAAGGGCTGACAAAAAGCCGCATTTACGGAAGCGTTTTGCATGGTTTACGGGCGACCCGCCGAACTTGCTTGCAGATTGCTATTTTAGCAGTTTGCGAGCCTTTTTTTCGCTGCCCGATAAACCGTGGATGATTCGATGGGTGACGGCTCGAAAGCGGCTAACGGATATCGAATGCCTAGTATCGGAGAGTTTGAACAACAGCAGTTTTATTAGCTGCCGGCATTCGGTCTAGCCATTTCGCATCCCAAGCACGAGTTGACAAGAAAAAAAACAAAACTTAAAATAATATTGTTTCATATGAATAAATATTTTTTGGTTGTGGCTATGATTCCCGTAATGAAAGATGTTTATATTTATTCCCGGGAAACAATAATGAATGATTTAAGGAGGTTATAAATGGCCTGAAAAACTGAATTAACCGTTTCATTCAAGGCTAAAATCCCTTCGTTTTGCTCATATTGTTTCCAATGAAACTAATTTTGGATATAATGAGAAAAAAATGAATCGAGGAGCTTGCCGAATCATGAATACGAACCAGATGGTCAAAATCGCGATCCATGACAATTTCATTCGATTCCTTGAGCAAAAGGAACAATATGAGACCCGGGAAACCGCCGTTTTTCTAGAAGAACTCCGGAAAACGATCGAAGTGGAATCCACCCTAAACATGACGGAGCTGCACACCATCGCATGCATTGGGGAACAGGAGCCGATTAATGTCACTTCGATCGCCGAAAAGATGAATCTAAGCAAAGGGAACACCTCGAAAATTACCAATAAGTTAATGAACGCAGGCTGGGTGCGCAAGACACAGCTCAACGACAACAAAAAAGAAGTGTATTTCCGGCTAACGACGGCCGGGAAAAAGCTTTTTGCCGTCCATGATGAACTTCATCACAAGGAACAGCAGCGGATGTACGAGTTTTTGAATAAATACAGCGAATCCGAACTTGATTTTATAAAGCGGCTGTTTGGAGATCTGGTGGACTTCTTTCGTTAAGGACAGCGGTGGAAACGCCGATGGATCCATCCATGGCCTGACGAGGTTGGCTTTTGTCGCTTTCATCTCCCAGGTTCGGGTTTTAGAAAAGAGGTCATTTCGATGGATTATGATGTGATACTGATCGGCGGAGGACCCGTTGGCATGATGCTGGCAGGAGAGCTGGCTTTAGCCGGCGTCAATGTCTGCATTCCGGAACGTTTAAAAAGCACCACGCCGTTTTCGCGCGCGCTTACCGTTCATCCGCGAACGCTTGAAATCATGGATATGCGCGGCTTGAAATCGAAACTGCGGGGGGGACAATAAATGGATTTCAGGGAGACGATCCGGGAGCGCAGAAGCATCCGCAGGTTTCATCCTTCCCCCGTGGATCAGGAGCTGGTGTTCACATTGCTCCGCGAAGCGCGGCAGCTGTATTCGGCCGGGGAAGCAGCAGCTTTTCGTTGCGTGTACGCGGGAACGGCTGATTCCAGGGAACGTCTGGCTGCCTGCATGCTGGAGCCTTTGACAAAGAACAGGCTGGTCAAATGGCTTCCGGAGAAAGTGAGGGATTTCGTTCGGAGAAGGGTCACCGATATACCGGGCCATCTTGCCGTCATTGCTGTCACAGGTCCGGACAGGAGGGAAAGCGACATGAATTATGCGGCGGTTTGCGGGATCATGCAAAATTTTCAGCTTCTTGCCTGGCAGCGGCGGCTTGGAGCGCTGTGGGACACGGAACCGATGATGCAGAGCAAGGAATTGTTCCATCTGCTCAAAATGAGCCCCGAAGAAAGGCTTGTCGGCATTTTTCACCTCGGATACTTCGACAAAATTCCGAAAGCCAGGGCAAGGACGCGAGCGGAAAAGAAATGGACCGTTTTATCGGGAGGAGAGGGACCTGTTGAATGATGCCAAGAGCGGTTCCAAGGGGGGCCGTTTACTAAGCTACAGCGATGAACCCGTTTCCGAAAGTTATGTGCTGGACTTATTGAATGTTGCCGTATGGGCTCCAAACGACGGCATGCGGGAGCCTTGGCGGTTCATATACATCGGTTCCGGCAGCGCAGGCCTCATGTCCGGGTTGCAGGATCAGGCTCCAGCCTATCTGGTATTGGTCATCAAAGAAGATCCTGACCTTCATAAAAGGGAAGAAGATTTTGGGGCGGCCAGCTGTCTTATGCAAAATTTTCGTCTGCTTGCGCAGGAGGGCGGCCTTCATGTCCGGGTGACGATGAATGACTGGATTTACGACGGAGCTTATGCGGGGCGTTTGGGTGTTCAAAAAGACGAGAGGATCGTTTCTGTGCTGGAACTGGGCTACATTGAACCAACGTTTGAACCTGTGGCGGCGGGTATACCGGACTTTACCTTTGAGTTGTTGTAAGATTGCTATCGGGCTTCAGGCTTCGAGTCCTGTTGGCCGCTTCGATCGGAATAAGGCTCGCAAACGGCTTTTGTAGCTGTTTACGAGCCTTTTGGCATGTTCCGTTTGGACTTCCGGTCAACTTTGGTTAAAATCCGTCTTTACTTTTTCCCGGCGAATGGTATATATTGTTAGTGAGTTAGTCGAATGACTAACTCTAGGAAAAGGAGAGCATATACATGGCTAAACCGAATGTTGTTTCCAAGCAGGAACTGATCGAAGCGGCCAAACAATGCATCGTGGAACAGGGCTTGGAGAAATTGACCTTAAAAATGGTGGCGGAACGCATCGGCGTCACGCAAGGAACGGTGTATTACCATTTCCAAACCAAAGACCGGCTGATGCTGGACGTCGTCAAAGATGTTTGCGAACGCTCATGGAATGAGTTCTCTGCTTTGCAGACCAAGGAGTTTGTCGTGTCGGAGGCGCTGGGATCGGCAAAAGAACGGGGAGGGCCCGATTCCTTTTTTCACCGCTTGTTTCTATCGCTTGTCGTGTTCAGCCTGAAACATGAAGAAACGAGAAAGGAGCTGGGCGCCCTGATTTCGTTCGAAAACGGGGTGCTTGCGGATCGGCTGCGGCACCTTGCGGGCGCGGAAAATCCGCCGCCTTCAAGCGAAACTTCCGGAAGCGGGGACCGACCGAAAACGGATCCGCCGAACGGCGAAACTACGCGCCGCGGCCGTCAGGAAGCCGAATCCGGAACAGGCGATGCGGATGATCGTCTTATGGGCATGTCGTTCGAGGTGTGGGCCGTCGTCATTAACGCCATCTTTGACGGCTTGGCCGTGCAAAGCCTGGTTTCTCCCGCGCTGGACCGGGATAAAGTGTTTACCGAACTCGGCCGATTTTTTGAGCGTTTGCTGCGGGAAGCAAAACCCGAATAGTTTTGGACAATTCCGTGTGGAAAGGAGCTTTTGGCATGTTTTCTGAAAAGATGGGGCTGACGCTGCTGTTTTCGCTGCTGGTTTGGCTGGGGGCGACGCTGTTTTTCGTCTTTTTCGGACCGCTGGTGCTGGTCAGCCCGTACCGGCAACACTTTTTGCCGCCGTTTCTTTTGCTGGAGGTCGCGACAGGCGTCGTGCTGTACGTCGTATTTGTCCTTTTTCGCCGACTCGATCCGAGTCCCTACGCGGCCATACGGCTTGGCGTGGTGGGCAGCGCCGTCGGTTTAATCCTGGACACGTTTGTGATATGGAACAAGGGCGTCTTTTTTGCGGGGTTGTCCGATGAACAGCTGCTGGCCTTCGTCATTTGGATGGCGTTTGCTTACGGGCTGTATTTGCTGCTGCCGCTGCTGACGGGCAAAAAGGGAACGCCGTTTTGAGAGGAGCCAAGGACGCATGCTGCGGAGCAGGGACGATATTTTGCGGGATATAACGGAATTAATTTTGCTTCATCAACAGGGGAAGCTTGGCGGCGAGAAAATGCCCGAGGACGAACACCCGCCCCTGGAGCCGTCTTCGGCGGCAAGCTATCATTATTTTACGCTGCCGATGGCGCTGAATTACCAGCGGAATTCGTATGCGCTTTGGGAGAGCGCTCACCGGACGTTTAACGATCCGGACACGATGGACGTGTTTGATCCGGCGGCGGCCGCTGCCATGGACGCGGAGGAGCTGCGGGAAAAGCTGCTGAAACATAAGGTCGCGCTTTAACCGAACAAGCAGCCCGCCGTCTGGCGGACGCTGTGCGTCACGATCATGGATCAGCTGGACGGGGACTTGCGGAACCTTTTCCGCCAAAACGGGAATTCCGTCCGCCGGATCAAGCAGCATATGATGCAGCATAAAAAAAGCTTCCCCTATCTGGGCGGCGACAAAATCATGAACTACTGGTTGTACGTGATGGAACAGTACACGGATGCTGACTTTCCGGATCGGGAATGCATTACGGTGGCGCCCGACACCCATGTCCTTCAATCCAGCGCCAAACTCGGGATCCTGACGGAGGAGGAAGCGGCCGGCCCGAAGGCAAGGGAGCTTGCGGCTTCCAGATGGGAAGAGCTGCTGCAGGGCAGCGGGCTGTGCCCGATCGACATTCATACGCCGATGTGGCTGTGGAGCCGGAGCAAATTTGCGGCGCAGGTTTAGAAATGTCGGCATCACGTTTCGAATCGAAGTATGGATGCTTAAGCCCATCGCGAGATTTACGATGAATAAAATACGCGCAAGGCTAAGTTAAAAAAAGTTAACGATCATTTCCTTGCGGGGGCTGTTTTTCTTCAATATAAAAAGGGGCGTCTCTCATGATCCAAAAGATCCGGGGAGATGCCCCTTTATCAGTTTTCGGCCTGTTCCCGCACGTATTGGATAAACCTTTCGCAAACGGGCGAAGCCGGCTGATCGGCAAGGTACGCAAGCACGCCGGTCACGGTTGGATCGGCCTGTCCGGGCAGCGGCAGCGAACGGAGCGCACCGGACGCAAGCTCCTCCCGGATACCGGAAAGCGGGAACAGGCTGATGAATCCGCCGGACCGTACCATGCTTTTCACGATTTCCGGCGAATCGGCCGCCGTCCGCTCCCAAAGATGGATACCGGAATCGGCCGCATACGCGCGCGCGAAGTCCGTCATAAACGCCCCGTCGCCGTGCTGCGCAAAAAACTGCTGGGCGATGAGCTGCTGCGTCACCGACTTGAGTCCGGCAAACGCATGTGTTCCGGAAAAAATAAGCTCGATGCGGTCTTGAAAGATCTTTTCCTCTTTTACCGACTTCGACCCGTCCAAAGAACCTGCGGCTTCGGCATAATAAAACGCCAAATCGGTTTCCTGGTTCAGCAGCCGCTCTTTTGCCTGACGGGTGGGTGTGACGTTCAATTCGATCTGGACGCCGGGAAAACGGCTGCAAAAGCCGCCGATCAGCGGCGGCAGAACGTAAGCGCCCATCATGCTGTCCGCTCCGATCTTTAAACTCCCTTTATTAAGATCCGCATAATCCTGCACCGCTTTGCGGGCCTCCTGGGCCATCGCCGTCATTTTCACCGCATATGGATAAAGCGCCTTGCCGGCTTCCGTTAACAAAATCCGTCCCCTTTTCGCTTCGAACAAGGAAACGCCCAGATCCTCCTCCAGGCTTTTCATATGAAACGTCACGGTGGGCTGCTTCATGTCCATTTCCCTTGCCACATCCGTCACTTTTTTCAGCTTTTCGATCAGAACGAGGATTTGCAATTTTAACAGATTCATCGATATCCCCCTGATGTCATCAAATTCTTCACTATCATTATAGATTTATTCTATTTAATGATAAATAGATTATACATTTTTTTATCTTTCCGTTTACAAAACGCATCATTTTACAAAATGATAGAAAGCTACAATGAATTTGTCGGCAGCGAAGAATAACTGCCTGGATCATACAAATACAGGGGGAAACAAACGATGATCAAAATGAAAAAACCGTTACTCATGCTGTGCACGCTGGCGCTGGTGATTATGCTGGCCGCATGCGGAAGCAAAAATACCGAAGACACAAGCAGCGCTTCCGGTGCTGCAACTAACGATAAATCCCCGGCTGCTGAACTGAGCGGTTCCGTGCTTGCCGTCGGTTCCACGGCGCTTCAACCGCTTGTTGAACAAGCGGCGCAAAAATTCATGGCCGAATCCCAGTATTCCAAAATTCAAGTGCAAGTGCAAGGCGGCGGAAGCGGTACAGGCTTGACGCAAGTCGCAGGCGGGCAAGCCGATATCGGCAACTCCGACGTATTTGCGGAAGAAAAGCTGAAAGACGAAGCAAAAGACTTGAAAGACCATCAAGTGGCCGTCGTCGCCATGGCTGCGGTAACCAATCCGGATGTCGGCGTAGACAACTTGACGAAACAACAGCTGGTTGATATTTTCACGGGCAAAGTGACCAACTGGAAAGAGGTTGGCGGCAAAGACGAAAAAATCGTCATCGTAAACCGTCCGGCAAGCTCCGGTACCCGCAAAACGTTTGAAAAATATGCACTGGGCACAACGACCGAAGATTTGAAAGGTTCCATCCAGGAAGAATCCTCCGGTACGGTCAAGAAAATCGTGTCCGAAAGCCCTGGAGCCATCGGTTACCTCGCACTCTCTTACCTTGACGACAAAGTGAAAGTGCTCAAATACGAAGGTGTGGAAGCTACGGTCGATAACGTAACATCCGGCAAATATCCGGTGTGGGCTTACGAGCATATGTACACCAAAGGCGATCCTAAGCCAGAAGTCAAAGCATTCCTTGATTACATCGCTTCGGATGCCATTCAAAACGGCGACGTCGTAGAGCTTGGATACATTCCGGTCAGCAAGATGGAAGTGAAGCGCGACGCGGACGGCAACGTAACGAAGTAAGCCCTGAACGAAAGCAAAACCTCATGCAAGAAAGAGGCGAAAGGGAATTTCGCCTCTATTTTCACATTAGAAAGAAGGACAACGATGAAAGCTATCGATGAAAGGCCTGTTCAAATTCAACAGCCAGCACGCCGCGCCCGCTGGAAAAAGCATCACGCCGAAGATTTTGCGGGCCGGAGCTATACGTTTATTTGCGCAGCTTTGCTCATTGTCATCATATTATCCATCGTCTATTTCGTCGCGTCCAAAGGACTTGCGACGTTCTTTCGCGACGGCGTCAGCCTGAGCGATTTTCTGTTTGGCACCACATGGGACCCGGAAGGCAATAACGGCGAGCCCAAGTACGGCGTGCTGCCGTTTATATTCGGTTCATTCGCTACGTCGCTGTTGGCTGCGCTCATCGCCAGTCCCCTCAGCATCTGTGCGTCGCTCTTTATGACGGAAATCGTTCCCGGCTGGGGCAAAAAGCTGCTGCAGCCCGTCATCGAGCTGCTTGCCGGCATTCCTTCCGTCGTTTACGGCTTTATCGGACTGACCGTCGTCGTGCCGTTTTTGCGGAATGTGTTCCCGGGACAAGGGATCGGGATCGCGGCAGGGGCGATCGTCCTGTCCGTCATGATCCTGCCGACGATTACGAGCGTGGCGTCCGATGCGCTGGCGTCGCTGCCGCGCGGTTTGAAGGAATCTTCGTTTGCGCTTGGCGCTACCCGCTGGCAGACGATCTCCAGAGTTATTTTGCCAACCGTGTTGCCTTCTATTCTGACCGGCGTCGTGCTCGGGATGGCGCGCGCCTTCGGCGAGGCGCTGGCCGTGCAGATGGTCATCGGGAACGCGCCGCATATTCCGCGGTCTTTGTTCGAGTCCGCATCCACGCTTACGAGCGTCATCACGCTTGACATGGGCAATACCGTGATGGGATCGGCACACAGCAACGCATTGTGGAGCATGGCGCTTGCGCTTATGTTTATGACCTTCGTATTCGTCATGATCGTCCGGCTTTTGGAAAGGAGACATCGGATTTGAGAGCGAAACTGACCGACAAAATTGCAACCTTCTTTATCGTGGTGTTTTCCTTGTTGATCGTCGCGGTGCTCGTGGGACTGATCGGCTTTATTCTGGTACGGGGGCTCAGCCATATCGACTGGCATTTCCTGACCTCGGTTCCGCAAACGATCCGCGCCGGAGGGGGCATCGGGCCGCAGCTGTTCAACTCCTTGTTTTTGCTTGTTCTGACGTTGATCATTACGATTCCGCTCGGACTCGGGGCGGGGATTTACATGGCCGAATACGCCAAACCGGGCAAAATCACCGGCACGATCCGGCTTGTCGTCGAAGTGTTGTCTTCGTTTCCGTCGATCGTGGTCGGTTTGTTCGGCCTGTTGCTGATCGTCAATACGTTCGGATTCGGCTTCTCCCTGTTTTCTGGCGCCTTGGTGCTGACCATCTTTAACCTGCCCTTGATGGTGCGGATTACGGAGCAGGCGTTCCGGAGCGTGCCGAAAGAGCAGAAGGAAGCCGGGCTTGCGCTCGGGCTGTCCAAATGGAAGATCATTTCCTCCGTCCTGTTTCCGGTGGCTCTTCCCAGCATCGTGACCGGCACGGTTTTGGCCGCAGGCAGAGTATTCGGGGAAGCGGCGGCGCTGCTCTTTACGGCAGGGATGTCCACGCCGCGCCTGGATTTTACCAATTGGAACCCGCTCAGCCCGACGTCGCCGATCAACCCGTTCCGTCCGGCTGAAACGCTGGCGGTGCACATTTGGAAAATCAACAGCGAAGGTTTGGCGCCGGATGCCGCGCAAATCGCCGCGGGCGCATCGGCCGTGCTCGTCATTCTCGTGCTGCTGTTCAATCTGTTCGCCAGATGGCTTGGCGGCGCGCTGTACAAGGCGATGACCGCTTCCAAGCGCATGGGATAGGAGGAACTTATATATGAATACGACATCATTTCGAACAGAGCATCTCAGCGTCTTTTACGGACAATACGAAGCGGTTAAAAATATTAGCCTGGACTTTCCGGAAAAAACCGTCACCGCCTTGATCGGGCCGTCAGGCTGCGGCAAATCGACGTTTCTGCGCTCCCTGAACCGGATGAACGACGAAATTTCGCAGGCGAAAATCAAAGGCCGCATCTGGATCGACGGGGTGGATATCAATGACCCGGATACCGACGTCATTCAGCTCCGCCAAAAAATCGGCATGGTGTGGCAGAAGCCGAACCCGTTTTATAAATCGATCTATGAAAACATCGCCTTCGGACCGAAATACCACGGGATCAAGGATAAAAAACAGCTCGACGAAATCGTGGAGACAAGCTTGCGCAAAGCGGCGCTTTGGGACGAGGTTAAGGACCGCCTGAAGCAGTCCGGCTTATCCTTGTCCGGCGGCCAACAGCAGCGCCTCTGCATCGCCAGGGCATTGTCCGTCAAACCGCGCATCCTGCTGCTGGATGAGCCGGCTTCGGCGCTGGACCCGGTGTCGACCGCCAAGGTCGAAGAGCTCATCACCGAGCTGAAAAAGGAACTGAGCATCGTCATCGTAACGCATAACATGCAGCAGGCGGCGCGCATATCGGATTACACCGCGTATTTTTATTTGGGCAGCCTGATGGAGCATGACAAGACGGAAAAGATATTTACGAATCCCGAGCAGCCGATGACGCAGGAATACATTTCGGGCCGATTCGGTTAACATGCGGTTTCAAATTCCAAGTTCCAACACTGCTTTTGCGGTCAAAAAAAGGGTACCTCTAAGGTTGCAACAACCTTTAGGGGTACCCTGTTTGGCATGCCTTCAAACGTTATCTGACGATCATGACCGGACAGTGGGCATGCTGCACGACGCTGTGGCTGACGCTGCCGATGAGAAGCTCCGACATGAGGCCGATGCCTCGGCTGCCCATAATGATGAGATCGGCGTGCTGCTCTTCGGCCGTCTTGCAAATGACGGAAGCGGGATCGCCGGTTTTCGTGTACGTTTCGAAATCGATCCCCATTTTGGCGAGGGATGCCGTGGCCGGTACCAAAATTTTCTTGCCTTCCTCCCGGATGTGTTCCTCCAGATCGACGCCTACAGGCGGCTCGTTGATGGAGATGGAGGGATTCACGTGAAGCACCGCGAGATCCGGTACGTTTTTCAGGTTTCGGATCAGGTTCGCAGCCGCCTCAAGGGCGCGCCGGGAATGATCGGAGCCGTCTACCGGCACGAGAATTCGGTTATACATACGATGACCTCCTTAATGGCCTTCCGCCTTATCCACATGCTGCAGATGCCGGCGGCTGGCAAGTAATACGATGACACCAATAAATACCATCAAACCGCCGAAATAAAACGGGGTTTCCGCCCGGTACCATTCCGAAAGCTTGCCGGCGAGCCATGGCGACACGGCGCCGCCAAGGAAGCGGACGAAGCTGTACGCCGCAGATGCGACGGAACGCTCTACCGGCGCGGCCTGCATGACGGCCGTCGTGATCAGCGTATTGTTGATGCCGAGGAAAATGCCGGCAACGATCACGCAGACGATGACGGTTTTCGGCGAGTGGTTGTAGGTGCCGACCCCCATAATGATCAAAACGATCGTAAACAAGGTGAGCACGGTACAAATCGATTTGACGACGCTGAACCGCTTCTGCAGCTTCGGCGCGACGAAGACGGACGTGATGGCCAGCAAAATGCCCCAGCCGAAAAAGACGTAGCCGAGACCGTGCTCATCCAGCTCCATGACGTACGGGGAATACGCCATCAGCGTGAAAAAGCCGAAGTTGTAAAGGAACGCCGTAATCCCGAGCGTCAGCAGGGCCGGATAGGTCAGCGCCTTGAACGGGTCGGCCAGCGTGCTGGCTTTTTTCGGTTTCGGAATGGACGGAAGCATGAAGATGATAAAGATGAATCCGACAAGCATGAGTCCCGCCACGCCGAAGAAAGGTCCGCGCCAGCTGATGGAGCCGAGCTCGCCGCCGAGCAAAGGTCCGACCGATATGCCGAGCCCGAGTGCAGCTTCATACAGGATGATCGCTTTGGCCGTTCCGGATGTGGACAACCCGACGATGGCGGACAAGGCGGTGGCGATAAACAGGGCGTTGCCGAGTCCCCAGCCGCCGCGGAAACCGACGATTTGGGAAATCGTGTTCGAGAAACCTCCGAGCGCGGAGAAAACGACGATCAGCAAAATGCCGGTAAGCAACGTTTTTTTGATGCCGATCCGGCTGGAAATGACGCCTGTGATGAGCATCGCCACGCCGGTGACCAGGTTATAGCTGGTGAAGAGAAGGGATACCTGGCTTTTGCTGGCGTGCAGCTGCGCAGCAATGGCCGGCAGGATCGGGTCGACGAGTCCGAGACCCATAAAGGAGATGACGCAGGCAAAGGCGATCGCCCATACCGCTTTGGGTTGGGAAAGAAGTCCGTTTTTCCTCTGTTCAAGTTCCAGAGGTTCCGTTGCATTGGATTTCATGGAAATTCATTACCTCTCTTTGTATTGGTTTACTTATCGATTTGCTTTATGAGTACTTACCGCAAGAAAACGGCGGCTATTGAAGGCGTCGCCGCAGAAAAAAAGGACCCTTTGGCTCCTAGTTCCGCTGCTTGGGGGCGGCATCCCCGTCGAAGGTTTTGATGAAAACGTCCAGACGTTCCTTCGTCCGTTCCAGCTCGGTCAGCATCGCCTTCATTTTTTCGATTTTGGCGCCGATCATGCCGATCTGCTTGTCAAGCGTCTGCTGCATTCGCCCGAGCTTGCTCATTTTCTCCTCCCGGTCATCCGTGTCGAAATAGGATTTGTGGTGGTTTTTGTAAGCATCCGAGACGGACAGATACTGAACAAGCTCCTGCAGGCTGAAGCCGAGGATTTCCTTGACGTTGACGATTTTCTTCAAATAATCGACATGCTCGCGGGTATAGATCCGGATGCCGCCCTCGCTCCGATCAGGGGCAGGAAAGACGCCAAGCTCTTCATAGTAACGTATCGTTCTCTTGGTCAGCCCGCATTCCCGGGCGACATCATCGATTTTGTACTCATTCATGCCTTTCCTCCCTTGCATCATTTGCTTTTTGACATCCATCATTTTAATCCTATTTAACGTTAACGTCAACGTTAACTTTTGTGCACATTTTCATTTTTGCTTTATCAAACCCAAAGAACCAATCGTGCGTTCTCATCTAAAACTCAACCTATTTTGCCCAAAATAAAACAGCTCTATAAGCCGGAATCAATGCCGGATCATAGAGCTGTCTGCCAAGCGCTTGGCTGGATAAAGCGGCCATATTCGTTTTAGGTTTAAGATTCGTTCAGAATGCAATCCGCAAACAGGATGGATTTCGGGATGCGGAAAAACAGCTCGGCCCGATCCTGAAAGCTTGGGGACGGCAGCGTTCCCTGATGAAGCCATTTGCGGAACGTGCCCGGATGAATGTGCATCCATTCGCTTACGTCGCTGACGGAGAGGTCGTGAACCATGCACAGTCCGGTCAAAATTTTGTTGTCCACAGGCGAACGGGTTAGCGTTCTCCGCATAAATCTGGACGAAGAAGGCTGGCAAATAATCGGGCTGTTTGACGTCACGGTGCGATTAAACAAAATATGATGCGGATACCCGAGAAACTCGCACACTTTGTCCAGGTTTTTTTTGCCGGGGATCCGGCCCTCGTACACCCAAGCGCTGACGCTTCGCGAAGATACGCCAAGCTCCTCGGCAAGCTGGGACAGCTTGATATCGTTTGCCATCAAAACCGCAAGCAACACCCGGTTGCGGACTTGGCAGCGGGAAGGCTTGCGAAAGCGTTTGACGCGGATGCCTTTTCCCAAATATTTGCGGTTGATCAGAGACCACGCCTGAATTGAATGCTGTTCTTGTTGTGTAGGCATATTTCCTCCGAATATTTTTCTTCAAATTCTACATTTTTAAACGCTTCTTTTCAATAGTAACTATCGCCCATTTTTATGGCTTTCTTCCTAGTTCGATATGCTTTTTTCATAGTTTGCGGGAAAGTAGTCATAAATTCAATTGCACAAATCTCCTCCAATTCCTGATATTTCCGAAAAGATGACAGAAATGGTTACTGAAATGAAATTGAAACGTCCGGCATAGTCAGGTACAATGCAGAAGAACTAGATTGCTAGATTCGAAGTTTAGATGCGGGGAAATTCGTTTAATAGATTCCTTGAGACGACAAATCTATGCAAAATACGCGTAAAAAGGTTGGTAGAGAGAAGTGAAAAAGGTTTTGCAATGCTCCAAATGGATGTTGTCCCTGATCCTGATCTTCGGCTGTGTGTTTTCCGCCGGCAAAGGAAACGCGATCGCTGCGGGAAGTTCGGCGGGAAGCGCGGCATCTTCCGTATTCGTTGCGGTCAACGACACGCTGGTTACATATCCGATGTCCCCGGTCATACATAGTGGCACTTTATACGTTCCTGTGGTTCAAACCGCGTCAGCCATGAATCTGTCGGTGCAGTACGCGCAAGGAAAAATAACGCTGACCCATCGCGGCGGCGCTTCGGCGACCCTTCCGGCGGACGGCAAAAACACGTTCGTCAAAAACGGAAGAACGATGATCTCGTTTCGGATCCTGAGCGAAAAATTCGGGTTTTCGCTGTCGTATTTGCCGAAGCAAAACCTGTACCGCGCGTTCAACGGCGGAGCGACCTTGACGGATGCGCAGCTGGCGGACAAATATAACGGTTATATCCAGCAGCATAAAACCCAGGCGCAGACGCCGGGTTCGAAACCTGCGGCAAATGCCAGAATGATTTACATTACCTTTGACGACGGTCCATCCCCGTATACGCCGCAGCTGCTCAATGTATTGAGCCAGTACAAGGTAAAAGCGACGTTCTTCATGCTCGGCAACCAAATCGCCAATCATCCGCAATCCGTGGCACGCATCGTCAAGGAAGGCCATGGGGTCGGATTGCACGGCATGACGCATCAGAAAAACAAGTTCTACGCTTCGCCGTATTCGGCGCTGAACGAAATGAACATGGACAATGCCAAGCTGCATGAGGCGGCCAACGTATACACGAAGCTGATCCGTGTTCCTTACGGAAGCAAACCTTATTTTACGAAGGCATACCGCGACCAGACGGCCGCAAACGGCTATCATTTGTGGGATTGGAACATCGATTCGAATGACTGGAGATACCAGAGCAACCCGCAAAAGATTTACGACAACGTCATCCGGGACGTGAAAAACATGAAGAGCAAAGGGATCACCCCGGTTGTCCTGTTCCATGACCAGCATGCGACGGTGACGATTTTGCCGCAGCTGATCAAGGCCATTCAGGCCGAAGGCTATACGTTCAAGCCGCTGACCAGCGACATGAAGCCGCTCAATTTCTGGAACGACGAACGTTAACAATCGAATAGATCGTTTGTGATCAACCACAGCAGATCCGCACGACGACTCCAAATCTATCAAATGGGCCCGCCGACGGGCAATTCGTCTTCGCAGGCTGCGTCCTCCCTTCATAGGATATAGAAGATGATAGAAGGGAGGCGCAGTTTATGAATACATTTGCCGTCAACAGCATCAGCGCGCTCGCCGGCAGCTTGATCGCCTACGCATTCGGGAGTTGGGACACGCTGCTGTGGTTTTTTTTGTTTACCATCGCCGTCGACTACGTCACGGGAATACTCGCCTCGCTCAAGGAAGGAACCGGCCTGAAAAGCGATGTCGGGTTTTGGGGCCTGACCCGGAAGGCTCTCATGCTGGTCGTCATTATTATGGCCCATCAGATGGACATGCTTCTCAGCGGCGGATCCGATGTCATCAAAACGGGAGCCATCTATTTCTATTTGTCGAATGAGCTTATTTCGATCACGGAAAACTATGGACGGCTCGGATTGCCTATGCCGGGCAAACTGCGGAGAATGATTGCGGTGCTTAGAGATAAAGATAACGAAAACGACACGCCGAAACGGTAACCTTTGAAAGAGGCTTCTCTTTTCCAAAGCGGGAGGATATGGTATATTTTCTTTGTAACCTTACGACCCTTGCGAGGAGAATAGAGATGATCAAACATATCGTTTTCATTAAATTGCAAGATAGATCTCCGGAAAGCGTTGACAAGACGGCAGCCATCCTGCGCGACATGGAAGGGAAAATCCCGCAGCTGCGCGCGATCGAGGTCGGCGTGGACATCGTTCATTCGGAACGTTCATTTGATATCGCCCTTGTGACCGAATTTTCTTCCTTGGACGATTTGCAGGCTTATCAGGTGCATCCCGTCCATCAGGAAGTGCTTCGTCATTTGAACGAAACGAAAGAATTGTCCCTTTGCGTCGATTACGAAATCTAGCAGATAGGAAGTACGAATTATGAGCGATTTGGAATATCCGATGGAAACATTGTTTCTGCTATTCGTGTTTGTCGCAGCGATTTTCGTCATGTTTTTCTGGCTGAAGCGCCGCGGCAAAAAAGGCAAATAACATTCGCAGCTTGGAGGTACAAACCGTGTATTATGTAAATGAGGAGCAGATCCAGCTTCGTCTGGACGCGATTCCGGAAATTGCCGAAGCGCTGAACAAAGCGGCCGAATCCTGGGATGGCGGCGTGATGCTCGGCATGGTTCAGGAACGTGCGCTGCATTTGGCGATCGAGGTCGTGACCGATGTCGGAAGTTATCTGATCGACGGCTTTATTATGCGGGATGCCAGCAGCTATGAAGATATTATGGAAATCAACCATGAAGAAAAGGTTTTTGACGACGAAATTTACGGAGCGCTCCGCGAATTGGTCGGTCTCCGCAAGCCTTTGGTACAGGAGTATTACTCCTGGAAACGGGACGAGCTCCATCCGCTGACGCCGGTGCTGCCGGACATCTTGAACGGATTTGCCGTTCAGGTGCGGGAATACGTCCGCCGGGAGCTTGGCCATTGATTCGTTATCTGAAAAGACTGCATTGACTGGTAAGCCCATCCAGAAGACCGGATCGGGCTTGTTGTTTTTCATGGGCCGATTTTTTTTCGAAAACCCGCCTTGTCTTTTGTGTCAGGACAATCTCCCCGCGCTTATAATATCCTAACAAATGGGCATTAGCCCGTAAGGGTGAAGGGAGTGACACACCATGTCGGAATGGGGCGCCGTGTTTTTTGCCTTTGGGTTCGCGTTATTCGCCGTCGTCGCGCTGATCCTTTTGCATGCCATCCGCAGAGTGCTGCTTCGAACAGAGGACGTCCTTGGAAAAGCGGAGCAGGAAATTTCGCAGCTTGCCGCCGAATCCAAGGAGCTGTTGGTGCAGACATCGGCGACGTTAACGCAGCTGCAGTCCAGGGTGGAGGAAGTAAGGCCGTTCTGCGAGTCGCTGAAAATGGCGGGCGAAAGCTTGACGAATACGGTGCAGCGGGCCGATGCCATTGCTCAGCTCGTTACCGACACGGCGATGGAACGCCTGGAAAAGGCGCATCGGGAAAATGAGCTCCGCCTGGCGGAGGCATTCCGGTGGCTGGATGTGGGTCTATCCGTCTGGCAATCCGTCAAACGGCAGTCCGAACCCCTTGCGGATGATCATGCCTGAGCGCAAAGGAGAGATCAGAACGATGAAGGAAAAAAACAAAAGCTTGTTGTGGGGCGCATTGATCGGCAGCGTGGTAGGTTCGGTTACCGCACTTCTGCTCGCGCCGAAATCAGGCAAGGAGCTTCGTCAAGATATCGCTGAAGGCGCCAGAACGATCGGCAGCAAAACGCAGGAGTTTGCGGAAAAGGTAAGCGAGCAGGGCGCCAATCTGCTCGGCAAAGTGAAGGATACGGCCGGCAACGTCATTTCGGATATCCGCGGCTGGCGCAACCCGGAGGTGGAAGAAGAGCCTGAAATGGCCCAAATCTCGTCGGTTCAAGATTACGGCAAGCAGGACAGCGTCTCGGGCAAAAGCTTGGAAGAGGATGCCGGAGATCTGTAAAGAAACGCGTGTTGCGGGCGGGTCCGTGTCCCTAACGGGGGAGAAGCGGGCCTGCTTTTGCTGCGTCTTATCGTGTCGCGAATCAGCCGCCGGACCCTGCAATAATTGGCGTAAAAGACTAAGGTACGTTTAGCGTTCAGCATTCATATGTTAGCAATTGAAAGAGTATAAATCGACAAGAAGGAAGCGGTGTGTTCGTGCAGCAAGCAATCGCAATATTAGACTCGGGCGTAGGGGGGCTAACGGTCGTCAAGGAAATCATGAGACAGCTCCCACGGGAAAAAATCATTTATTTCGGAGACACTGCCCGCACGCCATACGGACCCCGTTCGTCCGAAGAAGTAAGGAAGTTTACGGAACAAATCGTGGATTTCCTATGCCAGTTCAATCCCAAAGCCATCGTCATCGCCTGCAATACGGCAACGGCAGCAGCGCTGGACTATATTTCGGAAAAGGTGTCCATCCCGGTGATCGGAGTGATTCACCCGGGGGCCAGGGCCGCCATCAGCGCCACGAAAACCGGGCTTATCGGGGTCATCGGCACCATCGGTACGATCGGCAGCGGCGCATACACGACAGCCCTGAAGCAGCTTTCTCCATACGTGCATGTGGTGAGCGAAGCTTGTCCCGCGCTCGTTCCGCTTGTGGAACAAGGACAGTTCCGGTCGAAAGAAACAACCTCCGTCGTCGAAGCGTCGCTTCGAAACATGCGGAGCTCTTCGATCGACTGCCTGATTTTGGGCTGCACGCATTATCCGTTTTTGAAAGATACGATCCAAGAGGTTATGGGAGAACAGGTGAAGCTGATCAGCTCGGCGGACGAGACGGCCCGGGAGCTCAGCACGATCCTGTACGACAAAGGGCAGCTTGCCAGCGGCGATGAAAGCCCCGTGCATCAATTTTTTTGCAGCGGGGACCCGGAAATGTTCCAGAAAATCGCCAAAACTTGGCTGGGTGAGCAAATCCGGCGAACGCCCGTCGTATGGCAGGTTTCCAAATTCGTCGAGGTATAAGAAGGGAAAGGGTTCCGGGACGCCGGGCCCTTTTCCGTTTTTTCGGAAGATTTGTAAAGGAACTGAATCGGCCTGAACGCCGGGCTGTATTTTTGAAGGGGGGTTTTTAGCATGGTCCAAGGCATCGCCGTCATAAAATCAGAAAAACACCATAGAAAAGCGGCCGTTTACCGGCTGCAGGAAAGGAAGTCGCCATGGAGCAGTATACCGTATGCAAAGGAGACACCCTGGATCGTATTGCCGCAAGCCGAGGGTTATCCCGCACCCATATCATCAACGCGAACCCTTGGGTAGGGGAACAGCCTTATTTGGTGCCGGGCCAAATTATTTTTTTGCCATCTTCCCCAAGGAGAAGATATGTCATACAACCTGGAGACAGTCCGGAAAGGGTATCGGAGGCTTTTCATGTCCGGGAAGCTGCGCTGCTTGAAATGAATCCGGGACTCTCCCGGGACTTTTTTCCGGAAGGACGCGTGTTGGTGCTGCCGCATGCCGAAATCGGCCGGATCGTGCAACTTGAGGGGGAATACGGCTACAGGCATCTGTGCCGCGATGTCAGCAGGCTGTCCCAATCGTACCCGCATATATCGTCCGGAACGATCGGCGAAAGCGTGCTGGGCAAGCCGATCCCTTACGTAAAAATTGGGGAAGGGCCAAAAAGCATTCATGTGAACGCTTCCATCCATGCAAATGAATGGATAACGACCCCATGCATTATGCATTTTATAGAAGAGTACGCTTTAGCTCTGAAGTCGTGCAGCCGCTGGAACGGTTACGACCCGCGCCAGTGGTTTGAGCAATGCACGTTGTGGGTCGTCCCGATGGTCAATCCGGATGGCGTGGAGCTGGTGCAGGAGGGCGTTCAGCCGAGCAATCCGTATTACGAGCTGCTGACGGCTTGGAACGGGGGGCGAAGCGATTATCGTCATTGGAAAGCCAACATCAACGGGGTGGACTTGGGCGACCAGTTCCCTGCCCATTGGGAAGAAGAGGTCCAGCGGCGCGGGAAAAGATCGCCGGGGCCAAGGGACTACGCGGGAACGTCGCCGCTCAGCGAGCCGGAAGCAGAGGCGCTGGCGGCTTTTACCGTCAAAACGTCGCCGGACGCGGCCGTATCGCTGCACAGCCAGGGACAGGAAATTTATTGGAATTATCGCAACTACGAACCGAAGGAAAGCCGGGAGTGGTCGCGAAGGCTCGGCCAGGCAAGCGGGTACCGCCCCGTCAAACTTGAAGGCAGCGACGCCGGTTACAAGGACTGGTTCATCCAGGAATTCCGGCGCCCGGGATTTACCGTGGAAATCGGCCTCGGCAAAAATCCGCTTCCGCTCGAGGACTTCGACAATGTTGCGCTGGAAACGGGTCTGGTGATCGCCGAATTGATGTCGATATGAAAAGGAGCTTGAAACATTTTCTGTAAAAATACGTATACTACTTGTGAGGGGGCCGGCCGTCGCCGTATCGATGGAGCGGTGGTCTCCTCTTTTGATCGTAAAGGTTACTCGAAGGTCAGTTGAAGGGAGCGGGTGAGCATGAAATGGAGAAAACTGATGTCCCTTAGACGTCTGTCCCACATGCCCGGCCAATGTTGGATGTATCTTTCCTCCCCGCAAGTATCTCTGGTGGACAAGCTTCTTTTTATGGTGCCTGTGGCATTGTATTGGGTTTTGCCGGATGTGATGCCGTTTGTCCCGATCGACGATATCGGCGTGACGCTGATAGTCATGGGATGGTACGTTACCCGAATGGAACGGAAATACCCGTCCATCAAGATGCCGCCTTCGGGAGGCAAGCGCTAACGCGCCCTTGCAGGCGGTTATGGATTCTTTTAAGATATAAGGAAAACGAACATGCACACGCGCGGGAGGTTTGCGCCGATCCACGTGTTCCTTTTCGTCACGCTTTTATCCTCAGAAACGGGAGATGTCGATAAACGATGAATTGCAAAATTACGCGCAATGCGGCCAAAGTGTTGCAAAAAGAACTGGAGAAAGAAGAAAACCGGGATCTGAAGCTTCGCGTGCTCGTGACGCATGCACATGGAGACCATGCCCACTATGGCCTGGATTTGGACAAACCCGGCGAAAACGACGAGATCGTCAGCACCGACAAAAACATCGACGTGCTCTTGGACCGCGGCGAGCCGCTGCTTGACGGGGTCAAAATCGACTATTTGTATTTTCCGCAGGAAGGTTTCGTCATTACCAACCCGTCCAAAGGAAACCACGGAGACCATTAACCGTCAGCCGGCAAAAGGACACGGAGCCGTGTGTCATGCATACTTCTTCACCGGAAGCTCCATCCTATAGGATGGATAGCAACTTTTCGAATGAAGGAGAGAGCAGCCCATGGCATCCCGATACGATTCCAGCCTGCAATCGCAAAATCCGATTTCCCAAGCGCAGAATTCCGTGGAGAAGCTGCATTACGCGGTTTCCCAGGCGATGTCCCATCCGAACGACCGGATGATCGAGCAGGCCCAAAACCGTCTCGTCCATACCGAACAGGCGGTGCGCCAAGCCGGCAACAGCTTGAACGGACAAGCCGTGGAGATGGCCGAGGAAATGCTGGCCGAGGAAAAAAGCCGTCTGGCTTCCATCGCTTCCCGCCAGCAAGGAGAACAAACGAAATAAGTTGCCTGTCTAAAGTCCCGCAAAGATGAAGCTTTGCGGGACTTTTTTTGGACATCGACCATGTCGCGAAGGGCGTTTTGGGGGAAGCCGTGGAGGCATGGTATAATGAAACTGATATTTGATGCACATTATCATTCTAAGGGAAGGAGCGAAGCAGCTTGAAACATATAACGGATAACACGACGCTGAACAATGGAATCGCCATGCCGTGGTTTGGGTTCGGTACATATCAGGCAAAAGGCAATGAGGTGTATGAGGCCGTCAAGGTTGCTCTGGAAACGGGATATCGGAGCATAGATACCGCCGCCGTCTACGGGAACGAAGAGGAGGTCGGCAAAGCGATCGCCGACAGCGGCGTCGAGAGAGACGAGATTTTCGTAACGACGAAGGTCTGGAACGACGACCAGGGTTACGACTCCACGCTCCGTGCTTTCGAAGCAAGCCGGAAACGGCTGGGTCTAAACGTTGTCGATCTGTATTTGATCCATTGGCCGGGCAAGGACAAGTTTAAGGATACTTGGAAAGCGATGGAGCGCCTTTATGAGGAAGGGGCCGTCCGCGCCATCGGCGTCAGCAATTTCCACGTTCACCATTTGGAAGAGCTTCTGAAAGACAGCCGCGTCGTTCCGGCCGTGAACCAGGTTGAGCTCCACCCGCGCCTGAGCCAGCGGCCGCTCCGGGATTTTTGCAGCGCGCACGGCATCCAGATCGAAGCCTGGAGCCCGCTTATGAAAGGAAGGCTCGGGGATAACGAGACGCTGCTGGAGATTGCCCGGAAATACGGCAAAACCCCGGCGCAGGTCATTTTGCGCTGGAACCTTCAAAGCCGGATCGTGACGATCCCGAAATCCGTTACGCCGGAGCGCATTCGGGAAAACGCGGCCATTTTCGATTTCGAGCTGACGCCATCCGAATTGGAACGGATCGATGCGCTGAATGAAGATCAGCGGGTCGGAACGAACCCGGACCAGCTTTTTTTCTAAGCTTTTGCGCAGGAAGGTTTCATGCGGACTGGCTGCTTGAACGCGTCTTTCATTAAAAAACCGGACTCCCCATCTGGGGAATCCGGTTTTCTTTGTTACCGCCTTGCGATTATCAATGTTTCCGCGGCGGAAGCGGACCGAAATACTGGTAGTACTGGCATTCGATCCGTCCGTTGTACAGCTTGCGTCTTTTATCGGCTTTCCGTCCGAAATAATGCTCAAACTGCTTGGTCGGGCTGATGGCGAAAAAGGACCAGGTCGGCAGCTGGGCGGAGGTAAAACCGAGCTGGCGGATCAGCTTCTCGACTTCGGCTTTTTCGCTCAGCCGTTCGCCGTATGGCGGGTTGGTGATCAGGCAGCCGTATTCGCCTTCGGGTTTGATTTTCGAAGCAGGCAGGACATGGAATGCGATGTCGCGCGCAAAGCCGGCGCTTTTTGCGGCCGCCTTGGCGATTTCGATCGCCTTCGGGTCGTTGTCGCTGCCGGTAAGCTGCAGCGGCTCGTCGTCCCGAACGGCGTCAAACGCTTCCTCCCGGGCTTCGCTCCAAAGCTGCTCGGGGATGATGCGCCAATGCTCGGAAGGAAACGAGCGGCGCAGCCCCGGCGCGATGTTCCAGCCCATCATCGCCGCTTCGATCAGGATGGTGCCGGAGCCGCAGAACGGGTCGTACAGCGGACGGGAGACGTTCCAACGGCTCAGCTGCAGCATGGCAGCGGCCATCGTTTCCTTGATCGGCGCTTCGGTGACGAGTTTCCGGTACCCGCGTTTATGGAGCGCGGGCCCCGTCGTGTCCAGCGTCAGAAGCGCGACGTCTTTGTGCAGGTTCACTTCGATGACGTAACGGGCGCCGTTTTCCTGGAACCAATCGGTACGATAGCTTTGCTTCAGCTTTTCGACGATCGCCTTTTTGACGATTCCTTGGCAGGCGGGAACGCTGCTCAGCTGGGAATGATGCGAGCGTCCTTCGACGGGGAATTCCCCGTCGGCCGGAATCCATTGCTCCCAAGGGAGCGCTTTGGTTCCTTCGAACAGCTCGTCAAACGTTTTGGCCGGGAACTCTCCCATTTTCACGAGAATCCGGTCCGACGTGCGCAGCCACAAGTTGCAGCGGCAGATGTCTTTCAGGTCGCCGGTAAAGGTGACGCGGCCGTTTTCGACCTCCATGTCGGCATAACCCAATTCTTTAAGTTCACGCGCGACGATCGACTCGAGGCCCATCGGCGCGGTAGCAATCAATTGCAAGCGGGGCATAAGCGATGTTCAACTCCATTTTCTCAGATGCGATTCGTATGTATTCCAATGTCAGCCTCGGCTGACGGAACGGATTGAATCCCTCTAATTTCATTCTATAATAGTATAGGGTAATGCAGAGGGAGAAACAAACCTTTCCCATGCGATTTTTGAATGAAAATGCGAGGAGAGACAATCCATGAATCCTGAAGAATACGCGGACCATTTTCTGGAACATGACGGGCTGCTGGCCCGCGTAAAACAAAATATCGCCGACAAAGGCATGCCGGCCATTTCCATTGCGCCGGGATACGGACGGCTTTTGACGATGCTGGTAGCGGCGACAAAAGCCGAGCAGGTGCTGGAAATCGGGGCTTTGGGCGGCTACAGCGGGATCTGCCTGGCCAGAGGCCTGGCGCCCCAGGGACGGTTGACGTCGCTTGAGCTCAAGCAGGAATATGCCGATCTGGCTTTGGCGCACCTGACGGAAGCCGGTTTCGGCGACCAGGTGGAATTTAAGGTCGGACTGGCTGTGGACAGCCTCGAAACCTTAAAGCAGGAAGGCCGGAAATTCGATTTCTTTTTTATCGATGCCGATAAGGAGAATTACCCGGTATACCTCGAATATGCCATTGAACTGGCGAATCCCGGGGCAATCATTGCCGGGGACAACACGTTTTTGCGCGGAAGAACGCTGAACCCCGACAAAAACGGACCTTCGGTGCAGGCGATCCGCCGTTTCAACGAGTCGATGGCGACCGATGAACGCCTGATCGGCACGATTTTGCCGGCATACGACGGATTGGCCGTGGCGATGGTGAAACCGCAGCAGCGATAAGTCCAGGGCAGCAAAAAAGGTGGGCAGGATCAATCCTGCGCCACCTTTTTTCATTATAGGGTTTATAATTCGGGGCTCCCCGCAAAGTTTCTGCACCAGCTGCGAAGCCAAGGCGCGCGTTCCCCACATCCTTGACCATACATCCGTACGCTACCGGAATTGCGGAGCATTGCCCTTTTTATAAAGCTTGAGCCGCACCCATACCATATTGAGCAGCAGCAGGCATCCGGAGATGATAAACAATCCTTCGATGCCGATAAAGCCGGACAAAAATCCTCCGACCAAAGCGCCCAGCATGTTCCCGAGCGCCAGCGTGCTCGTATTGAAGCCGAAGGCCCGGCTTTCCATGCCGTCCGGCGTATAAGAGCGGATCAGCGCATTGACGCTCGGCAGCAGGCCGCCCATGAAGACGCCCATCAGGAACCGGACGATAATGAGCTGCCATACCGATTGGACGAAAGCCTGCGGAATGAGCATCACCCCGGCGCCGATCAAGGCGAAGGTCAAAATCCGGTGCGCACCGACTTTGTCGCTCAGCTTGCCGAGAATCGGCGAGGTGATCATGTTGGACAACCCGGTAACGGCGCTCACCATGCCGGCCCAGAACGCCAGGTTGACCTCGGACGCATGCAGCTTTTCAACATACAGCGGCAGCAGCGACATCGGACTCATCATCGCGAACTGCAGCAAAAAAGTTACGGCGAACAATGCCGGAAGCTGCGGGATTTTCGTCAGCTCCTTGAATCCGGCAAGCACGGAAGCTTGCGGCTGTTTTGCGGCTTCTTCGCGGTTGAAGTTTTCTTTGACGAGAAAAAGCGCCAGCAGCGACGCCACGAAAATAAGAATCCCGATAATATAGAAAATAGGGCGGAACCCGAACAAATCGGCGAGTCCTCCTCCGATCAGCGGTCCGAGAATCGTTCCGGCCACGGAGCCGGACTGCATGATCCCCATCGCAAAGCCCATCCGTTCTTTCGGGGTCGTGCCGGACACGAGCGAAATCGAAGCAGGGTTGAAGCCGGAGATCGTGCCGTTCAGCAGACGCAGCAGCAGCAGCTCCCAAGGATTGCGGGCAAAGCCCATCAGCGTAATGACGATCGCCATGCCGAAGCCGGAGCGAAGCAGCATGATTTTGCGTCCGTACCGGTCGGCCAGTTTGCCCCAAAGGGGCTGGAAAATGAACGAAGTCATGAAGTTGGCCGCAAAAATCAAACCTGCCCACAAGCCGATTTCATGCTCGCCCCGCACTCCCAGATCTTTCGCCAGATACAGGGACAGGAACGGGGTGATCATCGTCATTCCGGAGTTGACCAGAAACTGGCCGATCCAAAGCACAATCAAATTAACTTTCCACGGTTTCAATGTGCTTTTCACTTCCTTTCTTTGTGACTGAAATCGCGGGATGAAAAACACAGGTTATTCCAGTATAGCATATTTACGCAAGGGCCCCATGTCACAGTTGTCATACTATTGTCACCCGAATTTGCGGACATCCGGTTGTTACTTACTTTTAAAAAGGGCATAATATAGATTAGAGAAATTCTAAAAAACATTGGAGGCCCTTCATGACCTATAACGACACGCTCATACGCGCCAGCTACAAACAGGACATCGGCCATGTACCTGTCTGGTATATGAGACAAGCGGGCAGATACGACCCTGAATACCGCAAAATAAAAGAAAAATATACGCTGCTTGAAATATGCCGGCAGCCGGAGCTTGCGGCCGAAATCACGATGATGCCCGTACGGAAACTGGGCGTAGACGCGGCCATTTTGTATTCGGACATCATGAACCCGGTCGCTTCCCTCGGCGTCGATTTCGATATTGTTAAAAATATCGGACCGGTGATCGACAACCCGATCCGAAGCAAAGCGGACGTGGAAAAGCTGCGCCCGATCGACGTGGATAAGGACTTATCCCATATTATGGAGACCATTCGCATCCTCGACCGCGAGCTTCAGGTTCCGCTGATCACGTTTGCCGGAGCGCCGTTTACGATTGCGAGCTATTTGATCGAAGGCCGTCCGTCCAAAAGCTATATTTTAACGAAAACGCTGATGTACAGCGAGCCGGAAGTATGGCAATTGCTGATGGACAAGCTTGGAGACATGGTCATTACCTATGTGCGGTCCCATATCCAAAACGGAGGCAAGGCGTTCCAGCTGTTCGACAGCTGGGTGGGGGCGCTTGCGCCGAAAGATTTTCAAACCTATGTGCTGCCTACCATTACCCGTATCTTTGCCGAACTTTCGGATTTGAATGTACCAAAAATTTATTTCCCGGGCGTAAGTTCCGGCGAGCTGCTGCCGACGCTGAACAAGCTTCAGGCGGACGTTATCGGGCTGGATTGGCGGGTGTCGATCGCTGAAGGCCGGAAACGGACGGGAGGCAAATTCGCGGTGCAGGGCAACCTCGATCCTTATGTGTTGACCGCGCCTATGGAGACGATCAAACGGTATGCCAAAGAAATCATCGATGAAGGGATCGCGGAGCCCGGGTTTATTTTTAATTTGGGACACGGCCTGTTCCCGGAAGCGTCGCTGGATAAACTCAAGGAATTGACGGAATATATTCATGAGTACTCGGCATCGGCTTTGAAACAAGGCAAATGATAAATCAAGTTCAATATTTAGTAGAGGTGATTGCTTCGTGAAAACCAAAATCGGCGTTTTAGTCATGTCCTACGGCACCCCGGAAAGCATGGAAGGCATTGAAGCGTATTACACGCACATCCGCCGCGGACATGCGCCTTCCCCCGAGCAGCTCGAAGAGCTGTCGGACCGTTATAAAGCGATCGTGGGCGGCGTGTTCCCGCTTCGCGAAAATACGAACCATCAAGTAGAAAACCTGCAGGAGGCGCTCGACACCGAGAGCCGGTTGCTGGACGTCGAATACGTCTGCTATCAGGGGCTTAAGCATGCCAGCCCGTTCATTGAAGACGGCATCGAGCAAATGGCGAAGGACGGCATCAAAAAAGCGGTTGGGATCGTTCTTGCCCCGCATTATTCCACGATGAGCGTGGAGAGCTATGTCAAACGCGCCCAAGCCAAAGCGGACGAAGTCGGGGTGGAATTCACGTTCGTCAAAAGCTATCATCTGCATCCGCAGCTGATCGAAGCGTTCAGCCGCCGCGTCAAAGCGAAGCTGGACCTCTTCAAGGAAGCGGGAGCGGAGCCAAGCGAAGTCCGCGTGCTGTTCAGCGCGCACAGCCTGCCGGAAAGAATCTTGAAGGCCGGCGATCCGTATCCGGAGCAGCTGCTTGAGACTTCGCGCGCGATTGCCGAAAAAACCGGCATCACGTCTTGGCAGTTTGCTTGGCAAAGCGCGGGACGCACCGCGGAACCATGGCTCGGACCGGACATTCTCGACACGCTCCGCAACCTGAGCAAAGAGCAGGTCAAAAACGTGCTGGTCGCTCCGATCGGCTTCGTGTCCGATCATCTCGAAGTGCTGTACGACTTGGATATCGAAGCCCAGGAAGTCGCCAAAGAGCTGGACATGCGCCTCATGCGCATCGACATGCTGAACAGCGACCCGCTGTATATGGAGACGCTGCGCGACGCAATCGTCGAACAGCTTCAAAAATCGAAATTGGCTTAAAACGGGACATCGTTAAAGGAACCCTCCGCTTGCGGGGGGTTCTATTTGCTTCTGCGGGCCTGATATAATAGTATGGATTCTGGAGGAAATCTACTAAAAATTAGGATTTTCAAAGATTCCAAACTGTTTATTTTAAGGAGGAGCGATGTATCCGCCAAGGTCACAAAAAAAACGAACCGGTTCCAAGAACCGGAAAAAGAAGCAGAGGCGGCTGTGGCTCACCCTCAACGCTTGTTTGCTTCTGATGATTGTCATTTTGCTTGCTACTTATTTTCTTACCGAAAATCGGGGCGCGGCAGGAGTTCCGCCGCAGCAGCCGTCATCCGCGAATACGGAACGGAACGAAACCGCGGCGAAGAATAACGGCACGGCGCCGGATTCCGATACGGGCTCCAAGAAAGATGAGCCTGAAGCCGAGGCTTCCGATCCGGCCAAGGAGCAGCCTGCAGAAAAGCCGGATAAGCCGGGAACGGCACAATCGCAAACGCAGCAGACGGGAGAAACACAGGAGAACGATGGGCAAAAACAGCCGCCGCAGCAGACCAAGGACAATCCGCCGGCAGATGCCGCCGATCAAGGAGACGCCGGGAAAGACGCCGGTGCTGAGGACTCTGAAGCGACAAAGGAACATAGTATAATGAAGGATGACGGGAAATCCGTCACGATCCAATTTGTCGGGGACATGATTTTTTCGGGCAAAGTGGAGACGCTGCTTGAAAAAAACGGTTACTCATACCCGTTTCATTATTTGGGAGACATGTTCAAAAAAGACGATCTTACGCTCGGCAATCTGGAGACGCCCGTCACGACGGGCGGAGTAAGCGCCCAAAACAAACAATTCGTGTTCAAGTCCTCGCCGCAAGCGCTGGAAGCGCTGCGGGCCGCGGGGATGGATGTGGTCAATCTCGGCAACAACCATATTCTCGACCAAGGCGAGGTCGGTTTGCTGGATACGATCAACTATTTGGATCAAAGCGGCATCCAGTACGTCGGCGCAGGGAAAGACGCAGATCGTGCTTATAAACCGGTGTATTTCGAGCGAGGAGGCATGAAGATCGCCGTCATCGGCGCGAGCCGGGTTTACCCGGAGACGAACTGGGCGGCCGGAACGAACAAGCCCGGCGTGGCCAGTGCTTACGATAAAGCATCGCGGGTCATCGCCACGATCGGCGAAGCCCGCAAAAAAGCCGATCTCGTCATCGTCATGGTGCACTGGGGGATCGAACGCGCCCTTACGCCGAACGATATTCAAAAAAAGCTGGGGCATGATTTTATCGATGCGGGGGCCGACCTGATCATTGGCGGGCATCCCCATGTTCTGCAAGGCTTGGAGCAGTATAAGGGGAAATGGATTGCTTACAGTACAGGCAACTTTATCTTCACGAAATCGGGCACGCCGTCGACGTGGAAAACGGCCGTATTTCAAGCGACATGCAAAAAGTCGGGCTGCAGCATGAAACTGGTGCCGTTCCATGCGGAGCTTGGCCAGCCCGTCCCGATGAATGCGCAGGAGGGAAGCCAGCTCATGAAAGAGCTGCAAAATCTATCGATCGGCGGCGTCAAAATTTCCGGGGACGGCGTCGTAACGCCGGGATCTTAAGCAGGCTAACTTTGAAACCTTACGTTTGGGGGGAGAAGGATGAACAATCTGTGCGTGGCTCATCGCGGTTTTTCGGGTATAGCGCCGGAGAACACGATGGCTGCTTTTCGAATGGCTATAGCCGAACCCTTTGTTCAGTGGATCGAAATCGATACCCAGCTTACGATCGACGGGATTCCCGTGGTCATCCATGATTTTACCCTGGACCGGACGACGACCGGCACGGGCAAAGTAAAGGATTATACGTGGCAGCAGCTTCTCCGGTTCGACGCAGGAAGCTGGAAAAGCAGGGATTACCACGGAGAGCGGATTCCTTCTCTCACCGAGGTGCTTCATCTTTGCTGCGGCCGGGTCCGGCTTAACATCGAGCTTAAAACGTCGGGAAACATGTACCCTGGATTGGAGCAGGCGGTGATCGACCGGGTCGCTTCGTATCATATGGAGCAGGACGTCGTGCTGACTTCCTTTGACGCCGGGGCGCTCCGTAAAGTGAAGGAAATCAATCCGGATATTCAAACCGGTCTGATCATCGATGCCAAACCAAAGGACCTTGTCGAGCGGCTTCAGGCGTTGGGATGCTCCTTCCTGTCGATCGGCCATCCGAATTTGGACCCGGAGCTGTTTCAAAGACTGAAAGCGGCAGGCATCGAGGTAATGGCCTGGACCGTCGACGACGCCAGAAGGATGAGACGGATCGCGGATATTTCCCCGGAAATCTTGATCTGCACCAACCGGCCGGATGTGTGGAAAAAAACGTTTATGGGCTAGACGGGAACATCTACATTTTTTACTAGCAAAGGATGGGAATAGGATGATTCAAAACGTGTATTGTGTCGGACGCAACTACAGGCTGCATGCCGCCGAGCTTGGAAACGACGTGCCGGATGAGCCGATGATTTTTTTGAAGCCGTCCCATGCGGTCGCCCGTTTGGCGGGTCAGACGCTCGAGCTGCCGCAAAACAAAGGGGAGGTTCATTACGAGGGAGAACTTGTTCTTCGCGTGCGCCGCTCCTATGAGCCGGGCATCAAGGTGGATGACCTGGTAGGCCAAATGGCGCTCGGGATCGATTTTACGCTGCGGGACGTGCAGACGGGCATCAAGAAAAAAGGACATCCATGGACGGCCGCCAAAGGCTTTAAAAACGCCGCGCCGATTTCCGAATTCATCGATTTTCCCGGAGTAGAGGCGGCAGAGGGCGAAGACTTCACGGTACGCCAAAACGGCAAGGAAGTGCAGCGCGGAAATATTAAGGAAATGATTTTCCCTTTGCAGGAGATTGTCGATTATATCGGCGCGAATTACGGACTTGGCGAAGGGGATGTCATTTTTACGGGCACGCCCGCCGGGGTGGGTCCTTGCGCTGCCGGCGATACGTTTGAGCTGTATTGGGGAGACCGTCTTCTCGGAAGCTGCGTGATCGGCTGACATGTTCTGGCTGATCGGCGCGCTTTGCGCCTTCGTCGTCGCCGGAGGTGCTTACTGGAAAAGGTCGCTCACCCTCTCAGGGGCGGTTGCCGCGTTTGTCATGGGCACGGTCTATTTTGGCGCGGGCAATTTGTTATGGTTCGGCACGCTGCTTGTGTTTTTTGTCAGCTCTTCGCTGCTGTCGAAATTCAAACAAGCAAATAAAGAAGAACTCGAAAAATCCTATGCCAAAACCGGCAAGCGGGACGCGGGCCAGGTATTTGCCAACGGCGGCGCGGGCATGCTGCTGTGCATATTTCATGCCGTATGGCCTCACCCGGGTTGGATTTACGCTTTTATCGGCGTCATGGCGGCCGTGACGGCCGACACCTGGGCGACCGAATGGGGAGGGCTCAGCCGCAGGCCGCCGCGTTCCGTGCTGACGGGAAAGATCGTTCCTCCCGGCACGTCGGGGGGCGTCACGTTGATGGGCAGCGCAGCGGCCGCGGTCGGCGGGCTTGCCATTGCGTTGTTCGCCTGGTTATTCACCTTGTGGACCCGGACGGACGCAGCCTGGTTGGGCTTATGGCTTGCAGGGCTTGCCGGCGGGCTCGCCGGCGCGTTTGCCGATTCCTTTCTGGGGGCGACCGTGCAGGTCATGTACCGATGCCCCGTATGCGGCAAAGACGTGGAAGTGCTTGAGCATTGCGGACGGCCGACCCGCCGGATTCGCGGATGGCGCTGGATGAACAACGACGCGGTCAATTTTATTTCTTCCTGCATTGGCGGTCTGGCGGCGTGGCTGCTGGCCTTGGCGCTCTGATCGGATCGAAATTTCATAAAACCGTCCGGATTCGGACGGTTTTATTGCTTCCATGGGCGGGCGACGGACGGCTCACCTGTTCCTATCGGACCTAACCGTATGCTAAAATAGCATTATGCTTTTTAATTCAAGAGATAAGTAGGGAAAAACGATATGAACATCATGACCGTTGAACATATATCAAAAAGCTACGGCGAAAAGATCCTGTTTCAGGATGCTTCCTTCGGCATGGAGGATCAGGACAAAATCGGCATCGTCGGCGTGAACGGAACGGGCAAGTCGACGTTTTTGCGCGTCATTGCCGGGCTGGAACAGCCGGATGACGGGAGCATTTCCATCGGAAACCAGGTCAGGGTGCGTTACCTGGCGCAAAATCCGGATTTTAATCCGGACAATACGGTGCTGCAGCAGGTGTTTGAGGGGAATGATCCGAAGCTCAAGGTCGTTCGGGATTACACCGAAACGATGGAACGGCTGGAACGGAATCCCGCGGATTCGGCGCTGCAGGAAAAGCTGCTGAAGCTGAACCAGCAGATGGACGCGCTTCAGGCATGGCAAATGGAAAGCGAAGCGAAAACCATTTTGTCCAAGCTTGGCATCGTTCGGTTCGATGCGCCTATGGGCACGTTGTCGGGGGGACAGCGCAAGCGGGTCGCCTTGGCGCAGGCGCTGATCGAACCGTGCGAGCTGCTCATTTTGGACGAACCGACGAACCATATCGACAACGATTCCGTTATATGGCTTGAGCAGTATTTGCAGAAGCGCCGCGGCGCGCTGTTGATGATTACGCATGACCGCTATTTTTTGGATCGGGTCGCGAACGTGATGCTGGAGCTGGACCAAGGCAGATTGTTCCGGTACGAAGCCAATTACTCCAAGTTTCTTGAGCTGAAAGCGGAGAGGGAGGAACGGGAGGAAGCTTCCGAACAAAAAAGGCAGAACCTGCTGCGGAATGAGCTGGCCTGGATCCGGCGCGGAGCCAAAGCAAGATCGACCAAGCAAAAGGCCCGGATCGATCGCTTCGAAGCGCTCAAGGAGCAGCAGGGGCCGACGCGGAGCGGCACGGTGGAAATGTCGGCGGCCTCGACGCGATTGGGGCGCAAAATCATCGAGCTCGAGCATGTGGGCAAAAAAGCCGGCGGCAAGCTATTGATCCATGATCTGAATTATATTTGCGTGCCCGGCGACCGGATCGGCATCGTGGGGCCGAACGGAAGCGGGAAATCGACGCTGCTGAACATGATTGCCGGAAGACTGCAGCCGGATGAGGGAGAGATCGTCGCCGGTCCGACCGTTAAAGTCGGCTATTTCACCCAGGAGCATCAGGATATGGACGGCAGCATGCGCGTCATTGAATATATTAAGGAAGAAGCGGAAGTCATCCGGTCCGAGGACGGCGGCAGCATTACCGCTTCCCAGATGCTGGAGCGCTTTTTGTTCCCGCCTGCCATGCAGTGGACTCCGATTTCCCGGCTGTCGGGCGGCGAGAAAAGGCGCCTGTATTTGCTGCGGGTACTGATGTCCGCGCCGAACGTGCTGCTTCTTGACGAGCCGACCAACGACCTGGACATCCAAACGCTTGCCGTGCTCGAGGATTATTTGGACGATTTTCCGGGCGTCGTGTTTGTCGTATCCCATGACCGGTACTTTCTGGACCGGACCGTGGATAAAATGCTGGCCTTCGAGGGTGAGGGACGGGTACGGGTCCATGTGGGCAATTTTACCGAATACAGCGAATGGATGGCTAAAAACGCCGAACCTGCCGCCGCGGAACGCAAGGCGGAAAAGACGGCTTCTGCATCGAAAAACGACCCGGCGGCCGCTCCGCGCGAAAAGCTGAAATTCAGCTACAAGGAGCAGCGCGAATACGAGCAAATCGATGGCCTGATCGAGGCTTGCGAAAACAAACTGGCCGGCATCCGGAAAAAGATGGAGGAAGCGTACAGCGACTCCGCCCTTCTGCAGGAGCTGCTGCAGCAGCAGGAGGAAACCGAGCAGGAGCTGGAGCATCTCATGGAACGCTGGACGTACCTGAACGAGCTGGCGGAGAAAATCGAAGCAAGCAAAAACAGTTAACCTACCCATCGGAACAAAAAATGAGCCACCTTGATAGGGTGGCTTCATTACCTTTGATTAACTGTAATTTCCAGTTAGTTTAAGTGTTACTTCTGCATAATCTGAATCAGATTGCCGCATGTATCGTCGAAGACAGCTATTGTGACATCGCCCATTGTTGTCGGCTCCATCGTAAACTTCACGCCGTTTTCCAATAACCGTTTATACTCTTTATGAACATCCGCAACGCCAAACATTGTTGCTGGGATGCCATCGGCAAATATCTTCTCTTGATACTCTTTGGCGGCAGGATGGTCATTCGGTTCGAGTAATAGCTCGGTACCGTCTTGTTCCTCAGGGGAAACAAGCGTTATCCACCGGAATTCTCCGACGGGAACGTCCTCTTTTTTTACAAACCCCAGCTTTTCTGAATAAAACTGCAGCGCCTTGTCCTGATCTTGTACAAATATACTGGTAACAACGATTTTCATACTTTTTTTCCTCCTTTGATATTTGAGATGTTACTCTACCCATCCTTTCAGCAAATCTTTGAGTGGTTCGTTGTTGAATATCACGACTCGATATTTTCCTTTCTTTTCTGATTTCACGAGCCCTGCCTCTTCCAATGCAGAAATATGTTTAGCTATAGCCTGCCGCGAAATGGAAAGGTCATGCTTCATAATGAGACGTGCCGTAAGTTCATACAACGTCATTTCGTTGCGTTCGGATAATTCGTCTAATATGAGCCGCCGAGTCGAGTCGCCAAGAGCTTTGAATATTGCGTCTTTGTTCCAATTCATATATCGATCATACGCAACTTATAGGTTGCTTGTCAATACGAGCAACTCTAAGGTTGCATATTTTTTTTCAATGGCGGTGTTTTCCTTTAGCGTATTTAAGATTAGGCCAACGCAGGATTGACAATCCGGATTACATATGTAATATTATAAAGCGAGATTACAAACGTAATCTTGAAAGGGGGAAATCCATTTGAATACATTACCCGTCATTTCGGAGGCGGAATGGGAAGTTATGAAAGTGCTTTGGCAGAGTTCGCCAATGGCGGCGAATGAGGTCATTGATGCGCTTGCTTCCCATATGGACTGGAGCCCGAAAACCGTCCGGACCCTGTTGAACCGGCTGGTGGCCAAAGGAGCCGTCGCCTATCACCCGGACAGCAGACCGTATTCCTATTATCCGCTCATTACCGAAGAGGAATGCCAGAAGGCGGAAACCAAAAGCTTTTTGAAACGGATTTACAGCGGGTCGTTGAAGCCGCTTTTGGTGAACTTTTTGAAAGAGGAACAGCTTACTTCCGCCGATATTGAGGAACTGCGGCGGCTGCTGGACGAAAAGTCGGATTCGGGGAGGAGGGGGTAAGCGATGGAATGGCTGACCGGCCCCTCAATGAGCACTTTTTTGGATTGGGTCATAAAAACGACGCTTCTGGCAAGTGTGATGACCCTACTTATTTTTGTTATCAAAGCCGTTTTGAACAATAGGGTGAAGCCCGGGTGGCATTATGCTTTATGGCTGCTTTTGATGTTGAGGCTTCTGATTCCTTCGGGTCCGCATAGCGAGTTCAGCATCGATAATCTTTTTTCATGGACCCATGCTACGCCCGCAAGCGAAGCGAATACGCCCGATCTTACATCCGGGAACGAACCGATGCCGTCTTCGCCTTCGCCTGAGGTTCCGGGAATCGTTCATCCTGAAACCTTAGGGAATGTTACGGGGGCTGATCTGAACCATACAGGCAGGGCGTGGGACGTGAAGCAGGTGCTTACAGGGATATGGCTCCTTGTATCCATCGCTTTGCTGCTGCGATTGCTGCTCGTCAACGTTCATTTTTCCATGAGGCTGCGAAAGGTTGCGGAACCGGCTGTTCGGGCGGATATGCAGGTGCTGATGCGAGCTAAACAAACCATGGGAATCAAACGCCGTATCCGTCTCAGCTTTTCGACGGCCGTGGCTACGCCGACGCTCTTCGGACTGTTTTGGCCCCATTTGATCATGCCCGTCAGCAGCAGGGAACTGAATGAGGAGCAGCTGAATCATATTTATTTACATGAGCTTGCGCATGTAAAACATGCCGATATTTTGGTGAATTGGCTGATGCACGTACTGTTGGCTCTCCACTGGTTCAACCCTCTTCTGTGGTACGCCCTATACAAAATGAGGGAGGATCAGGAGCTTGCGGCGGATGCCTTGGCGCTTTCAAGGATCGATCCGAAGCGGGTATCCGAATACGGACATACGATTATTGCATTACTCGAGAAATACAAACAGCGCGGAGCGCAAATTCCCGGGACCGCGGGATTGTCGGGTTCCAAGCAGCAGCTTAGAAGGAGGATATTCATGATTAAAAACTTTAAACGAAAATCGCTCGGCTGGACGATTGCCGGGCTTGCACTTATCGTGGCTTTAAGCGGATGCGCGCTGACCAATGGAAAAACAACCAGCGATGAAACAGCCGCTAAACCACCGGCGGATGCGACTACACCGGCGGAAACCACCACGAATACGCCTGGCGATAATAATTCAGGCGATGCACAATCCGGAAACACGGCAACGGAAAACGATGCCCAAAACGGCTCGGCCGGTTCCGGCGGCGTCTCGACGTCCACAAAGGGCGGCTCTAACCAGGGCAGCACCGGTTCAACGGGTTCCAAACAAACGGGAACGCAGTCGTCCGATACGAAGGGGCACGAACAGCAGCTTAAAGACATCGTTGCACTCGCGAAAAAAGGGAAAGTAAAAGGAGCCGATTTTGTCGCCGGGAAAACGACGATTGACGTTGTGCATGAGGCTTGGGGGGAACCTGACCGTCCTTGGCAGCCAACCGACCGCTACGCTTACGACAGCTACTCGCCCGGAGCGGGCCGGGGGACGTATGCCTTCGGCATCGGACGCGGCGAAGTGGTATACGATATCCGCTATTTCGGTTCACCGATGGATGAAAGCCAGGCTTTCAATGGGATCAGCTTTGCGGAAATTAAGCGAACGCTGGGCAAACCAAGCTCAATCAAAACAAACAGCGGTGATGACATCCTGATGTACAAACTCGGGGAGTACGAACTGAAATTTGTAGGTCCGCATAAAACGCAGCGGCTGGATCACATCTCCGTATATTCCCCAAGAGCTGCGGCGCCTATGGGCGGTTCCGCAAAATAAGGGGAATGAAGGAACAGCGCCTTCGCGCATTGCAAAGGGGATTTTCGATCAAAAAAGCTATTCGATCAGAGGGATCGAATAGCTTTTTTTTTGCGGTATGATAGAGCACCGTGAAAATGCATGGAAACCGGTCCGTCGGTCCGGTGCTTGTCCGGAAAACATTTGCTTTACATCAAGCTTTCACATAAGCCGCAAGCAGCTTGGACGTATTAAACACGGCCGTTTTATGCGTCCGTTCCATCGCGTGGGAAGCGTGCACGCCCGGTCCGATCAACGCGGCGCGGATATTGTTGCCGGCCGACAACGCGGCGGAAGCGTCGGAGCCGTAATGCGGGTACACGTCGACCGCAAACGGGATGCCTTCGGCTTTGGCCAGCTCGATCAGCTTGCTTGTCATGTCATAATCGTACGGGCCGGAAGAATCCTTGGCGCAAATGGAAACGTCGGTCTCCTTGCAGCTGAGATCATCGCCGATGCAGCCCATGTCGACGGCGATCAGTTCGTCGATATCGGAAGGGATGAAGGCGGCGCCGTGCCCCACTTCCTCGTAATTGGAAATGAGCAGCTTCAAATGATGTTTCGGCTTCCAGTTTTCGCGTTTCATCGATTCGAGCAGGCCGAACAGCGCGGCGACGCTGGCTTTGTCGTCGATATGGCGGGATTTGACGAAACCGCTGTCCGTAATGACCGCGCGGGAATCAAAGGATACGAAGTCGCCGACCCCGATGCCGAGCTTAAGCACGTCTTCCTTGGATTCGACGAGCTCGTCGATGCGGACTTCCATGTTTTCTTCCTCGCGTTTGAATTCGCGGGCATCGCTGTATACATGCACGGAAGGATGCGTGCTCAAAATCGTGCCCGTATACGTTTTGCCGCTGCGCGTATGGATGACGCAGTATTCGTTTTCGATGCTTTGCAGCATAAAACCCCCGACGCGGGTCAAGCGGAGTCTGCCGTCGGATTTGACGGCACGCACCATGGCCCCCAGCGTGTCCACATGCGCGCTGAGCCCGATCGTGCGGGAGCCGTCCTCGCCCTCGACTTCGAGAATCGCGCCTCCCTTTTGGTTCCAGGACAGCTTGACGCCGAGGGAGGACGCTTCCTGCTCGACAAGCTTCAAGGCGTGGGCGGTAAAACCGGTGGGGCTTGGCGTGTCCAGCAGTTTTTTCAAAAACGTAAGTATGTATTCTTCATTCGGTTGGATAGACATGGGGAGTTCCTCCTCTTTCATTAAGTTGTAGGCAATTCCTCTTGTTCTTTGGAAACGCCGTTTTTCAGTTCTTCCGGTGAAGGAGGCGTATAACCCGTCTCGTTTTGGATAAACGCGAGCTGGGCGTTCAACAGCTTGATTTCCTTCTGCAGCTTGTACTGCCTGAAGATTCCGTAAGAACCGACGATGATGCCGCCGATCAGCGTGCAGCCGACGATGAGCAGGATCAGCGGGATGTCGACTTTGCTGAACATGAAATTAACCCGAACCGGATCCACGTTAATGACGGCGAATACGGCCGTAATCAGCGCAAAAACCAATCCGGCGATAAGCGACCACTGGATTTTCATGCGGACACCTCCTTCTTAAGGACAGTATAAAATCCCTTGGCCTGCAAGGACAAGGGATTTTCGTGCCTAGAATGCATTATTTCGTCATTTGCTCCAACTGCTCGATCACATTTTCAAAAACGCTCATCGCTTCGCGGATCGGCTGCGGCGAGGACATGTCGACGCCGGCTTTTTTCAGGATGTTGATCGAGAAGTCGCTGCCGCCGCTTTTCAGGAAGCCGAGGTAGCGGTCCACGGCAGGCTGGCCTTCCTCCAAAATTTGCTTGGAGAAGCTGGTCGCCGCGGAGAAGCCGGTCGCGTACTTGTACACGTAGAAGCTGTTATAGAAATGAGGGATGCGGGCCCATTCCATTTCGATGTCCTTGTCGACGGCCATGCCTTTGCCGTGGTATTTCACGTTCAAATCGTAATAAATTTCCGACAGCGCCTGCGGCGTCAACGCCTCGCCCGATTCGGCGCGCTCATGGATGAGCTTTTCGAATTCGGCGAACATCGTTTGGCGGAACACCGTCGTGCGGAACTGGTCCGCATAATAGGTCAGCAGGTACATTTTTTCCTTCGGATCCGTCGATTTTTTGAGCAGGTAATCCATCAGGAGCGCTTCGTTGGTCGTGGAAGCGACTTCGGCCAGGAAGATCGTGTACTGCGCGTCGCGGTAAGGCAGCGTGTTGTCCGAATAATAGGAATGCAGCGCATGGCCCATTTCGTGCGCGAGCGTAAACATGCTGTTCAAATTGTCTTTATGGTTCAGCAGCACGTAAGGGTGGGTGCCGTAGGCTCCCCAGCTGTAAGCGCCGGTGCGTTTGTTTTCATTTTCGTAAACGTCGATCCATTTGTTGTCGTAGCCTTCCTGCAGCGATTTCAAATAGTCTTCGCCCAGCGGCTTGAGGCCTTCCTTGACGGTCTTTTTCGCTTCATCGTAGGTGATGTCCATTTTGTATTCTTCCACGAGCGGCGCAAACAGGTCGTACATATGAAGCTCATCGACGCCCAGCAGCTTTTTGCGCAGGTTCATGTATCTGTGCAGCAGCGGCAGGCTTTCATGGATCGTGTCGATCAGGTTGGTATACACTTCCTTCGGAATATTGTCGCCGTACAACGACATTTCCAGAACGGAAGGATATTTGCGCACGTTCGCGTAAAACATGTTTTTGTTGACGTTGGCGTTCAGCGCGGCGGCGATGGTGTTTTTATTTTTCGCATACGTATCGTATACGGCTTTAAACGCGCGCTCGCGCACCTCGCGGTTCGGGTTCTCCAGGAACTGGATGTAGTTGCCGTGCGTCAGCTCGACTTCCTTGCCGTCTTCGTTTTTGATTTTCGGAAACTTCAAATCCGCGTTGTTCAGCATGCCGAAAATCGTCTGCGGCGCCTGGGACAGGTTGCCGACCTGCGCGAGCAGCGCTTCCTCCGTCTTGGAAAGCACATGCGCTTTTTCGCGCTTCATTTCGGTCAGGGTGAACTTGTATGGAGCGAGAACGGGATCCGCGATAAACGCGTCCAGCGTTTCGTCCGGCAGCGACAAAATTTCCGGCGTAATGAAGGAAAGCGCCTCGCCGACCTGCACGTTCAATTTTTTCGCTTTTTGGGACAATGCCTGGTATGTAGGGTTTGCTGTATCTTCGTCATGGTGCAGATGGGCATATACGTAAAGGCGTTCGGTTTTAAGGGAAATATCGTCTTCAAGCGCGAAGCAGTCTTTCACCGATTTGGCGTTGTCGAGCTTGCCTTGGAATTCGGCGACCTTTTTCAGCTCCTGCTGAAGTTCGGCGTAGGTTTGATCCCAGGCTTTTTGGCCGTCAAACAAATCCTCCACATTCCATTTATGCTCTTCGGGTACTTCTGAACGCTTCAATAGCTTTTCCATGGGAATCCTCCTTAATTGTTGGGATGAATGAGTATGGGTTCCACTTGACGAAACCGCAGGAGGAAAAAGGGGAACAGCGCCCGCGGCAACCGCAAGCAGCACCGCGATCCTGATCGTCTTGCTGAAGTTCACAAGCAGGGAGCCTCCTTGTTTAGGAAATATACCCCTTAGTATGAACCTTTCCCCTCAATAATATGAAACTTTCCTTCAAGGGCTGGAACCCATGGTGAACAGACTGTATACAATAAGTATAAAGGCAATGAGGATCATGACGGCCGCCGTGCCCGCCAGACCCCGTTTCAGCTTCTGCGGGACCGAGTTTTTCATCATGATCAGCACGGCCCCGAGGCAGAAAGCGGAAATGATGAAGATAAGGGTGCTGTTATACTCCATTTTGTAGGGCTAGACTCCTTTGAAGGCGGCCATGATCGAACGCCATTCTTCCATATTGTCTTCGTATTCCTCTTTGGGAAAACGGGCTTCGGCCCATTGCATGAGAGCCGGGCGGCTCATGAAGGTGTGGGTTTCCTCGCCCCATTGATCGGAGATCTCCCGAAGAATGATATAACGGCCCTGCACTTCGACGGTCATCATGTTCCATTTGTCTTTTTTGTATATTTCGTGTTTTTTGATCATATGCATTCTCCGTTTGGTCTTTTGGTAAAATGATACCTTAGAGGAAGCTCCAAAAGCAAATGAAAAAGTTCAAATTCGCAAAAGATCGATTGCATTGTCAAGATGCATGAAGTATAATGTACTTATTCGCCACATATGGCGGTATTTTTAGGAGGTTGTTCATTTGAAAGGTACAGTTAAATGGTTTAACGCAGAAAAAGGCTATGGCTTTATCCAAGTTGAAGGCGGCGAAGACGTATTCGTGCATTTCTCCGCAATTCAAGGCGATGGCTTCAAAACTTTGGACGAAGGTCAAGAAGTTGAATTCGAAATTACTGAAGGCAACCGTGGCCCTCAAGCTGCAAACGTAACTAAATTATAAGAATCAACTCCGTTTTATGGATTTCTGAAGATTATAAATTTCCGGCATTGCCGACAAGTTTATAATTGAGCGGAAAACTTCGGAAGTAGCGTCGACAGACGTTTTCTTATAGCTTTGGTTAAAAAAAGCCTATAAAGCACAGTTCCCTGAAAAGGGAGCTGTGCTTTTTTTGGTTGCGTCAGGTAAGAAATCGAACCGGAGTATCGCTGCCGTTCTGTATGCCGCCCGATGCCCGGAGTCTGTGCCGCATGCTGCCGGCGATCAAAAATTGCGCGGTGTAATACGTTCCCATCACCAGAACGCCGGGATACGCGATGTCCGAAACGAACATGTTCCAGGAGAGGATGGAGTCGCTCGCGATAAACAGCAGCGCTCCGGCGGCGCATCTCGAGTTTCCCGTCATGACGGCAAAGAATCCCATCAGGGTAATGACGGCCACGTATAAAAATACCGGAACGATCAGGTTATCATGCCCTCCGGCGGTCAAACCGCCATGCAGCTTCCAGCCCATAAATGCGGCGAAGCCGGCAAGGGGGAGCGCCGCGCAAAGCCGAAGGGGCGAAAATCTCCACCGCATCAAAAAAGCGGACAAGTAGAACAGGTGGCCGATGAGAAAAGCCGACAATCCCACGACGAAAAAACGGAGCAAGCCGTCGCCCAGCATGCAGAAAAAGAGTCCTGCGAGCGTAAGAAAAGCGTGCTTTTTGTTGGCGGAAGAGCATTGAAGATAAGCGTAAACGAGGATCAGCGCCATAGGAATCAGCTTGAACAGTAAATGGTGCAGCAAAAAAATGTGGAGCAGCCCCATCGTCAGGATGAGGTAAGGCAGCAGCTTTTTTACCATGTTTTGGGCCTCCTTGATGGAAATGATCGATAAGCGTCTTTTTAAGCGTTTTCATTGGAAATGAGCGCAAAGAACGTGATCTAGTTTATTTGTACTATTCCAAGGTCCATATTATAATAAGAAACATTAGGATAGATACAAGTAGACAACAATGTGGAGGCACCGTCTTGAATGAACAAAGGCAAAGTCAATATCAAGTTCCCCGGAACCCTATAAGCTTGATGGGACGAGTGTATAAGCATGTTCTGCCTGAAGTGCGGAAGGAACTGGACGGATGGCGGAGCCTGGCGAACCGAATTCCCGATCCGGAGCTGCGGAAACAAGCGCTTGCCAGCATCGAGACCAAGCAATTCCATTGCGAGGGAGGCGGCGTTTATGCCGCGGTTCCGCTGCCCGACAGGCTGATCCTGACGAAGCTTATCGTCGCCTATCAGACGATCAGCGATTATCTGGATAATTTATGCGACCGCAGCACCTCCATGGATCCGGAGGATTTCAGGCTGCTCCATCAGTCCATGCTGGACGCGACCGATCCGGAGGCGGAGCCGGTGAATTATTACGCGCTGCGACTGGAGCAAAACGACGGCGGTTATCTGCGCAGCCTGGTAACGACCTGCCAGGCTTGCATCCGCCAGCTTCCCGGTTATGCGTCTGCCATGCCTTACATCCGGGACTTAGCCGGCTTGTACACCGACCTGCAGGTTTATAAGCATATCAAGCCCGAATTAAGGGAGCAGGCCTTGCTGGAGTGGTGGGAGCTTCACCGTGAACGGACCCCCCATCTGCAGTGGAACGAATTCGCCGCAGCTACGGGTTCAACGCTGGGCGTATTTATGCTTTTTCTTGCCGCGAGTGACCGGCACTTGAGCGATGCGGCTGCGGCCTCCATTCATGCGTCATACTTTCCACATGTTTGCTGTCTGCACATTATGCTGGATTACCTGATTGATCAGGAAGAGGATCGGCTTGGCGGGGATCTGAACTTTTGCAATTACTATGATTCTCCCGATATCATGCTGGACCGGATCGCCCTGATTGTCGGATCGGCCCGCAAGGATGTATTGTCCATTCCCGTTCCGCCGTTTCACCGGATGATCATCGAGGGATTGCTGGCCATTTATTTGTCCGATCCGAAAGTCAGCGAGCAGCAGGATGTTCGCTCCGTGTCCAAGCGCTTGATGAAAGGCAGCCCGCTGATCAGGCTCTTCTTCTTTGTCAACAGCCGCTGGATCCGCAAACATTTGTATGAGTGATTACGAGGAGGAATTTTTCATGACAGTGAAAAAGATTGCAGTTCTAACCAGTGGCGGGGACTCCCAAGGGATGAACGCGGCCGTTCGCGCGGTGGTACGCAGCGGACTTTATTTCGGGCTTGAAGTGTACGGCATTCAACGCGGTTATCAGGGATTGCTGAACGACGACATTTTTTCGATGGATCTGCGCAGCGTCGGGGACATCATCCACCGCGGCGGGACCATCCTGCAATCTGCGCGCTGCAAGGAATTCATGACGCCCGAAGGACAGCAAAAGGGTGCCGACATCCTGAGAAAACGGGGAATCGACGGCCTTGTCGTTATCGGCGGGGACGGTTCTTACCACGGAGCCAACAAGCTGAGCAAACTGGGCATCAAAACGATGGCCCTGCCAGGCACGATCGATAACGACATTTCGTTTACGGACTTTACGATCGGCTTTGACACCGCGGTAAGCATCGTCGTGGACGCCGTCAACAAACTTCGCGACACGATGTCCTCCCATGAGCGTTCCTCGATCGTCGAGGTTATGGGCAGACATTGCGGGGACATCGCCTTGTACGCGGGCCTTGCTTCCGGCGCCGAAACGATTCTCGTGCCGGAGGTACCGCATGACATGGACGAAATTTCTGCACGGATGGAGCAAAGCTTTGCCCTCGGCAAACGCCACAGCATCGTGATCGTGGCGGAAGGGGTCGGAAGCGGCGAAGACGTGGCGAAGGCGCTCACCGACCGCTGCCCTACGCTCGAACCTCGCGTCACATGCCTTGGCCATATCCAGCGCGGCGGCACGCCTACGCCGGCCGACCGCAACCTGGCCAGCCGCCTGGGCGACTTTGCCGTACGCAAGCTGATCGAAGGCGAATCCGGCAAAGCCTGCGGCATTATCAAAGGCGAGCTTGTTCTCACTGACATCGACAAGGTGGTCAACACGAAAAAAGAATTCAACATGGAGTTGTACGAGCTGGCTTCCCGTCTTTCGCAGTAACGAATGCGTTTCGGCAGACGAACGAAAGGAGCCTTCCCGGCAGGTCGATCGACCCGGGGAGGCTCCTTTTTTCGTGGGAATTTCAATTTTTCAGACTCGAACTCGTCTTACGGTCGCCGTCAAGCGGCGATAGCCGCGCTCTTCCGGGTGGCGCGCTGTACTTTCACCAGACGCCACAGCAGCAGGGTTGCGCCAACGGCAAGTCCCGTTATAAGCCCGATCCAGAAGCCGAAAGCGCCAAGCGACGTGAAGGAAGCGAGCAGGTAGCCGACGGGGAGCCCGATCACCCAATACGAAACAAAAGTAATGATAAAGGCGGGGTTCACATCCTTGTAACCGCGCAGCGCGCCTTGCACCGGCGTCGCGATCGCATCGGAAATTTGGAAGAAAATCGCGTAGATCAGAAAATGCTGCGTCAACGCGATGACTTTGCTTTCCTCCGAATATAAACCGGCGACGTATTGGCCTGCGACAAGCAGCACGACGGCCGTCACAAGCGACAGGGCCACCGCCGAGCCGATGCCGAGAATGCTGTACTGCCTTGCGTCTTTCAATCGTCCGGCTCCTTTCTCGAAGCCGACAAGAATCGTTAGCGCCATGCTGATGCTGAGCGGGATCATGTATAACGTCGTCGCGAAATTCATGGCCGCCTGATGCGCCGCAATCGTGATGGTGTTAAAGCGGCTCATCAGCAGCGTAACGGCTGCAAATACCGCGGTTTCGAAAAAAATCGAAAAGCCGATCGGCACCCCGATTTTCAGCAGCTCCTTCCACACGCGGAAAGACACGCCGTGAAATTGGCGGAACATGCCGTAGGAAACGAAAGGCTTCAGCCGGATCACGAACAGGATGGCCACCGCAAAAACGCACCAGTACGTAATCGCGGAGGCGATGCCTGCTCCGGCGCCGCCAAGACGCGGAAACCCCCAGTTGCCGAAGATGAGCAGGTAATTCAGAAAAATGTTGATCGGCAGGGAAATCAGCGTAATCGTCATCGAAATCCTCGTCTGACCCAGCGCATCGATGAAACTGCGAAGCACCGTATATCCGAACATCGGAATGATGCCGATCGACAGGAAACTCAAGAAGCGGAAGGCGACGGATCGAACTTCGTTTTCAAGGTTCATGCCGTCCAAAATGACCGGGAGCAGCATGCTTCCGACGGCCAAAACCGCGACGGCAAGCAAAATGGCGAGCCATAATCCCTGCATCACATGGTACGAGACCTTTTTCGCCTGGCCTCCGCCGATAAGATGGGATACGATCGGGGTCATCCCCATCAGGATCCCGCTCAGGCCCGTTTGCAGCGGCACCCACAGGCTCGAGCCGATGGCCACGCCGGCCAAATCGGTGGAACCGGCGTGGCCGGACATGTTCGTATCAAAAAACGTAATGGCGGATAAGGCGATTTGCGTCACCAGAATCGGCAGCAAAATGACTATAAATTGTTTAAACTTTTGGCTCATCGTTACCGTTGTTTTCATGTTAAGCCTCACAGTACAGTAAATTCGCGTATGTTAACCGACAGAAATCCATTTTAAAGCATTCGCTTTCCTTTGAACAGGGAAATCCGGCATAAATACGTCGAAGCCGCTGAAAAAGACTGTACCTAAGCAGCCTTTCTACGTCCGCCATCATCTGCGGTGCCGGTCCTTGAAACAACGAACCCGGCCATGGCGGCCGGGTTCGGGCAACGGATCATATAACCGCAGGTTGCGTTTTATTTGTACTGCACGCCTTGGGAGTAGCGGTTGGTTGCATTCCAAAGCAAATATTCGTCGATATGCATGTCCTTCAATGCCCGAATTTGCTCTTCAACCTGCGTTTTGCCGTATTTGATATAATGCCCGCTGCCGAGCCAGCTGGCGGTAAAATCCTGTATCCATGGCCGGACGATCGGCTTTTGGTCTGCGAGCGGAGCGAGTTTTTTGAAGGTATCGGTCATCGAACCTTTGATCGTGCGGTACGGCTCCTTATCCGGGTCCTTGGCGCCGAACCAGCCCTGGGTGTAATGGCTTGGGTATACCATCGGGCTGATCACGTCGACGTTCGCGGAAATTTTGTTGAAGTCTTGCCCGATGCCTTCGGCGGCAGGAACGGAAGCGGCATAACCGAAAATGTCGACCGATACGCGGACGCCCATCGGTGCCAGCTGTTTCCGGGCATACTGCACGAAATCGGCGACCGTTTCGACGCGGGTTTTGCCGTTTTTGACGTATTTCAGCGAATCGGCCCGTTTTTCGAATCCCTCGGGAAAGCGGACGTAATCGAATTGGATTTCCTTAAATCCGAGCTTGGCCGCTTCTTTGGCGATTTCGACGTTGTAATCCCACACTTCCTTGCTGAAGGGATTGACAAAGCTGTCGCCTTTGCCGTTTTTCCATACGGTTCCATCTTGATTGACAAAAGAAAGATCAGGACGTTTTTTGGCGAGAACCGTATCTTTGAACACGACGACGCGGGCGATCGGGTACACATCATGCTGCTTCAGACGGTCCATCAGCCCGTGGATGTCGCGGATAAACGGCTGGGGATTTCCCTTTTTGATCAGTTCGGGGTTGTCCGTCTTGTAAGTTATGTACCCGGCGTCATCCTTAATGTCGATCACCATGGCGTTCAGGTCCGTTTGATCCACGAGATCGAGCAGCTGGTTCATCCGGGAACCTCCGGCGCTGTAGGCCGTCACATAGACGCCTTTGACTTTGGGAGCATCCGTTTGGGGATCGCTTTTGGCGATTTGACCGTTCGCGCTCGCGGCGACGTCTTTGTGCTGGGAGTTGGCGATGGCCGAATGAATGGCGGAATTCAATAAATTGGCGGCTTGATCGCTGCCGTTTTGCGGATGATGAGCTGCGCTGCCGCCCAAAAACAGCAGCAGTGCCAAGATGATGTTCATAATATTCTCTCCCTTGTTCGCGTTCACAATACGATTATATTAGAACGGCTGTGCTCAAAAACAACAGGTTTGTAACAATTTGACGATTATTTTGGGGTGAAAGTTTCGCGGTTTCGGCTGCAAATTCGTCCAAGGGCGAATCATGTATATGGAGTAGCTTTGCCTGCAGGCATCATAAATACATACGGAGCAGGGGATTGGCAGCATTTTAGCAATGATGGAAATAAACGAAACCGGGCGGCGTGCATTCATGCATAAACCGACATCTTCTTGCGAAATCAATACCCTTAAAGTATACTTAACTCAATTTGTAGGGAGTGATAACAGTGACGGGCATGGAAAAATCGGATAAAATGCCGATGTATCAATATATTATGAAGGACATTAAACGCCGGATCGAAGCCGGGGAGTTCAAGGCGCATGATCCGCTTCCGACGCAAATCGAACTCGCCAGGCAATACAACACCAGCGAGATTACGTCGCGGAGAGCGCTGTCCGATCTGGTGCAGGAAGGGTACGTCTACAGGATTCGTGGAAAAGGCAGCTTCGTGAACGAAGCCGGCGCCCCGCAGCGGAAATCGATGCGGACCGTTTATTTGGCCTATAAAAACGAGGTGGTCGCGGCGTTCAACCATCCGTTTTTTACGGAAATGTTCCAGGGGATTCGCGACGTTTGCGAAGAAAACGGCATTCGTTTTTTTCTGTGGGGATTAAACGAGGAGTACAAGCTGCCGGACGATCCGGATGCGGGCATCATTTTGCTTACGACCAACCATGTGTTCGACATTCAGCATTTGACGGGGTGGAAAGAGGAAAAACGCCGGATGGTGACCGTTCATTTTTTTTATCCCCATCTGGGCATTCCGTACGTGATCGTCGACAATTTGACGGGGGGGTATTTGGCGACGCAGCATTTGATCTCTTTGGGGCACCGGGATATCGGACTGATTTTGCCCGGGGAGTCGATGGTGGACGTAAACCAGGAGTTTTCCCTCCGCCTGCAAGGCTACCGGCTCGCCTTGTCCCAGCACCAGATTCCTTTCAACCAGGAGTGGATCACCGTTTTACCGGGCGAAGATTTCGCGGAAACGGGCTATCGGGGGTTTAAGTCGCTGATGTCCATGGAACATCCCCCAACCGCCGTTTTTGCCTCGAGCGACTTAAAGGCGATCGGGGCGATGGACGCGGCCAGGGAAATGGGGATCCGGATCCCGGAGGATGTCAGCTTGATGGGGTATGACGATTTGGCGATGAGCGCATTCGCAAATCCGGCGTTGTCGACCGTAAATCAAAATACGCGCAAGTTAGGCGAACGGGCCGCCGAAATCCTCCTCTTCGAGCTCAGGGAAGAAGAAAACGGCCAAATCCGGGAGGAAATCGTCCCGACGGTGATCGTACGGGACTCGACGGCGCCGCTCGCCACGGATGCGGATGCTCAGCGGTAACCGGTAGCATCGGCCGGTTTGCCCTGATCCTGCACCTCTTCGATATATCTCCAGGCGTCCGGCTGCGAACCGTCCAGATCATAAAAATGGTATACTTTAGCCAGTTCGCCGCTTGATACAGAGCAGCCGTTCCAGCGGGCTACCTCCGGATCCCCGGCAAGTGCCGCAACCGCGCGCCCGACGAACCGGGGCGTCTCCGAAATGATGAAATGCGGCTCTTTTTCGAGCGCATCCCGCCAGTTTTCTTCCCGGACGCCGAAGTGTTCAAGCATGATTTCGGAGCGCATCCAGCCTGGCGTTACCGCAACGGCTGTGCATCGATGAGGCTGCAGTTCGTGGGCGAGCGATTTGGCCATCCGGATGACGGAATTTTTCGCCAAATCGTAAAACAGCGACAACCTGTAATTCCGGTCGTTATACGCCGCCGTGCCGTCGGTCATTTCCACGACCAGCCCATTTCCGGTCCGGATCAGCAGCGGCAGCGCAAAATGGTTTGTTATGATATGGGTATCGATCGCCAGCCTCAGCATGCGGAATCCCGCCTCCAGCGAATGCTCCCATACGGGCACGTTCCACTGTATCAGGTTTTCTCCTCCCCAAATGTCATTGACGAGTATGTCCAACCGCCCTTGCTCCTTCTCAATGCGGTCCACCAAAGCTTGAACCTGCAGCGGATCCAGATGGTCAACCTGTACGGGGATGCCTTTCCCTCCGGCAGAAGAAACAAGTTCCGCCGTCTCTTCGATCGTTTCGGGACGACGATACTCGGAAGGCATCGTTCGCGTCGTCCGCCCGGTTACATAAACGGTCGCTCCGGCCGCTCCCAGTTCAACGGCGATTCCTCTGCCCGCTCCACGCGTAGCGCCTGCGACCAATGCCACTTTTCCTTTTAAAGAATGCAATTCCATCCACCTCTTTCAAATATTTTACGAATCGATCATAACGTTTAATTATGACAATACATGTCGCAGATAAGATAAAACGATTTTGTTTCTGCAAAGTATACGTCATTGACGAATTAAAAGGTTATTATCGTTTAGTATTTTCAATATCATCCAAAAAATGATTGATTCGCTGCGATTCATACAATATACTAATTCGTAAAAAGTATACAAAATATATGTCGGCGGGTATATTCAGCATACGGCTTGGCGTTTTCAGGGGGAGGTATCCGCATATAACAGGTCGTCAAACGACAGCCGATGAGCTTGGCAATCGATGTTCCGTCCGGCAAAAAATCCTTTGCGGGAGTCATGCGTATGAACAATTATTTGGCCGTCGATATCGGCGCTTCCAGCGGAAGAGTGATATGGGGGACGCTCCGGGATGGAGCGCTCCGCTTGCGGGAAATCCACCGGTTCAGCAATGGATTTCATGAAAAAGACGGGAAGTTTTGCTGGGATATCGAGTATTTGTTTGAACAGATTCTTCTGGGGCTGCGGAAGGCAAAAGCGCTCGGCATCGAAACCTGCACGCTCGGCATCGATACCTGGGCGGTGGATTACGTTCTGATGGACCGGGAGGGGGAGCGGATCGGAGAAGTTTACGCGTACCGCGATCCCCGGACGAATGGCGCTCCGGAGCGTCTGCATCGGCATGTTCCTTTTCAGGAAATCTACGCGAAAACGGGGATTCAGCAGTTATCCTTCAACACGTTATACCAGCTGTACGTGCACGACCGGGAAGAACTGAAAGCGGCGGAGCATATATTGCTTGTTCCCGATTACCTGCACTACCGGCTGTGCGGGGTTTTGAAAAGCGAAGCGACCAATGCCTCGACGACGCAGCTGCTGAACCTGCATACGCAGGATTACGATGCCGAACTGCTCGCGCTGCTGGGGCTTCAAAGAAGCCGGTTTCCCGAACTTGTCCGGCCTGGCGCGCGGCTGGGTTTTATCCGGGAGGAGCTTGTCCGGGCGCATGGCCTTCCCCGGTGTGAGGTTATCTGTGCGGCAACCCACGATACGGCTTCGGCCGTGCTTGGGGTTCCGGCGCAGGGGACGTCATGGGGTTATCTCAGCAGCGGCACCTGGTCGCTTATCGGAGTGGAACGGGAGCGGCCGCTGACAAGCCGATTGGCGATGGAATGCAATTATACGAACGAATGGGGTGCCTTCGGCACATACCGTTTCCTGAAAAATATGATGGGGATGTGGCTGATCCAGCAGGTCCGCAAAGAACTTGACAACGCTTATTCGTTTGCGGAGCTTGCTGAACTGGCCGCTGCCGCCGAGCCTTTCCGCTCGCTTATTCCGTGCAGCGACGACCGGTTCATGAACCCGCCGAACATGACGGAAGCGATCCGGAGCTTCTGCAGACAGTCCGGCCAGCCGGTGCCGGCGTCCCCCGGGGAACTGGCCCGGTGCATTTTTGACAGCATGGCGCTTTCCTATGACGTTTATGTCCGCGAGCTTGAGCATGTGACCGGAGAGCCGCTCAAGCAGCTTCACATCGTCGGCGGGGGCTCGAACAACGCATTTTTATGCCAACTCAGCGCCGACTTGCTTGGCATGGAGATTTATGCCGGACCGACCGAAGCCACGGTGCTCGGCAACCTTGCCGTGCAGATGATCGCGGATGGGGCCATTCGGGATCTTGGGGAGGCGAGGGGAATGATCCGTCACTCTTTCGAAATCCGGAAGTACGAGCCGCGTCCAGAAGACCCTGCACGGCTGAAGGAGCTTCGGGACCGGTATCGGTCGCTTGGCTGAACCGAAGATGAGGCGCGAACACAATGACGAACATTCCGGAGGGGAAACAGATGGAGGCTGCGATTCAAAACAGCTTTAACGAAGCCAAAAAATTGTACGAAAAGCACGGCATCGACGTGGACGATGTCCTCGAACAGCTTTCCCGCATCAAAATTTCGCTTCATTGCTGGCAGGGGGACGACGTGAGGGGATTTCTGAACGAAGGGCGGGAGCTGGGCGGCGGCATCGCCGTCACTGGCAGTTATCCCGGGCGCGCGAGCACGCCGGAACAGCTTCGGGACGATATCGACAAAGCGTTCGAGCTCATTCCGGGGCGCCATAAGGTTAATCTGCACGCCATTTACACGGATACGGACGAGCGGGTTGACCTGGACGCACTGGCGCCAAAGCATTTTGAAAATTGGGTGAAGTGGGCTAAACAAAAGGGTTACGGTTTGGATTTTAATCCGACCTGCTTTTCGCATGAAAAAGCAAGCGACGGTTTTACGCTCAGCCATCCCGACGCAGAAGTCCGGCAATTTTGGATCGATCACTGCAAAGCCTCGCGCAAAATCGGCGAATATTTCGGTCGGGAGCTGGGCCAGCCTTGCGTCACAAACATTTGGATTCCGGACGGGTACAAGGACGCCCCGATCGACCGCCTGTCGCCGCGCGTCCGGCTGATGGAAGCACTGGACGAAATCTTCAGCGATCCGATCGACGAAGCCTTCAATATCGATGCCGTGGAAAGCAAGCTTTTTGGCATCGGTTCCGAAAGCTATGTGGTCGGCTCCCATGAATTTTATATGGGCTACGCCCTCAGCCGCAGGAAAACGGTTTGCTTTGATTCGGGGCACTTCCATCCGACGGAAACGATCTCGAATAAGCTGTCCTCCTGGCTGCTGTTCGGAGAACGCCTTCTGCTTCACGTCAGCCGTCCGGTCCGCTGGGACAGCGATCACGTGGTCACGATGGACGACGAGCTGCTCGACATCGCCCGCGAGCTTGTCCGCGGCAAGCTGCTGGAGAAAACCCATATCGGCCTGGATTTCTTCGACGGCAGCATCAACCATGTGGCCGCATGGGTGATCGGTACAAGAAACACGCTGAAGGCTCTGCTGCGGGCGATGCTTGAGCCGGTGGACCGGCTGAAGGAAATCGAGCTGCAGGGGGATTATACGTCCAGACTGGCGCTTGTGGAGGAATTCAAATCTTACCCGTTCGGGGCGATCTGGGATTACTACTGCCGGAATGCGGGCACCCCGGTGAGAGAGGAATGGCTGGCCGAGGTGAAACGGCATGAACGGGAGGTTTTGTGCAAAAGATCCCAAGGGGAAGGATCGGTAGTGTAGTTGAAACCCAAAAAACCGGAGCCCAGATGTTCCATGAGCTTCCGGTTTTTGCGTGTTTCGGGGTGCCGTCGCCCGAGAAACCGGGCATTTGGGCCGTTATAATATCATCAGAATAAAATGCCGCCTGTTTCCAGTATGGTTCAGGGACTGATCACGGGCGGCACGGATCTTTCTATACGTTTTCCACATCTTCATTATTGAAGAGGCGCAGAGCTTTGGTGCTCACAGATGCTGTACTGGATGATTTCCATTGCATCTTCCTGTTCCAGGATTCCAAGTCCGTCCCGCAGCACAATGAGCGAATTCAGTTCATTTTGCTTCAAGAATGGCATCATATCGGGGAACCATTTCATGACGATTTGGGACAATTTCACCGTTTCCATTTCCACAAAAATCACCCTTTCCTCTCGGATTCTTTACAGCCCTAATTCTTTAAAGCCAAGGAATCGGAAAAGCGTTTAAGTGCCTGGAAAACCCTTGTCAAACCTAATCTCATGGAACTTATGCAGGAACCGCGCACCATTAATATACCACAAATCGCACCCTTTTTACACAAGGACCGCCAAATTCAGCTTCTGCGGAAGGAACCCATTACCCCGACGGTCTCGACGATATTGACGAAGGCCTTCGGATCGGTCTGCTTGATGATGCGTTTCAGCTCTTGAAGCTCGTAGCGGGTCGTTACAGTCATCAGCATGTCTTTGGACTCGTGGGAAAACGCCCCTTCGGTTTTGATTTTGGTCACGCCGCGCGGACGTTCGAGCAGCTTCTGCAGCAGCGCTTCCGTCTCGTTGGTGATGATATAAACGGTGACTTTGAAATGGCTGACATGGATGAAGTCCACCATTTTGCCGGTCACGAAGATCGAAATCATCGAGGCAAGGGCGAGGTTCCAGTCGTTTTGAAAATATCCGGCGGCAAGAATGACCAGGCCGTTCATTGCGACGAGCACGTTGCCCACGGGAAAATCGCGGTAACGCGTCACGATGGAGCCGATAATGTCAAATCCGCCCGAGGAGCCGCCGGCCCGAAAAGATATGCCCGCCCCTACGCCGACCAGAACCCCTCCGAACACCGACGCCAACAGCGTATCCGACGCAAGCAGGTTGACCGGAACAACGGCGATGAAAAACGTCGTGGCCACGACCGACAAAATGCTGAGCACGATGAACCGTTTCCCGAGCTGAAACCAGCCCGCGACGAGGATCGGTACGTTAAAGACGAAATACAAAACGCTGAGATTTACCGGCGTAAAATAATTGACGAGCATCGATAGACCCGATACGCCGCCGCTGAGCAGCTTGTGCGGGACCAAAAACAGGTTGAATCCGCAAGCGATAAGCGCCGCGCCGATGATCACGACGACGTATTTCCAGACATTGCTGAGTTTCACAGGTTCACCCCCGTTTCCATAAGTACATAAATTTTCATAAAAATTTTCAGTCATTGTTTCAAGGCGCTGGTGTTTGCAATTTGGTTTGTGATATAATGGATTGGATATTCTTGAGTAGGCTTGTACAATAGTATTATTTTGACATTGTTTCAGGAGAAAAATTACCGTTTTTCATAAAAAGGGATTATGCGATGAACGGCGTACGTTCGAACGAAGAGGGGCTCTGCAGGTGCCGTTCCCTATATTGTGCCCGAAGCGGCACGAATTTGATGTTCGCAAATGCCTTTTAGGGGTGTTTTTACCCTGAATAAACGCTATAGAGAATATAAGCCATGCAAAAAATGATGTAGGAATGGCTAACCTATATATGTTTACCGCTACTTAAGAATACAGACAAGATTGTGGAATGTCCACTTTATAGAAGGAGTATGAATATTTTGAAAAATTTTGCAGACTTAGGCCTTGAACCGAAGGTTCTTCGCGCTATTACTGAGCTTGGATTCGAGGAAGCGACACCTATTCAGGCACAATCCATCCCGATCGCGATGACAGGACGCGACTTGATCGGGCAGGCACAGACCGGTACGGGTAAAACCGCGGCATTCGGCATCCCCCTGATCAACAAAATTTCCAAGGACACGGACAAAATCGTGGCTCTCGTTATGACTCCGACCCGCGAGCTTGCGATCCAGGTCGCGGAAGAAATCGGAAAACTGACCCGTTTCAAAGGCATCGGCTCCCTGCCGATCTACGGCGGCCAAGACATCGGACGCCAAATCCGCGCCTTGAAGAAAAAACCGCAAATCATTATCGGTACTCCAGGCCGTTTGCTCGACCACATTAACCGTAAAACGATTCGTCTCGACGACGTCGAAACCGTCATTTTGGACGAAGCCGACGAAATGCTGGACATGGGCTTTATGGATGACATCCAATCGATCCTGAAGCTGGTTCCGGAAAATCGCCAAACGATGCTTTTCTCCGCAACAATGCCGCCGAACATCCAAAGACTTGCCCAGCAATTTTTGAAAGACCCTGAACATGTATCGGTCGTTCCGAAACAGGTTAGCGCGCCGCTGATCGACCAGGCTTACATCGAAGTTCCTGAACGTCAGAAATTCGAAGCGCTTTGCCGCTTGATCGACATGGAATCCCCTGAGCTTGCCATCGTGTTCGGACGCACCAAGCGCCGCGTCGACGAGCTTTCGGAAGCTTTGCAAAAACGCGGATATTCCGCCGACGGGCTTCATGGCGACCTGTCCCAGAACCAGCGCGATACCGTTATGCGCAAGTTCCGCGACGGAAGCATCGACGTGCTCGTGGCGACGGACGTTGCGGCCCGCGGCCTTGACGTGTCCGGCGTAACCCATGTCGTGAACTTTGACCTGCCGCAGGATCCGGAAAGTTACGTTCACCGTATCGGCCGTACGGGCCGCGCGGGCAAAGAAGGCACTGCCTGGTCCTTCGTAACGCCTCGCGAAATCGACCACCTGCACCTGATCGAACGCGTAACGCGCCACCGCATTGCCCGCAAGCCGCTGCCTACGCTGGCCGAAGCGATCGAAGGCAAACAGCGCATCATTGCGGAGCGCCTGCTGGAGACGATCGACAAAGGCGAGCTGAACGAATACAAAGGTTTGGCGATCCAGCTGCTTGAGCAGTACGATTCCGTGCAGCTTTTGTCCGCGGCGATGAAAATGCTGACCGGCGAAAAACGCGATTCCGATATCCAGCTTACGCCGGAAGAGCCGATCCGCGTGAAACGCCGTTACAACAGCGGCAAGCCGGATCTTCGCAACGGACGCAGACCGTCCGGCAACTACGGCGGCTTCCGCAGCAACAGCGGAGGCAGAGGCGGAAATAACCGCGACCGCGACAACCGCGGCGGCTACAACCGCAGCGGAGGACGCAGCGACTCCTATCGCGACGGAGACCGCAAGCCTCGCACGAGCAGCAGCGACGGCAGACGCTCGTCCAAACGCGACGAATCTTACAACAGCTAATCCGGGGAACGTTAACGTCCTCCGGTTCCAAACGCAAAGAGACGAAGAGCAGCAGCTGCCCTTCGTCTCTTTTTTTGATTGCAAATCGTTCGCCCAAATTAATAAATGAATGCGCGAGTGATGATAACAAGCAGAATGAAGAGAACAAGAATCGCACCTGTGGAACCCCACAAACCACCAAATCCAGGGCCATAACCGTATCCAGCTACATGGGACATGAAGAATTACCTCCTTAATTGTTTGATTCCTTTGGGTTACTGTGTATCTTATGTGGGTTAACGGCTCAAGGTATAGACCATGACCCATTTCCCCGAAAAATTAGGCTCTGGCAATATAGGGCCAAAATGCGGTAAAATATGAGTATGTACAAGCATAGATAGTGGGGGAGGAGACTTTTTCTTGGAATTTAAAGGCGCAATGGGCGGTATTTACCGAATTACGGAATGGATCACCCGCTTTGCATACAGCAACATCCTGTGGCTGATCTGTTCGTCTCCGTTTTTCTTTTTCCTGGTGACCAGGCTTTTGGTGACCGGCGCAAACGAATCGCTTCAAATGAACTGGGCCATGGGTATTGTGGCACCGTTTACATTGTTTCCGGCTACGGCTGCGCTGTTTGCGGTCGTGCGCAAATGGGTTATGGGCGACCCCGATGTAAAAATATTCAGCCTGTTTTTCAGATCGTACAAGGAAAACTACAAGCAAAGCATGATCGGGGGCATTTTTTACGTTTTGCTGCTTGTCATCATGATGGTGGACTACACCGTGTACATGACGCAGTTCAAAAACATGCAGATCATCGGCATCGTTATGCTGATCCTGCTGATCGTACTTTTCATTTCCTTGTTCAATTTCTTTTCCATGATCGTCCATTACCATATGAGCATCCGGCAAATTTTGAAAAATGCGGTGCTGATTACGATTATCCGCCCGTTCCGCGTGATTGCGACGGTTCTCGGAAGCGCGGTCGTACTGTTCATTGGCTCCAAATATCCGGCGCTCATCTTCTTCTTCGGCGGAAGCTTGATCGCGTACTGGGCATTTTTCAACTTTTATGCCACGTTCACGAAAATGCAGGAACAGGCCGAGCGGATTAAGCAAAAGGAACTGGAGGAACAAGAAGCGGCCGAATCCGAAAACGGGGAAGAGGCATCTGCAGGCGCTGCGGATTTCGAACCTGGCGACGGGGATGCACGCGAAAAGGAACCGGCAAAAAAAGACTGACAAATACCCGCTTCTTTCCGTAATATTCGGCGGCAACATTTACTTTTTGATAAAAAAGGTCTATAATATAAGTACATCCTGCGATGTTCGCCACGGTTAATCGTTGTTTTGAACCAATGATGATGTCTAGGGAGATTTTTACGATGTGCGGCTGAAAAGCCCTGTCTATACGACAAGGGGACTTCAAAAACGCATCCGCGATCACCCACCTGCCAAAGCAGGTTCAGAAGACAATTTAACCGGACGGCATAGGCGGGTTTTCCTTTGAAGAAATGGCAGACACTTCGTGCTGCGGAAACGTTCCGCATGCCGGAGTGTCTTTTTGCTTTTTCGGACAACATTTGCATGTCTCGCAAGGGTGCGCCAAAATCAGCTGCAAACGCTTCATGCCCTGATGCCTAATGCCTTTTCGGCGATTTTTTACCCTACTTTCTCTTTTGTTCTGTCCTGAACAATGGTACACTGTAAAGTATTGATGATGCTTACTACAAAGGGGGAAAGGTCTTGTCGCTGAAAAGGGTTCTAGTGGGAGTCTTTCGCAGTCAGGAAGGTACGAGCGACCGCGCGAAGGATCCGAAGATGAAGACGCGCTACTACAATTTATCGAAAGACAAGGCATGGGAGGAAATATCCTCGACATTAAAGAAGATCCCGGGGTATAAGGTCTTGCATGAGGTTCCTTCCGTCGGAGAAATCACGCTGGAAAAAAGGACGTCATTCGGAAGAACGGTGGACATCACGGTATCGGTGCTTTCGGTAGGCCCGGTACGCAGCGCGGTGGACATGTATTCCGCTTCCAGAGGGTCCTTGGGGGATTTGGGGGCCAACTACCGCATTATTCTCAATTTGTTTTCGGCACTCGACAAAAAACTAAGCAAATATAAGGTCTCCTAACGATAGGCATGAAAAAGCGAGAGAAAGACGCAAGCTTTCTCCCGCTTTTTTTCAGGTGCCGGCATACGCGAAAACAAGTGCGCAAACCGGCTTGATGGATTATGGGGCATGAAAAAACGGTCTGTCCTCATCGAAAGAACGACGATAGGCTTTTTCTTGTGCCCTGATAAGCATATACTTAAGGTAGCGCTTTTTACAGCAGCTCTTTTACGGCGGCTACCGCTTGTTCGTAATTCGGATGCTCGGCCATTTCCTTCAAGTATTCCACGTACGTGATTTTGTCGTTTTGATCGACGACGAAAATGGAGCGCATGTCCAGACGGAATTCTTTGATATGAACCCCGTAGGCTTCGCCGAAGGACATGTCTTTGTGATCGGAAAGCGTCACGACGCGGTCAACGCCGGCTGCTCCGCACCAGCGCTCTTGGGCGAACGGAAGGTCCGCGCTGATGGTCAAGACGACTACGTTGTCGCCAAGGGCGGATGCCTCTTCGTTGAAGCGGCGGGTCTGGGCGTCGCATACGCCGGTATCGAGGGAAGGAACCACGCTGATCAACTTGATTTTTCCTGCGAAATCTTTGAGGGTAGCTTGTTCAAGCAGATTTTTGCTGACCGTAAAATCCGGAGCCTGATCGCCCGCTTTCAGTTCGGGACCGATAAGCGTAATCGGATTGCCTTTAAAAGTTGCAGCACCTGTGCGTTCTTGTGCCATGGTTCATTCTCCTTTCGGATATGGAAATTGGTGATTCGTGCCAAGTTTCATTATAATCTTTTTAAAAAGGCATTGTCCAATGGGATGGATGGATACGGCTTAAAGTTGCCGTCGAATAATGGGTGATTGCCCGGAGTCAGGCCTTGTCCCGGTACAGTTATAGCAAAGGATGTGCGGCATGTTATTTGTTCGTTATGAAAATTGGAAAAGTTATTTAAAATATTATCCGATTACGACGATATTATTTGTGGCGAATATCATTATGTATTTGATCGTCGTGTTTAACGGAGGCGCCTCGGACAACAATACGATCCTGAAATTCGGCGCCCTGACCAATGTGGAGGGATATAACGAATGGTGGAGATACCTGACGTCCCTGTTTCTGCATGGAGGTTTTTCGCATCTGTTGTTCAACGATTTTGCGATTCTCGTCTTTTGTCCGCCGCTTGAGCGGCTGCTCGGGGCTTGGCGGTATGCGCTGTTATATCTGCTCAGCGGCGTGATCGGCAATATTTTGTCGGTTGCGCATTATAACCGCCTGGGCGATGTCCTCATTACGCTCGGCGCCTCAGGCGCGGTGTACGGCGTGTACGGGGCGTATCTCTACATCGCCCTGCTGCAGCGGAACCTGATGGACGATTCCTCGCGCAAAACGATTTACGCCCTGCTGTTCATTGGTATCTTTTTCTCCTTTGCAATGGGGACGGATCAAATTAAAATCAATTGGATGGCCCATTTGGGCGGACTGGTCGGCGGATTTTTCATTTACGGCTTAATGGCAAGGATATTGAAGAAACGGTATAGAAGGTCATAAGAGGACCCGCGTAAAAAGCAGAATGGAGCGAGTAACAGGTGGAATTAAGACAGTTGCAGTATTTTTTGAAGGTAGCGCAGAAAGAGCATGTCACCCAGGCTTCGGAGGAGCTTCACGTGGCCCAGTCTGCGGTCAGCCGTCAGATTCATCAGCTGGAGGAAGAGCTGGGCGTTCAATTGTTTATGCAAAAGGGAAGAAACCTGCAGCTGACGCCGGTAGGCCAGCTGTTTTGCAAACGGGTGGACAGCATCCTCAAAGATCTCGACAGAGCGGTAGCCGAGGTTCATGAATTTTTGGACCCGGAGCAAGGCGAAATCCGGATCGGTTTTCCGCATAGTCTGGGGATCCATCTTATTCCGTCTGTCGTGGCCGAATTCAAGCGCCGGTATCCGAATGTGAAGTTCAGATTCAAGCAGGGCATGTTCCCGTCCTTGATCCGCGACGTCATTTCGGCCGAGGTGGATCTGGCCTTCATTTCGCCTTTTCCGGAAAAGCATGAACAGGTCGAAGGGGAAGTCATGCTGACGGAGGAGCTGTTTGCGATTTTGCCTCCGAACCATCCGCTGGCCAAGGAAGAAAACATCAAGCTCAGCCAGCTCAAGGACGATAAATTCGTCCTGTTCAGCAAAGGTTATTCCCTTAGGCCGATCGTATGGCATGCCTGCCTGGAAGCGGGATTTACGCCAAAGATCGCGTTTGAAGGCGAGGAAACGGATACGATTCGCGGACTGGTCGCCGCCGGCATGGGGGTCAGCATCCTGCCGGAAATGGCGCTTTTTCAGACCAATCCGCTGCAGCCCGCCCGGGTACGGATATCGGAGCCGAAGGTGACGCGCACCATCGGGCTCATCCATCGCTCGGACGACAAGCTGCCGCGGGTAGCGCAGGCCTTCCGCTCCTTTCTGATCAGCTACTTTGGACTGCAGCAGCAAACCGGGACTTCAAAAAACGGAAAACATCATAACGGCAACAATAAAAACACCCCGGTCGGTTCGTAACCGACCAGGGTGTTTTTTGCGTTTCGCGTTAGTCGCGGTTGTTATTAACGAAAATCAAAATGTAGCGGAGAAGCTCCAGCACGGAAATCAGCGCGGCAGCCACATAGGTCAGGGCTGCGGCATTCAGCACTTTGGCGACGCCTCTTTCTTCCTCGTTCGTAATATAACCTTCGGCTACCATAATGTCGCGTGCGCGGTTGCTTGCGTTAAATTCGACCGGCAGCGTAATCAGCTGGAAGGCGACGGCAACGGAGAAGAAAATGATCCCGATCCCGAGGAGTCCCATCCACTGGAACAAAAAGCCGGCGATAATGAGCAGCGGAGCGATCCCCGAAGCGAAATTGACGATAGGGAAAATCCGGTGTCTAAGCACCAGCATCGGGTAATGCTGCTTGTGCTGAATGGCGTGTCCGACCTCGTGGCAGGCGACGGAAATCGCCGAAATCGAATTCTCATAATAGACCGGTTCGGATAAGCGGACAACGCGATGAATCGGGTCATAGTGATCGGATAAAGCGCCTCGGACCGGCTCGATCGGAATATCGTGCAGCCCGTTGCTGTCGAGCATGTGACGGGCTGCATCATAGCCGGTCATGCCGCTATATGCCGGTACGTCGGACCATTTTCTGAACGTTCCCTGGACTCTGAACTGCGCCCATAGGGAAAATCCGAAAGCGATGATAATAAGGATATACATTCCCATTTTACAACCTCCTGCATGTGTCGATACCTGTGGGAAAACGTTGGTGCCCGCCTTAAAGGGTAGGCCCCTGCTCAAGGAAGAGCCGGATCGCTTCGATGCATGCCGCTCCCTGGGGCAGCAAATTCAGCAGCAGGCGCCGAGCCTGCCCGGGTTTCATCTTTTCCAGAATCGGGCTGAGCTCCTTGACCTCGCGTTCAAGCTGCTGCATGTGCAGCTCCAAATAAGAAAGCCTGTCGGAAACGTGATCGAGCTCCGGGGCAGCTTCCCATTTGGCAAGCGTCTGGCGGATCTCTTCCAGAGTATATTTCTCTTGTTTCAATTCATTAATACGTTTGAGCCGGAGCAAGGTTTCATGGCTGTACAAACGATAATTTTTAAGGGTGCGCTTCTCGGGAGAGATCAGTCCCAGCTTGGTATAATAATCGATCGTGCGCTCGCTGACGCCCCCGGCTTTTGCCAATTCACCGATCCGGTAAAGTTTCATATCCCCATCTAAAACCACCTCACCGAAATATAATTTATGGACTTTGCGGCAGATCCGTTAGGGATCCTAGTAGCACATTCAGGTCAGGCACCCCAGGCGCATATGCTGAACTTCCCGTCCGGACTCCGCAGCCTCCTGAGCTCAATAGAATGAACCAGGCCTTTCGCCTTATTTACAAATGAATGAATCATTATAAAACGTTCAATCTATGTAACTCATTTTAATAACTTATTGATGAAAATATGATACATGATAATGAACCATACAGTCAAACGTTACGCTTTTATAATATTACAACGAATGTTATATAT